>CAYFNC010000024.1:0-51686 GCA_964344345.1 uncultured Hyphomicrobiales bacterium | reverse complement strand
GACTTGGTGATGTCGATGCTGGGCCAGGTGCGCTTGTCGGACAGCTTGCGGTCCAGGATGATCTCCGAATTGCCGGTGCCCTTGAACTCCTCGAAGATGACCTCGTCCATGCGCGAGCCGGTGTCGATCAGCGCGGTCGAGATGATGGTGAGCGAGCCCCCGTCCTCGATGTTCCGGGCCGCGCCGAAGAAGCGCTTGGGCCGCTGCAGGGCGTTGGCGTCGACGCCGCCGGTCAGCACCTTGCCCGACGACGGCACCACCGTGTTGTAGGCGCGGGCCAGCCGGGTGATGGAATCGAGTAGGATCACCACGTCGATCTTGTGCTCGACCAGGCGCTTGGCCTTTTCGATCACCATTTCCGCCACCTGGACGTGGCGCGCGGCGGGTTCGTCGAAGGTGGAGCTGATCACCTCGCCCTTGACCGATCGGGCCATGTCGGTGACTTCCTCGGGCCGCTCGTCGATCAGCAGCACGATCAGGTAGCATTCGGGATGGTTGGTCGCGATGGAATGGGCGACGTTCTGCAGCATCACGGTCTTGCCCGTGCGCG
This sequence comes from uncultured Hyphomicrobiales bacterium, assembly GCA_964344345.1. GTDB lineage: Bacteria > Pseudomonadota > Alphaproteobacteria > Rhodospirillales > CAYFNC01 > CAYFNC01. The sequence goes on along the minus strand of CAYFNC010000024.1, from coordinate 51,136 downwards.
GCGGCGCCACCACCAGGGCGCGCTGGCCCTTGCCGATCGGGGTGATCAGGTCGAGAACCCGGGACGTGCGGTCCTTGTGCTCGGGATCGTCGATCTCCATGCCCAGGCGCTGGTCGGGATAGAGCGGCGTCAGGTTGTCGAAGTTGATGCGGTGGCGCACGTTCTGGGGGTCGCCGAAATTGATCTGGTTGACCTTCAGCAGCGCGAAATAGCGCTCCCCGTCCTTGGGCGAGCGGATCTGGCCCTCGACCGTGTCCCCGGTCCTGAGCCCGAAGCGACGCACCTGGCTCGGCGAGACGTAGATGTCGTCGGGGCCGGGCAGATAGTTGGCCTCGGGCGAGCGCAGGAACCCGAATCCGTCCTGAAGAACCTCCAAAACCCCGTCGCCAAAAATGGCGATGTCCTTTTCGGCCAGCGATTTCAGGATGGCGAACATCATGTCCTGCTTGCGCAGGTTGCTGGCGTTCTCGACCTCCAACTCCTCGGCGTAGGCCAAAAGGTCGGCTGGGGATTTTTCCTTGAGTTCCTTAAGATTCATGACGGCGATTCGCAGTTCGGATATGGGGGGGAAATAACCCTGGCGCTGAAATCCGACCCACCGAACGGCCGTAAGGCCAAGGCGTAATGGTGGAATTTCGGGCGGATCGCCCACGACGCCAAAGGAAATGTGAAGGCTAGGCCTCGGTGTGACTCCGAGTATTGAGACATTGAAAAATTATACACGGCCGCGCGCACTGTCAAGCGGCGCGTTCTATTCGAAAACGGGCTTCAACACCCCAAGGATGACGATGGCGATCAACAGCAGCGTCGGAATCTCGTTGGCTGCGCGATAAAAGACTTCCGAACGTTCGTTGAGCTCGTTGGCGAAGTCGGTCAGCCACGCGGCGGAGGCGAAATGAAAGAACGTCATGCCCACGGCGCACCCGATCTTGGCCAGAAGCCAGGGCGATTCGAAGTCCTGAAGCTCCATCCACAGCACGGCGCCGAGCACCCAGGTGGCGGCCATGGCCGGGGTCATGATGGCGCGGTACAGGCGGCGCTCCATGACCTGGAAGGTCTGGGACAGCTCGGAGCCGGGCTTGGCGTTCGTGTGGTAGACGAACAGGCGCGGCAGGTACCAAAGCCCCGCCATCCACGACGCGAAGCTGATGATGTGCAGCGCCTTGATCCAAAGATACGTCTCGCCGGACAGATCGAGCATGCCTACCCCCGTATGTCTAACCCAACGCCAGGCCGTGCGAGCACCGGGTCCGGTCGCCGGGGCACAGGCGCCCCGCCTGGCCGCAATTCAAGCGCGGTCCGCCTCCGGCCGCAAGTTCCACCAACTGCGCGAGCCCGTCGATGAAGTGGGGATCGGTCCCCACGGCGGGCGTGCGGAAATAGGCGGGAACGCCCGCCTTCTCCGCAAATTCGCGGTATTCGATGTCCAGCTCCACCAGGGTCTCCGAATGCTCGGAAACGAAAGCGACGGGGACCACGACCACCGGGACCTTGTCCCGGCCCGCGCGCTCCAGCTCGCTTTCGGTGGACGGGCCGATCCATTCCTGGGGCCCGACCCGGCTTTGGTAGCACAGCGTCCAGTCCAGGTCGGGCTCGCCGATTTCCTTGGCCAGGGCCTCGGCCGTGCGCTCCACCTGCCATTGGTAGGGATCGCCCGCCTCGATCACGCTGATCGGAAGCCCGTGGGCGGAAAACAGGACCCTGGGCTTTCCGAACCCCTCGGCCTCGGCCAGCGCCGCGCGGACCCAGTCCGCCTGGGCGCGCAAGAACCCGCCCTCGATGGGATAACAGCACACTCCCGACGTGGGCGCGGCCAGTCCCGCCTTGCGGGACGCGCGCATCCAATCGTCTATGGACGAGCCCGAGGTGGTGGACGAAAACTGGGGATAGAGCGGCAGCAACACCACGCGATTGGGCCCGAAGGCCTTGACGTCCTTGACTGTCTCCGAAGCCCTCGGCTTCCAGTAGCGCATGGCGACGAAGACCTTGGCGTCCCAGCGATGGGAGAGAACCTGCTCCAACGCCGTCGCCTGTTCGCGCGTCAGCTCGAGAAGCGGCGATTTTCCGCCCATTTTTTCGTAAATCGCTCGGGCGATCGGCGCCCTTTTGCGCGCGATCCTCCAGGCCAGGGGAAGGCGGACGAAAACCGGCGCGGGAATGATCGCCGGGTCGCGGAACAGGTTGAACAGGAACGGCCGGACCGCGTCCAAGCCGTCGGGGCCGCCCATGTTGAACAGCACCACGGCGAGCTTCATCGCGCGCGCCTCCAACCCCGGATGACGTCGCGAAGCTCGGCCACGTGCTCGGGCGGCGTGGACGGCAGGATGCCGTGGCCCAGGTTGAAGACGAAGGGACCGTGGCCGAGCGCGTCCAGAATGCGCCGGGCCTCGGCCTTCATGGCCTCGCCCCCGACGATGAGCGCCTGGTTGTCCAGATTGCCCTGCACGGGCCGTTTTCCCGCCTGCAGGACGTCCCGGGCCCAGTCGAGGGGCGCGGCGCTGTCCAGGCTGACCGCGTCCACCCCGGTTTGTTCGAAATAGCGCGGATACAAAGCCCCGGCCGCGCGGGGAAAGCCCAGAACGGGAACGCCCGGATGCTTGGCCTTCAGGCGGCGGACGATTTCCGCCGTCGGCGCGATCACCCAGCGTTCGAACTGGGATTCGGTCAAAACGCCCGCCCAGGTGTCGAAGATCTGGATCGCCTCGGCCCCGCATTCGATCTGGCGCAGAAGATAGGCCGCGGTCGCGTCCACCAACTTGTCCATCAACGCCCCGAACCCGTCCGGGTCCGAATGGGCCCAGCGCCGGGCCTCGCCGCAGTCGGTGCCGCCCCGGCCCTCGACCATGTAGATCGCCACCGTCCAGGGCGCGCCCGCGAACCCGATCAGGGCGGTGGTTTCGGGAATCTCGCTGGACAGGCGCTTCACGGTCTCGAACACGGGCGCGAGTTTTTCCAGGACCCGATCGGGTTCGAGCTTCGCCGCCTCCGCGTTTGATCGCACCGGCTCCAGAATCGGGCCCTTGCCCTCCTCGAACCGGACCGGCTGGCCCATGCCGTCGGGAATCACCAGAATGTCGCTGAACAGGATCGCCGCGTCCATGCCGTAGCGGCGAAGGGGCTGCAGCGTCACCTCGGTCGCGAGATCGGGGTTGTAGCAAAGATCGAGGAAGCTTCCGGCCTTGGCCCGGGTCTCCCGGTATTCGGGGAGATAGCGCCCGGCTTGCCGCATGAGCCAGAACGGCGGGCTGTCCAGCGCCTCGCCGCCTAGGGCCTGAAGAAATGGTTTGGGCAAAAAGGCGCTCCCCGTCGATCCCGGATTTCAAACTGTTCGACCGTCCAACCCATTCAATCAATATTTTTATAATAAGAAAAGAGAGAGGTGATTGTTGTGGCGTGAAACATGGGAATTAATTGTTTTCCCCCGGTTTTTCAGAAGGTTCAAAAAAAGGCCGGATCATCGTGGGACAACCTGTGGACGGTTCGTCCAAGCGCTTGAATCAAGATGGATGCGGCGTGAATTCCATCTCCTTCAAAGAGGTGAATGAAGGGCATGAAGACTCCTTCGTCATCATCTTTCAAGGCCCGGTATGGAGTTGTCCGCCTGTGACTTTCAGGATCAATGAAAGACGGGGTTTCGGGATGGATTGGAAACCCGCGCCGCAAAACCCGATATGTCCACAATTCGTCCCCGCGCTTCGAGACCGTTTTCCCGGACTTGGTCTTGGGGTATAGGTTTCGTCGAAAATTCGAGGGGGACGACATGGCCGGAACGATAAGGGCGGGGGTGATGGGATGGCCGGTGGCCCATTCGCTGTCGCCCAGGCTTCATGGCTATTGGCTGGAAAAATACCGAATCGACGGGCGCTACGAGCTGATGGAAGTCGCGCCCGACGACTTTCCGGCCTTCGCCGCCTCCCTGTCCGAACGGGGCTACGCCGGCGGCAACGTCACCGTGCCCCACAAGGAGGCCGCGCTTCGGGCCGTGGATGAAGTCGAGCCCCTGGCCCGGCGCATCGGCGCGGTCAACACCATCGTGGTCCGAGATGACGGAAGCCTTTACGGGCGCAACACGGACTATGTCGGCTTTCAACGCAATCTGATCCACGGCGCGCCAGGGTGGGACCCGACGAAAGCCCCCGCCGTGGTGATCGGCGCCGGGGGATCGTCGCGCGCGGTTTGCGTCGGCCTGGTCGAGCTCGGCGCGCCCGTGGTTCTGCTGGCCAACCGCACTCACGCTCGCGCCCTCGAACTGGCGGACCAACTCGACGGCCCGATCGAGGTGGTTCGGTGGGAGGACCGCCACGCTCGCCTCGACGGCGCCGGGGTCGTGGTCAACACCACCACCCAGGGCATGGGGAGCAACCCGGCGCTCGACCTTGATCTCGATGCGCTTCCCAAGGTCGCCGTGGTCACGGACCTGGTCTACGCGCCGCTGGAAACCCCCCTTCTCGCCCTGGCGCGGGCCAGGGGCAACCGGGTGGTGGACGGCCTCGGCATGCTGCTGCACCAGGCCGCGCCCGGTTTCGAGGAATGGTTCGGCGTCGCGCCCGAGGTCACCGACGAACTGCGCGCGCGCGTCCTGGAGGGATTGGGATAGGCCATGCTCGTTCTCGGCCTCACCGGCTCCATCGGCATGGGGAAAAGCACGGCGGCGAGGATGCTCGCCCGCCTGGGCGTTCCCGTCCACGACGCCGACGCGGCGGTCCACCGGCTGCTGGGGCCAGGCGGGGCGGCGGTTGCGGAGGTTGCGGCCGCCTTTCCGGGCGTCGCCAAGGACGGCGCGGTGGACCGCGAAGTCTTGGCCAAGCGCGTGTTCGGCTCTGACGAGGCGCTTTGGCGGCTCGAAAACCTTCTCCATCCCCTGGTCGAGGACGACCAGATCCATTTCATCGAGACCCGCGCGCGCCGCCGCGCGCCGGTTTGCGTGCTCGACGTGCCCTTGCTCTACGAAACCAAGGGCGACGAACTGTGCGACATGGTGATCGTGGTCTCCGCCCCACGGCTGATTCAGCGCAAGCGGGTGCTTGCGCGCCCGAACATGACGCCCGAGCGCCTGGACGACATCCTCTCGCGCCAGGTTCCCGACGCGGAAAAGCGCGCCCGCGCCGATTTCGTGGTCAGCACCGGCCTGGGATACCGGGAAGCCTTGAACCAGTTGAAGGATATCGTAGAGTACGCCAAGTGGCTGAACGCGAGGCTCAGATCATGAGGGAAGTGGCGCTGGACACCGAAACCACCGGGCTCGACCCCAAGTCCGGGCACCGGATCGTGGAGATCGGCTGCGTCGAGCTTCTGAACCACGTGGCCACCGGCCGGGATTACTGGGTCTACGTAAATCCCGAGCGCGACATGCCCGAGGAAGCCTTCCGCGTGCACGGCATTTCCGAGGAATTCCTCGCCGACAAGCAAAAATTCGCTGAGATCGCCGACGATTTCCTGGCGTTTCTCGGGGATTCGCCGCTGATCATCCACAACGCGGCCTTCGACATGGGCTTCATCAACATGGAGCTGGAGCGCGCGGGCCGAGACGTCCTACCCCTGGAGCGCGCCTTCGACACGGTGAAGCTCGCGCGATCCAAGTTCCCGGGCCAGCAGGCGAACCTGGACGCGCTCTGCCGCCGCTTCCAGATCGACATCTCGGACCGCGACCTGCACGGCGCGCTCAAGGACGCGCGCCTGCTCGCCGACGTATATCTCGAACTGATGGGCGGCAAGCAGCCGGGTCTGGAGCTGGCGAGCGCCGCGGCGGAAAAGGCGGGCGACGCCAAGCCCCGCAAACGGCGCGAGCCGCGCGCCCACGCGCCCACGGCCGAGGAGCTCGACGCCCACCAAGCGTTCCTGGAGAAGATCAAGGACCCGGTCTGGCTGTCCTGACGGCGCCCGTCTCGAAAGCGGACCCTATTCGCCTTCCTGGGGCTGTTGCTGTTGCTGCTGCTCCGCCAGCTCCTGCATGCGGCGCTGGTACATGGCGACGAAGTCCATGGGGGCCAGCATCAACGGCGGGAAGCCGCCGTCGCGGGTGGCGTCGCCGACGATCTGGCGGAGATAGGGGAACAGGAGCCTCGGGCATTCGATTAGGAGCACCGGCTGCAGATGCTCTTGCGGCACGTTGAGCGTCACCAGGCCCGCGTAGGTCACCTCGAGAATGAACGCGGTCTCCTCGCCCACGGTGCAGCTGGCGGCCATCTGAAGCTGGATTTCGAACTGGTTGTTCTCCATCGGCTGGGCGGCCACGTCCACCTTGATGTCGATGTCCGGCTGGCTCTGCTGCAGGATCGAGAAGATCTGCGGCGACTTGGGCGACTCGAACGACAGGTCCTTGGTGTACTGGGCGTTCACCACGATCGGCGGGGGACCCATTCCGGCTTCGGGTGCGGGGTTCTCGGGGGCGTCGCTCATGGGGCTGTCTCCTGATGGTGTGCGCGGTAACTGCTAACACGTGTCGTATGAAGGGACAAGCGGGCTATTTCCCCCAAGGGGAGTCGCCGCTTCGGGGTTTTTCGCTCTCGTCCAGGGTTTCCCACTCGCCGTCGATGACGGTGGGGTCGGGCGACGGCGGACGTTGGCCCGGCCCGTGAAAACCGCTCTGATGAACGTGGACCCGCCCGGCCTTGATCTGGCGTCCCAATTCCCGGCGAAGCAGTGCGCGAAACGGCGGGAAAAGCAGAAGAAACCCGAAGGAATCCGTGATAAACCCCGGCGTCAGCAACAGCAATCCGGTGGCGAATAGGCAGACCCCGTCGAAAATCTCCTCGAGCGGGATGCGCCCTTGCTCCAGGCTCTCGCGAAGGCGCATCAGGGTCGAAATCCCCTGGCGGCGCAGCAGCGCGGCGCCGAAAACGGCCGTAAAAATCACCGCCGCGACCGTGGGCCATAGCCCGATCAGGCCGCCCATCTGGACGAATACGACGATTTCCGCGATGGGAATCGCGATGAACAAAAAAAGAAGTACGCCGACCATGGTTGTCCCGGGCCCCTTTGGCCACTATGTCTAGAAAAACGGGTCGAAGTCTCTTGGGCGAAAATGACGACCGGTTCGAGGCCCGCGGCAAAGCCCGCTGGACCTGGAAGCCGCCAGCCATTAAGTTGACGCAAGTCAGTTGACGTTTGTGTTTAACCCAGGCGCGCGGAATGGTCCAGGACCAAGAGGCGCGGCGCACGGCGGCGGAACGGGGACGACGGCTTGAAATTCATCGATATCATCCTGTTCGCGGTGATCGCGCTGTTCATCATTCTTCGGCTGCGCAGCGTCTTGGGCCGTCGCGACGGGCACGAGGGCGGCGGGCATGTCGATCCGTTCCGGTCCCAAGGCCCCATGGACGGCGGCTTCGACGGCCGCAACGACAACGTCATCCCGCTTCAGGACCAGTCGGCCGACCGCTTCGACGACCCGTTCGAGGAGGACGAGGAGGAGGAGGACGGCGATCCCCTGTCCAAGGGAATTCGCGACATCCGCCGCGCCGATCCCGATTTCGACGCCGAGGAATTCCTCGTCGGCGCGCGGGTGGCGTTCGAGATGGTCATCGGCGCCTTCGCCACCGGCGACCGGGACATGCTGAAATCCCTTTTGAGCCCCGATGTCTACGACAACTTCCACCAGGCGATCCGGACCCGGGAGCAGGAAAACCAGACCCTGGAGAAAACCCTGATCAACATCGATTCCGCCGACATGGTCGAGGCCTATCTGGAAGGCGTCGCCGCGCACGTGACCGTCAAGTTCGTGACCGAGCAGATCGACGCGCTCCGCGACGCGCAAGGCGACCTGCTCGAGGGCGATCCGGACAAGATCCTGTCGGTCACCGATTTCTGGACCTTCGTCCGCGACACCACCAGCAGCGATCCCAACTGGTCGCTCGCCGCCACGCGAAGCCTCGACTGATCCCATGCGCGCCGCCGCCCTTTTCCTTCTCGCCCTGGCGTTGTTCGTTCAGGGTTGCGCCCAGCCGGCGTCCAAGCCGGGCTTTCGTCTCGACAAGGCGACCTATTCCGACCTTCAAGGCTGGCCCGCGGACGATCACGCGGGCGCGCTCGGGGCCTTCGTCCGGTCGTGCGAGAACCTGGTCAAGCGGCCCGACGGCAGGGCGCTGGACAAGGGCGCGCTCGGCCTGACCGTCGGCCAATGGAAACCCGCCTGCCGGGACGCGCTCAGGCTCCGGGACAAGCCGGGCCAGGCGCGGGCGTTCTTCGAGGGCCTGTTCACGCCCTGGGCGGTCATGGACGGCGACGAGAAGCTCGGCCTGTTCACGGGGTATTACGAGCCGACGCTGAGGGGCTCGAGCAAGAACAAGGGCCCCTACCGCACGCCGCTTTACCGTCGCCCCGACCACTACGTGACCGTGGAGCTCGGCGCGTTCGGCGACGAATGGAAGGGACGGACCCTGGTCGGGCGGCTCGACGGAAAGCGCGTGCTGCCGACCGAGCAGCGGACGGAAATCGACGCGGGCGCGCTCGCGGGCAAGGGGTTGGAGCTTCTCTGGGTCGACGATCCCGTGGACGCCTTTTTTCTGCAGATTCAGGGGTCCGGGCGCGTGGTTCTCGACGACGGCGGCGTGGTTCGGGTCGGCTACGACGGCAAGAACGGCCATCCCTACTACGCCATCGGACGCAAGCTGATCGAGGATGGCGAAATCCCCAAGGAAAAGATGAGCATGCAGGCCATCCGCGCCTGGCTCGCCCGCAACCCGTCCCGCGCCGACGCGGTCATGGGACTCAACAAGTCCTATGTGTTCTTCCGCTTCAACCAAGCCGAGGGGCCCATCGGAGCCGAGGGCGTGCCGCTCAGCCCCGGGCGCAGCCTCGCCGTGGACCGGAGACGCCTTCCGCTCGGCGCGCCGGTGTGGCTCGAGGCCAACGACCCGATCCTGCCCGGCGAGCCCCTGAACCGCCTGTTGATCGCCCAGGACACCGGCGGGGCCATCAAGGGCGCGATCCGGGGCGACGTGTTCTGGGGCGCGGGCGTGGACGCCGAGGAGCGCGCGGGCCGGATGAAAAGCAAGGGCCGGTATTTCATTCTTTTGCCCAAGGGCGTGGAGCCCAAGATTTAACGTTGCGTGGATAGGGTGTAGACTAAGCTCCTGCTTCGTCACCCCCGGCGATGACGTAAGGGAAGGCGGGCGGATTGCGAACGGGGGATAAACGCCCATGGCGGGTTTCAAGCGGGTCGCCCGGACCCTGACCGACAACGAAAGCGCGCTTTGGGACCACGTCATCGCCGACGTCCGGCCCATGCCGGGCCGCGCGCCGTCCACCCCGAGGAAGCTCGCGTCCAGCCCGGTCCAGAAGCGCAAGCCCCCGCCCAAGCCCTGCTGCGTCGTCCCGCCGGGCGGCGAGCGCCCGGCCTGCAAGCCCGCGGTCTCGGGGCCGCCGCCGTTGCGCCACGGGGTCGCGCCGGGGCTCGACAAGCGCACCGCCCAGCGCATGAAGCAGGGCAAGGTCAGCATCGAGGCGCGGATCGACCTCCACGGCCACACCCAGGAAGAAGCCCATCGCGCCTTGAACGCGTTTCTCGACGGCGCGCACGCGGCCGGGCGGCGCTGCGTGCTGGTCATCACCGGCAAGGGAACGCGCGGCGAGGGCGTGCTCCGCGCCCAGGTTCCCCACTGGCTCAACGCCCCGCCCAACCGCTCGCGCATCCTCGCCTTCTCCCACGCCGCGCCCAAGGACGGCGGCGAGGGGGCGCTTTACGTGCTGTTGCGGAGGAAATAATTCGGAACCCGGATGATGAATTCGGGTTCCGTCAAGCCCGCGCGGCGCCGAGCGTCAAGGGCCGCTACAGAATAAACTTCCGTAGATCCACGTTCTTCGCCAGGTCCTCCACGTGCTCGCGCACGTAGTCGGCGTCGATGGCGATGGAATCGCCGCTGTTGTCCGAGGCGGCGAAGCTGATGTCCTCCAACAGCTTCTCCATCACGGTCTGGAGCCTGCGGGCGCCGATGTTCTCGACCCCGCTGTTGATCTCGGCGGCGAGGTCGGCGATGGCGTCGACGGCGTCGTCGGCGAACGTTAGCGTCACCTCCTCCACCCCCATCAGCGCCACGTACTGCTTGATCAGCGAGGCCTCGGGCTCGGTCAGGATGCGGACGAAGTCGTCGCGGGTCAGCGCCTTGAGCTCGACCCGCGTCGGCAGGCGGCCTTGGAGTTCCGGCAGCATGTCGGCGGGCTTGGCGATGTGGAAGGCGCCGGACGCGATGAACAGGATGTGGTCGGTGCGCACCGGCCCGCGCTTGGTGGAGACCGTGGTGCCCTCGATCAGGGGCAACAGGTCGCGCTGCACGCCTTCGCGGCTGACGTCGGCTCCGCCGCTCATATTTTCCGACCGGGCGGTGATCTTGTCGATCTCGTCGATAAAGACGATGCCGTTGTTCTCGACCGAATCGATGGCGTCCTTGATCACTTTTTCCTCGTCCAGAAGCTTGTCGGCCTCCTCGGCCACCAGGACGGCGTGGGATTCGGACACCGTCAGCTTGCGGGCCTTGGTGGGCGTCCCGAACGCCTTGCCCAGCATGTCGTTCAGGTTCAGCATCCCCATCTGCGCGCCCGGCATGCCCGGGATGTCGAAGGTGGGGAGCGAGGAGCCCGAGTTGTCCTGCAGGTCCAGCTCGATCTCCTTGTCGTCGAGCTTGCCTTCGCGCAGCATCTTGCGGAATTTCTCGCGGGTCTCCTTGCTGGCGGAATCGCCGACCAGCGCGTCGATCACGCGTTCCTCGGCGTGGACCTCGGCCTTGGCCGAAACCGCCTTTCTGTGGTGCTCGCGGGTTTCGTGAATGGCGTTCTCCACCAGGTCGCGGATGATCTGCTCCACGTCGCGGCCGACGTAACCGACCTCGGTGAACTTGGTGGCCTCGACCTTGACGAAGGGGGCCTGGGCCAGCTTGGCGAGGCGGCGCGCGATTTCGGTCTTGCCGACGCCGGTGGGGCCGATCATCAGGATGTTCTTGGGCAGGACCTCTTCCTTGAGCGCGTCGTCCAGCTGCTGGCGGCGCCAGCGGTTGCGGAGCGCGATGGCGACGGCGCGCTTGGCGTCGTCCTGGCCGATGATGTAGCGATCCAGCTCGGAGACGATCTCGCGGGGGGTGAAGGCGGCGGTCATCATAGGGTCTCCACGACGACGTTTTCGTTGGTGTAGACGCAGATCCCGGCCGCGATGTCCATGGCGCGGCGCGCGATGGCTTCCGCGTCCATGTCGTCCCGGTCGATGAGCGCGCGTGCGGCGGCGAGGGCGTAGTTGCCGCCGGACCCGATGCCGATCAGCCCGTCCTCGGGTTCGAGCACGTCGCCGGTGCCGGTGAGGACGAGCGACGCCTCCCCGTCGGCGACGGCCATCATGGCCTCCAGGCGTCGCAGGTAGCGGTCGGTGCGCCAGTCCTTGGCCATCTCGACGCAGGCGCGGGTGAGCTGGCCCGGGTACTGGTCGAGTTTGCCTTCCAGGCGCTCGAAAAGCGTAAAGGCGTCGGCGGTCGCGCCCGCGAAACCGGCGATGATGGTGTCGTTGGACAGGCGGCGCACCTTGCGCGCGTTGGCTTTGATCACCGTGTGGCCCAGGCTGACCTGCCCGTCGCCCGCGATGACGACCTTGCCGTTTTTGCGCACGGACAGGATGGTGGTGCCGCGCCAGCCGGCGTCCGTTCGGTTTTCCATGATGTCTCCCGGAGCTAGGGGTCAGGGCGATGATGTAGGCCGATACCCCCCGCCGGTCAAGGGATCAGAACGGTGGAGCCCGTGGTCTCGCGCGCCTCGAGCGCCCGATGCGCCTCGGCCGCGGCCGCGAGCGCGTGGGTCTGGTTGACCGCGATCTTCACATGACCGGCCGAGACCACGTCGATCAGCTCCTTGGCCGAGGCCTGGTAATCGCCGTCGGCGGCGGTGTAAGCCATCAGCGACGGACGGGTCAGGAACAGCGAGCCCTTCTGCGCAAGAAGCGCGGGCTCGAACGCCGGGACCGGCCCGGACGCGTTGCCGTAGGTGACCATCATGCCGAGTGGGTTCAGGCAATCGAGCGAGCCCTCGAAGGTGGCCGCGCCGATGGAGTCGTAGACCACCGAAACCCCGCCCGCGATCTCGCGAACCCGTTCGGTGAAGTTCTCGCGGGTGTAGACGATGGGATGGCCGCAGCCGTTGGCGCGGGCCAGCGCCGCCTTTTCGTCCGAGCCCACGGTTCCCAGCACTGTCGCGCCCAGATGCTTGGCCCATTGGCACAAAATCAGGCCGACGCCCCCCGCCGCGGCGTGGACCAGGATGGCGTCGCCGGGCTTCACCGGGTATGTCCGACGCAATAGGTATTGGGCGGTCATGCCTTTCAGCATCATCGCGGCGGCGGTTTGGTCGTCGATGGCGTCGGGCAGCGGGACCACCCGCGTGGCCGGGATCACCCGCTCCTCGGCGTAGGCGCCGGCGGGAAGGGTGGCGTAGGCGACCCGCGTTCCCACCGCGAGCCCGACGTTCTCCCCGACGGCGTCCACCACGCCCGCCGCCTCCATGCCGATAACGGCGGGAAGGTCGCCGAGGGGATAGAGTCCGGCGCGGTGGTAGACGTCGATGAAGTTGAGCCCGACGGCGGTCTGTTTCAACCGGACCTCGCCGGGGCCTGGGGCGGGAACGTCGACGTCGTCCCAGGCGAGCGTTTCGGGTCCGCCGTGGGCGTGGATGCGGATGGCTTTGGCCATGGTTCTTTCTCCTTTGGACCGTCCGCCTGCGCTAGCGGTTGGAAACTCCGTTATGGCTGAACTTGATCCGGCCCTCCACGGTATCCGCATTATCGGGCGCGCGGGCCTTGCATCGAAAGCTGGAATGCGTGGATGCTCGTGTCAAGCACGGGCATGACGTTTGATGTGGCGCTAAATCCAGTTCCAGCGGTGGTCAGCCGACCGCGCCCTCCAGGCGCAGGAGCGCCGTTTTGGTCTCCACCCCCTCGGCGCCGGAATACCCGGTCATCCGTCCGTCCGCACCGACGACCCGGTGGCAAGGGATCAAGATGGGCAAGGGGTTGCGCGCGCAGGCGCCGCCGACGGCGCGGGGCGCGGAGTTCACGGTTTTCGCCACGTCGGCGTAGGTGCGGGTCTCGCCCGCCGGAATCGCCTCCAGCGCCGTCCACACCGCGCGTTGGAACTGGGTGCCGCCTGGATTGAGCGGCAGGTCAAACCCTTTGAAATCACCAGAGAAATAGCTCTCTATTCTTTCACGCGCCCGCTCCAGCAAGGGCGAACCCCCGCCGTCCGGCGCGCGGCCCCATTCGAGCGCGATCAGGGCGTCCCCGTCCTCGAACACGGTGATGTCGCCAAACGCGGTGGAGAAGCTCAGATGCCGCATGGCCGAAGTTTACAGTTCGGCCAACGCGCGGCGCAAGGCGTTGGCGTCGGTGGTCGGGGCTTGGCAGGTCCCGCGCCGGCAGAGATAGGCGGTGGGCGCGCCGTCGATTGGGTCCTTGCCGTCGGTCGGCGGCCCGGCGTGACAGACGACGACGCGGTCGGGGGCGGCTTCGAACGCACCTTGGGACAACGATCCCATTTTAGGCGCTTCGGACTCCCCAACAATCACCAGCTGGACCGCGTCATGGAGCATTTCATACGCGTTCATGGCCGTCGCGCGGTTGATCATCGCTTCCGAGCTCTCGGACGAGAAGGAATTGAGCAAGTCTTCGGCTCGCGCCCGGCGCCCGTCGTCGTTGGTGGCGAGGTGGAGCCGGACCAGAACCTCGGCCATGATCGCGTTGCCGGATGGAACGGCTTGGTCGCTGACCGACTTGACCCGCGCGATCAGGTCGTTGGCGTCGCTGGCGGTCATGAAGTAACCGCCGTCCGGGTCGGCGAAATGCGACTCGGCGGCCTTGGCGTAGGCGACGGCTTTCTCGAGCCCTTCGCCCGTAACTTGATGAAGCGCCAGCGCCGCCCGGGCCATGTGGGCGTAATCGTCCAGCATTCCGGCGGGGCCCGTCCGCCCCGCGCACCAGGAATGGCGGAGGCGGCCGTCCTTGTCCTCCAGGGTTTCGACCAGATTGGCGAACAACGCGGTCGCGGCCTCGATCCAGTCCGAACGGCCGAAGGCGGCCCCGGCGCGGGCCAGCGCCGAAACCATCATGGCGTTCCAGTCGGCCAGGACCTTGTCGTCGCGACCGGGCGGCGTTCTTTCGCCGCGCGCCTTCAGGAGGATGGCGCGGTGGCGGGCCAGGGCCTCCTCGTGGGCCGGTCCGCCGAATTCGGGCTGGGCGGTGCGGTTCAGTATCACTTTGCCTTCCCAGTTGCCGTAATCGCTGACGTCGTAGGCGGCCTTGAACACGGGTGATTCGTCGCCGAGCAGGGCGTCGATCTCGGCTTCCTTCCAGACATAGTACGCCCCCTCCTCGCCCTCGCTGTCGGCGTCGAAGGATGCGGCCAGCGCGAAGCCGTCGCCGATGGAAATCCGAAGGTCGCGCAACGTCCAATCGATGGTTTCGCGGATGCGCTCCGCGTAGAGGGGGCTTCCGGTCGCGCGCCAGGCCTCGAGAAGCAGCTCGACCAGCAGCGCGTTGTCGTAAAGCATTTTTTCGAAGTGCGGAACCAGCCATTCCGCGTCGGTGGCGTAGCGCGCGAACCCGCCGCCGAGATGGTCGTAGATGCCGCCTTGGCACATGCGGTCCAGGCTTAGCGTGACCGCCTCGCGGTAAAGCGGCGAGCCTGTCCGCCGGAACGCCCGCCATAGGAATCCCAGAAACGGCGCCTGTGGGAACTTGGGCGCGCCGAGGGTTCCACCAGAATGGGGGTCGACGATGCGAAGCGCCGTCTGGGCGGTGCGCTCGATCAGGTCCATGTCCATGCCGGGCCCCTTGGGAAGCTTGGCCTTTTGGATCAACGCGGTTTTGAGCGCCTTGATGTTCGCGGGGATCTTGGCGCCGCCCGCGTGGAAGGCGTCGGAGACCGCCTGGAGCGCCTGGGCGAATCCCGGGCGGCCGTAACGGGGCTCGGGTGGGAAGTAGGTCCCGCCCCAGAACGGCTCCCCGTCCGGGCTGAGGAACATGGTCAGGGGCCAGCCACCATGCTCACCCATCATATGGAGCGCGCCCTGATAGAGCGCATCCAGGTCGGGGCGCTCCTCCCGGTCCACCTTGATATTGATGAACAGGTCGTTCATCAGCTCGGCGATCTCCTTGTTCTCGAAGCTTTCATGCGCCATGACATGGCACCAGTGGCAGGCGGCGTAGCCCACCGACAGGAGGATCGGCTTTTTTTCGGCGCGCGCGGCCGCCAACGCGTCCGGGCCCCAGGGCCGCCAATGCACCGGATTATCCTTGTGCTGCAAAAGATAGGGGCTGGTTTCCTGGTCAAGCATATTGCGCGACATGAGATGGTCCTGAAATATTGATAAGAAATGTCGTGTGTTTTAGGTTGGAGTTCGAACGCCCAGACGCAACCCCAAACGGCCGGAAATCGCGTATCTCGGCCAACCGGAGACCAGGTGATGAAGATCAAGCTGGATATCGACTGCACGCCGCAGGAAGCGCGCGCGTTCTTCGGCCTTCCCAACGTCGCGCCCATGCAAGAGCGCCTGATGGCCGATATCGAGGAGCAGATCAAAAGCAACATGTCGGCCATGGATCCCGACAACCTGATGCGGTATTGGGTCCCGGGCGGTTTCAGGGGCCTCGAGGATTTTCAGAAAAGTATCTGGACCGCCTTCACGTCCGGCATGGCCGCGTCGTCCGAGGAAAAGGAATAGGCGAGCGGCCAAGGGCGCTTGGAATTGATCGCCTCCGGCAACGTTCCGCGCATGCAATGACCAAGGACACCATCTACGCGTTGGCCAGCGGACGGGGAATGGCGGGCGTCGCCGTCATCCGCATTTCGGGTCCGCGCGCGTCGGACGCGATCAGCACGCTCGCCCGCAAGAGCTTGCCGCCCCCGAGGCGGGCCACGCTCTTTCGTCTATACAATCCCGGGAATGGGGATGTGATCGACCGCGCGCTGACTCTCTGGTTTCCGGGACCGGCCAGTTTCACCGGCGAGGACATGGCCGAGCTCCAGACCCATGGCGGCGTCGCGGTGTTGGCGACGGTATTGGAGGCGCTTGGGTCGCTTGAAGGCTTCCGACCCGCCGAGCCTGGGGAATTCGCCAAACGCGCGTTTCTCAACGGCAAGATGGACCTGACCGCGGCCGAGGGCTTGGCGGACCTGGTTGCCGCAGAGACCGAGGCGCAACGCAAGCAGGCCCTGCGCCAGTCCGAGGGCGTGTTGGCCGAGGTTTATGAGAATTGGCGCGAAAGACTGGTTCGGGCGTTGGCCTATCTGGAGGCCACCATCGACTTTTCCGACGAGGACATCCCGGACGATCTGGACACCGTGGTCTGGGACGAGGCGGCGCGTCTGGCCGATGAAATGGGGAGCCACCTCGCGGACGGCCGCAAGGGTGAAATCTTGCGCGAAGGCTTCCATGTTGCGGTCATTGGCCCGCCCAACGCCGGGAAATCCAGTTTGATCAACGCCCTGGCCCGGCGCGACGTCGCCATCGTGACCGATAGCCCCGGCACCACGCGCGACGTGATCGAAGTCCGCCTTGACCTCGGCGGATTTCCGGTAATCCTGGCCGATACGGCGGGTGTGCGCGACAGTGACGACGCCATCGAACGCGAAGGCGTGCGCCGCGCGCTGGCGCGTGGCGAATCGGCGGACCTGCGCATCTTGGTCTTGGACGCGTCGAATTGGACCCAAGACGCCATGGCGATGGGGGGTCTCATCGATTCCGATGATATTTTGGCGGTCAACAAGATCGACTTGGACTCTTCGCCAAAAATAATTCCCGATCGTAAGATCCTACCCCTTTCTGTCCGGGACGGGACTGGCATGGAGGTATTGCTCGATGCGCTACGGACCGTTATCCAGATGAAGCTGGCGGTCTCAGGCGATGCAATGCCGACGCGCGAGCGTCATCGCTTTGGGGTAGAACGCGCGCGGGAAGCGCTTCAGAGGGCCGGGTTGGTGGAGGAAACGGAGCTTGCCGCCGAGGAACTGCGCCAGGCCGCAACGGCCCTTGGCGCGCTGACGGGACGAATTGACGTGGAGGAATTGCTCGACGTGGTGTTCCGGGATTTCTGTATCGGGAAATGAATTAACCATGTTTCACGTGAAACAATCCGAAACCGAAACGAATGAGATCCACCCATGACGGGCCGGGTGGATGTGCTTGTGATCGGGGCCGGGCACGCGGGGACGGAGGCGGCGGCGGCGGCGGCGCGCATGGGGGCGCGAACCGTGCTGGTTACCCATCGTCTTGAAACCATCGGGGAAATGTCGTGCAACCCCGCTATCGGCGGCTTGGCCAAGGGACAGCTGGTGCGCGAGGTCGACGCGCTTGACGGCTTGATGGGCCGGGCCATCGACCGGGCCGGGATTCAGTTTCGCATGCTCAACAAACGTAAGGGCCCAGCCGTCTGGGGACCGAGGGCCCAGGCCGACCGGAGGCTTTATCGCCAGGCCATGCGCGACCTTATCGAATCCCAGGACGGATTGACGGTGCTTGAAGGCGGGGTCGAGGACCTGGTTTTGACAGGAGGTAGGGTCGTTGGGGTTCGCCTGGCGGACGGACGGACACTGTCCTGCGCCGCCGCCGTGCTCACCACCGGAACTTTCCTTCGGGGCCTCATCCATGTGGGTGAGAATCGCATTCCCGCCGGGCGTGTCGGAGATCCTCGCGCCGTCGGTCTGTCCTACACCTTGAAGCGATGCGGTTTCGCCCTCGATCGCCTGAAGACCGGGACCCCGCCGCGCCTGGACGGAAACACCATCGATTGGGCGGGCCTGGACGAACAGCCGGGCGACGATCCTCCGACGCCGTTTTCGACCTTGACCAGCGCCATCGAGACCCCGCAGATTTCCTGCCATATCACCGGCACCACCGAGAAAACCCATCGAATCATCGCGGCCAACCTCGATCGCGCCCCTTTGTATTCCGGTCAGATCGAAAGCGCCGGGCCGCGTTATTGCCCGTCCATAGAGGACAAGGTGGTGCGGTTCGCCGGGCGCGATCGCCATCAGATTTTCCTGGAGCCCGAAGGCCTGGACGATTCCACCGTCTATCCCAACGGGATTTCCACCTCCCTGCCTCTTGATGTTCAGATCGCCCTGGTCAAGACCATTCCGGGTCTTGAACGCGCTCGCATGATCCGCCCGGGTTACGCCATCGAGTACGATTTCGTGGATCCTCGGGAATTGCGCCCGACCCTGGAGACCCGACGGGTCGCGCGATTGTTTCTCGCTGGGCAGATAAACGGCACCACGGGCTACGAGGAAGCGGGGGCCCAGGGCCTGCTTGCGGGCGTCAACGCCGCCGTCGCGGCGGGGGAGGGGGAGGGGGCACGGAGTGAATTCACCATCGACCGCGCCGACGGTTACATCGGGGTGATGGTTGACGACCTGGTGCATCTGGGAACGCGGGAGCCCTATCGCATGTTCACTTCGCGGGCCGAGTACCGTCTGTCCCTTCGCGCCGATAACGCGGATCAAAGGCTGACGCCCAAGGGATTGGCGGCTGGATGTGTTGGCGGAACGCGTCGGCGCGCGTTCGAGGAAAAGGTCACCCGCCTCGCCCGGGGACGGGAACGCCTGAACGCGTTGACCGCGACGCCCGGGGAAATCGACGCCATCGGGATCAAGGTCAATCGGGACGGGGCGCGGCGTAGCGCCGCCACGCTGCTCGGATATCCGGACGTGACAGCCGAGTCCCTAGAGCCGCTTTGGCCCGAGCTTGGAGACATGGACAAGGACGTCTTGGCGCAATTGGCGATTGAGAGCGTTTACGCCGCCTATCTTGACCGGCAAGAGGCCGACATCGCGGCCTATCGTCGGGACGAGTCCCTGAAGATCCCGACCGACCTCGCTTTCGACGCCATCGCCGGACTTTCCAACGAGGTGCGGGAAAAATTGACCGCTGCGTCTCCGGAAACTCTGGGAGCGGCCGCGCGTATCCCGGGTGTGACCCCGGCGGCGTTGACCGCGCTGCTGGGATATGTGAAAAGAGGGGCCAACACCGCAGGCGATTAGCCGGTGTTTCACGTGAAACACTCTCGACCGGTCGGGCCCCATGCCGCCACCTCCGCTTTCTCCCGAAGATTTCCAACGGCTCGCCAACGTCAATGACCGGACCATGGACCGGCTGCGCGCCTATGTGGCGGTCTTGGAGAAATGGGGTCGCAAGATCAATCTGGTCAGCGACAAGGGCATGGCCGATGTCTGGCGCCGCCACGTCTGGGACGGGCTGCAGGTGGCCAATCTGGTCCCCGACGGCGCGGATTCGGTGATCGATCTCGGCTCCGGGGCCGGGTTCCCGGGGCTGGTGATCGCCATCGCCCGGGACCTGCCTGTCCGTCTGGTGGAGAGCGACGGTCGGAAATGCGTGTTTTTGGCCGAGGCGAATCGGGCGGCGGAAACCAACGCGGTTATCGAGAACGCCAGGATCGAATCCATCCCCCCGGCGCCACATGACGTGGTTACGTCGCGAGGCCTGGCGCCGTTGCCGAAGTTGTTGGGAATGGCCGAGAAATTCGTCGATGGCCGGACTCTTTGTCTTTTTCCCAAGGGACAAAATGTAGTTAGGGAATTGACGGACGCCCACAAAATATGGATGATGCGTGTGGAACAGGCGCCGAGCGAGACCGACCCGGCGGGCGTTATCCTTAGATTGGAGGGACTTAGGCGTCGTCATGGCAGCGAATAACGACAACGGGCGGGACCGTTCAACCCGCATCATCGCCGTCGCCAACCAGAAAGGCGGGGTGGGAAAGACGACCACGGCCATCAATCTCGGCACCGCCATGGCGGCGGTGCGGAAAAAGGTGCTGATCATTGATCTTGATCCCCAGGGCAACGCAAGCACGGGACTCGGCGTGCCTAGAAAGGCCAGGAGTAAAAATTCCTATCAACTTCTGATCGGTGAAGAGATTCTTGATGATGTGGTGTGCGAAACAAAAATACCCGGACTCCACATCGTTCCCTCGGGCGTGGACCTGTCGGGCGCGGAAATCGAGCTTGTGGACATGGATGAGCGCGAGTATCGGCTCGCCGAGGCCCTGGCGGAGACGGGCGATGACTATGATTACGTGTTGATAGACTGCCCGCCAGCGCTTGGGTTGCTGACCATCAACGCGCTGGTGGCCGCCCAGGCGATTTTGGTGCCCCTGCAATGCGAGTTCTTCGCGCTCGAGGGCGTCAGCCACCTGATCCGCACGGTGGAGCGGGTGCGCAAGGCTTTCAATCCCGGCCTCGAACTGCAGGGGATCGTTCTGACCATGTTCGACCGGCGCAACAACCTGTCCGACGCGGTGGCCAACGACGTGCGCGAATACTTCGGCGACAAGGTCTACGAGACCATCATTCCCCGTAACGTGCGGGTGTCCGAGGCCCCGTCCCACGGTCGGCCGGTGATCGTTTACGACATGCGCTGCGCGGGCGCGCAGGCCTACCTGAACCTGGCCGGAGAGGTTCTCAGGCGCGAACGAAGGATTGCGGGATGATGGCGGAAAAGAAACGCAAGAACCTGGGACGCGGGCTTTCGGCCCTTCTTGGCGAGGACGAGGGCGCGCCCATGGGCGCGGCGCCTCAAGAGGCCGGGAAGGCCGCGAACGCGCTTCCGGTCGAATTGCTCCATCCCGGCCGGTTCCAGCCGCGCCAGGGCATGGACGAGGCCGCTCTCGCCGAACTCGCCGACTCCATTCGCGCCCAGGGGATCCTGCAGCCCATTCTGGTCCGCGAGGACCCGGACGAGCCCGGAACCTACGAGATCATAGCGGGCGAGCGGCGTTGGGCCGCGGCGCAGCGCGCGCAACTGCACGAGGTCCCGGTGGTGGTCAGGGCGCTTGGGGACCAGGACGCCTCCGAAATCGCGTTGGTGGAGAACCTGCAGCGCCAGGACCTTTCCGCTCTCGAGGAGGCCGAGGGCTATCGCCGCCTGATGGACGAGTTCGCCCACACACAGGAGCAATTGGCCCGGGCGGTGGGCAAGTCCCGCAGCCATGTCGCCAACACGCTCAGGCTGCTCAACCTGCCCGACGCGGTCAAGGACCTGGTGGCGCGGGGGCGCATCAGCGCGGGACACGCCCGGGCGCTGTTGAACGCGGACGACCCGGAGGGCCTCGCGCGCCGCGCCGCCGACAAGGGTCTCAGCGTGCGCGAGACCGAACGGCTGGCGAAGCCGCGAAAAGCCGGGGACGCGAAGCGGGCTCGGCCGGGCAAGGACTCCGACACCCTCGCTCTCGAACGCGACGTCGCCAACCTGTTGGGCATGAAGGTGGACATCAACTTCCGCGGCCGGGGCGGCACGCTGGTGCTTCATTACGGCTCCCTGGAGCAGCTGGACGACCTGCTGCAGCGCCTCAGCCACGGCGCAATGGCCATTCCCGACGCGGACAAGGAGGACCTGGACGACATCGAGGACGAGCTGATCGGCGCGCTGGACGACGAGATCGCGCCCGCCAACGACCACGAGCCGTCGCCAGGGCCATAGCCGCGCGCGCGTTCCTTTGCGCTCGCCCGCCGTTCCTGCTATCAAGACCGGGCGAGAATCCCGGAGGACATCCCCATGCGCGCCGCGACCGTCAACCGCGACACATCCGAGACCCGGATTTCCGTCACCGTCGATCTGGACGGGAGCGGCAGGTACGAGGTCTCCACCGGGATCGGCTTCCTCGACCACATGCTGGAGCAGCTGTCCCGCCACGGCCTGATCGACCTGACCGTCAAGGCCGAGGGCGATTTGCACATCGACGACCACCACACCACCGAGGACACGGCGCTTGCGCTCGGCCGCGCGGTCAGCGACGCCCTCGGCGACCGCAAGGGAATCACCCGCTACGGGACCGCTTTCGCGCCCATGGACGAGACCCTGACCCGGGTCGCGCTCGACCTTTCGAACCGGCCGTATCTTGTGTGGGACGTGGCCTTTCCCACGCCCAAGGTCGGCGAGATGGACACCGAGTTGTTCCGCGAATGGTTCCAGGCCTTCGCCCAGACCGCCGGGATCACCCTGCACGTGGAGGCGCTGAGAGGCGGCAACAGCCACCACATCGCCGAATCGTGCTTCAAGGCGCTGGCCCGCGCGCTGCGCCAGGCGGTGGCGATCGACCCCCGCAAGGCCGACGCGGTGCCGTCGACCAAGGGCGTGCTGTGATATGGCGCTTCGGTTCTTCACCGTCCACGTCGCGGCCACAGCGCCCGCGCCCGTGCTGGTCAAGGAGGGATTCTCCTGGCCCGCGTTCCTGTTCACGGGCTTTTGGGCCTTGTGGAAGCGCATGTGGCTCGGCGCGGCCATTTTGTTCGCCGTCACCTTCGGCGCGGCGCTGGTCGCCGCCGCGCTTGGCGTCGGGGCGGAGGCGCGGCCCGCCGTGAGCCTTGGCGTCGGGGCGCTTGTCGGGTATTCGGCCAACGATCTGCTGCGTTGGACGCTCGCCCGGCGCGGCTACGCAGAGGTCGCGGTGGTCGGCGGCGCTCGGGAGGACGACGCGCTTCGACGTTACCTGGATCACGAGGGCTCAGGTCCCGGGGAAGGCGCTGCATGACCGTCGCCATCGTCGATTACGGATCGGGCAACCTGCATTCCGCCGCCAAGGCGTTCGAACGCGCGGCGGACGGCGAGGCCGTCTTGGTGACCAACGACGCCGACGCGGTTGCCAAGGCGGACCGTGTGGTCCTGCCGGGCGTCGGAGCGTTCGGGGATTGCAAGGCCGGCCTCGCGGCCGTGCCCGGCATGATCGAGGCGCTGGAGGAGGCGGTCGTCGCCAAGGGGCGTCCGTTTTTCGGCATCTGCGTCGGCATGCAGCTTATGGCGAGCTGGGGACGCGAGCATGGAGACACGGAAGGCCTCGGCTGGATCCCCGGCGAGGTGGTCGCGCTCGAGCCCGGCGACCCGAACCTGAAAATCCCCCACATGGGTTGGAACGACCTGCAAATCAAGCGTAACGAGCATGAATTGTTTGCTGATTTGCCAGACGTTTGCGACGTTTATTTCGTGCACTCTTTTGGCATGACGTGCGAACATGCTGAAAACGTGTTGGCGACCGTCGACTATGGCGGCCCGGTCACGGCCGTGGTCGGCCGGGACAACATGATCGGCTCCCAGTTTCATCCGGAAAAAAGTCAGGCGGTCGGATTGTCTTTGATTTCCAACTTCTTGAGATGGAAACCTTAATGTATAACATAAGGGTTACGTGACATGATTTTCTATCCTGCGATCGACCTGAAGGACGGCCATTGCGTCCGTCTGTTGCGCGGCGAGATGGACAAGGCGACCGTGTTCAACGACGACGCCGGGGCGCAGGCGCGGATTTTTCGCGACGCGGGCTGCGAATGGATTCACGTGGTCGATCTCAACGGCGCCTTCGCCGGACGTCCGCTCAACGCGGGCGCGGTTGCGGCGATCCTCGAAGCGGTCGATCTGCCCATCGAGCTCGGTGGTGGAATCCGCAACGCGGAAACCATCGACGATTGGCTCGAAGCCGGGGTGAAGCGCGTGATTTTGGGCACGGCGGCGCTCCGCGACCCGGCGCTGGTCAAAGACGCCTGCAAGCGCCATCCCGGCGGAATCGCCGTTGGAATTGATGCCCATGACGGCTATGTCGCGGTCGAGGGCTGGGCCGAGGTGTCCGAGGTCACCGTGCTGGAAATGGCCAAGCGCTTCGAGGACGCGGGCGTCGCCGCAATCATCCACACCGACATCTCCCGCGACGGCGCCATGACCGGACCCAATCTGGACGCCACCGTCGATCTCGCCCGTGAAACCTCCATTCCGGTGATTCTCTCCGGTGGGGTCTCGTCGTTCGAGGACCTGGAGCGCATCAAGGCCGTCGGCGGCGATCTGCTCGAGGGCGTAATCAGCGGACGCGCCGTTTATGATGGCCACGTCGATCCCGCAAAGGCCGTTACGTTCTTGAAAAGTTAGATTAAGGACGCCTTGTAATATGTTGAAAATGCGGGTTATACCATGTCTTGATGTGCGTGACGGACGCGTGGTGAAAGGTGTCAATTTCGTCAACCTTGTCGATGCCGGCGACCCGGTCGAACAAGCCCGCATCTACGATCGAGAGGGCGCGGACGAACTCTGTTTCCTCGACATAACCGCCAGCCACGAGAACCGGGACACCATCTACGACGTGGTCGCGCGCACCGCAGAGCAATGCTTCATGCCGGTCACCGTCGGCGGCGGCGTGCGCGTGGTGGAGGATATCCGCAAGCTGCTGCTCGCCGGCGCCGACAAGGTCTCCATCAACACCGCCGCCGTGCATCGACCCGAATTCGTGCGCGAGGCGGCCGAGAAATTCGGGTCCCAGTGCATCGTGGTTTCGGTGGACGCCAAGTCGGTCGGCCCGGACAAATTCGAAATCTTCACCCACGGCGGACGCAACCCCACCGGCATCGACGCCGTGGAATGGGCCAAGCGCATGGTCGAATACGGTTCGGGGGAAATCCTGTTGACGTCCATGGACCGGGACGGGACCAAGCAGGGATTCAACCTGCCGCTGACGCGCGCCATCGCCGACGCGGTTGACGTGCCCGTGATTGCGTCGGGGGGCGTGGGGACGCTGGAGCACATGGCCGAGGGCGTGCTCGAGGGCCACGCCACCGCCGTGCTCGCCGCCTCCATTTTCCATTTCGGAACGTTTTCAATCGCCGAGGCCAAGTCCCACATGAAAGCGCGCGGCATCCCCGTGCGCGAAACCGCCGGGGTCGGCTGATGACGGCCGATTCCGACGTGCTGGACCGCTTGTACGCGGTGATCGAATCCCGCAAAGGTTCGGACTCCGAATCTTCCCACACCGCGCGGCTTTTCGCCAAGGGGCGCGCCAAAATCGCGCAAAAGGTCGGGGAGGAGGCGGTGGAAACCGTCATCGCCGCCACGGCGCAATCCCGAGACGCGCTGGTGAGCGAAAGCGCGGACCTGATCTACCACCTGATGGTGCTCTGGGCCGACGCGGGCGTTATCCCGAGCCACGTCTGGGACGAACTCGCCAAGCGCGAGGGACGGTCCGGCGTCGAGGAGAAAAAATCCAGGAAACCGGACTGAAGGAGGCGAACCATGGCCTACGATCCCGAAAATCCCTTCGCCAAGATCCTGCGCGGCGAAATTCCGGCCGAGCGCCTGTACGAAAACGACCACGCCGTCGCCTTTCCCGACATCAATCCCCAGGCGCCAACCCACGTGCTGGTGATTCCCAAGGGCGAGTACGTCAGCATGGACGACTTCACCGCCAACGGATCCGAAGCCGAAATCGCGGGATTTTTCCGCGCGGTGGGCGAGGTGGCGCGCAAGCTCGGGGTGGACGCCGACGGCTATCGCATCCTGGCCAACACCGGCCGGGACGGCGGTCAGGAAGTGCCGCACCTGCACGTGCACTTGTTCGCCGGTCGCCGACTGGGGCCGATGCTGGCGCGATAACCTCAATTTTCCGCAAATAATCACTAGTTTGGGTGACGACGCGCCCTCCGCGCTCTGCGATTATTTGCGTATGTTGTCCGCGCGCAAATAGACGGCCACCATGCGAACGCAAAGTTTCGAATCCAATTTCGAGCAGCCCGCCGACATGGTCCTGGCGGCGGGCGCGTCCGGTCGGGTCGTGGTCCCGAAATCCGAAACCGTGCTTTCCGGCGAATACCAACGCCTGGGGCTCGATCTTCGAATCGAAGGGGCCGACGGCGAATCCATCCTGATTCGCAATTACTTCTCGGGCTGGTCGCGGCCCGAGATCGTGAGCGAGGGCGGCGCGCGCCTGGACGGCGCCTTGGTCGAGCGCCTCGCCGGGCCTCAGGCCGCGGCTCAATACGCCCAGGCGGCTCCCGTTACGGCCGAGCCCATCGGCCGGGTGGAGACCATCACGGGCGACGTTTCGGCCACCCGCGCCGACGGCTCCACGGTCCAGCTTTCCAAGGGCGCGCCGGTATTCCAGGGCGACGAGCTGAAAACCGGCGCCGACGCCTCGGTCGGGGTGGTGTTCGCCGACGACACCACGTTTTCGCTCGCCGACAAGGGCCGCATGGTGCTGGACGAGCTGGTCTACGACCCGGGCTCCGAAGGCGGCCGCGCCGCCTTTTCGGTGATGGAGGGCGTGTTCACCTTCGTCAGCGGCAAGATCGCCAAGACCGGCGTGGACTCCATGACCATCAGCACCCCCGCCGCCACCATCGGCATCCGCGGCACGGCGGGCGCGGGCGAGGTCAAGTCCGACGGCTCCACCACCGCCGGGATCATGCGGGAATCCGGCGGACAGCTTGGCGAGATGACCTTCCGAAACGGCGCCGGCGTCCAGGTGCTGAACCAGGAATTCCAGGCCACCAGCGCCGACAGCTTCGATTCCGCACCGGCCCAGACCTTCACCATGTCGGCCCGGGAGTTCGGCCGTAGCTTCGGCTCCGCCATCAATTCCCTGCCCAACGCCGACCGCCACCTGCCGAACGAGTTCCGCGAAACCGTCCGCGAAGCCCACGCCGAGGCGCGTCAGGAGCGCGAGGCCCAGGAAACCCAGGACGAAGGGGACGCGGAAGGCGAAACCGAGGGCGATCAGGAGGGCGGCGAGCAGACCGAGGGCGAAGGCGAAGGCGAGGGCGAACAGGCGGCGGGCGAAGGCGAGGGCGAAGGCGAACTTGAAGGCGAGGGCGCGCTTGAGGGCGAAGGCGAACTGGCGACCGAGGGCGAGCTTGAGGGCGAAGGCGCCCTGGAAGGCGAAGGCGAGCTGGCGGCCGAGGGCGAGTTGGAAGGCGAGGGCCCGATCGAGGGCGAGGGCGAACAGCAAGGCGCGCTCGAAGGCGAGGGCGGACTGGAGGGCGAGGGCCCGCTCGCCGAGAACGCGCAACTGGCCGAGGCGGGCCCGGAAGGCCCCGGTCCCGAGGGCGAGCAAGGCGGCGAAGGCCCCGAGGAGGAGGCCGCGCGCCTCGCGCTCGAATCCGCCATCGCGTCCGGCGCCAGCGCGGACGACGCCTTCGCCGGCGCCATGGCCGCCGCCGTCGCCGAGGCCGAGGCCAACGGCGCGAGCGCGGACGAAATCGCCAACGCCACGGCCACGGCGCAAGAGGCCTACGACGCCGCCATCGCCCAGGGCCTTTCCCCCGAACAGGCCTTCGCCCAGGCCATGAACGCGGTCGAGACCCAGGGGCCCGGAGGACCGGACGCGGGCGGATTCGACCCGAACCAGCAGACGGCGGGCGGGCTCGGCCAGGGCGGGCCATTCACGGGCCAGCCCGGCGGCGCGGACCCCCTTGGCGGGCAAAACCCGTTGGGCGGCGGCCAGCCCGGCGGCCCCGGACAGCCGCCGACGACGTTCCTGCCGCCCCCCGACCCCATCTTCGGTCCGCCGGTCGGGAGCTACGAGCTGGATTACGGCTACGGCCCGGTGGATGGGGGCGAGGAGTTCGGCGTCTACACGCCCGACGATCCGTTCCACGACTACGGGCCCGGCGGCTTCGACGATTATTACGCCGGGGGGGAGTACTACGACCCCGGGTACGGCGACTACGCCTACGTCGATTACAATCAGGACCAGCATCAAAATGAAGAGGAACAGGACAACAGCAACCAGAACCAGAACGTCGAGACCAATTTTTCCGAAGTTCTTCAGGGCACGTCCGGCGCCGACAACCTGCAAGGGGGCGAGGGCAACACGAACTTCTATTTCGACAAGAATGATTTTCCCAGCTCTAACGACACCATCAACGGCGGCGGCGGCACCAACCAAGTGTCTTTTGACGAACTGGACAACGTCAGGCTGCGGGTCAGCGCCGACTCCTCGAATTCGTCATCGGGAAGCATCACCCACTACGTGGGAACCAATAATATATCGACGTCCAATGGGTATATTCAGTTCTACAATATCCATCAGTACCTGTTCGCCGACGACGTGGCGTCGGCTTTACAGAACTCTTATCAAAGCGCCACCCAGGCGTCGGGCGACACCACCAACGCGCCGAACGACGGCGACAACTCGGGCGACATCATCGTTTTTCCTTCCTTGACCGGCGGGGAAAAGGGAAGCGTGATCGTGGGACAGACGAGCGCCACGGGCGACAGCATCACGCTCAATGATACAGACGACTATGAAGAGCACGCCCTGGTTTTCGGAAAAGGCGGCGATGATGTATTCTATATCAACCGAGGCGGAGATCACCTGATCATCGGCGGGGCGACGTCCACGGACAACATCGACAACGACGGCGACGGTGTCCCGGAATTGACCGACACGGTCAATATCTTCGATTATTCCAGCTTCGCCAGCGGCCAGGGCCTGGACGTTGTGATGTTCGCCAGCCGGGAATACGATTCGACAGCCGGAAAGTACAGGACCGGCGGCGATGTTTTCGTAACAAACAAATCCGGCGGCGTCGCGATCCAGGACATGTTGTGGGATGTGGGCGAACTGAAGCTGACGGACCAGGCCGACAGCGTGACGCTGCGAAAGGAAAGCCCGTCCGACACCAACGTCATGGGCTTCTCAATCCTCGATCTCAAGAACGGAGACAACACGCTTCAAGTCGTTCACGACAAGATCATCCTGGGCAACCTTTCCGGCGGCACCGGCACGGACACCTTGGATCTCAGCGCCCTCGACGCCGCCGTTACCGTCCGATACGACACGGGAACAATCACCAGCGCCACCAACGAATTTCAAGCCACGACTGTCGCCAATTTCGAAAACGCCATCGGCACCTCGGCGGACGACACCCTGACCGCCGGCGCAGGCTCGAGCACCCTTACGGGCGGACCCGGGACCGATACACTGACCGGCGGAGCAGACGGTGACGCGTTTCGCTACACCGCCTACAACGAGATCGGCGATAGCGTTCAGGATTTTGCATCCGGAACGGACAAGTTCCTGTTCGTCGAATCCTCTTTCGAAGCACTGTCAGGTAAAGGAACAGGCGCCGTCTCCGGCTTGGCCAACGTTGAATTCACGACGGCCACTGGAACCTCGGCGCCTACGGGGAACCAAGGTTCGAACACCAACCCAACATTCGTGTTTTTCAATCACGATTCCAATGACGCCAACAACGGTCTGTATTATGACGCCGACGGGACCGGCAACAGTTATTCATCGACAAAAATCGCCGACACCCCAAATGCCACCAGCATGGCGGCGGCGGACCTGGAACTCATCTGATATTTTAGCAATATTTACCCCCCCATCATCACAGCCTGCCTCCCCGGCACCACCCGCCGATACGACACCGCCTCGGCGACATGCGCGCGGCCGATGGTTTCGGCGCCGGAGAGGTCGGCGAGCGTCCTGGCGACGCGGAGAACGCGGTGGTAGCCACGCGCGGTGAGGCGCATGCGCTCGGCGGCCTCGGTCAGGAGCTTGCGGCCGGGTTCGTCCGGCGTGGCGACGCGCTCCAGCAGCTCTCCGTCGGCGTCGGCGTTGACGCGGACCTTCTCGTCATCCGCAAGCTTGGCGTAGCGGTCGCGCTGCAAGGCGCGCGCGCGGGCGACGCGGGCGGCGACGTCGGCCGTGCCTTCGCGGGGCGCGGGCAGGGACAGGTCGGCGGGGCTCACCGCCGGAACCTCCACGTGCAGATCGATGCGGTCGAACAGCGGCCCGGAGATGCGCGACTGGTAGTCCACGGCGCAATTGGGGACCTTGTTGCAGGCCAGCGCCGGATCGCCCAAATAGCCGCATTTGCAGGGGTTCATGGCGGCGACGAGCTGCACCCGGGCGGGATAGGTCACGCGCGCGTTGGCCCGCGACACCGTGGCGCGCCCGGATTCGAGGGGCTGGCGCAGGGATTCGAGCACGTCGCGCTTGAACTCCGGCAGCTCGTCCAGGAACAAAACCCCAAGGTGCGCCAGCGACGCCTCCCCGGGCCTGGCCCCGCGTCCGCCGCCGACAAGCGCGGGCAGGGTGGCGGAATGGTGGGGGTCGCGGAAGGGCCGTTGGCGGGACAGAAGGCCGTCCTTCATCTCGCCCGCCAGGCTCCGGACCATGCTCGCCTCCAACGCCTCGCGGGCGTCCAGCGGCGGAAGGATTCCCGGAAGTCTTTGGGCCAGCATGGATTTTCCCGCCCCGGGCGGGCCGACCATCAACAGGTTATGGCCGCCCGCCGCCGCCACCTCCAACGCCCGCTTGGCGCTTTCCTGGCCCTTGATGTCCTTCAGGTCGGGATACGTTTCGGACTCCGTATCGAATTCGGCGTCGGGACGTCCCAGCACCTGCGATCCCTTGAAATGGTTGACGAGCGAGATCAAATTCCCAGGGGCGATAATCTCCAATTCCCCGGCCCAGGCGGCCTCGCCGCCGTTGGCGCCGGGACAAATCAGGCCCCGATCGGTCGCGGACGCGTGCATGGCCGCCACCAGCGCCCCGTTGACCGCCGCGAGCCCGCCGTCGAGGCCCAGTTCGCCAAGCGCCACGTAGCCGCCGATCTCCACCGACGGCAACACGTCCATGGCCGCCAGCACGCCGAGCGCGATGGGCAGATCGAAGTGGCTGCCCTCCTTCAGCAAATCGGCGGGCGCCAGGTTGACGGTGATGCGCTTGGGCGGCAGCGCCAGGCCCATGGCGCCCAGCGCGGCGCGCACCCTCTCCCGGCTTTCCGCCACCGCCTTGTCGGGAAGGCCGACGACCGTGAACGCGGGGAGGCCCTGGGCGATCTGGACCTGCACGTCCACATCCACCGCGTCCATGCCCTGAAAGGCGACCGTTCCCACGCGCGCGACCATGGGGCCGGAGTGTAATATTGGCGAACAGAAAAGGCCAGAGCTCTCGGAATGGTTTGACCGTCAGTCCCGGCTTTCGGAATACCGAAACTCGATGGCGTCCCAGATGTCCGATTCCAGGCTCACCCCGTCGAACCGCCCGATTTCCTGCAGCCCGGTGGGCGAGGTCACGTTGATCTCGGTCAGGTAGTCGCCGATCACGTCGATGCCGACGAAGATCAGCCCGCGCTCGCGCAGGTCGGGGCCGATGGCGTCGCAGATGTCGCGCTCGCGGGGCGTCAGCGTGGTTTTCAGCGCCGTGCCGCCCACGTGCAGGTTGGACCGGGCCTCGCCCGCCTTGGGCACCCGGTTGACCGCGCCCGCGGCGTCGCCGTCGATCAGGATGATGCGCTTGTCCCCTTCGCGCACCTCGGGGACGTAGGCCTGGGCGATGATGGGCTCGCGGGATCGCTCTGTGAACATCTCGATCAGCGCGTTCAGGTTTTCGTCCTCGGGCGTCACGTGGAACACGGCGGCGCCGCCGTTGCCGAACAGCGGCTTGACGATGATGTCCTTGTGGCGGGCGCGGAAGTCGCGGATCTCGCCCGGGTCGCTGGAAATCAGGGTCGGGGGCATCAGGTCCGGGTAGCGGGTGACGAACAGCTTCTCCGGCGCGTTGCGGACGTGCCTGGGGTCGTTGACCACCAGGGTCTTGGGGTGGATGCGCTCCAGCAGGTGGGTCGCGGTGATGTAGGCCATGTCGAAGGGCGGGTCCTGGCGCATCAGCACCACGTCCACGCCTTGCAGGTCGATGACCTCCTCTTCGCCCAGGGTGAAATGGTCGCCCGCGACGCGTCGGACCTCCAGCGGCCGGGCCCGGGCGAACAGGCCGCCGTCCCGGAAAATCAGGTTCTGGGGCAGGTAGTGGTAAAGCCCGTGGCCGCGCCTCTGGGCCTCGAGCGCCAGCACGAACGTGCTGTCGGCGTTGATGTCGATGGAATCGATGGGGTCCATCTGGATGGCGACGGTGAGGCTCATGGGAAGCTCCCTGCGGTCGGGGTCGCGTCGGGGAAGGCGTTCGGGGCCTTGCCCACCATTCTGAAGCCCTTGGGCGTGACCTGAAGGATGGCGAGCCCGCGCTCCACCGCCCCGTCGGCGCGGAAGCGGAAGATGCCGTCGCGGCCGTAAAAGCCCCTGGCGTCGAGCAGGCGGTCGTAGGTGAAGCCGGTGTCGTTCTCGGCCTGGGCCAGCACGGCGGCGAGCGCGGTGGCGTCGTAGGCCAAGGTGGCCAGCCTCGGCGGGGTCTTGCCGAACATGTTGCGGTACTGCTTGACGAACTCCTCGCGCGCCTTGTGCGGCGGCGCGGCGAACCAGCCGCCGACCAGCGCGGGCTCGCGCCCGATTCCGGGCTCGTCCCACTGCCCGGTGCCGAGGATGCGAACCTTGTTGGGGTCGAT
The DNA here is from genome assembly GCA_964344345.1 of uncultured Hyphomicrobiales bacterium. Taxonomy (GTDB): domain Bacteria; phylum Pseudomonadota; class Alphaproteobacteria; order Rhodospirillales; family CAYFNC01; genus CAYFNC01. The sequence continues at coordinate 19,052 of CAYFNC010000024.1, read as the reverse complement.
GTCGAAGAACGGCAGGTGGGCGGCGATGTTCTGCAGTCGCTTGCCGCCCTCGACCAGCAGCAGGGCGTCGAAGTTCAAGAACACCTCGGGGTCTTCCTTGCTGCCCTTTTTCCGCTTCTTGCGCGGCTTGGGCGGCGGGCCGTCCAGAACCTGGCCCCGTTCGGACAGGATCCGCACCACGTCGGAGAAATTGCTCTCGCCCGCGTAATAGCGCTGGACCAGCGATACCTCGGTTCCGGTGGCGAAGGCGGCGTCGCGAAGGGCCTGGATCGCCAGGTTTCCGTATTCATTGTGGGGCGCCAGCACGGCGAAGCGCTTGTGGCCCTTGATGGCGGCGAAACGGGCGACGGTGCCGACCTCGGTCTCGGGCAGAAAGCCCATGGTGTAGACGCCATTGCCCAGCGCGGTGCGGTCGGTGGTGAAGCCGACAAGCGGCACCCGCGCGTTCCGGGCAACAGCGCCCGCCGCCTGCACCGACCCCGACAGCATGGGCCCGACGATCATGCGCGCCCCGTCGGCGATGGCCAGGTTGGCGGCGTCGGCGGCACCCTCTGGCGCGCCCCAGGTGTCGTGGACCAGTATCTCGAAATCCGGCTCGGCGAAGTCGAACAGCGCCAGCTGGGCCGCGTTCAGCATGGCCTTGCCGATGGCCGCGTTGGCCCCGGACAGGGGCAGCAACAGCCCGACGCGGGTGCCGCCGGTGATGGGCAGCGGCGGCGGCGGGGCCAGGTCGGGCTCGTACACCATGACCTGGGCGGTCTGGGTTCCGCCCTGGTCCTCCTTGGTTTCGGTCATGTAGGGAACCAGCGAGCGTTTCCGCCGCGTGCCCGCGAATCCCGGCGTGCGGGGGTCGCGGGGCTCGACCGCCTCGACCTCGGCCTGCTCGGTCCCGGTGGCGAAGGGATTCCACGAGCCTTGCGCGTCGAAGCCGTTTTCCGCAGACTTGCAGCCTCCGTTCACCAATAGGGCGACGGCGCACAGACATGGCGCGGCGTAACGAATCAAGGCGTTTCGATCACTCATCGGAAACCGTTGCATCCCCAAGCGGTCCGGGTTCGGAGGAAGAGCCTACCCCCGCCGATGGGACGAGTAAACCGTCAGCGTCCCACGAAACCGCCCCGGGACTGCATTTGGTGGCCACGCCCATCGGAAACGCCAGGGATTTGACCTTCCGCGCGCTGGACACGCTCCGCGCCGTGGACGTGATCGCGTGCGAGGACACACGGGTCACGTCACGGCTGTTGGCGATTTATGGGGTGGAGACGCCCATGGTCGCCTATCACGAACACAACGCGGCCCGGGTCCGCCCGCGCCTGTTGAAACGGCTGGAGGCGGGCGAATCGGTGGCGCTCGCCTCCGACGCCGGAACGCCCCTGGTTTCGGACCCGGGCTACAAGCTGGTGCGCGAATGCATCGACTTGGGGGTCGGCGTTACGGCCGAGCCCGGGGCGTCGGCGGTGCTCACCGCGCTGCAGCTTTCCGGCCTACCGACCGATCGGTTTTTTTTCGCGGGCTTTCCTCCGTCCAAGCAAAGCGCGCGGGAACGCTGGCTATTGGAGCTGACGGCCATTCCCGGAACCCTGATCGTGATGGAATCGCCCAAGCGGCTGGCGGCCTCGCTTTCCGACATGGCGAGGGTCCTGGGCGACAGGCCCTCCGCCGTCACGCGCGAATTGACGAAAAGGTTCGAGGAGGCGCGGCGCGAGCCTCTCGCCGCGCTCGCCGCCCACTACGCCGAAGCCGGCCCGCCCAAGGGCGAGGTGACGGTGGTGGTCGGCCCGCCGTCCGAAAACCCGGAGGCGGACGGCGAAACGCTGGACCGGGCGCTTCTGGACGCGTTGGTAGGCTCGTCCGTCAGCGAGGCGGCCCGTGCGGTCGCGGACGCCCTCGGCCTTCCCAAGAAACGGGTCTACACCCGCGCGTTGGAGCTTCGAGGCCGGTGAGCGAGGCGCGCCTCCGCGCCTGGCGCTGGGGACGGGTCGCCGAGGCCCTGGCGGCGCTGGCGCTGGCGGCCAAGGGATACCGCGTCGTCCGATTCGGTTACCGCGTGGGGCCGGGTCAGGTTGACCTGATTGTCCGCCGGGGTCGCGTTCTGGCTTTCGTGGAGGTCAAGGCGCGCGGCGATCTCGAGGAAGCCGCGGAATCGATTTCGTCGCGCCAACGCGAAAGAATCATGCGGGCGGCGCTGGTGTTCCTGGACCGCAACCGAGGCTTCGACGGACTGGACATGCGATTCGACGCGGTGCTGATCCGGCCCTGGGCCTGGCCCATTCACGTTCCGGACGCGTGGCGCGACGGAGAGTAGGGTTTCCCGCGCCGGGTTTCAGCGCGTAGAATGCCTTGGCCGTCTGACGGAGGCCGTTTCGCCATGCCCAAATTGTTGATGATCGTCCTGTTGGCGTTTCTCGCAAGCGGCTGCGCGCGCACGCTGGTGGGCGCCGGGGCCACGGTGGGCGTGGCGGCGATGGAGGAACGCGGGGTCAAGGACGCGGCCAACGACCTCGCCATCAAGGCGACCATTCTGAGAACCTGGTTCGAGCTCGACCACGTCCTGCCCCTGAAGCTCGGCGCCGAGGTCTATCAGGGCCGGGCGCTTTTGACCGGGGTCGCGCCCGATAACGACGTCCGGTCCCAGGTCGTGGCGCTCGCCTGGAAGCCGGAAGGGGTCAAGGAGGTGCTCAACGAAATCCTGCTCAAGGCCGAGGTTCGCGACGACGACTTCGCCCGCGACGCCTGGATCGTGGCGCAGGTCCGGGGCGTTCTGATCGCGGACGAGCGGATTTACGCCATCAACTACGCCGTGAAGTCGGTGGCCGGTCGGGTCTATCTGATCGGAACCGCGAGAAGCCAAGACGAGCTTGACCGGGTGATCGGGCACGCCAGAAACATTTCCTATGTCCGCCGGGTCATCAACCACGTCCGCGTCATCGACGGGGCCAAGCCATGACCGGCGCGCGCCAATGGCTTCGAAAAGCCGGAGAATCCGGGCTCTTCGATCTGGCCGAGGCCGGGTTGCAGCTTTCGTCGCTGGACCGTCCGTCCATCTCGCTCGACCCTTATCGTCGTCATTTGGACAAGCTGGCGGACGACGTCGCCGAATACGCGGGCGGAGCGGCCGACGATCTTCCCATGCGCTGCGAGGCCTTGCGCCAGGTTCTGGCTAAGCGCCACGGCTACGGCGGCGACGACGAGGGCTGGGAGGACCTGGACGGCGCCAGCCTGATGCGCGTCATCGACTTGCGCCACGGTCTGCCCGCGGTGTTGGCGATCCTCTATCTGCACGTGGCCGAGCGTCTCGGCTGGCCCATGGAGGCGCTGGATTTCCCCGCGCGCGTGCTTGTGCGCCTGGAATTGGACGGCGAGAGGGCGATCCTGGACCCGTTCGGCGGGGCGCGCATGCTGGAAACGCCGGATCTCCGCGACCTGCTCAAGGCGCTGGAGGGGCTGGGCGCCGAACTGGCCCCGGACCATTTCCGGGTTCTGGGCCGCCGAGATTTGTTGGTTCGGACTCAGGACATACTGAAAACCCGCGCCTTGCGGGGCGGCCGGCTCGAGGAAGCGCTTTATCGGCTGGAAACCCTGCTTTTGATCGCGCCAGGCGAGGCGCGGGCGTGGAAGGAGCTCGGCCTGCTGCTGGCGCGGCTCGAGCGCAACGACGAGGCCGTCGAGGCCCTCGGTCGCTTCCTCGCGCTCACCACCGGTGACGCCAGCCGCTTCAAGGCCTCCCATCTGCTCCAGGAGCTGCAGGCGAAATTGCGCTAGTTCGTGTCTGGTTTAATCGAATTCGTCCTTTCAATCGTCATGGCCGGGCTTGACCTGGCGATCCACGTTTTTTTCGTGGACCCCCGGGTCAAGCCCGGGGGTGACGGGGAAAGACAAGATGATTATTATAAACGCGACACGCTAGCGGATCAGGAGGCGCCGCAGCACGGAATCGAGGCACAATCGGCCGGTGTCCGTCGCGGCCAATCTCTCATCGATTTGAATGAGGTGGCCCGACTCGACGAATTCATCAATTCGGGTGACATCCAATGTCTCGACCAGATTCCGTCCAATTCCCTCGCCCAAACGAAGGCCCATCATCACCAGTTCGTCGCGGCGCTCCTGGGGCGACAGCAGAATTTCCGAACCGGGAACAGAGCCGGTTTTCTCAACGGATTCAATCCATTGCCAAGGGTCCGAGTTGGCTCGCGCCGCAACGACACCGTCCGGCCGGGTGATCCGCCCATGGGCGCCGGGACCGATTCCCAGGTAATCGCCGCCGCGCCATATGGTCAGGTTGTGGCGGCATTCCTCGCCTGGGCGGGCGTGGTTGGAGACCTCGTAGGCGAAAAAGCCACCCGTTTGGGTGACGTCTTGCGTGGCTTGATAGAGGGACAGGGCCGCGTCCTCGTCCGCCTCGGCGACGCCATCCCGATGGAAGTCGGTCCCGGGCTCCACCGAAAGCTGGTAGGCGGATACGTGCCCGCCCGCCAAGTCCAGGGCGCGGGCGAGTTCATTCCGCCACGCATCCGTCGTCTGTCCCGGCAGACTGTAGATGAGATCGAAGGAGAAGCGCTCGAACGCGTCCGCCGCCGCCTCGACGACCCGAACCGCCTCGGCCGCCGTGTGAACGCGTCCAAGGAAAGCCAAGGCGTCGTCGTCCAGCGACTGGACCCCGATGGAGAGCCGGTTGACGCCCGCCTCTCGGAACGCCCGGAACCGCCCGGCCTCCGCCGTGGTCGGGTTGGCCTCCAGCGTGATTTCCACGTCGTCCGCGAGCCCGAAGAGCCGCTTCGCGCCCGCGATCACGGCCCAAACGGCCTCGGGCTCCATCAACGACGGGGTGCCGCCGCCGAAGAATATGGATTCAAGCGGGTCCCATGATAGTGTGGACGCCGAAGTTTCCATGGCGCGCTGCAGCGCGGCGGACCAGCGCGCCTGCTGGATTCCCTCGGAAACCCGGCTGTTGAAGTCGCAATAGGGGCATTTGGAGACGCAAAAGGGCCAATGGACGTACAGGGACGGCATGGCGGGTCCGCGTCAGCCCGCGAAACAGCCGGAAACCAGCTTGCGGAACGCGTCGGCGCGGTGGCTGATTTCGTGTTTTCGGTCCGGGTCCATCTCGGCGAAGGTGACGTTGCGGCCCTCGGGGACGAACATGGGGTCGTAGCCGAAGCCCTTCTCGCCCCTCGGCGGCCATTCCAAGGTCCCGTGGACCGCGCCCTCGAAGACCTCGTCGTGGCCGTCGGGCCAGGAAAGCGCCAGGACGCAGACGAAATGCGCGCGCCGGTCCACCCGGTCGCCCAACAGCTCCTCGATCCGGCCCATGGCCATCATGAAGTCCTTGTCCGGCCCGGCCCAGCGCGCGGAATGGATGCCGGGCTCGCCGTCCAGCGCGTGGACGCAAAGCCCGGAATCGTCGGCGAGCGCCGGAATCCCCGACGCCTCGGCCGCCGCGCGGGATTTGATCAGCGCGTTGGCGACGAAGGTCTCGCCGTCCTCCACCGGCTCGGGCAGGCCCAGTTCGCCGGCAGAGACCACATCAACGCCGAACGGGTCCAGCAACGCCCCGATCTCGCGAACCTTGCCCGGGTTGTGGGTGGCGAGGACCAGACGGGGCGCGTCGAAGCGGCGGGCCATGGCGGCTAGAGCCCCAAGGCCTTGCGTTGCAGCGCGCAAAGCTCGCCCGCGCCCTTCTCCGCGAGGTCCATCAACGCGTTGAACTCCCGTCGGTCGAAGGGCGCGCCCTCGGCCGTGCCTTGGATTTCGACGATGCCGCCCGATCCGGTCAGCACGAAGTTGGCGTCGGTGTCGGCGTCGCTGTCCTCGACGTAGTCCAGGTCGAGGACCGGCGTTCCGTCCCAGATGCCGCAAGAAATCGCCGCCACCTGATCGGTCAGCGGAACGGTTTCCAGCACGCCCAAGTCCACCAGACGCTGGAACGCCTGGCGCAGCGCCACCCAGGCCCCGGTGATGGAGGCGGTCCGGGTGCCGCCGTCGGCCTGGATCACGTCGCAATCGACGCGGACCTGCATCTCGCCCATGGCCTTCATGTCGGCGACGGCGCGGAGCGAGCGGCCGATCAGGCGCTGAATCTCCTGGGTGCGGCCCGACTGCTTGCCCCTGGCGGCCTCGCGGTCGGTGCGGGTGTTGGTGGAGCGGGGCAGCATGCCGTACTCGGCCGTGATCCAGCCCTTGCCCGAATTGCGCATCCAGCCCGGCACCCGGGTCTCCACCGTGGCGCAGCACAAAACGTGGGTGTCGCCGAACCGGGCCATGCAGGACCCCTCGGCGTGTTTGGCGAAGCCCGGCTCCAGCACGACGTCGCGCATCTGGTCCGGGGCGCGGCCCGACGGTCTCGGCATGGTTTTCTCCCGCTCCTTCTAGGAAAGGATGGAGGCTAGCGCGGCCCGCGCCCCCGGTAAACCCCCGCGTCCGTTGACGGAGCCGGAGGCGGTTACTAAATTCAGCCCGCCATGTCGATTTCGGAGCTCAACAAACGTTCGCGCGAGATTTTGCGCCTTGTGGTCGATTCCTACCTGGACACGGGCGATCCGGTGGGTTCGCGCACCATTTCGCGCAAGCTCGACGGGGGGCTTTCGCCGGCCACCATCCGCAACTCCATGGCGGATTTGGAGGAGGCGGGGCTTCTGTTCGCGCCGCACACGTCGGCCGGGCGGCTGCCGACCGAGGCGGGGCTTCGGCTGTTCGTGGACGGCATCCTCGAGGTCGGCAACCTGAACCAGGACGAGCGCAACAGCATCGAGGCCCAGTGCGCCTCCACCGGCAACAGCGTCGAGGGCGTGCTGAAGGAGGCCACCGCCGCGCTTTCGGGCCTGTCGCGCTGCGCCGGGCTGGTTATGGCGCCCAAGACCGAAATCCCGCTCCGCCACATCGAATTCGTCAGCCTCAGCCCCGGCCGCGCCCTGGTGGTGATGGTGACCGAGGGCGGCGTGGTCGAGAACCGCCTGATCGAAACCCCGGCGAACCTGCCGCCGTCCGCCCTGGTGGAGGCGTCGAACTTCCTCAGCGCGCGGCTGGTCGGACGCACCATCGGCGAGGCGCGCGAAAGCATTCTGTCGGAGCTCGAGGCCCACCAGACCCAGCTCGACGAGCTGACGTCCAAGGTGGTGGCGTCCGGGCTCGCCACCTGGGCCGGTGGCGAAAGCGACGGCTCGCTCATCGTCAGCGGGCAGGGGAACCTTTTGAACGACGTGACCGCGCTCGCCGACCTGGAAAACATCCGCGCCCTGTTCCAGATGCTCGAGACCAAGGAGACCATGGCCAAGCTCTTGAGCCTCGCCGACGACGCCGACGGGGTGGAGATCTTCATCGGCTCGGACAACAATCTGTTCGACTTGGCCGGGTGCTCCATGGTAATCGGCCCCTACAAGGACGCCCAAAGGCGCGTGGTCGGCGCCATCGGCGTGGTCGGGCCCACGCGGATCAACTACGCCCGCATCATTCCCATGGTGGACTACACGGCGAAAATGCTGAGCCGCATGATCGGCTGATTTCCAGGAAAGCGAACATGTCAGACGAAACCGAAACCGAAGAAACCCCGACGGAAGAAACCCCCGAGTTCGAGGAGTTCGAGGACGAGGCCCCCGCCGAGCCGGAGCCCGAACCGGAGCCCGAGCCCGAAACCCCCGAGGACGCCGTCTTGCGCCTGGAGGCGGAGAACGCGGACCTGAAGGACAAGCTGCTCCGCGCCATGGCCGAGACCGAGAACGTGCGCCGCCGGGCCGAGCGCGACCGGGAAGACGCGTCCAAATACGCCATCGCCGGCTTCGCCCGCGAAATGCTGAGCGTCGGCGACAACCTGAACCGGGCGCTCGGCTCCATCGACGCCGACGCGCGCAAGGACGACGAAAACCTGGAGAACCTGGCCGTCGGCGTCGAGATGACCGAGCGCGAGATGCTCGCCGCCTTCGAGCGCGCGGGCGTCAAGCCCATCGAGGCCGAGGGCCAGCGCTTCGACCACAACTTCCACGAGGCCATGTTCGAGATCGAAGATCCGAACCAACCCGCCGGTACGGTTATGCAGGTCATTGAAAAAGGCTACGTTCTGGGCGAACGCCTGCTTCGGCCCTCCCGGGTCGGCGTGTCGAAAGGCGGCCCCAAGCCCGAGGCCCCCGAGCCGCCGCGCGAGGACAAGGCCGACACCAAGGCGGGAACCCAGGCCTACGAAAGCGCGGGCGGCCCCGCCGGGTCCAATTTGAACGAGGAGCTATAGACCCCGCTCCTCCCGCCGCGCCTCGATCAGCGCCCGGGCCTCGGCGGCGAGCGCGTCGCGCTCCAGAAGGCAGCCCTCGAACGCCATGGACTCCCGGTCGCCGACCACGGCGATCACTTGGTCGCCGGTCTCGCGCATCAGGTCCAGCGCCGTCTTCAGGTCGTCGTCGGGGGTCAGGGTCGGCGGGTCGGCGCGGGTCACGTCGCCCGCGTCCAAAAGGCTGTCCATGTCGGGATCGAGAAGGTCCCAAAGCGCCACCGAGCCGAACAGCTTGCCGTCGTCGCGCACCACGAAAACCTCCCCGCCTCTGGAAATCCTAAGCATTTCGCGCAGTTCGGGCACGGTGACGTCCGGCGTCACGATCTCGACGCTGGGGCTCATGACCTTGCGCACCGGGATGCTCGCCAACAGCGCGGCCTCGAAATCCCGGGCGAGGTCGACGCCGCGCAGGTCCAATAGCCAATGGAAAAACGACGGGGGGGCCAAATGGCGCGCGATCACCGTGGCCACGGCCACGCCGACCATCACCGCCATGGTCAAGCCATAGTCCGCCGTCATCTCGAACACGATCAGCGTGGTGGAGATCGGCGCTCCCAGAACCGACGCCGCGACCGCGCCCATGCCGACGAGGGTATAGGCTCCGGGTCCGGACGACAGATCGGGAAAGATCCCCGTCACGACGACTCCCCACGCCCCGCCCAGCATGGCCCCCAACACCAAGGACGGGCTGAACACGCCGCCGCCGAAGCCGAAGCCCAGGCTAATGGCGGTCGCGGCCAGCTTGAAGACGCCGACGGCGATCAGGAGCGCGAGGGGAAACGCGCCGACCAGCGCCGCTTCGGTCGCGCCGTATCCGACCCCCATCACCTGGGGCAGGAAGACGCCGATGGTCCCGACCATCAATCCGCCCGCCATGGGGCGGACCCAGACGGGGCCCGGAACCTTTTCCGCCGCCTTGAACGACATTTCGACGGATTTCAGGAACGCCACGGCCATCAAACCCGCCATGGCCCCCAGACCCAGGAAGGCCGGAAACTCCCAGAACGAACGGATCGGCGGAACGTCGATGGCGAAGGCGGGAAAGTCGCCGTAAAAGCCGTGGGAGACCGCCGTGCCGGTGACGCTGGCGATCACCACGGGCGCGAAGGAGGTAATGGCGTATTCCCCCATGACCACTTCGGCCGCGAACAGGGCGCCGGCGATGGGCGCGTTGAACGACGCCGCCACCGCCGCCGCGACCCCGCATCCCAGCATGGACCGCCCCAGCCGACGCGGAAGCCTGAGTCGCCCCGCCACCCAGCCGCCGAGCGAGGCCCCCAGGTGGACCGCCGGGCCCTCGCGCCCGACAGACGCGCCCGAGCCGATGGACAGCGCGCTCGCCGCCGCCGCCGCGACGCCGGGAAGCAGCGGCATGCGCCCGCCCTTCAGGGCGCTGGCCTCGATGGCCTCGGCAACGCCTTGCGGCCTGCCGTCCGGGAGGCCGTAACGGATCAGCAGGCCCACCAGAAGCCCTCCCGCCGCCGGGGCCAGCATGATCCACCACCAGGGCAAGGTCTCGGCGTGAAGGAAGAAGCGTTCGGTTCCGGACCCGAAAAAAACGGTTTGGACCAGGGAGATTCCCTCGCGAAAGGCGATGACCGCTCCGCCGCCGACGAGCCCGACGGCGACGGCGAGGACGGCGAGGATCAACTGGTCGTTGCCCGCCACCCGGCGCAGGCGCATGAGCGCGCGGCTAATGGAAATCCTCACGCCCTATCCCTGCACTGCGGCGCGGAGGGCCGGCGCCGGCGCCCGGGTCAGACGCCCGTGGCGGTCGAGCCAGAGAATGGCCTCGGCCACGGCGGCGCGGACGTCGTTTTGCGGCAGGCCCAGTTCGCGGACCGCCTTGTCGGACTTGAACATCATGGGCGAGCGGGCGAGCCGGACGCCGGTCAGGGGCGCCTGGGGCGGCTTGTGGGTGACGTGGTCGGCGACGAACTCGGACACGCTTCCGGCCAGAAGCGCCAGCCAATAGGGAACCCGGCCCTTGGGCATGGGCAGGCCCGACAGCTCCTCCATCATGGCGAGAAGCTCGCCCAGCCGCATGTTGGCGCCGCCCAGGATGTAGCGCTCCCCGACCCGGCCCTTGTCGGCGGCGAGGATGTGCCCCAGCGCGGCGTCGCGCACGTCGATCAGGTTGAAACCGCAGTCCAGGTAGAACGGGGAGCCCCCGTTCAGGAACATCTGGATCATTCGGGTCGGCGGGGTGAGGAAGCGGTCGCCGGGCCCCACGGGCAGGGTGGGATTGACGATCACCACGGGAAGGCCCCTTTCGGCGGCGGCGAAGGCCTCGCGCTCGGCAAGGTATTTGGAGCGGCAGTAGGGCCCGGGCATGTCCTCGAGCCGAAGCTCGACGGTCTCGTCGATGGTCGTCCCTGCGTCGCCTATGCCCTTGAGGATGGATTCGGTGGAGCAGTAGACCACGCGCTCGAGCTCGGCGCGGGCGGCTTCCTCGAGGACCATGCGGGTCCCCATCAGGTTCGCCTGCTCGAAAATGGCTTTGTCCTCGGCCCAAAGGTTCGGGTTCGCCGCGAGGTGGTAGAGCCTGTCGGCGCCCTTGAGCGCGGCGCGGACGGCGTCCCGATCCAGGATCGAGGCGCGGACGTATTCGATGTCGGAGGGAAGCCCGGGATCGGCTGCGATGTCCAGGACGCGCACTCTTTCCCCGCGCTCCCGCAGGGCGCGGACGAGATGGCGGCCGATGAAGCCCGCCCCGCCCGTGACCAGTGACACCCTTTGCGCCATTCCCCCTCGTTCCCGAAGTCGTTTCTCCGTACCGGGTCCTAAGCCCCTTACATGATGCAAGGAATTCAATACGGTGGCAACATTCGAAGATATAGGATATTCGTATCCTCCCTTGGGGTGAATTGCGAAAATGATCGGACGGCAATGAAGGCACTCGTCACCGGAGCGACCGGCTTCGTTGGCTCTGCGGTTCTCAGGCGCCTGCTGGATCGCGGGGCGGAGGCGCGCACGCTCGCCCGTCCCAACAGCGACCGACGCAACCTGGATGGCCTGGACGTGGACATCGTCGAGGGCGACCTGAACGACCGGGTGTCGCTGATACAGGCGCTCGAGGGCTGCGACGCCCTGTTTCACGTGGCGGCCGACTACCGCCTGTGGACCCGCGAGCCCCACGCCATGTTCGCCGTCAACGTGGACGGCACCCGCTCGATCATGATGGCGGCGATGGAAACCGGCGTGAAGCGCATCGTCTACACCAGCAGCGTGGCGACGCTCGGCATCATCCCCGACCAGACCCCCGCGGACGAGGACACGCCGGTTTCGTTTTCCGACATGGTCGGCCCCTACAAGCAATCCAAGTTCCTGGCCGAGGAGGAAGTGCGCCGCCTGGTGAAGGAGGAGGGCCTGCCCGCCGTGATCGTCAATCCCTCCACTCCGATCGGCCCCCGCGACGTCAAGCCGACGCCGACGGGCCGCATGGTGGTCGAGGCGGCGACGGGCCGCATGCCGGCGTTCGTGGACACGGGCCTGAACGTGGTCCACGTGGACGACGTGGCCGACGGGCACTTGCTGGCCTTCGACAAGGGGACGGCCGGGGAGCGCTACGTGCTCGGGGCCGAGAACCTCAGTCTTAGGGACATCCTGCACCGCATCGCCGCCATCACCGGCAACAAGCCGCCAAAAATTCGTCTGCCCCACGGCATGGTTCTGCCCATCGCCTACGCGGCCGAGGGCTGGTCGTGGCTGACCCGGGGCGGCGAGCCGTTCGTGACCGTGGACGGCATCAAGCTGGCCAAGAAATTCATGTACTTCAGTCACGCCAAGGCGAAGCGCGATCTGGGCTATTCGCCCCGACCCGCCTTCGACGCGCTGAAGGACGCCATCGAATGGTTCGAGGCCAACGGGTACAACGGCTGAACGGAGGAGCGGGGTGAAGGCGATCATGCTGGCGGCGGGCGTCGGCCGCAGACTTTACGGGGACAGCGACGGCCAGCCGCCGAAATCCCTGCTCCGTTTCGACGGCCTGACCCTTCTCGCCCGGCACGTCAAGACGCTCGAGGCCCATGGGGTGGACGGGCTGACCCTGGTGGTGGGGTACCGCAAGGACGAGCTGATCGCCGAGGCCGAGGCCGCCTCCAAAGGGCCCGGATACGTCCAATTCAAGGAAAACCCCAGGTTTCGCGAGGGCGCGAACCTGTCGCTCTGGACCGCGCGCGAAACCCTTCGCTCCGGCGACGACGTCCTGATCATGGACGCGGACGTCCTTTATCATCCCGAACTGATCGGCAAGCTGGTCCGCGCCGAGGCCCCGGACTGCCTTTTGCTCGACCGCGATTTCGAGCCCACGGACGAACCGGTCCGGCTGTGCTTTAAGGGCGGCGATCCGGTCGAGTTCCGCAAGAACGTCCAGGGCGACTTCGACGTGGTCGGCGAATGGCCGGGATTCCTCAAGCTCTCGCCCGGAACGGCGGCCCGGCTCGCCGACGCCTGCCAGGCCTACGTGGACGCCGAGGATTGGGACGTCACCTACGAGGAGGCGGTGCGCGACGTGCTTCTGTCCGCGCCGTCGGGAAGCTTCGCATACGAGGACGCCACCGGCGTCCCCTGGATCGAGATCGACTTTCCCGAAGACGTCGAGCGAGCGGAAAACGAGATCCTTCCCCGCCTGCCCGAGGGTTTCGCCAGTTGATGGAGAAACCCCGCGACAAGGCCATCGTCACCATGGCCAACGCGCGGATGGGGCTCGACGTTCCCCAGGACATGCTCCAGGGCGGCCCCGCGCCCGACCAGTTCCATGGCTTTCCCCCAAGCTTGCTCGCGCCGAACTCGTGAACACCGGCGTGTTGGTCCTGGACCCGGCCCGGCATGGGGATTTCCTGCGCGCGTGCTACGAGAAGTATCCGGCCGATTTCCACGACTTCGAACAGACGCCCTTGCCCTACGAGCTGCAGGCCAACGACATGGTCGAATACATCGACCCGCGTTTCTATGCGATCTGGTCGCTCGAGATGGCTGGGCGCTATCCCTTCCCGCCGGAGCTGTACCTGGAGCGCGACGGCGACATCCTCCAGCGCAAGAACCTGGAGCTTTACAAAGCCTGCGTGGAAGCGAGCCTCGAGAACAATTATGTCCTCCATTTCGCGGGGCCGATGGCCTATTCAAGGATTAATAATATTCAATTACAAATTGATACTCCTCATATCACCCGATACTAAGGTGCTCCGACCAATCGGGAATCCTCCAATATTCGCCGCAAACCAGCCGGATCGATTAAGCCGCCCCGCCAGAACCGAAAGCAGCCAACGTTTTCACATAGCCAAAACCCAAAACGGAAGGATGAAATAAGTTACATCGTCAACCCCAAAGCTCCTCGACACAATGCTCGGGGTACGCCAGCCGGGACACCACTCCGATGCCCAGCGGATCGGCGGCAGGCGGCGAGGGAGGCGCGGTCCTTGGGCCGTTCAGCATGATCTTCACCGCCTCGACGATTTCGTCTGCCGTGTTGTCGATGACGGTCTCCTCCGGATCTAAGTGGTCCGGGCGGAGGGCCCCGAAAAAGGGCGGCTCCATCGCCTCTCGCATGGACCGTTTTTTGAGCGTCTTGTGGATCAGCATCTGGTTGTCGTCGTAAAGCCACCAGCCCAGCGGGAACCAGTTGGTCCCGAGGATTGGCGTGCCGAAATGGTGGGCGAGGGTGTAGGGGCCGGACGCCGTGGCCAGGAAGAACAGCGCGTTCGCCGAGAGGAAGATGTCCATCCAGTCCGGACGGGGGTCGGGCCTGGTGGCGAGATCGACGAAGCCGGGGATGTCCGGCATCGGCGTCATCTTGTTGTCTCCAATGCGGAACACCTTGATCCCCAGGGACGTCAGATACTTGATGGCGGGGATGTAAGTTAAGGGGTCGGCATTACGGAACTTGTTTGGATACCATGGCAGGGCTTCCTGGCTGTAGCTGGTTGCCTCCCGCACGTGTATGACGACGAAAGGGTCGCCCGGGCGGACGCCGAGGATGTCCCACTGCGCCGGATGCCAATCGGCGCTGATCAGGGGACGGCCGGTGCGATAGGTGGCGTGAGCCAGAACCCTTGGCAACAGCCGACCGTCATGGATCGGCATGACGTCCACATGCACCTTGTGCGTCGCCTTATTCGAATCGCCAACGCCCGCGCTTCGCCAGATTTCGCGCAACGCCGATTTCGCGAATTTGCCCTTTGAGGGTAGGGTCAATTCATTATGCGGCGGAAGCAGACCGAGCTGGTCGGCCCTGAGCGCCGCGTCCACATTCGCGGACAGCTCCCCAAAGTAGCTCAAGGTGACAACGCCCGGCGCCAACACCGAAACATCGTCAGGCTCCGGGGCCGGCGTTTGCGTCGCGACCCTGTACGCCCTCTGGGCGTCTTCGTAGCGCCCATCAGAGAAATAGGCGCTGCCGAGCATTGTTGTGGGAGTAATCAGTTCATACATTTCCGCCGCTTCGCGATGGCGGGATTGGTAAGAGTACAGGGTGCCAAGTTGTAAGCAGATTTCACCGATATCGCCGATAAGCCTGCAGAAAGCCTCTTCGAGGAGGGGTAAAGATTCCATGCGCGTTTCGAGCCTGGCCCACAGGGTGTTAATTCTTTGCAAAACGTCATCGTCGCTGATGGTCAAGCGGACTCTCCCGCATCGCGTTACAATCTATTAGTATAATATTTGAAAATGACCTCTTAGGTATAGCGTGCTTTAGAGTAGTCAAGATATCCCTGTTAGGGATTCTAACGGATTTGAGATTGGGCTCATGGCTTGTGATCGCCGCCGTTCTTGTTCTCGATCTCCCTTTTTCCCGTGATCCGAACGCACGTCACCTCGCGCAAATCCGTCGTCCGTGGGCGTCCCGTCGCTTTGCGCGCCGGCATCATCGGCTCGATCACGGCCCACTCCCGATCGGTCAGGCCGCTTGCATAGCGCCCGCCACGACGCTCATAATCAGGCCGAGTGATTTTGGTCCACATGTTGTGCCTCCTCATTTGCTTTGCCACAAACGAGGGAGTCACAACCGGCTGAAATCACTCAACTAGTTTCGAGTTGGGCTCTCAGGTTCGAAGCCTTTACGTTAATAGAAAATAACGGTTTTATTGTACGTGGTTGCGTCTACCCGAACCGCGCCAAAAACCGCACGATCTTCTTCGTCCGCTCGCTGAACAGGCTCTTGGTGTAGAAGCTTCCCGCCGCGCGCTTGTTGACTTCGCCCAGCGTGGGATAGGGGGCGATCATGGTGGCCAGGGCGCCGATCTTGATCTTTTGGGTCATGGCCAGAACCCATGGCTGGATCAGTTCGCCCGCGTGGGGGCCGACGATTCCCGCGCCGAGGATTTTTCCCTTGGGCGTGACGATGGCCTTGACCAGGCCGTCGGTCTCGCCCTCGGCCTGGGCGCGGTCGTTCTCGTGGAACGGCCAGCGGAGCACGCGGATGTCGCCGTGCTTTTGCTTCGCCTGCTCCTCCAACAGCCCGACGTTGGCGAGCTCGGGCGCGGTGTAGGTGACCCAAGGCACCGTGGAATGGTCGGCCTTGGCCGGCATGCGGAACAGGGCGTTCTTGATCACCACGCCCGCGTGGTAGCCCGCGACGTGGGTGAACTGGTATCCGCCCGCCACGTCGCCGATGGCGAAGACCTTTTTGTTCGTGGTCCGCATGCGGGCGTCCACCTGGACGCCTCGGGCCGTGTATTCGATCCCGGCCTTTTCCAGGTCGAGCCCGTCCACGTTGGGCTTGCGCCCGGCGGCGATCAAAAGGTGGGAGCCCTCGATGCGCTCCTCGCGCCCGCCGAATTCGACGGCGACGGCGACGCCGGACGCCGTTTTCTCCACCCGGCCGACCCCGACGCCTTCGCGGAGATCGATCCCTTCCTCGCGAAAACGCTTGCGCGCCACGTCCACCAGCTCGGGGTCGTCCTTGGGCATGATGAAGCCGCGCTCGAGCACCGTGACCTTGCATCCCAGATGCCGGTGCGCCTGGGCCATCTCGGACCCGATCGGCCCGCCGCCGATGACGATCAGGTGGTCGGGGAGCTTTTCCTGATAGAAAATGGTCTCGTTGGTCAGGAACGGGACGTCGTCGAGCCCGGGGATGGGCGGAACGGCGGCGCTGGACCCGGTGGAGATCACGAAGCGGCGCGCGCGGACCACGCTGTCCCCGGCCTGGACTTCGCCCGGTCCCGCGAACCGACCCGGGGCCTGGATCACCTGGACGCCGAGGCCCTCGAAGCGCTCGACCGAATCGTTGGGCTCGATGGCGGCGATGGCCTTATGCACGTGGCCGTAGACCCCGGCGGACTCCACCCGGGGCTCGGACGCCGTGATCCCGTACTTGCCCGCCTTTCGGACGGCGTGGGCGGCGTGCCCGGCGGCGAGCAGCGATTTCGAGGGCACGCAGCCGTAGTTCAGGCAGTCGCCCCCCATCTTGCCCTTTTCGATCAGGACGGTCTTCGCGCCCATCTGGGAGGCGCCGGCCGCGACGGAGAGCCCGCCGGAGCCCGCGCCGATCACGCAGATGTCGGCTTCGATCACGTTGGCCATCGGATTAGCCCTCCTTCCGCGCTTTCCATTTCTTGTAGCCTACGGGGATCAGGGACAGGACCGCGAGCCCGATGATCGGCGTCAGCACCTCGGGCGCGAAGATCAGGCCCATGTCGGGGGTTCCGCCCTGTTCGAACACCGCGCCGAGGCCGTTGCCGACGCTGGAATAGACGAAGGTGCCGGGGATGATGCCGATGAAGGTCCCGATCACGTAGGTGCGCAGCGGCACGCCCAAGAACGCAGGAACCAGGTTGACCAGCCAGAACGGGAACAGGGGCACCAGCCGCAGCACCAGAAGGTAGCTGAGCGCGTTCTCGCGGAACCCGTCCTCCATCTTGCGGATGGCGCCGCCCGCCTTGCTGGCGAGATAGTCGCCGACGGCGTAGCGCGCGGCCAGGAACACCGCGGTGGCGCCGAGCGTCGCGCCCACCACCACATACGCCGTGGTCTCGACCGTGCCGAACACGAACCCGCCCGCGAGCGTCATCCACACCGCGCCCGGAAGCGAGAAGGTCACCGCCACCCAATAGGCCAGGATGAACGCGCCGACGGCGAGCGCGTAGTTCTCGTTGGTCCACTGGAGCAACGCATGGCGGTTTTCCGCCAGCGCGTCGAAGGACATGTAACGGTTCAGTCCGAACGCGAAAAAGGCCGCGATTCCGGCGGCGATGATCGCAAGCGGCCACAGACGCTTGACGGAAAAGCGTTTCTTTTCGGGTTCGGCGGGGGCGGTCATGGCGGCGTCCATTGTTCTGTCTCCCTATCGACGGCGGTCGCGTTGTCGGGTGGGAGAATGGCGAAAGCCTCGATCACTGGCCAATCACCTTTCCGTGAGCGGGCTCAGCGCCGCAGCGACGTCAGGTATCGCGACAGCCCGGCCATGCATTCCTGGGCCGACGCCAGCCCCTTGCCGGACTTGGCCTGCACCAGGGCCCCGCCGACGCCCGCGATGACGAAGGCGGCGACCTCGTCCGATTCCAGGTCGGTGCGCACGTTGCCCCGCTGCTGCCCGGCGCGAAGCGCCTTGGCCACGCCCTTGCGCCAGATCCGGAACAGGCCGTCGAGCCGCTGGCGGAATCCCTCGTCCACCGGACCCATCTCCTGGGCCAGGTTGTGGAGCGGGCAGCCGTATTTGACGATATCGGGCTCCTTGGAGGTCAGGCGGCGCTCGATCAACTGGGCCAGCGCCTCCACGGGGTCCTTGGCGCTTTCCAGCGGCAGAAGCCAGAGGTTTTCCACGTATTCCCGAACCACCTCGTCCACCACGGCGTGGCCGAGCGCGGTCTTGTTGGGGAAGTGGTGGTAAAGCGCCCCCTTGGTCACCCCCGTTGCGGCCAGGATCTCCGACAGCCCGGACGGTTGGAACCCCTTTTTATGGATGTTCTCGAACGCGGCCTGAAGGATGGCCTGGCGGGTCTTTTTCGCGTCGCGGGGCCTGGACATGGCCGGGAGTATCGCGCGGGGCGTTTGGCCTGGCAACAGTTGAACGTTGACGGACGTTCGCGAACCGCGCACAACAGGGAGGATCGCGACACGGAATTTCCGGGGGGAAGGGTCATGCGGAAGTTTTTCATCAGCCTTTTGGTCGGCCTCGCGCTCGCGGGCTGCCTGACGATCGGCAGCGAACTGCGGAACGTGCGAAGCCAGATTTCACAGGTCAACCCGAGCCAGGGACGAGTTTGGGTCTATCGCGACGTCGGAATCGGACCCATGGGCCTGATGAGTCCCGCGCTGTACATCGACGGCCAGCGCGCCGGGAACGTCGGCCCGTTCTCCACCAGATACTTCGACCTGGCCCCGGGATCGCATACGGTCGCGCTCAAATGGAAGAACCTGGACGGCAAATGGCTCGACGGGTCGCTCGCGACGACCGTCGCCGCCGGCAAGGAATCCACGATCCTGATCGACTCCAGCGGCAACACCTTCCTCATCGGCGAGGTGGACGGCGCCGTTTTCGAGGAGAGCGTCGCGAACGGCCTCGTCTTCGACCCCTACGTCCCGCCCCGGCCCGCCGGAGAGCAGGAGCCGTCCGGTGGGGGAAGCAGTTGGTGGCCGTTCTGACAACGACCATGGAAATCATGGCCCGGCGATGCTAAACACCGGGCCATGAACGACCCGACCCGCATCCGCAACTTCGCCATCATCGCCCACATCGACCACGGCAAGTCCACCCTCGCCGACCGCATGATCCAGATCTGCGGCGGATTGACGGACCGGGAGATGAAGGAGCAGGTGCTCGATTCCATGGAGATCGAGCGCGAGCGCGGCATCA
>CAYFNC010000023.1:0-52048 GCA_964344345.1 uncultured Hyphomicrobiales bacterium | reverse complement strand
CAGTGGCGCGGACCTCAGTGGCGCGGACCTCAGTGGCGCGGACCTCAGTGGCGCGAACCTCAGTGACGCGATCCTCATTGACGCGATCCTCGTAACCGCGAGATTGATTCGCGCCCGATTCGATGGAGCTGAGATCGACAGCGCCGCCCTTGGAACCGCCGACCTCACTCCTGAACAACGCAAAAGCCTGATTGTCATCGACGAAGATCCCCCCACCAACGTCCGCCCCAAGATTTCCCTAACCTACGAAGGCGGAATCAAACCGGAGGAAATCTTCACCCTCCAACACCTCGTCAACAAACTACAGAAGTTGGGCGAAGGCGCGGTTCTGCGTGTCGAAAGCATCACCCCCATGGACAGCGGCGCGGAAGTGGTCATCGAGGTGCTGGACCTGGGCGGCGCCACCATCGAACAGCTTCGGGAAGATGCGGAAAAACTGAAATCGGCGCAGCGCAAGCTCGCGTCCAAGGACAAGCGCATCGACGAACTCGAACAGGAAATCAAGGACACATGGTTCGCCGACCGGCGGAAACCGGGGGCCGTCGGCGAAGGCGAACGGGAGCTTCACACCCTGGTCCTGGACGCGGTCGGGTTTTCGAAAATGGAGACGGGCGGCAGCCGCCGGTTCCTGGATTACCTCCGCGCCATCACCACGACAATCGTGGAGACCTGCGGCGGACAACTGATCAACATGGAAGGCGACAGCGTCATCGCCGTGTTTTCGGATTCCAACGACGCGCTGCTCTGCGCCATCGTGCTCGCCCGGCATCTGAACGCGGAAGCGATCGAAACCAGAGGCGGCATCGCCAGCGGTCGGGTCCGGGTGACGCGGAACCGATCCACCGGCATGATGGACGTGGACGGGGATTCGGTGAACCTTGCGGCGCGGTTGCAAGCCGGGGCCGGAGAGAACGAAATCCTGGTCTGCCGTGATTTCCGCTACGACGAGGCGCTGGACGGCCAAGCCCTCAACGTCGAGTTCAAGCATCGCCCGGACGTGGTCCTGCTCAAGGACGCCGAGGCCGAATGCCATCAGGTTCTCGTCAACGGCAACAGCTACAGCGTCGTCTCCCGCCTCGCGGAGCCCAAGGACGCCGAATGAATAGAAAAAAAGAAGGGGCGGACGCGGGCGTTGCCGCGGCCGCCCCAAGGAGGGGGATCAATCCTCGGTGACGAGGCCGGCGTCCTTCCAGGCGGAAAACCCGCCCTTCAGGTGCCATGGAGTCGGATGTCCGGCTCCGATCAACTGCTTGCCGAAGGCGGCGGATCGCTTGCCTGCGGCGCACAGAAGAACAAGTTTCATCCCCGGGACGCGGGGAAACGCGTCCGGGTCCAGGAAGGAAAGCGGCATCAATAGCGTGCCGGGAATGTGCTCGGCCTCGAATTCCGCGGTCTCGCGCACGTCGACCACCAGGGCCTCGCCCTTTTGCATCCACTCGTGGACGGTTTCCGGGTCCAGGTCGATGGGTCCGGTCGGGGCCTCGGTCTCGACGACCCTCAAAGCCGCTGTCTGCGCCATCGGTGCTCTCCTTCCGAAAAACAACATTCACTAATGTAGAAACATCTAATTTGACGCTTCATCAGTGTGCTTACTTTATTTCACACATATGGTGCGTGTCAAATAAAAAATATCTACTGTTATGTTTTGTTTAATGTGTGCGCAAATGATTGAAACTGAAAGAATAAATAGGGATGAAAAGCCCCCTACCCTTCCAAGGCGAGTAAAAAAATCCGTCAGAGCGAGCGTGCGTGAAGAAGGAATAACGTCAGCCGAATGTGTGAAATCACCCGCACTGGGCCTTGTGCCGCAACAGATGATCGGCGAGGACGAGGGCGACCATGGCCTCGGCCACGGGCACGGCGCGGATGCCGACGCAGGGGTCGTGGCGGCCCTTGGTGACGATGTCGGCCTCCTCCCCGCCCGTGGTGACGGTCCGGCGCGGGATGGTGATGGAGCTGGTGGGCTTGACCGCGACCCGGGCGACCACGTCCTGGCCGCTGGAAATACCGCCCAGCACCCCGCCAGCGTTGTTGGACAAGAACTCCGGCTTCCCGTCCTTCATGCGGATTTCGTCGGCGTTGTCCTCGCCCGAAAGCGCGGCCGCGCCGAAGCCCGCGCCGATCTCCACCCCCTTGGCCGCCGGGATGCTCATCAGCGCCTTGGCGATGTCGGCGTCCAATCGGTCGAAGGTGGGCGCGCCGAGGCCGACCGGAACGCCCGTCGCCGTCACCTCGACCACGGCGCCGATGCTCGATCCCCGCTTGCGCACCTCGTCCAGATGGTTCTCCCAAATGTCGACCGTCTCGGCGTCGGGGCAGAAGAACGGGTTTTGGTCCACCTGGCCCCAGTCCCAGCGTTCGCGCTGGATCGCCAACGCGCCCATCCGGACCAGCGCGCCCCGGATCGAGACCCCCTCGCCCAACACCTTGCGCGCCACCGCGCCCGCCGCGACCCGCATGGCGGTTTCCCGCGCGCTGGACCGGCCGCCGCCGCGATAGTCGCGAACGCCGTATTTGTTCCAGTAGGTGAAATCCGCGTGCCCCGGGCGGAACTTGTCCATGATGTCGGAATAATCCTTGGACCGGGTGTCCTGGTTCTCGATCAAAAGCCCCATGGGCGCGCCGGTTGTCACGCCCTCGAACACGCCGGACAGGATTTTCACCTGGTCGGGCTCGCGGCGCTGGGTGGTGTGGCGGGACTGGCCCGGGCGGCGTTTGTCCAGATAGGGCTGGATGTCGCCCTCGGACAACGGGATCAGGGGCGGAACGCCGTCGATCACGCAGCCGATGGCGGGCCCGTGGCTTTCCCCGAAGCTGGTGACGCGAAACAGGGTCCCGAAGGTGTTGCCCGACACGATCAGACCGTGGCGATGTCGGGGGCGTCCGCGGCCTTCATGCCGACCACGTGATAGCCGCAGTCCACGTGCACCACCTCCCCGGTGACGCCGGAGCCCAGATCGCTCAGCAGGTAAATCCCCGTCCCGCCCACGTCGTCCAGGGTCACGTTGCGGCGCATGGGCGAATTGTAGGCGTTCCATTTGAGGATATAGCGGAAGTCGCCGATGCCGGCGGCGGCGAGCGTCTTCATCGGCCCGGCCGAAATCGCGTTGACGCGGACGTTGTCTTTTCCAAGGTCCTCGGCCAGGTAGCGCACGCTGGCCTCGAGCGCCGCCTTGGCGACCCCCATGACGTTGTAGTGGGGCATCACCCGCTCCGCCCCCGCGTAGGTCAGTGTCAGCAGGCTGCCGCCCTCGTTCATCAACGGCGCGGCGTGGCGGCAGACGGCGGTGAAGGAGTAGCACGACACCTCCATGGTGAAGGTGAAGTTCTCCTTCGACGTGTTCAGGTACTTGCCCTTCAGTTCTTCCTTGTCCGAATGGGCGATGGCGTGGACGACGAAATCCAGCTCGCCCCATTTGTCCTTGATCGCGGCGAACACGCGCTCGAGCGACGCGTCGTCGGTGACGTCGCATTCGAGCATGGTGTCCGAACCCAAGGATTCCACCAGCGGCTTGGCCCGTTTCAAAAGCGCCTCGCCCTGATAGGTGAACGCCAATTCCGCCCCGTGGGCGTGGGCCGCCTTGGCGATCCCCCACGCCATGGAGCGATCGTTGGAAATGCCCATGATCAGGCCTTTCTTGCCCGCCAGAATCGGCCCAGCCTCGCTCATGACTCCCCCGTTTTGCGCTTACACCGCTCTCCGAAGAGAAAGCGGCCGCATCCTACACGAAACGGTCACAAATCGTGAATATCTATTTGGCCGCCCATTCCCCAAGCACGCGGGCCATGGCGGAGGCCAGTTTTTCAAGGTCTTGCGCGGTCGCCACGAACGGTGGGGTTGCGTAGACGATGTCGCGGAACGGGCGCAACCACACCCCTTCCTCGACGAATCGGGCGCGCAGCCAGTTGATGTGGCGCATTTCCTCCAACTGAACCACCCCGATGGCGCCCCGGGAGCGCACGTCGACCACGCCCGGGATGGAGCGGCATTCGCCGAGAAGGTCGGGCAGCGCCCGGGAAATGTCCGCCACCTGGTCCAATCGCGGCTCGCTCTCGAACAGGTCGAGGGAGGCGTTGGCCACGGCGCAGCCCAAGGGGTTCGCCATGTAGGTGGGCCCGTGCATCATGCACTTGTCCGGGTCGTCGTCGACGAAAGCCTCGAAGACGCGCTCGGTCGCGACGGTGGCGGCCAGCCCCATCATGCCCGCCGTCAGCGCCTTGGACAGGCAAACGATGTCGGGAACGACCTCCGCCTCCTCGCACGCGAACATGCGCCCGGTGCGGCCGAACCCGGTCATGATCTCGTCGGCGATGAACAGGACGCCGTTCTCCTGGGTCGCGCGCGCCACGAAGGCCAGGGTGTCCGCGTCGTGGAACACCATGCCGCCGGCGCCCTGGACCAGGGGCTCGATGATCACGGCGGCGATCTCGTCCCGGTGGTCCGCGATGAAGCGGGCGAAGTCGGCGCGCTGATCCTTTGTGCGGGGAATGTCCACGATGAACTGTTCGGGCAAGAGCCCGGTGAACATGTGGTGCATCCCCTCTTCCGGGTCGCAGACCGACATGCAGCCGGTGGTGTCGCCGTGGTAGCCGAGCGTGAACCCGACGAACCGCGTCCGTCCCTCCACGCCCTGGTTGATCCAGTACTGCAGCGCCATCTTCATGGCGACCTCGACCGAGACCGATCCGGAATCCACCAGGAACACCCGGTTCAAGTCGCCGGGCATAAGCCCCGCCAGACGGCGGCAAAGCGTGGACGCCGGTTCGTGGTTCACGCCCGCGTACATGACGTGGCTGAGGCTCGCGGCCTGGTCTTGGAGCGCCTTGACCAGATGGGGGTGGGAATAGCCGTGGCAGGCGGTCCACCAGGACGAAATCCCGTCCACCAGCTCCCGACCGTCGGCGAGTTTCAGCCGGGTTCCCTCCGCCCCCACCACGGGAAACGGCGGCAGCGCCGTCTTCATCTGGGTGTAGGGCATCCAGACGTGCGGCCAGCCCGCGCGCTGCCAGTCGGGGGCCGTATCGGGAAGGGAATGGATCATGGCCCTATTCGGCGGCGTGCTCGGCCGTGGTCTGCTGCTGGAAGGTGAGCCCAAGGCGCTCGAACAGCGTGACGTCTGTGGATTCCGCCACGTTGGACGTGGTCAGCAGCTTCTCGCCAAGGAAGATGGAGTTGGCCCCGGCGAGAAAGCAGAGCGCCTGGAGCTCGTCGCTCATGTTCTGGCGCCCGGCCGACAGCCGGACCCAGGAGCCGGGCATCATGATGCGGGCCACGGCGATGGTGCGCACGAACTCGAACGGATCCAGGTCGGGCATGGCCTCGAACGGGGTGCCGGGGATAGGCACCAGCATGTTGATGGGCACGCTTTCGGGATGGCGCGGCAGGTTGGACAAGGTTATCAGCATGCCCGCGCGGTCCTCGCGGCTTTCCCCCATGCCGATGATGCCCCCAGAGCAAACCTTGATGCCTTCGCTCTGGACGTTGCCTATGGTGTCGAGCCGTTCGGAATAGGTATGGGTGGAGACCACCTCGGGATAGTACTCCTCGGACGTGTCCACATTGTGATTGTAGTAGTCCAGCCCGGCGGTCTTCAGCTTTTTCGCCTGCTCGGCGTTCAGCATGCCGAGCGTCACGCAGGTCTCGAGCCCCATGCTTTTGACCGCCATGACCATCTCGATCACACGGTCCAGGTTGGCCGGGCCGACGGCGCGCCAAGCGGCGCCCATGCAGAAGCGGTCGGCGCCCTTGGACTTGGCTTCCCGGGCGGCGGCGACCACCTCGTCCAAGCTCATCAGGCGCTCGCGCTCCAGCTCCGATTCATGATGGGCGGACTGGGAGCAATAGCCGCAGTCCTCGGAACAGCCGCCGGTCTTGATGTTCAGCAATGTGCTCGCCTGGATTCGGTTTGGATCGAAATATTGGCGATGCGCATTCTGCGCCCTGAACATCAGGTCGTTGAAGGGAAGCTCGAAAAGGCCCAGTATCTCGCCCGTGGTCCAATCGTGGCGGAGGGCGTCGGGGGCGGTGCTCGCCTGCATGGTCGCTAACCTATCCCTGTCTTCGGTCTCGGAGGGCCCATGGATACAAGGGGAAACCCGATGAAGCAAGATTCAACGCCGCCGCCGTCGGCGTCGCTGGAAGCGTTCTGCTCGGAAAAGCTGGCGGAGCTGGAGGGAAAAAGCCTGCGCCGGACCCTGGCCGAGACCCGGCGCGAGGCCCCGACCGGAGCCCGACGCGACGGCCGCGACATGGTGTCGTTCTGCTGCAACGACTATCTCGGCCTGTCCCACCATCCGGATGCGCGCGACGCCGCCGTCCGCGCCATCGAGGCGTACGGCGCGGGCTCGGGCGCGTCCAGGCTGGTGACGGGGAACCATCCCCTTTACGTCCAACTCGAAGAGCGGCTCGCCAGGATCAAGGGGACCGAGGCGGCCTGCGTCTTCGGCAGCGGCTACCTCGCCAACATCGGCTTCATTCCGGCGTTGATGGGCGAAGGGGACCTGATCGTCCTCGACGAAATCAGCCACGCCTGCATGCGGACCGGGGCCCGGCTTTCGCGCGGGACCGTCCGCGCCTTCCGCCACAACGACGCCGCCCATTGCCGCGAAATCCTGGCCGAAGAAAGAAAAAAACACCGCCGCTGCATGATCCTGACCGAAGGCGTGTTCAGCATGGACGGAGACCTCGCCCCCCTGCCCGCGCTCTCCGACGCGGCCGACGAATTCGACGCGTGGCTGATGACCGACGACGCCCATGGGCTGGGCGTCTTGGGCGGCGGGCGCGGCAGCGCGGCGCACTGGGGGCCGGCCGCCCGGGTTCCCTTGCAGATGGGCACGCTGTCGAAGGCCGTCGGCGCCTACGGCGGGTATCTTTGCGCGTCCCGGGCCGTGGTGGACTTCATCGTCAATCGGGCGCGGAGCCTGATCTATTCCACCGGCCTGCCGCCGTCGGTGGTGGCCGCCGCCGACGCGGCGCTCGGCGTGATCGAGACCGACCGCGAATTGACTCTGAAGCCCGTGGCCAAGGCGCGGCTGTTCACGACCCTCGCGGGGCTGCCGGACGCGGAAAGCCCTATCGTCCCCTTGGTCGTCGGCGATCCCGGACGGGCGCTGGAGGCGTCGAAGGCCTTGGCCGAGGCGGGCTTCCTGGTCACCGCCATCCGTCCGCCGACGGTGCCCGACGGCACCGCCAGGCTCCGCTTCACCTTTTCCGCCCTGCACGAGGACGATGATATCCGCCGCCTCGCCGCGTTGCTGAAGGACATGGGACCATGAAAGCTTATTTCGTCACCGCATCGGGAACCGGGGTGGGCAAGACCCTGTACACGCGCATCCTTTGCCGTCAGCTTCGCGCCCAGGGAAAAAGCGTCCGCGCGCTGAAACCGATCATCAGCGGCTGGGACGAAGCGGACCCGGAAATGGACACCCGCCTTCTGCTCGAAGCCCAAGGCGAGGCCTTCACGCTCGAAACCGTCGAACGCGCGTCCCCTTTCCGCTTCCAGGCCCCCCTGTCCCCCGACATGGCGGCGTCCCGCGAAGGCCGAACGGTGGATTACGACGAACTTTTGGATTTCTGCCGCGACGCCATGGCCGGGCCCGAGGACGTCTTGCTGATCGAGGGCATTGGCGGCGTCATGGTTCCGTTGACCGAGACCAAGACGGTGCTGGACTGGATGGCGGCGCTGGACATCCCGGCCGTGCTGGTGACCGGAAGCTACCTGGGCAGCCTCAGCCACACCCTGACCGCGGCCCGCGCGGTCAAGGGCGTCGGCGTCCCCTTGGCCGCCGTGATCGTCAGCGAGTCCGAGGAGAACCCGGTCCCTGTCGGGGAGACGGCGGATACCCTTGGCCGCTTTCTGGGGCGGACGCCGATCGAGGTCTTGCCGAGACTCGCGAACATGAACTCCCCGCCCGCCTTCGCCGAGCGCATTATCCGGTAGATTTCTTCAATATATATCGATGTTTATCTTGTCCTTTTGAGATTCTCCTTCTACGATCCAACTGGGGATTGTTTCGATCCAAGAAGGGGGATATCGAACGATGGCGAAAACCGAAAAGACCGAAGACGAACGGCGGAGGCACGCCCGACCCAACCTGGACTTTTCCAACACCGACCTGCCGAGGGAAGTCCCGCCATGGGACGCGTCGGCTGCGGGCTATCCGTATCCGAAGAAGCTCCGGCGCATGGACTACGAAAAGCGCAAAATGGAGCTTCAGATCGAATTGCTGAAGGTCCAGAGCTGGGTCAAGGAGACCGGCCAAAAGGTGGTCATCGTGTTCGAGGGCCGGGACGCCGCCGGCAAGGGCGGAACCATCAAGCGGTTCATGGAGCACCTGAACCCCCGCGGCGCCCGCGTCGTCGCGCTGGAGAAGCCGACCGAGCGGGAATTCGGCCAATGGTATTTCCAGCGCTATATCCAGCACCTGCCCACCAAGGGCGAGATCGTGCTGTTCGACCGTTCCTGGTACAACCGCGCGGTGGTCGAGCCGGTCATGGGCTTTTGCGACGACGACCAGTACCACAGCTTCCTGCGCGAGGTTCCCGAGTTCGAGCGCATGCTGATCAAGTCGGGCATCCGGCTGTTCAAGTACTGGTTCTCGGTCACGCGCTACGAACAGCGCCGCCGGTTCGCGTCCCGCCGCCTCGATCCGTTGAAGCAATGGAAGCTGAGCCCGGTTGACGTGGAGTCGCTCAGCCACTGGGACGACTACACCGTGGCCAAGGAGGCCATGTTCTTCCACACCCACACCACGGACGTGCCCTGGACGGTGATCAAGTCCGACGACAAGAAGCGCGCGCGCGTCAACTGCATGTCGCACTTCCTGCACTCCCTGTCCTACGACGGCAAGGACAAGCAGATCGTCACCGCGCCCGACCCTCTCGTCGTCGGCCCGGCCACGCCCCAGTTCGACCAGGACCACTCGGTGATACCGGGGCTGAATAAGGACAAGAAGGCGAAGAAATAGCCCTTTCCGGTCCCCTGGCCATAAACGCCCGTGCGCGAATACGTCCCGCGCATGGGCCTATTCCCTTCCCCCATCGCGGCGGCGCCATCGCGATATGGCGGGCGTTTTTCTTCGCCCCGGTCATTGCGCGCGGACGAAACGCCCCCATGTAAGTCTGCATGCCAGGGGCGCTCTTGGGGGTTTGAAGTCATGCTGGTTCGCTTGATCTACACATCGGTCGCCGCGCCGGAGCTGTCCGAGGACGACCTCAAGGCCATCCTCGCAAGCTCGCGCGAGAAAAACCGGGAAAAGGCGATCACGGGCGTTCTGGTGTCCCTGGATGGTTTCTTCACCCAGATCCTCGAGGGCGAAAGGACCGAGGTGAAGGCGCTCGCCGCGCGCATCAAGGCCGACGCGCGCCACAAGGACATGCAGGTCATCAACGTGAAGGAAATCGGCGCCCGCGCGTTCTCCGACTGGTCCATGGGCGTCATCCGCCCCGACGGCGCCCACCCGCCTTGGAACGGCTTGCGCACGCAAGACCAGATCCTGCGGTCCCTGACCGAGAGCGCGGACGCCGAGGACGTCTTCGTGCGCGCCTGCGTGGACATGCTGTCCCGTTGACGTGCGGGCTGGCGTCACCGGGCCTCGAGACGTCCCTGTCATCGGCCGAAGCCGCGCGATTCATCAGTTGGTAATCCCGTTTCTTCAAAATATACATCCCGCCCGCGAAGGCGTTCGGAGAATCCGAACGGGGCGGCCGAACAGAATAACGGCATTGGAGAATCCAAATGCTGAACAAGCTGTCCAAGGCGGAGATCTCCGTCGAGAAAAGCACCGGCATGCAGTCGTTGCGCCACAGGTCCTACGACATCTCGCGCCTGCGCTGCATGATCATCGAAAAGAACGACTACATCCTGGACATGGAGCGCGGCGTGCTGCGGACCATGGGGGTGCGGACCCTGGACGAGGCCCGCCATCCTTTCGAGGCCTTCGACCGCTTCGTCATCAAACCGGCCGACATCGTGTTTTGCGATTGGGCGCCGGGCATGGACGGGCTGGAGTTCCTGAAGCTGGTCCGGCGCGATCCGGAAACCCCCAATCCCTTTGTCCCGGTCATCATGGTGACGGCCTTCACCCGCCGGAGCCACGTGATCCGGGCCCGCGACGCGGGCATGACCGAATACCTCGCCAAGCCGATCTCGGCGACGCTGCTGTACTCCAGGATCCGCTCTGTGATCGAAACCCACCGCGCGTTCATCAAGGCCGGACTCTACTTCGGCCCCAACCGCCGCCGCCACGCCGCCAAGTGGGAAGGCCCGGAACGCCGAACCCGCTCCCCCAAGACGGTTTCTGACAGGCTCGCAAGGCCCCTGGGCCGCGCCCCCGCCCCGGAACGCCCCCCAAAGCGCGCGGCGAACGCAAACGCGCCGCTGGGGGTGGATGCGCGGACGGGGTGATTTTGGAGGACATCTTCGCCGACGGCGGCTATCGCGGCGCCACCACGGCGGCCGCCGTGCGCGCCCTCGGGGCCTGGGAAATCGAGATCGTCAAACGATCCGACACCGCCAAGGGCTTTGTGGTTCCGCCAAAACGCTGGATCGTCGAGCGCGCCTTCGGTTGGCTCGGCCGCTGCCGCCGGTTGGCCAAAGACTTCGAGTGCCTAGCCAGAAAATCCCTTGCCTTCCTACGCCTCGCCATGATCCGCCTCATGCCGCGCAGAATCGCAAGGATCAGAAAAACATGAAAAACTTCCCGCACGGACTCTTACAATTATACTATTCACGCAACAACCAAAGCCCCCAAACGCCATCGCCCGGCCTCCCAAGGGAAGGCCGGGCGATTTGGGTTCGAAATCGACGCCGGGGTCAGCCGGACTTTTCGATCACGTAGGTGAAGACGCCGCCGGCTTCGGCCTGCTCGAGCAGCTTGTGCCCGGTGGAGCGGCAGAACGCCTCGAAATCCTTTTGCGAGCCGGGGTCGGTGGACTCCACCTTCAAGGTGTCGCCGTTGGCCAGGCCCTTGATGGTCTTTTTCGCCTTGAGAATCGGCAGCGGGCAGTTCAGCCCCTTGGTGTCGAGAACGGTCTCAGCCATAACTGATATCTCTCCCTGATTTGGTGTCTGTTAAATGTAAAGGTTGATGTCGGCGGCCATGGCCTTTTCCATGTAGGTCGCGGCCCCGCCCAGGTCGATGCCGTCGATCATGTCCTCGTTCTTGTATTCGAACAACTCCATGGTCATCTGACAAGCGATCATTTCCACTTCGACCTCCATGGCCATTTCGCGCAGCTCCTCGATGGAGGCGACGCCCTTCTTCTTCAGCATCCCCTTCATCATGTTGGAGGCCATGGCGTCGACGCCCGGAATGATCGGCAGGATGTTCGGCATCGACATGTGCATGCCCATCATCGGCATTTCCATCGCCGGATTTCCCAGCGGCGAGATCTGCAGATGGCTGATGTCCTTCTTCAGCAGGTTCAGCCCATAGAACGTGAAGAACAGGCTGACCTCCACATCCATCGCGGCGGCGGTGGTCGCCAAGATGAACGGGGGATAGGCCCAATCCAACGTCCCCTTGGTGACGATGATGCTCATCTTCTTCGCGTTGTCGTCGGACATTTCTCTCTCCTCCTCCGGGCTTGCCGCCGCCGAATATAAGAAATTTAGGCGAAACTAATATACAAAATCTGGCCCCGCCGTCCAGTCCGCGCTGAAGGGCGTCCCGTTGTTTAACGATTCCAAGGGGATCGAAAAAAGATCGGGGCCTCGATCAGGCGCCCGCGTCCTCGCCCGCCGGGCCGATCAGGTCGCGATAGGCGTGCCAGCTCGCGTGCCCGATCACCGGGATGACGAAGGCGAGTCCGACGTAGAAAAAGGCGAACCCCAACGCCGCCAGAACCACGATCAGCACCGCCCACAGCACCATGACGGAAAAGTTCCGGAACGCGGCCATCACGCTGATCTCCACCGCGCCGGAAATGTCGGCCGGGAAGTGCAGCATCATGGGCAGCGCGGTGACGCAGCAGAAATAGACCAACAGCGCGAACGCGCCGCCGATCAGGGTGCCGATCAGCAAAACCGCCCTGCCCGCCTCGGTGAACAGGCCGTGCTCCACCAGGGCGCGGATGGTCATGTCGGTTTCGGGAAACACGAGCGCGTAGATCACCACGGTCAGCCGAATCCACACCACCAGGATCAGGGCGAGCGCGATACCGATGCCGATCAGGTTGCGGGTGTTCGCGCGCCAGGCGAACAGGGCCTTGGCGAGGGTGGGCTTCTCCCCTTTCTCGATCTCGCGGCTGACCTCGTAGAGGCCGACGGTCAGAAGCGGGCCGATCAGAAGGAACCCGGCGCAGAACGACAGGATCATCTCCTCCATTCCCGCCATGTACAGCCCGGCGGTCAGCCCGGCGCCGGCGGCGATGACCAACAGCCCGTAGACGAAGCTGACCGAACCCGAAGCGCGGAAGTCCCGCCAGCCGAGCTGTATCCACTTCGCGATGTTGTCCGGCGTCACCGCCCGGATCGCGACCCCGAACGGCAGGTCGCCGATGTCGATTTCCTGTTCGGTGCTGGTGGTGGCCATTTCCTCGTCTCCCACTTATCGGAAAAGGCTATCGGAAAGTCCGCGCGCCCGCAAGCCATCGGGCGCTCTGGAAAAAGGCGATTGCGCTCCCGACCGATCCCATCAAAGATGCATTTAATAAAGACGATTCAATTTAGGGGGGGATCATGCGGGCTTTGTTGTTCGGCGCGGCGGCGTTCGTTGTTGGATGCATGGGCTGGCCCGCGCTGGGCGGGGATCTGAAGATCCAAGTCGGCGGCTACATGATCCAATGGATCGGCTACGCCAAGAACGAGGACCCGCCCAATTCCGACTACGCGGAATGGGACGAGAAGTCGAGCGCGGAAATCCATTTCACCGCCGCCACGAGCTTCGACAACGGCCTCGACCTCAAGACCGTGGTCGAGATGGAAAGCGACGCCCCCAACGGCTTCAGAACCCGAACCATCGACCAATCATACCTCGAGCTTTCCGGCGAGCGCTTCGGCGCTCTTCAGCTCGGCGCCATCGACGACA
Source organism: uncultured Hyphomicrobiales bacterium (assembly GCA_964344345.1). Classification (GTDB taxonomy): domain Bacteria; phylum Pseudomonadota; class Alphaproteobacteria; order Rhodospirillales; family CAYFNC01; genus CAYFNC01. The sequence continues at coordinate 39,019 of CAYFNC010000023.1, read as the reverse complement.
TCACGAAACAGAACCGCCACGGCTCGGCCGACGTGGCGCTCGGCAGCCAGGCGGGAGATCACACGGTGTTCGTGGTCCCGCCATCAAATTTCACCATTTTGTATTACGCCCATTACGACGGCGGCGGGAACGCGAACAAGGCCACCTATATGAGTCCCTCGTTCGGGGGCTTCCGGGTCGCTGGATCCTATACGCCGGACGGCGACGGAACCGACAGCGCCCAGACCCAGCCGGTCAGCGGCGGCGCGTTCTATTCCTCCTACGTCGGTCAGGTCCTTTTCGAACGCGACTTCGGCCCGGTCGCCGTGGCCATGGACGGCGCCTTCGCGCGATCGTTCCGCAGCAGCACGCGATCGGGCCTAACCGCGATCCAGACCGGACTGGATCTGACTTGGGGCGACGTGACGCTGGGAACCAGCTTCCTACGGGTGCTCGAGGACGCGGACACCATCGTCGCGTCCGGCTCCAACGACGGGTTCGCGCTCGACGTCGGACTGAGCTACAAGACCGGCCCCTGGGCGGCGAGCGCAATCTGGCTCCACACCCGGACCGACGGCGATCCGGATATTCCCGGCGAGGACCACCAGCACCTGGCGCAGCTCTCGGCCAGCTATGAATTCGGTCCGGGGATTTACGCCATCGTCACCGGGCTTTGGGTGGATTATGATGACGAAGGCGCGACGGCCGCCGACAGCAACGACGGCTGGGCTGTTTTGCCGGGAATCTTCGTCTCTTTTTAGGACCTGTCGACGTGAATACGGATCATTCCCTGGTCATGGGCGCGGGCATGGGCGTCCGACGCGCCGGGCGCTGGCTGATCCGGGACGTGGACCTCGCCGTCCGGCCGGGCGAGATCGTCACCCTGATCGGGCCCAACGGCGGCGGCAAGACCACCACGGCCAAGGCGGCGCTGGGGCTCGTCGCCCTCGATAAGGGCCGGTTGGAGCGCGCGGCGGGCCTGCGCGTCGGTTACGTGCCGCAGAAGCTCTCCCTCGACCCCGCCTTGCCGCTTACGGCCCGAAGGCTGATGACCCTGACCGGGACCTACTCCAAGGCCGAGATCGACCGCGCCCTGGACGAGGTGGGCCTCGCCCATATGGCCGACGCGCCGGTCAGGAACCTTTCCGGCGGGGAGTTCCAGCGCGCGCTGCTGGCCCGCGCCCTGATCCGCGGCCCGGACCTTCTGGTCCTCGACGAACCGGCCCAGGGCGTGGACATCAGCGGCGAGGCCGCGCTCTACGATTTGATCGGGCGCTCGCGCGACCGACTGGGGTGCGGGGTGCTTCTGGTGTCCCACGACCTGCATATCGTGATGGCGGCAACGGACACGGTGATCTGCCTGAACGGGCACGTGTGCTGCCACGGCGCGCCGGAAACGGTCAGCGCGGACGCGGCCTATCTGGGACTGTTCGGCGACCGTACGACTCCCGCGCTCGCCGTCTACCGCCACAATCACGACCACGCGCACGAGCCCGATGGGACCATCGCGCCTCTCGACAAGGACCACGGCCATGCTGGATGACTTCCTTGTCCGCGCCATGGCGGCCGGGCTTGGCGTCGCCATGGTGGCCGGACCGCTCGGCTGTTTCATCGTCTGGCGGCGGATGGCGTACCTCGGCGACACCATGGCCCATTCGGCGCTGTTGGGCGTGGCTCTCGCCATCGTGATGGAGATCGACGTCATGGCCGGGGTGTTCGCGGTGGCGGCGCTGACGGCGTTGGCGCTGGCGGCGCTGGAGAAAATGGAAAGCGCCCCGGTGGACACCATTCTCGGCATCCTGGCCCATTCCAGCCTGGCGCTGGGCCTTTTGGCGGCGGCGTTCGCGCCCGCGCTCCGCATCGACCTGATGGGGTTCCTGTTCGGGGATGTGCTGGCGGTAAGCCGCGCGGACATCGCGGTCATCTATGTGGGCGGCGCCGTCGTTCTTGCCGTCCTCGCCCTGATCTGGCGGCCGCTTCTCGCCGGGACCGTGGACGCCGACATCGCCGAAGCCGAGGCCATGCGTCCCGAACGCGCCCGGATCGTGTTCAAGATCCTGATGGCGGCGGTCATCGCCATGGCCATGAAGGTTGTCGGCGTGTTGTTGATGACCGCGCTTTTGATCATCCCGCCCGCGACGGCGCGAAGGCTCGCCGGCGGGCCCGAGGCCATGGCCGCCGCGGCGGCGGGCGTCGGCTGCGTCGCGGTGGCGGGCGGGCTTTGGGGATCGCTGGCGTTCGACACGCCGTCGGGCCCATCCATCGTGGCGGCGGCGCTGGTCCTGTTCCTGGCGGCGCAGGCTGGAGGCGGGAAATGACGAGGCCGATCCGCATCGCGGCCATGGGCGACGTCCATCTGGAGTTCCGACCCTACCCTTGCCCCGACCTTGGCGCGGACTTGGTGGTGCTGGCCGGGGACATGCACGTGGGGGCCGACGCCATCCCCTGGGCCCGGGACGCGTTTCCGGGAACGCCAGTGGTCTATGTTCCTGGCAACCACGAATTCTACCACCACGACCTTCCCAGCATGCTTGAAACGCTGCGCGGCGAAGCGGCCGCGACCGACAACGTCCGGCTTCTGGAGAACAACGAGGCCGTGTTCGAGTTCGGCGAGCGATGCGTCCGCGTGCTCGGCTGCGCGCTCTGGACCGACTTCGCCATCGACGGGGAGGAGAACCGGCCGGCGGCCGAGGCGCTGATGTCCGGACGCCTGAACGATTTCCGCCTGATCGGAATGGGAGGGCGCGTCTTCACCACCGCCGACGCCCGCGCGCTTCACGCCGAGTCCCGAAAATGGCTGGACGAAGCCCTTGCCCGCCCCTTCGACGGCGCGACGGTGGTGGCCACCCACCACGCGCCGAGCCTTGGCTCGGTCCGGCCGCAAAGCCGGAACATCCCGCACAAGGCCGGGTTCGCCTCCAATCTGGACGACCTGATATTAAAGTACGCGCCCGAACTCTGGATCCACGGCCACACCCACCACAACGTGGACTATGTCCTGGGCGCGACCCGGATCGTCGCCAGCCAGCGCGGATACCCGGAAATGATGGGACGGCCCGAGGAAAACCCCGGATTCGAACCCCAAGTAATCGAGATTTGAACAACAAATCGGATATGGTTAACAAATCAATAATAATTACCAAATAATTAACAATCGACTCCACCAGAGAGTCAGTATTTATACTGGACAAGACTGCGAAAAGGTGGTAATCATGAGTAGCCACTGGCAATGGGAAAGGGTTAGATATGTCTTCGGGGCGTTTAACGCGAGGGGCGTTGGCGTTCTCGGTCCTTTTGGGATTGGGGGCGTGCACGGGTCTGCCTGAACAAAACATGTTCGGCCGCAGTTTCTGGCAATCCGGCCCCCTTTATACAAAGGGCGTCAACAGCCAAGCCGGGATGGGAGAACTCCTTCGCGGCAACATGGTGAAGGCCGAGGCCGAATTCAAAAAGGCGCTGAGAAAAAATCCCAAGGACGTTCACGCGCTCCTCGGCATGGCGCTGATGTTCGAGAACCGGGGCCAGCTCACCAAGGCGCGGGAAATGTACGAGGCCGTTCTGGCCATCCGCCCGACCGACGCCGAGCAACACATCATCGTCAAGGACATGAAGACCCATCCGGTCTCGGAAATCGCCAGCGTCAACCTGGCGCTGCTTGAAAGCGGCGGCGTTTTGGCGACGCGCGGCGGCGACGTCGGCCCCATCGCGGCGCAGACCCCGTTCGCATCGCCCAGCAAGCCGGTCACCGGCGCGCCCATGGGATCACCCATGCTGGGCCGCGCGGCCGCCGCGCCGCTTCCGGGCGGCACGGTCCCGTTCGCCGCCGGCGCGCGGCCGGGTCAAATCACCGCCAGTCCGCCGCCGGGCATGCCAATGCTCAAACCCGCCGACACCAACATCGTGTCGCGCTTCAAGACGCTGCGCGCGCTTCGCGACCAGGGTCTAATCACGCAACAGGAATTCAACACGCGGCGCCAGGCCAACGTTGGCGCGCTGCTGCCGCTGACCATGCCGCCGTCGGCCGCCGGCCTCGACCGGGCCCCGCCCGCGACCGAGGTGGTCACGTCCCGGCTTCGCGCCATCGGCCGCGCGCTCCAGATGCGCGCCATGACCGTGGGACAGCACGCATCCGAACGCACCATGATCCTGGACGGTCTGATGCCCGCCGCGCCGGTGATGGTGGCCAACCCCACCCCGCCGCCCAAGGGCCTGATGGAAGCCGCGGACGGCGTGCGCAGGCTCGAGGTGCTTCGCGACGGCGGATACATCACGTCGGACGAATACACCAAGGAGCGGGCATCGATCGAAAAGATCATGCAGCCCGGCGGCAAGCCCGCCTCGGCCAAGCCCATGGCGTCGTCGTCCAAGGGCGGCGGCGGACCCAAGCCCGCGCTTCACCTGGCCTCCTTCCGCTCCAAGGCCAAGGCCCGCAAAGGCTGGAGCGAACTTCAGGGCAAGTATCGGGGAATCATCAGAGGCATGAGCGCCAGCATCGACAGCGTCAATCTCGGACGCGGCAAGGGCACCTACTACCGGGTCAAGGTCGGCCCGGTGGCCAGCAAGTCCGAGGCGGTCAAGCTGTGCAAGAAGGTCAAGCGCAAGGGCGGATACTGCGAGCCCAGCATAGCCACCTTCTAGCCTACCACCGAAACCAAGCCGACAAACCGGCCCGCGCTTTCCGGCGCGGGCCGGTTCCTTTATAAGGTCGGATTTGGTATTCGCTCCGCCTCCACTTAAGTATTATCCCGACCCATCAAGGAGATTTTCCGCTTTGAACGCCCCCGCACTCTCCATCGACCGCCTCGAGGATCTGATCAAGAAGGCCCGCGCCCTCGGCGCCGACGCGGCCGACGCGCTTCGCCTGGAATCCAGGCACCTTTACCTGACCCACCGTCTCGGCCAGCGCGAGGAGTTGGAGCGTTCCGAGACCTTTGACCTCGGCCTTCGGGCGTTCGTGGGCAAGCGCCAGGCCATCGTGTCGTCGTCGGACCTTTCCGACGACGCCCTGGTCGAACTGGCGGAACGCGCCGTCGCCATGGCGCGGGCGGCGCCGGAAGATCCCTTCTGCGGCCTCGCCGAGCCCGACCAACTGGCGGGGGGCGACCCGGACCTCGACATGTTCGACGACGCCGAACCAGACGCCGAGGCCCTCGCCGCCCTCGCCGCCGAGGCCGAGGACGCGGCCCGCGCGATTCCGGGCGTCACCAATTCCGAGGGCGCCAACGCGTCCTGGGGCGTCAGCGGGGTGCTGATGTGCGCCTCCAACGGCTTCGCCCGGTCCTACCGCCGCAGCCGCCATGGGCTGTCCTGCGCCGTGCTGGCGGGCGAAGGCGTCGGCATGGAGCGGGACTACGACAGCGCCAGCGCGGTCCACGGCGTAGATCTGCTCGACGCCGCCGCCATCGGCCGCGAGGCGGGGGAGCGCGCGGTCCGACGCCTGAACCCACGCAAGGTGGAGAGCGCCCAAGTCCCGGTGGTGTTCGACCCTCGGGTCTCCAAAAGCCTGCTCGGCCACCTGTCGTCCGCCATCAACGGCGCGTCCGTCTCGCGGGGCACCAGCTTTCTGAAGGACGCGATGGGAGAGCGGATCATGCCCCGGGGCGTGAACGTGATAGACGATCCCCACCGCCGACGCGGGCTGCGGTCCCGCGCCTTCGACGCCGAGGGCCTTCCGACGACGCGAATGGACGTGGTGAGGGACGGCGTCCTCGCCACCTGGATCCTGGATCTGGGCTCGGCGCGCCAGCTCGGCCTGGACTCCACCGGCTCCGCCTCCCGGGGGCTTTCGGGACCGCCCTCCCCTTCGGCGTCAAACCTCTATTTGGAACCGGGCGACGCGAGCCCGGACGCGCTGATGGGCGACATCAAGCAGGGGCTCTACGTCACCGAAATGATCGGCTTCGGCGTCAACGGGGTCACCGGCGACTATAGCCGGGGCGCCACAGGATTCTGGATCGAGAACGGGGAAATCGCCCATCCGGTCAGCGAAGTCACCATCGCCGGCAACCTGAAGGACATGTTCGCCAACATGACCCAGGCCGACGACCTGGAGTTCCGCTACGGCGTCAACGCCCCCACCATCCGCGTCGACGGGATGACCATCGCCGGGCAGTGACGCGCGCCCGCCAGGCGTGCTAAGTTCCGGGCCTGACGTGGCCCTTGGGGACCGGACATTGAACGAGAGCGCGCAGCTGACGCCATTCCAGCATATTTCCACGCGGGTCCTGATGGGCCGGCTGCTGCGCGAGAACGTGCGGCCCTACGCGGGCTGGATCGCCGTCGCCGTGTTTTTCATGATCGTGATGGCCGCCGCCGCCAGCGCCAGCGCGTATCTTATGAAACACGTGGTCAACGACGTGTTCATCGCCAAGAACGCCAAGATGCTATGGATCACCAGCGGCACCGTGATGGGCGCGTTTCTGCTCAAGGGCCTGTCCAACTACGCCCAGTCGGTGATCATGTCCCGGGTGGGGCTGCGCATCATCGCCGACAACCAAAAGCGCCTCTACAACCATCTGTCCGGCATGGACATCGCCTTCTTCCACGCCCACAGCACCGGCGGGCTGGTGACCCGGTTCAACGTGGACATCAACCAGATGCGCGTCGCGGTGTCCAACGCGCTGACCAGCTTCGGGCGCGACACGTTTTCGCTGATCGGGCTGGTGAGCGTGATGTTCTACCAGGACCTGCAACTCGCGCTCATCGCCTTCGTGGTGTTTCCGGCCGCGGTCTATCCCATCACCCGTCTCGGCAAGCGCATGCGCAAGGTCACCGCCAACACCCAACAGGAAATGGGCCAGCTCGCGACCCTTTTGGACCAGACCTTCCAGGGCGTCCGCGTGGTCAAGGCCTACGGCATGGAGCCCTACGAGCGCGGACGGGTCGCCGACATCGCCGAACGCATCTTCGGCCTGACATACAAGTCCGCCAAGACCCGGTCCATGGCCAGCCCGATCATGGAGACCCTGGGCGGCGCGGCGGTGGCGGTGGTGATCGTCTACGGCGGCTACCAAGTAATTTACGGGACCATGGACCCGGGATCGTTCTTTTCCTTCATCACCGCGCTCCTGATGGCCTACGAGCCCTTGAAACGGCTCGCCAACCTGAATTCTTCTGTCCAGGAGGGCCTGGCCGGAGCGCAGCGCCTGTTCGCGCTCCTGGACGCGCGTCCGACCATCCTCGAAAAACCCGACGCCCATGCGCTGACCGTCGATGGCGGCGCCATCGAACTGGAGGATGCCCGCTTCGCCTACGAGCCCGGGAAGCCCGCGCTGAACGGCGTGACCATGGACGTCCCGGCGGGCAAGACCGTGGCTCTGGTGGGGCCGTCGGGCGCTGGGAAGTCCACCATCTTGAACCTGATCCCCCGCTTCTACGACCTGGAGCAGGGGCGGGTCACGGTGGACGGCCACGACGTTCGCGAACTGACCTTCGCCTCGCTCCGGTCCGCCTGCGCGCTGGTCAGCCAGGAAGTGACGCTGTTCGACGACACGGTCCGCGCCAACATCGCCTACGGCAAGGAGGGGGCGAGCGAAGACGAAATCATCGCCGCCGCCAAGCACGCCGCCGCCCACGACTTCATCACCGAGCTTTCGGACGGCTACGACACCATGGTGGGCGAACACGGAGTGAAGCTGTCGGGCGGCCAGCGCCAACGCCTGGCCATCGCCCGCGCCATGCTCCGCAACGCGCCGATCCTGCTGCTGGACGAAGCCACCTCCGCGCTTGACACCGAATCCGAACGCCACGTCCAGTCGGCGCTGGAGACCCTGATGGAGGGGCGCACCACGCTGGTGATCGCGCACCGGCTCTCCACCGTGGTCAACGCGGACCTGATCTACGTCATCGACCAGGGCCGAATCATCGAGTCCGGGACTCACGCCGAGTTGCTGGACAAGGGCGGCGCCTACGCCCACCTCTACTCCCTGCAATTCTCCGAGCAGGAGGACCAAGAGGCCGCGCAATGAAACCCTGGAAACGGTTTCTGAAAAGCGACGGCCTTCGGGTCGTCCTTTGTTGGCTTGGGGCGCAGTACATCCGTTTCGTCCACGCCACCGGCCGCTGGACCCGGGTCGGCGAGGAGATTCCGCAACGTCTGTGGGACGAGAAGCGGCCGTTCATCCTGGCGTTCTGGCACGGGCGTCTCTTGATGATGCCGCACAGCTGGGATCTTTCCGCCATGCCCATCAGGGTCCTGATCACCCACCACCGCGACGGCCAGATCCTGGCCCGGACCGTGGGGCACCTGGGAATCGAGACCATCTTCGGCTCGTCCAGCAAGGGCGGCGCGGCGGCGCTCAAGGCCATCGTCTCGGCTCTGAAAAACGGCCAGTGCGTCGGCATGACCCCCGACGGCCCCCGGGGACCGCGCATGCGCGCGAGCGATGGCGTCGTCGCCATGGCGCGGCTCGCGGGCGCGCCGGTGGTGCCGGTGGCGTTTTCGGTCTCGCGCGGGCGCCATCTCGGCAGTTGGGACCGTTTTCTGCTCGCGTGGCCGTTCGCGCGCGGCGTATATGTATGGGGGGAGCCCATAGAGGTTTCCCGCGACGCGGACCCGGACGCCATGCGCCAAACCATCGAAGACGCCATCACCCAAGCCACCAACGAGGCCGACCGCCTGTGCGGCCGCCCGGCCGTCGAGCCGGACCCCGCGCCGGAGGCCGCCGGGGCATGATCCTGACGCTCTACCGCGCTCTCACCACGCTTGCCGGACCGGTGTTCCTGATGGTCCTGGACAAGCGCATGCAGGCGGGCAAGGAGGACCCGGTCCGCTTCCGCGAGCGCCAGGGCGAGCCCGGCCTGCCCCGGCCCAACGGCCCCGTCGCCTGGGTGCACGCGGCCAGCGTCGGCGAATCGCTCGCCATGCTGACGCTTGTCGATCGGCTGAGGGCCGATTATCCCGACATCCACGTATTGGTCACCACCGGCACTGTGACGTCCGCCGGGCTGATGGCCGAACGCCTGCCCGACGGCGCCTTTCACCAGTTCGCGCCGGTGGACCGCGCCCCTTGGGTGCGCAAGTTCCTTGACCACTGGCGGCCGGGACTTGCGCTGTGGGCGGAATCCGAATTCTGGCCCAACATGCTGAACGAGACCGCGTCCAGGGGCGCGCCGCTGGTGCTGGTCAACGGTCGCATGTCGCCCCGGTCCTTCGACAAATGGCGCAAGGCGCCGTGGCTGATCCGCCGCTTGTTGTCCGAATTCACCATGTGCCTGGGCCAAACCGAGGGCGACGTCGAGCGCCTGGTCGCGCTGGGCGCGCCCCACGCCAAGTATCTGGGAAACCTGAAGTACGCCGCTCCGCCCCTGCCCGCCGACGATGGCGAGGTATCGCGGATGAAGAAAACCCTGGCCGACCGCCCCCGCTGGCTCGCCGCCAGCACCCATGCGGGGGAAGAGGACATCGCCGGACGAGTCCACGCCCGCCTCGAAGCAGCCCACCAGGGCCTTCTGACCATGATCGTCCCCCGCCATCCCGAGCGCGGGCCCGACGTGGCCAAGGGGCTGCGCGCGGCGGGGCTGTCCGTCGCGCTGCGCTCCGCCGGGGAAAAGTTGAAACCCGACACCCAGATCTACGTCGCCGACACCATGGGGGAGTTGGGCCTGTTCTTCCGCTTGGCCGGGATCGTGTTCATGGGTAAGTCGCTCGTTTCCGGGGGCGGGCAGAACCCGTTGGAGCCCGCGCGTCTAGACTGCGCCGTGCTCTTCGGCCCCCTGATGGCCAACTTCGAGGACATGGCCCGGCGCATGAAGGCGGACGGCGCCGCGCGCGAGGCCGCGGACGAGTCCGCCCTGGCCGACGCCGTATCCGAGTTGTTGACAAGCCCCGAAAAACGGCGAACCCTTTCCGAGGCGGCGGCCCGCTTCGCCGAAGGGGAAACCGGAATGCTCGATCGCGTCATGTCGGCGCTGGAGCCCCATCTCGCCGCCATGCGGAGGGATGCGAGGGATGCGCGCCCCTGACTTCTGGATGGAAGGCGGACTGCTTTCCGCGCTGCTGGCCCCGATCGGCTGGCTGTACGGCGTCGCCACCTTCGTGCGCCTCGCCGTCGGTCGCCCTTGGCGCGCGCCGGTTCCGGTGGTTTGCGTCGGCAACCTGACCGCTGGCGGGTCCGGAAAAACGCCGGTGTGCCTGAACCTTGGCCGCAGGCTCAAGGACTTGAACCCCCACTACGTCAGCCGAGGATACGGCGGCTCGGAACAGGGGCCGCTGCTGGTCGATCCGGACTTCCACGACGCGGCCCAAGTGGGGGACGAGCCCCTGCTGCTGTCCCGGGTCGCGCCGACCTGGGTCGCGCGCAACCGGGCGGCGGGCGCGCGGGCGGCGGTCGCGGCCGGGGCCGGAGCGTTGATCCTGGACGACGGGCTGCAGAACCCTTCCCTCGCCAAGGACGTATCCCTCGCAGTGGTTGACGGCGGCGTCGGGTTCGGCAACGAGCGCATGATCCCGGCGGGCCCCCTACGCGAACCCATCGATATCGGGTTGAAGCGCGTGGACGCCGTCGTGGTTCTCGGCGAAGACAAAGCGGACGCCGCCGATCGGTGCGCGGGTCATTTCATCCTGTCCGCGCGCATCGTCCCCGCCATGCCGCCAGAGAACTTTCCCGATCAGCCGTTGCTGACGTTTGCGGGCATCGGCCGGCCGGAGAAGTTCTTCTCCACCCTCAAGGCGATGGGCGGCGACATAATCGAAGAGCGGACATTCCCGGACCACCACCCCTACTCCCGCAATGAAATCCAGAACATTTGGACCGACGCGGCGACCGACGGCGCCATCCCGATCACCACGGAAAAGGACATCGTCCGCGTACCGGCCGAACTGCGAGATGGCATACGGGTCTTGACAATCGACCTGGAATGGGAACACCAAGCCCTTCTCGACACGTTTCTCGAAGGCCTGTCCAACGGCGAATGATCAAGCGGCTCAGAAAATCCCAGACGCTCCGACGCGGGCTGTTCCATCCGCTGGAGGCGGCGGGGGCGTTCCTGGTCTATTTCTTCTTCCGACTGTTGCCGCTGGACGCGGCGTCGGCGCTCGGAGGTTGGCTGGGCCGGACCATCGGCCCACGCGCGGGCGTGAGCAAACGGGCGCGGGCCAACCTGCAAAAGGCCCTGCCCGAGTTGTCGGAAGGCGAGCGCGAAGCCATCGTCCGGGGCATGTGGGACAACCTGGGCAGGACGGCGGCGGAATTCCCCCATCTGGAGCGCATGAACGTCTACGACCCCGGCGGGCCCGTCGAGGTCACGGGCGCGGAATGGGTGGACCAACTGCGAGAAGACGGCGAGCCCGGCTTCTTCTTCTCCGGCCATTTCGGAAATTGGGAGATCGTATCCTACGGCGCCACCCAGCGCGGCGTGCCGCTGCACCGAGTCTATCGCTCGGCCAACAACCGAATGGTGGAATGGCTCTATCGCCGGGGCCGCGCCGCGGTCGAGGGCGCGCTGATCCCCAAGGGGCCCGCGGGCGTCAAGGACCTTTTGCGGCTTCTCCGAAGCGGCCAGCACCTCGGCATGCTGGTGGACCAGAAAATGAACGACGGGATCCCGGTCCCGTTCTTCGGCATGGACGCCATGACCGCCCCGGCGCTCGCCGACCTCGCCATCCGGTTCAAGTGTCCGGTGATCCCGGCCCGGGTGGTGCGCTTGCGGGGCGCGCGGTTCCGCCTGGAAATCTTTCCGCCCCTGGAAATGGCCGACACAGGCGACCGCAAGGCGGACACATTGGAATCCATGCGGCGCGTCAACGCGCTGATGGAGCAATGGGTGCGCGAACATCCCGAACAGTGGCTGTGGCTGCACAACCGATGGCCAGATTGAAGCGGTTGCCGCGCCGGGCTCGGCGTGTGATAACCCTCCCTCGTTCAAGACGTCCCGCCAACCAGCAATCGACAAGGCCATGACCACCGTCACCCGCTTCGCCCCCTCGCCCACCGGATTCCTGCATATCGGCAGCGCGCGGACCGCGCTATTCAACTGGCTGTTCGCGCGCCGCCATGGCGGGAAATTCCTTCTCCGCATCGAGGACACGGACCGGGCGCGCTCCACGCAAGAGGCGGTGGACGCCATCCTGGAGGGCATGCGCTGGCTGGGTCTCGACTGGAACGGGGAGCCCATCTCCCAGTTCGAACGCGCCGACCGGCACCGCGATGTGGTGGACCAGTTGTTGGCCGAGGGCAAGGCCTACCGCTGCTATTGCTCGCCGGAAGAGCTCGACGCCATGCGGTCCGAGGCGCGAGAGCAAGGCCGCCCCATGCTTTACGACGGGCGCTGGCGCGACCGCGACCCGTCCGAGTCGCCCGACGGCGTCGCCCCGGCCATCCGGCTGAAGGCCCCGCGCGAAGGCGAGACCCTGGTTCCCGACAAGGTCCAGGGCGACGTCACCGTGCCCAATTCCCAGATGGACGACATGGTGCTGCTGCGCTCCGACGGAACGCCCACCTACATGCTGGCCGTGGTGGTGGACGACCACGACATGGACGTCACCGACGTGATCCGGGGCGACGACCATTTCACCAACACGTTTCGCCAGATGCAGTTGTTCAACGCGCTCGGCTGGACGCCGCCGACCTATGGCCACATGCCGCTGACCCACGGGGACGACGGGGCCAAGCTGTCCAAGCGCCATGGGGCGGTCGCCATCGACTCCTACCGCGAGATGGGCTTTTTGCCGGAAGCCATGCGCAACTACCTGCTCCGGCTCGGCTGGAGCCACGGCGACGACGAGATTTTCTCCACCGAGCAGATGACCGAATGGTTCGGCTACGAAGGCATCGGCAAGTCGCCAGGGCGTTTCGACATGGCCAAGCTGACCAGCCTGAACGGCCACTACATCCGCCAGGCGGACGACTGGCGCCTCGCCGAGCTGGCGCTTCCCCTGATCGGCGCGCAAGACCCCGACGGCAAGCTCGCGCGCGCCATGCCGGGGCTGAAGGACCGGGCCAAGACCCTGGTGGAGTTGGCTGAAAGCGCCGGGTTCTACTTCGCCGCCCGTCCCCTGGTGATCGAGGACAAGGCGAAAAAGAACCTGAAGCCCGACGCGCTCGACATGCTGGGCCGCCTGTCGCCCGCGCTCGCCGACATTCCCGAATGGACCGATTCAGCCATCGAGGACGCCGTCCGCGCCTTCGCCGAGGCCGAGGGACTGAAGCTCGGCAAGATCGCCCAGCCCTTGCGCGCGGCGCTCACGGGGTCGGCGGTTTCGCCCGGAATCTTCGAGGTCATGGCGGTTCTGGGGCGCGAGGAGGCCTTGGGCCGGATCGAGGACGCGCGCCAAGGCGCTTGACGCCCGCCTCCCCCTCTTCATAATCCCCGCAAAAGAAAAACGGGCGCAAGACCCGGCCCGGAGGGTGTCTCAGCCAGGAAGGGAAGTTCATGACCGGCAAGACCGACACGCCCAGCAACAGCGTCACGCTGACCGACAACCGCACCGGCGAAAGCTGGGATTTCCCCATCATCAAGGGCTCCACCGGGCCCGACGTGATCGACGTTCGCCGCCTTTATGCGGAAACCGACATGTTCACCTACGACCCCGGGTACACCTCGACCGGAAGCTGCCGCTCCTCGATCACGTTCATCGACGGGGACAAGGGGATCCTGCGCTATCGCGGCTATCCCATCGACCAGTTGGCCGAGAACTCGGACTTCATGGAGACGTGTTACCTCCTGCTCTATGGCGAGCTTCCCACCGCCGACGAGAAACGCCAATTCGAGCACGACATCACCTACCACACCATGATGCAGGAGCAGATCAGCTTCCTCTATCGCGGGTTCCGCCGCGATTCGCACCCCATGGCGGTGATGGTGGGCGTGGCGGGCGCGCTCAGCGCGTTCTATCACGACAGCCTGGACATCAATAACCCCAACCACCGCATGATCGCGACCCACCGGCTGTTGGCCAAGATGCCGACGATCGCGGCCTGGGCCTACAAGTACTCCATCAACCAGCCGTTCATCTATCCGCGCAACAACCTGAAATACGCGGAGAATTTCCTCTACATGATGTTCGCGACCCCGTGCGAGGAATACAAGGTCAACCCGGTCCTGGCCCGGGCCATGGACCGCATCCTGATCCTGCACGCTGATCACGAACAGAACGCGTCCACCTCGACCGTGCGCCTCGCGGGCTCGTCCGGCGCCAATCCGTTCGCCTGCATCGGGGCGGGCATCGCGTCACTTTGGGGCCCGGCCCACGGCGGCGCCAACGAGGCGGTCTTGGCCATGCTCAAGGAAATCGGCGACAAGGAGCGCATCCCCGAATTCATCCGCCGGGCCAAGGACCCTTCGGATTCGTTCCGGCTCATGGGCTTCGGGCATCGGGTGTACAAGAACTACGATCCCCGGGCCACGGTGATGCAGCGCACCTGCCACGAGGTCCTGGACGAGCTCGGCGCCCGCGACGATCCCCTGTTGCAGCTCGCCATGGAGCTGGAGCGCATCGCGCTCGAGGACGAATATTTCGTCGAGCGCCAACTCTATCCCAACGTAGACTTCTATTCAGGCATCATCTTCCAGGCCATGAAGATCCCGGTGTCCATGTTCACCGCCATCTTCGCCATGGCCCGCACGGTCGGCTGGATCGCCCAGTGGAACGAGATGCTCGAAGACACCGACCAGCGCATCGGCCGCCCCCGCCAGCTCTACACCGGCGCGGTGGTCCGCGACTTCGTGCCGCTACATCAGAGGGGATAAGGCGCGGGCGGCCGCGCCGCTCGGCACTCGTCCCGCGCGGGCTTAATCCGCGCATCCACGCCCTCGATGTCAGGCGCGGGCGTGGCGAAGAAAGAGACGCCCCCCAGCGACGGCGTGGATGCGCGCGTCCGTTTCAAGTACAATTCCTTTGTTGAAGCGTTGCCAAGGGGGGGGACGAATGCCTGACGCCGTTGATTTCCGTTCTCTTGAATCGAACAGGCGCTGGATCGACCTGGCGCAGAAGCATTCCGTGCCCGTGACGAAAAAGGCGGGCGACACGGTCATGGAGCAAGGGGACGTCGGCCGGGAAGCCTACATCATCCTTTCGGGCGAGGTGAACGTGGTCTTGACCTCCGGCGTCTCCATGCCCGTCGGCCCCGGAAACATCGTCGGCGAAATGTCGCTCATCGACCTGCCGCAGCGAAGCGCGTCGGTGGTCGCGGCCACGGAATGCAAACTGGTCCCAGTCAACGCCGCCCTGTTCCTGACGATGGTGCGCGAGGAGCCGACGTTCGCCCTGTTCGTCATGGACTCCCTGGCCCAACGCCTCCGCGCCGCCCACGAACGCGCGGCGGAGCTTCTTCAGGCGGTTTATGGGAAGGAAGGCTGAGGGGGGGGGTGAAATTCGCGGCGATCCAATGACACGATCTCGCCAACTGCGCGCTGTCGTATATTTACCTGCATGGTCTTGGCGTGGAGCCCGATTATGTCGAGGCCAAGGCCTGGTTTCCCGACTATCCCCGGGCCCTCCGGATCAGGGACTACGAACCGGGCGCGTCGTACGGCGACCTTCCCCTGGGGTCATGCGTAGCCAGCAAGGCGAACATCGACAACATGACAAGCCCGGAACACGCCGAGGCCGTGAACAGGCGCAAAGCGGAAATCCGGAACATGTCGGAGAACGCCGCGCCCTGATGTCGGGTTGAGGGGGCGTTCTTGGCTGGGGGGAAGAAGGCCTTTCTTGGTTGGGAGATGAGAGAGGGGGATTGGGTATGGTGTCCCCGGAATTCCGGAATTGGAATTCGGAATTGCCCGAAATTTTCGTGTCTCCGGAGTTTGCCGGGTGATGTTTTACGCCGCTTCGGTGATTGGTGACGCCAGCGGCCGTTACCTTCTCATTGCTGCTGCCGTGATCGGGGGCTAAGCACCATGAAAGAACGACGGTTTGACGACGATCCGCTTTATTTTGGTCTTGTTCGTAATCGCACCGCTGTCAGCGGACAAGCGACATCCGGTTCGCGCGATGAGGTGCGGGTAGTCTGAGTTCCGAATAATCTTTTCTCCATCCAAGGCGCGGCGTCGCTAAGGAAACAAGGTTGTTGGACATGCTCAAGCGAATTATTCTCCCAGTTATCTTTGTGATCCTGACCTACGGTTTCTGGATCAGTCCCGACTTCAAGGAAATCGCGGCCGGTGTGTCGATCTTCCTGTTCGGGATGTTGTTCCTGGAGGAAGGTTTCCGAGCGTTCACCGGGGGATTGCTGGAACGCTTATTGAAAGCCACCACGGATCGTTTGTGGAAGAGCGTCGTCTTCGGCATAGCCACCACCACGGTCATGCAGTCCAGTTCCCTGGTGTCCGTCATCACCATCTCGTTTCTTAGTGCCGGGCTGATTTGGCTTTACGCCGGTATAGGGATTATTTTCGGGGCCAACATCGGGACCACCACTGGCGCGTGGCTGGTGGCCGGTCTGGGCCTGAAGGTCAAGATATCCGCCTATGCCATGCCGATGTTGGTGTTCGGCATCATCCTCGTTTTCCAGAAGTCGAAAAACCTGAAGGGGGTTGGTTACATCCTTGCGGGACTGGGATTCCTGTTCCTGGGCATCCACCATATGAAGGAAGGTTTCGAGGCCTTCAAGGAAACCATCGATCTCGCCGAGTACGCCATGCCCGGGCTCAAGGGATTGGTTGTCTTTTCTCTGATCGGCGTGTTCGCGACTGTGGTTATGCAGTCCAGTCACGCCACCCTGGTTCTGATCATCACCGCGTTGGCGGCTGGCCAGATCACCTATGAGAACGCCCTGGCCCTTGCTATCGGAGCCAATATCGGTACGACGATAACCGCGATCCTGGGAGCCATGAGCGCCAATTACCAGGGTAAGCGCTTGGCGGCCGCGCACTTGATCTTCAATCTGACCACTGGTGCGATCGCCATCATTTTCATTGGGCAATTCGTCTGGGCGGTTGATGCGGTTTCTATCAGGGTTGGCATCGCCAGTGATGATTACACCCTCAAGCTCGCGGTGTTTCATACGATCTTCAACGTCGTCGGTGTGGCCGTCATGTATCCCTTTGTTGGCCGATTGGTGAAATTTCTGCAAAGGGTCGTTCCCAAACCGGCGGAAAAGGCTGTGGAGCCACGCTTTATCAACGAAGCCGCCTTTGATTTCCCGGAAACCCTTCTGGAATCTGTGCGTCATGAGACGCTCCACTTGTACGACAACGCGGTCGAGATCATGGCTCACGGCCTCAATCTCCGTCGCACGACTATTTTCTCTGACGTCGATTTGGAGGAAATGATCACGAATGACCGCAAGGTGATCGAAATCGATCTGGACGGTGTTTACGCCACCAAGGTCAAAGCGCTTTACGTGGCGATATTGGACTTCATCAGCCGCGCCCAAACCAAGCTTCCGCCCGAGTTCTCCAACAGTCTTTTCGAGATTCGAAACGCTTGCCATGGCGTCGTCAAGAGCGCCAAGGAGATCAAGCAGCTACGAGAAAACGTCTCGACCTACATGCGCTCCGACAATGATGATATCCGCGCGGAATACAATGCCATCCGCTTGCACCTTGCGCGTTTGCTACGGGAACTGAACCGCTTACGTGAAACACCGGAAGACGAGCGGGACGTCCTTGCCCTCGACGACTTCAAAATCGCCATTGAACAGGACAACATCGTGTCCGACGGCACCATGGACCAACTCATCCGCGAAGGGCGAATCACGGCGCACATGGCAACCTCGCTGATGAACGATATTGGGTTCGCCCGCAACGTGATCTGGAACCTGACCGATATGGGGAAGGCAGTCTTTGGAGCCAAGGAGTTCGACGTGCACGAAGCGGAAGATCTTCTGGTCCTTACCGAGGAGGATATTGACGAACTCAAGAGAACCGATGAGGGTGGAAACGACAAAACGATACTGGACCATACGTCTTAGGAGCAATGGGCGATGAAAACCGAAACCGTGGTCAGGAAACTCAAGAACGCCCTTGATCTCGAACACAAAAAGAAGAAGAAGGATGCGCTGAAAGCCGCACTTAAGAAGCTGAAAAAAAAGAAAACCGCACTGAAAGCCAAGCTTGAAGGTTCTTCATCGACCAAGGATAAAAAGAAGCTAAAAACCGCGTTGAGCGTGATCAAGGCTCAGCGCGCGAAGGGCATCAAGGCGCTACGGGAAATCCAGGGAAAGGAATAGACGCCACGTGTCCTGTCCAGGAAAAAGGGGCCGGCGTTTGGCGAAGATTTCCCAAGAGTTCCGGGGGAGAGTTCCGGGGACACCTTCCCCAACTCGGCCTCGAACTCCGGGGACACCTGAACTCCGGGGATGAACTCCGGGGATGAACTCCGGGGATGAACTCCGGGGACACCTTACCCAAACTCCGGGGACACCTTACCCAATACCCTCAAACGATATAAGCCCATATCGCTCGATACAACCACACCATAACTCTCGTAAAATTACACAATAACATTGATGCGCGCGCAAGCCTGAAATACCATCGATCTCCGCTCCGGCCAACGCCGCCGCGCCGCCCACGAACGCGCGGCGGAGCTTCTTCAGGCGGTTTATGGGAAGGAAGGCTGAGGGGGGGGGCATTGTCCGGTCGTAGAATGGGAGGTGAATTGGGTATGGTGTCCCCGGAATTCTCCCCGGAATTCCGTCCCCTCTTGGTGTCCCCGGAATTCCCTCTGATAAAAACAGCAAGGAGAGCATGAAATATGAATATCGAGAATGCTATCAGTGAGCCTCTAAGGAGGTTCGTCGAGTTTCACAATAAATTCAACCGAAATATAAAGATCACATCCGGCTCTTTAACAAAAATAGGTTCAGATTTTATTGATGGGCGAGGTATATATGAGCTTACTACTGGCGAGGAACCTTGGGCCCCATTGTCACTTGGGAAGAATATAGGTCACGATGAAATAAATGAAGCTCATCAATTCATTGCCGAGCTGGGAATTGTCCGAGCGGCATCTGCCTTTGAGGATTTCGAGACAGGGATTCAGGCTGAACTCGATCGAGCCAACGGAATCGGTATCACGAACGGCAACACAGATGAAAATTTCGAAGAAGGTGATGGTGACACCAGCACAAAAATAGATAGGATAACATCGCGACTTGGTATCCATTCTGATGACATTGCAGATAAAATTAATATCATCAAGTTTTTTAAGATCGCTCGAAATTGCATAGTGCATCGTTCAAATCGTGCAAATAGTCAACTGACTGAAATGGCTCAGTCTGAAAACTTTAGAGGGGCTCTCGAAAGATGGCCGACCAGGGGAAGGAATGGTGAGTGGCCTCTTAGCGTCCCTGACGTAGAGCAAGGACTGGACGTTAAATGGCTACCGCGCCATGCGATACTAGCTTCAGCCATGTACTACGATATTGGAGTTACATTAGATAGAGCATTGGTGAGATTATTAGGAAATTCTGGTCTTGTTTACATGGTGGCGCATTGGTGTTTTCTTGCAGAATCGATAGTTTATTGTCATGCAAGCACCTCCCCAGAAATTATGGTCAAGCACCAAATGATGGCACGCTATCGCGTCCAAGATGTCACAGATGAAGAGGTTATATCTTCCCTTGAACAGATTGATAAGTGGCAACATATCTGCACCGCATTCAGTAGGCAGAATACAAGTAGCTGACATATGGAAATCATTTAGAGGACATCTGAGGTTTAGTTTTGATGCATTACTTCTATCGCAATAGCCACAATGGCTGACAATAAAATTATAATTTGGGGATTGTTGCAGGATGGGAAACCGCGATGTTCGGCCAACAGCATATAGTGCCATCCTGCAACAGGTTCTGTAGTGATGAATATATTATTTGGCGGAGTTCCGGGGACACCTCGGGAATTCCGGGGAATTCCGGGGAATTCCGGGGACACCTTACCTAACTCGGACTCCAGAGCCCCCTCACCCCTCCCCCTTCTTCCCCATCCATTTCCGAATGACCGACACCGCGTCCTCGGGATGGCGCGTGATGGTTTTCTCCACGGACTTGACCGCGTCCGCCTTGAGCGCGCCCTTGGGGGAGGCCACGGCCGGGTGGGGCTTTTTGGGGGGCTTGGGGGCGGGCATCAGGGGAACAGGGGCTCCTGCTCCAGCCCCTGGGTTTCGGGGAAGCCGCACATCAGGTTCATGTTCTGGATCGCCTGGCCCGACGCGCCCTTGACCAGGTTGTCGATCACGGACAGCACGATGGCCCGGCCCGGCACCCGGTCGTCGAACGCGCCGATCAGGCAGTGGTTGGAGCCCCGCACGTGCCGGGTCTGGGGCGAGATCCCCTCCTCCAGCACATGGACGAAGGGATCGTAGGCGAAGCGCGCCTGCAAGGCGTTGCGCAGCCTGGCCGCGTCGGCCCCGTGCGCGGTCTTGACGTAGATGCTGGCGAGGATGCCCCGGTTCATGGGCATCAGGTGCGGGGTGAAGTTCACCACCACCGGGCGGCCCGCGGCCTGGGCGAGGCCCTGCTCGATCTCGGGCGCGTGGCGGTGGGACGCGACGCCGTAGGCGTGGACGCCGCTGGACACCTCGGCGAACAGGGTACCCTCCTTGGGCGCGCGGCCGGCGCCGGTGACCCCGGACTTGGCGTCGATGATGATGTCGTCGGGCTCGATCAGACCGGCCTCGATCAGCGGGACCAGGGGAAGCTGGGTCGCGGTGGGATAGCAACCCGGATTGGCCACCAGCCGCGCCGTCTTGACCTGTTCGCGCGCGAGCTCGGTCAGGCCGTAGACCGCGTCCGCCTGCAGCGCCGGGGCCTTGTGCTCGCCCCCGTACCACTCGGCGTAGGTCTCGAGGTCGTAGAGCCGGAAGTCGGCGGAAAGGTCCACCACCTTCACATGGGGCGGGATGTGGGCGACCACCTCCTGCGTGGTCCCATGGGGCAGACCGCAGAACGCCAGGTCCACCACGCCCCAATCCACCTTATCCAGGGACACCAGGTCGGGCAGCCGGACCGCGCCCAGGTGCGGAAATACATTCACCATGGCCTGGCCCGCCTTGCGGTCGGCGGTCATGGCGACGATGTCGGCGCCCGGATGATGGATCAACAGCCGCACCAGCTCCGCCCCGGTGTAGCCGCTGGCGCCGATAACGGCGATCCGGATTGTCTTGTTGGTCATTGCTCTCGCCTCCGTCATCGACACGCGGCCGCGCGCGCGCCTTCCACGCGATAATAGCCTCGTTTTTCAAAAGCGCCTAGAAGCGCCCATCGTCCGAGAAGTCGCCCAGCGTCGGCTCGGTTTCCTCGACGTCGCCGAGCAACGTCTTGATGGTGGCCAGGAACTTCCGGACCGGCAGCGGCTTGTTGAAGTACGCCGCCGCGCCCTCCTCGCCGACCAGCCTTTTCTCGTCGTCGGGCAGCGGGACGCCGGTCACCATCACCACGGGGATGTCCCGAAGGCTCGGCTCCCGCTTGAACCACTGCAGAAGGTCGAACCCGTAGAGTTCGGGCATGACCATGTCCGAAACGATCAGGTCGGGGCGAAGCTCCAGCGCGAGGCCCCGCGCGTCCTCTCCGGACTGCGCGAAGACCACCTTGTAATCGGCGAGAACCACCCGCAGCATGTCGAGGGTGCGCTTGTCGTCGTCGATGGCGAGGATGGTCTTTTTGTCCGTGGCGTCGCCCATGGCCGCTCCGTTTCCCCGCGCCCACAAAGTAAGATGGGCTGCGGCGCGCCGCAACCCATCGGGAAAACACCTTTGTTCGCCTTGAGCCTAACGCTTGGAGAACTGGAAGCTTCGCCGCGCCTTGCGCTTGCCGTACTTTTTCCGCTCGACCACGCGGGAGTCGCGGGTGAGGAAGCCGCCGGCCTTCAGCACCTTGCGCAGCCCGGGCTCGAACCCGACCAGGGCGCGGCTGATGCCGTGGCGCACGGCGCCCGCCTGTCCCGACAGGCCACCGCCCTTGACGGTGCAGACCACGTCGTACTGGTTCTCGCGCTCGGAGGCGGCGAAGGGCTGGTTGATGATCATGCGCAGCACCGGACGGGCGAAATAGACTTCGGCGTCGCGGCCGTTCACGGTGACGCGGCCCGCGCCGGGCTTGATCCACACCCGGGCGACGGCGTCCTTGCGCTTGCCGGTGGCGTAGGCGCGGCCCTGGGCGTCGATGCGGGGTTCGGCGGGCGCGCTCGCCGCCTCGCCTTGCTCGTCGCCGCCGGTCTCGGACGGCGCGCTCGCGCCCTCCATCGCGGCCTTCAGGTCCTCGAGGGTCTTGGTTTCCTCGGCCATGGGGCTACCTCGTATTCTTCGAATTCAGGGCGGAAAGGTCCAGAACCTCGGGCTTCTGGGCCTCGTGCGGATGGTCGGGACCGGCGTAGACGTGCAGCTTGCGCATCTGGCGACGCCCCAGCGGGTTGCGCGAAATCATGCGCTCCACCGCCTTGATCACCACCCGTTCGGGATGCTTGCCGTCCAGGATCTGGCCCGCCGAGCGGCTTTTGATCCCGCCGGGATAGCCGGTGTGGCGGTAATAGATCTTTTTCTCGCGTTTGGAGCGGCCGGTCAGCTTCACCTTCTCGGCGTTGATGACCACCACGTGGTCGCCGCAATCCATATGGGGCGTGAACATGGGCTTGTGCTTGCCGCGCAGCCGCATGGCCACGACGCTGGCCAAACGGCCCAGCACGGCGCCCTCGGCGTCGACCACGAACCACGCGCGTTCGATGTCCGACGGTTTGGCGGAATAGGTCTTCATGGTCCTACCATCAGCTGGAATTCATGACATAAGCCCGGCCGCAAGGCCGTGGAGCGCGGAGTATGCCACACGAAGCCTTGAAGTCAACGGCGAAAATCTCTTTTTTATCCGGCGCTTACAAATGCGGTATCATCATACCTTTTGGCAATCCCCTGAAACGCCGAGCCGATCGCGATCCCGCGCCCTTCCCCATCGCGCCCGGCGTTCGGGAAGTTCGCTGTTGCGAGGGCGGTTGGCCTCGGCTAACTTCCCCGGCGCGCCGATGGGCGCCGCGGAGGGATGGCCGAGTGGTCGAAGGCGCTCGCCTGGAAAGCGGGTATACGGGCAACCGTATCGTGGGTTCGAATCCCACTCCCTCCGCCAATCTCCTTTTCGCCCATGTGCGGAAAACCCTAAAAAAGCGGTTTAAAACAAAAACATTACATCCTGGCGACAATCGCCAGGGTTCGCTTGCGTTCGCCTGTTTTCGCGGTTATGGTATGGACTGGAGTATGGACTATATGGGGCCTCGGAATTCGATTCCTGCTTTTTTGCCATGCCAAAACTGACCGCTCTCCAGGTATCGCGCGCGACGAAACGTGGCCTCATCGGCGACGGTGGCGGCCTGTATCTCAAGATCACGCCCACCAGCACCAAGTCCTGGGTGTTCCGCTACCGCGTCGGCAAGAAGCTCCGCTACCACGGCCTCGGCTCGGCGGACACACTGAGCTTGGCGGAAGCGCGGGAGAAGGCCCTGGCGTGTCGCAAAATGCGCCTGGAGGGGATCGATCCCATCGAAGCAAAGAAGCAGCAGCGGATCGCCGCCCGCCTGGAAGCCGCCAAGTCCATCTCCTTCGAGGACTGCGCCAGGAAATACATCGCCGCGCACAAGGCCGGGTGGTCGAACCCCAAGCATGCGTGGCAATGGGAGAGCACCCTATCCAACTATGCCTTCCCTGAAATCGGCGATCTTCCCGTGGCTTCCGTGGATCGTGAAGCGGTGCTCAAAATCCTGGAGCCGATCTGGAAGACGAAGACGGAAACCGCCAGCCGACTGCGGGGCCGTATCGAGGCGATCCTGGATTGGGCGAAGGTATGGGGGTATCGCGAAGGCGAGAACCCGGCCCGCTGGAAAGGCAATCTATCCTATGCCCTGCCCGCGAAGAGCAAAATCGCCAAGGTCGAACACCTCCCGGCCTTGCCCTATGCCGAGATCGGTACGTTCTGGCAGGCGCTTTCCAAGCAGACCGGCACAGCGGCCAACGCGCTCCGCCTCACGATCCTCACCGCCGCCCGTACCGGCGAAGTGCTCGGTGCGGAGTGGCCGGAGTTCGATTTGGAGCAGGCTGTCTGGACCATTCCCGCCGACCGCATGAAAGCGGGCAAGGAACACCGCGTGCCGCTCTCGCCCGAGGCCGTCGTGGTCTTGGAGGAAGCCCACAAGCAACGCACCGGCGATATCGTGTTCCCCGGAATGAAGCAAGGTCGCCCCCTCTCGAACATGGCCATGCTCAAGGTCCTGGAACGAATGGGCCGCGACAATCTCACCGTGCACGGCTTCCGCTCGACCTTCCGCGACTGGGCGGCGGAACGCAGCGAGGCGCCCCGCGAAGTCGCCGAAGCGGCACTCGCCCACACCCTCGCCGACAAGGTGGAGGCGGCGTATCGCCGGTCTGATTTGTTTGAGAAGCGGCGGGCGCTGATGGACGAATGGGCGCAATTCTGCACGTCATGAACAGCGGCCTGTGCCAGCGCAGTGCACGGAATTGTCGCCACTAATGCATGAACTTATATGCGCTGAAATTACCTTTGCTTGACATTCGCCGCACGTCGGT
Organism: uncultured Hyphomicrobiales bacterium; assembly: GCA_964344345.1. Taxonomy (GTDB): domain Bacteria; phylum Pseudomonadota; class Alphaproteobacteria; order Rhodospirillales; family CAYFNC01; genus CAYFNC01. The sequence continues at coordinate 14,598 of CAYFNC010000023.1, read as the reverse complement.
TAGCTTGGCCATGAATGCCGAATTGGTGCAGCGGATAACACCATGAGATATATTCCGATTTTCCTCCTTGCCGGTTCCGTCCTTCTCGCATCCCCATCTGGGGCAGTCGCCGCCAACTGCACCTGGGAAAAGGTGATGGTGAAGGAACCGATCTGGCTGCAAAACAAAGGGTTCTTTCAGTTCTGGATCGCGAAGCTGATCGCGGTCTGCCGAGGAACGGACGGCAAGCTGGACGGCTATTCTCCCGTCGTCATCGAAATCACCCATGTCTCCGACAAGAGTCCTTTTAAATGCGGACAACGGGTTCACCTCAAGTTCGGAGACATGGACGATGCGTATGGCGAGGCTGCGGCGGTGAGGGACTGTGAGTGAACGCTGGGTGGCGCTTCGAATATCTAGATGATCATGATTCTACACGCCACGGAGAAATCTCGATCCCGCATTCGTTGCCACTTTCAGGGATGTTCTCCAGCCTCATCTCTTTCGAGAAAGTCCGTTAACTCCCGCACCGCAGACTTCTCGATTTCCAAGATATCCAACAACGATTTCAAACCCTCTCCGCCTCGCGGCCGAAAGGCGTTCGAAAGGGCTTCGTTCGTTGCGTTCCTGGCCGCATGAACTGACGCGAGAAGCTGATTATATTGGTAGCTCCAATACGCTCCACCTTTTGCATCTGGGCGAGATACCAAGGAAAGAATACTACTCATTATTCCGGTCGTCCCACGACTAGGATCGTCCCACTCGACTTGCAATCTCCAGTCCTTACCTCCGCTAATTGGCTCGCTGACAACCGTGCCCAAACCGAATTTTTTGTGGTCTACGCGATCGCCCCACTGAAACGGGCAACTGGCTCGTTCCTGTTCATCGGACATTACAGACTACCTCGCATTGTTGTTGACCCCATATCTAAACTCACCCGGTGGGCAATCCCACCGGTTCCATCCGCGCCCGTTTCCGCAAATCGCCTCGCAGGAAAAACGGTAGCGTGCTCAACCGCACGGGATCGCGGTTTGCGTACAGCACCAGCAGGTCATTGTCATTCAGGCGGATCAGTTCGTCCGGGCGCATGAGCGGCTTTTCGTGTAGGCCTTGGGAGGGCTGAAGCCAGTTCAAACGGAACGCCGTCCCCAGGCGGCCGGAGATGTTGCGCGCCGTCTCCAAGTCCATGCCACCGAAATATGTCTCAGTGCCGATCCCCCCGAGGATGGTTCGCGCGCCCTGCTCCCCGTAGCGCTCGACGAGTTGCGCGAGGGACTGGACGATGAGCCAGAAGCCGACCTTGTATTTCCGGGCGGTGGTGGCGAAGACCGGGAAGCCGGGGATGCTGAGGTGGCCGAACTCGTCCAGGAGCAGGTAGACCGGGAGGTGCCCGGCGCTGTCCCTGAGCAGCGCGTTGCAGAGATCGGTGAAAAAGAGCGAAAGGATGAACCGGTAGGTCTCCATATCCTGCTGGTGCACGAGCACATAGAGCGCGGTCTTCCGTTCCTTCAACGCTCCGAAATCGAAATCCTGCCGCGAGAGGAGCTGCGCGATGTCGGCATTGCCGACCAGCGACAGCGATGTGGCCGCCGTCGAGACGAAGGACAGCAGCATCTTCTCCGGCGCGGTGGTGGTGAAGCCGTGATAGTCCTCGTAGGTCGCGGGATCGTCCAGCGTGTTCTCGACGATGAAGGCGTCCAGCCTGCCGCCGCCAACGTGTGCGTCGAAATGATTGAGCCAGTAGCGCACATCGTTCAGGGAGGCCGCATCCGATCCGGCGCCGTTCTTGAGCGCACGGATCAGGATGCGAACCAACCGCTGTGCGCCGTCGTCCCAGATGGGTTCGCTCGCATGCCCGCCGCCTCCGGCGGACTTGGTCAGGATGTGAGCGATGCGTTCCGCGTCGGCATAGCTCTCGACGCCCGCGAGCGGATTGTAGCCGTGGCTCCGGGTGGGATGCATGAGGTTCAGCACCTGGATGTCGTAGCCGCGCGCCGCCAGATAACCCGAGGTCTGCATATAGAGTTCGCCGGACGTGTCGGTGATGACCAGCGAGCAATCGTCGGCGGTCAGGATATTGGGAATGATCAGGTTGGCGGATTTTCCCGTGCCCATACCGCCCGTGGTGATGAGCGAGCGGAAGGACGTGCGGCGCGAGAGCCTGCCCACCTTGCCGTCCAGCAGGAAGCCCCCATTGAACTGGTTGAGCAGCTGCTTACGCTTGCTCCAGCGCATGAAACGCGCCGGATTGCGGCGGTTGACCACCTCGTCTATCGACTTGAACTCGAAGAAGCCGAAGACCGTGAGGATCTGACTCAGCACGAGGCTGATAACGTCGCGAAGACGCACCACCAGGATATAGAGATCGCCGAACATGAGCCGCCACACGCTGCATTGGGTTAGGGCAAGCGAATGCAATCCCGATGGGCGCGGAATGCTACTTTCCATGGTGGATTGGTTCAGCTTTCCCTGTCGTGTTCCCGGCTTCGTCCGACGCGCCCCCTCTGCAAGCTCGCGAGACGGCTCTCGGCAAGTTCGATGCGCACCATGGCCTGGGCGTACTCGTCAGCAAGACCTAGGGTGGAAAGGCGATACCGTCGTCCACCTTCCGTCCGCACACCGACGGAGCGACCGCGTTGGTACAGCGCAAGACCGGCTTCGGCCAGGGCGGTATCCAGCGCCTCCCTGCTTTTCGCCTCCTTCATCGTTGATGCGACCGTTGCCGCGAGTTCCTGCTTGTGGCTCGGCGCACGACTTCGCACGCTCGCCGCCTGCTCCCGGTTGCTTCGTTTCATGCCCGGACTGGAACTATCGTAATGCCGGGTGATCCCGAGTTCGGGAAAGCGGGTGTTTCGGTAGGATTCCAGGTCGCGCTGGATCGCAGCGAATTCGGCCTTTTTCAGCCAGAGCCGCCTCCGCGACAGCGTGGCATTGCTGCTGATCATGAGGTGGATATGCACATGGCCGGTGTCCACGTGGATGACCCCGAGCGCCAACTGCTGCGGTGCGCGCTGTTCCAAGTATCTCGACGCGATGGCGCGAAGCGCCAGCGCCTGCTCCCGGATCGGAATCCCAATCTCGGGCGGAAGCGCCATGATCTCATGGTATAGCGCGTTGCCATTCGCCCGGCGGGGAAGCAGCGCATGGTTCTTTTCGAACTCAAGGATAATTCGCTCTGCTGCCGTCGCGCTGGCCGGGAGATTGTGGGTGATCGCTAGTTGCGCCCGGTCGGCACCCAGCATATAGGCAGTGAGTTGCGCGAAGCTCGGCGATTTCCGGGAGAGTGATTTGATAATCATGATTCACCGGTATCAGGTGGATCGCCCCACGGGCGTTGCACGAAAGCACGGATGAGTGCTTCCAGCTGGTCCAACTCGGCAATGAAGTCCCGTCCGTCGAAGTCGCCTTCCCGGTACACCTCGCGGACGATCTGATTGATGTTATTCCCGATCCGCCGAAGCTGAATGACGAGATCACTCACCCGCTGCTCGACATCTTTTGACGGAAGAAATTCGCCCCGGGCATACGCTTCGGCCTCGGCATGGATTTGCGACCAGACTGCCCGGCCTGCTTCCTCCGCTCTTCGCTCGAACGCCGCATATTCTTCCGTGGTCAGGGTGCCGTAGACGCGTTTTCGCGTTTCCCGGAACCGCTGCCAATAGCGCTGGCGGTACTCCCGCATCTTTTCGGTGCGGTGATCGTCGTCCGGTGGTGGCGTCTCGTTTTCGCTCATGGCTCACGGGGTTTCCAAAGGGCGCTCCCTTTGGCAAGTTAGGGTTTCCACGCACAGTTGTCATGGACTTGTCCATGCTCTGTGCAGAAACCCAAACTTGCACCACCCCTCATAGCTCAAATTTTCTCCTCACCGCTCATGCTTCGTGGTCGGCACGCGCGGTGTCCTTAGCGGTGAAGGAGGAAAGAAGCTTGTAGCGTGATCCCGTGCCGTCGTCGATACTGGACACCGGCATCACTACCATGGAGATATCGGTGTTCGCTGGAGCGCATATCGGGAGGGCTTTGATTTCGGCTGCGAAGATGGACGCGCCGGGCGTGCCAAGAAGCCGAAGCCGACATTTTGGAAAGGGCTGATCAGCTGCGCGAGCTATGCCAGCGAGTTCGTCCGGGGCTACCACTCGGGCTACGCGTTCGGCTGCAAGGGACATGAAATCGAGCGCCAACGGCATGACGCTCCCTCACGGACGGATCGCCAAACGGCATTACGGGAAAACCGGACGTTCGAGCAAACGCGGGAGGATGAACGAGAGCGGTGAGCAACCGGCGCACCTACCCGAATATCTGCTTCACATCCCGCTTGCTGTGGATGACATGCACGACGGAAATACCGTCAGTTCGTGGCCGGTAGAAGATGACATAATTGCCGTGAGGAAAGGAGCGCAACCCCACGTCGATATCGGAGCGGTCGCTTCCGGCAAGCGGCACGTCGGCCCATACCTGACATGCGGCCTCGATTTCATCGACGAACGACTCCGCACGCTCGGGATTATCCCGCGCAATGTAGCTGGCGATCTCGCGAAGATCGCCGATCGCGGCACGGCGGAGTACGACACGAGCCATTTAGGAGGATGTGGTGTGATGGTCTGCAAAAGAGGCGCGGATTTCCGCGAATGCCTGATCGCCGTCCACTTCCTCGGTGGTTTCGGCGGCGGCAATACTCTTACGAAGGCGGGCGAGTTTCGCTTCGTCCTCTTCGTCGAGGACAACCAATTCCACGGGGCGCGACGGCGGGAGACCGGCCTCCGCCAAATCCGCCGCGACATTTCCGACAGTGCTGGTGATCTTCGTAGCCATAACTGAATCTTACGCCGTACTGATGGAATGCACAACACCAACTGCTCCGCACCCTGACCGAATGCTGGAGGCGTAGTTCCTCGGGAATCAACAAACCGATAGCCTGCCGCCATGACCAAAAAGCGCTTCTTCCATCCCAACCAGCTATCCCACATTCGCGCCAACTGCGACTGGCGGCGGCTGCTCGATGAGTTGGGCGTGCGTTCCGACGTGCGGCGCTGCACGGATACGGAATTCTGGGGCTACTCGCCGTTTCGCCCGGAAGAAAAAACCGCCAGCTTCCACATGACCGCGCCGGGCATCTGGTACGACTGGGCAACCCACGCCACGGCACCGGGGCGGGACAAGCCCGGTGGCGGGGTCATCGAACTGGTGCAGGCCGTCCAGGCGACGCGCGGGCAGATCATGAAACTGAACGAAGCGGCGGGCTGGCTCGTCGATCACGGCTACTGCCGGATTGCCGAAACGACGGGGGACAGTGCCCCGGCCATGCCAGCCGACCACGGCGAAGGAAAACAGAACCGCCCGATCACCACCGATCTCACGCCCCGCCTCACCGAACAGGGCACCCACCCCGGCTTCGTCGAACGGGGCATTTCGGCGGACACCTGCCATTATCTCCGCTCTGGATACCTGGACGGCAAACGCGGCGCGCTCGGTGGTCGGCTGGTGTTCCAGGTCGGCGGGATCGGGAGCGACGGCACGAGCCGCGTGATCCTCTCCCACATCGGCCGCGCGACCACGCCGGAGCAGGAGGCGGCGGGCAAGTGGCGCTACTATCGCGGCTTCAATCCGTCGCTGGAACTCTACAATCTCGACAACCTGCTCCTCGATCCGGTGGCGGCGCGGCAAGCCGCCGAAACCGACCGCGTGGTGCTCGTCGAGGGTGCCTTCGATGTCGCGAAATGCGTCGAGGCTGGCGTGCGCAACGTCGTCGCCAGCTTCGGCGCGCGCCTGTCCGCGCGCCAAGGCGAAATACTCCGCGACACCCTGACCTGGCTCGACGCCTCGCGCGTCGTGGTTTTCTACGACCGCGACCCGGCGGGAGAGAAAGCCGCAGTGGCGGCAATCGCCCGCCTGCGCGATCTCGGCGTTTCCGCCGCGCCGTTCGACTGGGCGCAGCGGTTCGAGAGCGGTGAACGGAAAGGGATTGGAATCCCCGAGGATATTTCTGATCCGTGCGATTTCAGCGCGGAGCAACTGCGGTGGCTGCGGGAGCGGGGGACTATTTAGCGGTCAGCTTCAGAAACTCAGCCGGGCGGACGATGCGGACGCCGTCCCACGGGTCGAGCGAAAGCAGGTGCTGATCGCCCGTGACGATGTACGCCGCTTCGCCGCATTTCGCGAGTTCCAGAAACTTGTTGTCGCGGGGATCGGGGCAATCGGCGATGATGGCGGAGACAGGAACGATCACCGTTTTCCGTTCGATCTCCTCGACAAATCTTCTGCGGATCGTGGCGGTTCCGCGCTTTTTGAACTTCGAACGCTGCAATGTTTCCCGCAGTTCCAGCAGGGTTGCCTCGGACGCGATTATTTCCGCGTTCTCCCATACCCACTCGACGGCATGCAAAACCGTGCCGCCTTGTGCGAGAAACAAACTGATCCAGATGTTGGTGTCGATAACGACGCGAGGAAAATGAGGCATACAGGAACGTCAATCGTCGTACAGACCGAGGTTTCGGGCCTCTTCGTCATCGACCTCCATGAGCTTGGCGATATCCTTCCCGGTCAGTCCCTGCTTCTTAATTCGCTCGCTGGAAATACGGGAAATTTCGAAAATATCCATATCCTCGGTGATCTCGGGATCATCATCCTCCAACTCGAATACCACGCGGTACCGCCCCTTCGGGAGCGACAAGGCGCGCTCGGCAATCTCATTCGGCTGCGCGTCTTCCAGGGTGATCGTGTTTCGTGTCGGCATGGTCTTGGCTGCAACAGTGGTCATAGAGAATCGGACTAAAAGCTGAGAGTAGTTTAGCAAATTTTCGATCTGTCAACCAGCATCGCCACGCCGGGCGAAATCCGCGCGTAGTTCGCGGAGAGCCTCCTCTCCGTCAACCGGAGCGCCAGAGGCGCGATTGCGCCGGAGCATCGCATTGATGGCTGCGACCTTTTCATGGTCGGCGTTCTCCGGGGAACCGGGCTGGGTATCGTGCAACTCGCCAATGTCCGATGTATCGTTCGTACTCATGGCGACATGCTATCCGGTGGCTGGTTCCCCGTCCAGCAATCGGGTTCACCCGAGCTTCATGTATGAACCGGTATCGTGGATTGCCACATCCTGAACGATCTCCAGGCTTTTTTTCGTTCGTTGCGGCGCGCTCCATACACTCTCCGGGCGTTCGGGATTTCATCTGCCCGGCGCGACCGCGTTCATGCAATCTCCCTCACTGTCCCAGCCTCGCCTCTACATCGTCGGGTATGCGCGCGCGTATCGGCGGGAGCTGTGCGCAGCGTTCAGCGAACAAGGGTTCGCGGTGTCGATGCATGAGACCCCGGAACTGGCGGCACTCGCGCTCGGGCAGGGATGCCCGGATGCGGTGCTGATGGATTGGTTGCCGGTCGCGCCACTTTCCAGCCACGCATTCGTCGAACGCTATGGCGGCCTCATGCCGGTGCTGATCCTGACCCGCCGGAGCGCGCTCATCGACGTGGTGCGGGCGCTGCGCGCCGGGGCGGCGGATTTCATTCGGCTGCCGTGCTACTTCCCGGAAATCCTGGCACGGGTCGAGCGCTCGCGGGCGGATGTTCCCGTGCGGCGGCAGCTTAAAGTCGGCAACCTGTCGCTGGATGTGGAAAGCGGTGTCGCGCGGATTGGCCGCGACAAGGTTCGCATGACGACGCGGGAAGCCCGCATGCTGTCGGCGATGATCCGCTGTCCTGAACACCCGGTCAGCCGCGATGCACTTCTGCGCGTGGCCGGGATCACGGGCGCCAAGTCGACCATCATCGAAAGCTACATGAAACAACTGCGCAAGCGGCACCCGAAGCTACGCCGCGCGATCCGCACGCGGTATGGGCAGGGCTATGCGTTTTGTCCGGAGCGGTGAAGGAAGGAAGAAGCTAACGGCTGGCACTGCGGTGGCGCGAGTTCGTTTTCCGTGAGCGGCGGACTTCCTGCACGATGTCATCGCCCCATGCCAGCACTTCGTCATCCGTCATGTCAGCGGTTTCGGGCATCGGGCTGCGCCGCAACCTCTCCGTATCCCGGTCGAAGTCGGCCAGGACTTCCTCGTGGCTCTGCACCCACTGCACGAAGACCCGGTACTGCCCCTCGGGCAGCCGGGTCATGCGTTCCGCCAGTTCGCGGGGTGTGCCGCGTTCCTCGGTGATCGGGCATTTTGTGGTTGCTTGGCTCATGGCGGCATTATGCACCATCAGTCAAATTCCCGCCAACGCGTTGCCGGGCTCCTTTTTCGCTCTGCCGAGTTTGAAATTTTCGACAGCAGCCCCCTGTTTGCCGCTGTTGGTATTGTTTGTTCAGCGTTCGCGGTCGTGCTCTTGCTGGCGCGACCGGCTGTGTTCGAGGCTCATTGTTCGCTTGGTGGTCAGCGCCTCGTCGTATTCCTCGGGTGTCAGCAGCCCGCTGTCCCGCCCTTCCCGCAACTCCTCCTCGGAGACCTGGGTAAGCAACTCCACGACGGTGGCCGCGACCGTTTCCTCGGCGGTCTCGAATTCCTCGACCAAGCCGGTCTGGGAGAGCAGTTCCGCGATCTGCGAGCCATCAGTGCCCGCAGCGTCGATCTCCCGCCGCGACTGCTTCATGCGGCGCGTCATCTCCAGCGCCTCGCTAATGAATGCCAAACGCGCCAGAGGTTCGGAGAGACCGGGATAGGCACGGGCGATGCGGGTATTGGTCATGGGCAGTGTCCATTCAAAAACCGGATCGTCAGCCTAGCACGCCGCGCACGGAAGAACATGAGGAAACCTGACGTTTGCTCAGGTTCTTGGCGCGGACACCGTGGGTATACCGGTACGTTATTCATTGGCTTTGTTGGCGCATTGGATTTGGCTTTCAATCACGAGAGCATGGCCGCGCGTCGTGCGCACACTGCCGTCATCTCAAGGATCATACCTGCTTCACTTCGGCTGTATTCGCTATGGCCAGACTGGCTTTCGCTGTGGTGAGCCAAGTGGGAATAATGGTTCAGCATTGCCAGGAGAGCTCTCTCACGATCATCTTTTTCCATATCCTTCATGTTGCCTGATTTGAATGGCTGGAAAGCACCATTTGGCCATTCCGTGGTGCCGTGTTGATGGTTCCCGACCTCTTCGATCACCTTGCGACAGGACGCAACCGTCGAAGTGAATTCCCCGTTCAGAAAATGCCGCTGTGCTTCACGCAGGAAATCTTTCGTTGCACGGAGGGTGTCCGGCATCTCAACAGCAGGAAAGGGAACTTCGATCAGCAGGGTATCCAAGAAACCGGCGTGCTTGAGCTGCTCTATCCAGTCAGAGCGAGCCACGGTTATTGTGCAATCGTCATTCGCCTGCGTGAGTTGTTCAATCCAATCAGAGCGAGCAACCATTTTTGTGCAGTCGTCATTTGCCTGATCTCGGGGGTTCTCGCTGATCAACTCAGCCCACAAATGGAACGAAAATTTGAGGTTGGAAGCGGCACGGGTTGTTTCGATGGCTGCGACCTGCGAGTTCGTCAAAGGTAGCGTAAACCGTCTTTGGGGTTTATCTGGGTGCGAATGAACCCGGAGGATGTCGTATTCGTGGGGACGAGCTTTCCCTAGGCGATATTGGCCACCAGCGGGTCCGCTGATCTGAATGTCTCCGCTTATCAGTCGAATGGCGGTAATGTCGGGTTCGTCGCGATCTATAGCATTTCCGAGAACGTTGAACTCTAAACCGATAGACAGTTCATACGCGCCCAATATTTCCTGCAAGATGACGTTAACGATCCGAATTTCCGCGATAGTCCATCCCTTCGGGGTAGAAAGCGACAAAGGAAGTCTCCTAACTAGCTGGGGAATTAGCAGCCGCGATAACGGACTTGTCGTTTGAAGTCGGCATTCGCGCATTTTGCGTGAAGCTGTTTGCATGGACAAGCATGACTTGATTATGAGTGGTTGGGATAGCGGCATGTGGGGAGCGCGCTATGGTAAACTGCCACCACAGGCACGGGACGGGTCGCGAAGCTGGCAACGGCTTCCCATGATCCACCCCCGTGCCGCGAACTGCTCCAACAGTTCGCACTGATCTTGCGAATCCAATTCGCTGAGGTCGGTACTGTTGGAGCAGTGTGCCCCGCCTTGGCGGGGCATTGCCCGAAAGGGCAGCCGGCCTCATTGAGTTGGTTTCATGCTCCGTGAGGTTGGCGCCGATCACCTAACCCTCCCTCACCATGGCCATAAGCCCGAACCGCATGAGCATTGCCAATGTCCGCAATCAGCTTCAGATCATCGTGGTTGCATGGAAACGACAAAACCATGTCGGAAAAATCCCAGCTGCGGTCGCCCGGATCGTCAAAGAGCTTGAGGTGCTGGAGAAGCGCCTGAAGCGAGCCGAACGCTCGCAAGCTGCCGATTGACCGCCATGACATTCTCTTCCAGGAGGGTATCGTTGCTGACCAGGTTCCACTTGTCCACGGCGGCGCGGAGGCCGGTGGCGTGGTTGTCGGTGATGGCCTCCAGCACCGCGCGCATGTGATGCAGTTTCTCGGGGAAACAGCTCTGGTGTTCGGTGAGTTTTTCGAAGAGCGCGACCTGGACGGTCGGTTTCAGCACGTCGTCGGCTGATGCCGCGCTGCCTCTGAACTCGTCGAACAGGTCGGCGACTTCCTGCATGCGGAGTTGCTGGTAGAGTTCCAGCCACTCGTCCGGTTTTTGGTCGCCCGCCAGCACATTCGACGAATGGTTTTCGAAAACCACTTCCCAGATGTCCGCGTCCTTCGGTTCCTTGCCGAGAAGCTCCCGCTGCGCGTCCATCAAATCCTCGGCGGCTTTCGGATCGCCACGCGCAGCGCGGAGGTAGGTGTCGATGGCGTTGGCGGTCTGGGCTTCGCGGGACGCCGCCACAACTTCTTGGGTTTCAGCTTGGCTTTGATCAGCCTCGCCGTCGTGCCGCTCTCGCTCACCGTCTGAATACTCGGCGATCTTGGCCATGATCAGTGGGCGGGCACGATCAAGCATGCCCACCGGGATTTTCAGGTATCGATCTTGCGCTTCTGGCGGCAGTTTTTCGAAGCCAGGAATATCAAGATGCGGCAGTTCCTCAGTGCGAGCTTCCGGTGCTTCGGGATGCGGCGTTTCGGGATGCGGTGCCGGTGCGACAACAGTGATACCCATTCAGTGAGTGATTATGGACATTCGGATGGCGGCAAGGCCCCCATACGGCAAAGCTCTGCATCAAGCTCATTCAGCGCGCGCTGCTTTTTGGCTTCGCCTCGTCGAACTTTCTCCTCGCCGCGTTCGCGGAGCTTCCGGGCCTCCCGGCGGTCGGCCTGAGCCTGGGCGCGTTCCGCTTCCAAGTGCTCCAGGATCGCGGGATCGGGCGCTGGTTTTTGCTTTACCTCGAAGGCATTAGCGGGTGCGGAGACTGCGGCGACAGTCATGATAATGGGGGTGATCAGGAGTGCCGTTTTTAATTGAAAACGGGAATAGTTAGAATCGGGCGTATTTAACGCCCTTTCATCATGCTCAATTTCATCGAACGCCTATGGAAACCGGGAACCTTCACCTCATCTGCTCCGATCCGCCGTCCTTCGCGGCGTGGCGAGATCAGACGACCCCGTTTGCAGTCCCGCCCCAAATCTCGGACGCCTAAGCGTATGCCGTCCTCCAAGAATCCGCCGCCAGTCCTCTCGCCCTATGCCAATCGGCGATCACGCGAACACCTGACGCCGGGGGAGGTTTCGCCCGTCATCGATGCCGCCGACCATGGCCGCTATGCGCTGCGCAATGCGTTAATGATCCGCATGATGTACCGGCATGCGCTTCGCGTCAGCGAGGCGGTGGCATTGAAATGGGAGCAGTTGAATCTCCCGGAGCAGGTCTTTCACGTCCTCCGCCTCAAGGGCGGCGTGAACACGACCCACCCGTTGTGCGATCCGGAAATCGATCTCCTGAGGAAGCTCTGGGAACTGCGCGATCCGGACAATCCTTCGCCCTATGTTTTCCTCAGCAACCGGGGACGACCGCTGACCCCGAGCATGGTGCGCAAGATCGTCGCGCGGGCGGGAGAGCAAGCGGGCCTGCCCTTCCCGATCCATCCGCACATGCTGCGCCATTCCTGCGGCTACGTCCTGGCCTCCAAGGGGGTCGATACCCGAGCCATCCAACTCTACATGGGGCACGTCAACATTCAGAACACGACCAAGTACACTGCGTTGTCGCCCCGGCGCTTCGTCGGGCTCTGGGAGGACGCGCCCGGAACGCACGAAGACTCTCCTGCCGATTTGCAAAAAAGCCAATTCTGTTGTAAAATTCTAGAGCAAATTCTTCAAAAAGAACCAGGAATAACAACGACATGCGTCCCAATTCCCGTTTTCAATTATTTTCGGGAAAAGTCGCCCCTGTCCAGGGGCTTTTCTGCTGCCCCACATTCCAAAAATCCGCCCTCGGCCTCAGATACCGAGCCCAAGGTCGTCGTTCGCGATGCGGTAGGCCGTCTCCTCGAACGCGAACCAAGCCAGAAAGTTCTTAAGATCGTACTTGATGCGGATCGGCTCGCCGACGTTCTCTTCCCAGTCCTCGCGCAGTTCCTCGATCTCGTCGTAATGGCGGTCAAAGAAGGCGTGCGTGTCCCAGATGTAGATCAGGTGGGAAACAAGACCCGAGGCACAGCCGCTGTCGATGAGGTCGCGGAAGAAGCCTTCGGGGGTGTCGTAGTCGAGCGCGGTCTCGGCAACGTTTGCGCGGATGGTACCGGGTTCGTTTTCGACGATGGCTTTGAGTTTGCGGAAGAGGGTGGCCGTGTCCGGTGAAGGGGTGTGTGAGGGGATCATGGTAAGGGGGGTTAAAGGATATGATCATCCCCCGCCCAGCAGCCCGAAGGAGCCCCCGTCAAGGAGGAACGCGGAGCGGCAAATCCTTTACGGGGGCGGCGGGCTGCTACAATCGCGGGGGTGTCATATCCGGGCGCCCCTTACCTGACCCCCGCATCTCCCGGAGACGGGAAGGCTGATCCCGACGCAAGCTTACTTCACTGCGGGTGTTCGTAGTCGACTCCCCTTGAATGCAGTAGGCTGCGGACATGAAGGCGATCATCGAACGGATCGAAATCGACAAGCTCCCGCTCAAGGAAGACCTGACGCGGCTCGGTTTTGCGCCGGACAGTGTTGTCCGCATTATCCTCGAAACCGTGGATGACGACGACATTTCCATCACGGAGATGAATGCCAAGGGGAAGGGCTTTGACCATCTCGCCGATGAGCCCGACCTGTACACGGACGCTGATCTGATCGAACGCGATTAGGCGGTGCCGTCCGGTTTATCCTTTGGAACAGCCGGATCGTTTTCCGCAAAAAACTCACCGGCAGGACGGATCGGGTCGTTCTGTTTTTTGGCATGTTTCAGAGCATCCAAGACTTCCACGTCGTCCAGGATTTTCAAGAGCGTCTCTCCATCAACGCCGTCCAACTCGATGCCCTCTTCGTCTTCCATGCCCCGCGCCACGGCACGGCGCTGCCACTCGGTGTGCTCCTCCTGGGTCATGTCCACGTCGATGACCAGGAATCGATCCGCCGGAAGATGGCCAAGCTCGTCAAGCGCCTCATCGATCTTGCCGATGCGGGTCAGGAGGCGCTGGCGGATGGAAGGTTTTTCGGTCATGGGCTGAGTTATTTTTCCGAATCCTGCGACAAAACACGGCGTACATCGCGTGCCCCGTGTACGACATGGATGACCTGAATGGCATCCTGAGCGATTTCGTAGAAAATCAGATAATTGCCGAACGGAAAAACGTACGCGCCGGGAAGTAGATCCTCTCGTATCCTCCCGATACGCGGCGCGTGCGCAAGAGAATCGAATTTCTCGTGGAGCTTCACATACCAATTCCAGGCAGCGGTTTCATTGTCTGGAATAATTTTCGCAAGAATTTCGTCAATATCCGCATGTGCGCTATCGGCAAGTATATAGCGTGGCATGCTTATTTGATTCTGTTCGGGAAATGTTTTTCCGCCAATTCCTCGAACGACGCTTTTCCGTCAATGAACCGGCCAGCCGCGATGTCATCATGTCCTTTCTGGAGCGCCGCGCGAAGCATGGCCTGTTTCTCCTCATCGGTCTCGTCGATTTCCTCGACGATGACCCGGTACCGGGAACCGGGAACAGGGTGCATGGAGAGCGCGGTAGCGAGTTCACGCGAAAGCGCTTCAGCTTGAACTGTCGCCATGAACCGTTCCGACATGGTTGCCTCCTTGATGGTGCTCATGGCTACATTCTACATCGTCGCCTCGTTCGAGGCAAAAGTACCGGTCAAGCCTGAACGGATTCTGGATAGTGCTCCCGCGTGGGCGCGGCATGCGATACACTCACCAGACCACGACCAACGCCGCCCCCCCAAAGCCCCGCCCCGCGACCGACGAAGCCTCGCAAGCCATGTTGTGCGCCACGGCGCGGCGCTGCCACTCGGCGTGCTCCTCCGGGGTCATGTCCACGTCGATGACCAAGAGACGATCCGCCGGGAGATGGCCGAGTTCCTTAAGCGCGTCATCGATCTTGCCGATGCGGGTCAGGAGGCGCTGGCGGACGGAAGGATTTTCGGTCATGGGGTGATGTTATCAGCTTTCTCGGCTGTACTCCCGCACAGAGTTTCTCTGCACCTGCCGAACCAAAAACCGCTAATTCCATCAAATGGATG
>CAYFNC010000022.1:0-55374 GCA_964344345.1 uncultured Hyphomicrobiales bacterium | reverse complement strand
TACCTCGCCGCCTTGCTGAGCCCTTCAACTCGTTAACCTCGACTCGGCGCCCTGCCGACGAAGGCGCATGTTTTGACGCGGAATTCCCGGATCGCGGAACGCAGTTAGGCGCGGGGGACGGAGCGTGGAGTACTCCGCCCCCCGGCGCCCCCCTCCCCTCGAAACCTCAGCTGTCCTCGCGCAGGTGCTCGCCGCCGATCCATCCCTGGCGGACCCTTCCGGTTCCGCTTTCGATGTATTCGACCAGCCACCATCCCTGTTCCTTCTCGACCAGGGCGACGGGTTCGTCCACCCACAGGCTGTCGAGAAGCAGGCTGTCCGTCGATGGTCCATCCCGGACGATGACGCCGGTCTTGGTCATGAAGATGGGAAACACCTCGAGCGGAGGAGGCTCCTCGTCGACCACCGCGTGCGCGTTGGGATCGCCCGCCGCGGTGTCCATGGCCAAAGCCGGATCGTTGGGATCGGGCTCCTCGCCCTCGTCCTCAATCGACGCGTCGGCCACGGCCACGCCGGTATCCGCCTCGTCGATGGAGCAAATCCGGCCCTCGGGCAGAATCCTCCACATGGCGCAATCCTGGTCCATGGCCACGGAAATGGCGTGGTCGGGAAGAGTTTTCTCGGTGGCGAACAAGCTGATCCCGTCGGCCGCCAGCAAGGCGATCTGAACGGGAAAGGGAAGAAGACAACCGGATACAAGCAGTGACGTCGCAACAACGGTTACAATCTTTTTCACGGGCACCCTCCATGCGTTGGAGATCGGTCCCGACACCTCACGTTAAATATAGGCCATTAACCTGAGATTCACAAGTCCTAATTTTTTGTTTACATAATACGATTTGTAAAATTTTATGTAAATTTTGTTATTTATTTAAACTTCACCTTGAAATCTCTTTACTTACAACATTCAGCACTTCCTTGATCGAAACCCGCGCCACGCAGGGAAACATGCCCTCGACCGGCGGAAGATGGCAGTTCCCCTGGCACCCCTCGCAGTCCATGCCGGCGCGGATGAAGTGGGCGTTGTCCGGAGCCACGTCCGGATGATAGGGGGTGATGGCCCCGGCGTAGGCGTCCGAGGCGAGGCAGATGGTCCGCGCGCCCACGGCCACCGCCAGGTGCATCATCCCCGTGTCCACGGAAACCACCAGCCGCGCCCCCCGCAGCAAGGGAACGAGGTCGGCGAACGGCCGGTCGTCGAATTCCACCCGCGGCGACCGGACGAAGGCGTCCAACTCCGGAAACCGTCCCGGGTCGTCCGGCGCGCCGGTCGCGACCACCCGCCAATCCGACGGAAGGAGGTTCAGGATCTCCAGATAGACCGTCGGCGGATAGTGCTTTCGCGCCGTGGACGAATAGGGCTGGATCACCACCGTGGGCGCATCGAGCGATAGCGGAGCCGGGAGCAGGGCGGGATCGACGCCGATCCGTGGCGGGACGGACTCCTTCCCGGCCAGCCAGTCGGCGAATCGAGCGTGGCGCAACACCGCGTCGGTCCGGACCGGACCGCTGTCGTAAAGACGCGTGTACAGACGCTGGTTCCATTCCAGCCGTTCGGTCCGCTTCGCCGACGGCGCGGCGATCATGGCCCAGGCGTCCGGCGCGCGGCAGGCTTCGATCATGGCCTCGTCCAGGTCGGGATGGCGCATGAAGTCCGCGCTGATCGCCAGCCGGTAATTGGCGTCGTATAGGTCCTTGAGAATTCTCCAGCGGTATCCGAACCGGCGCAGCCAGTCGAGCCGCACCACCTTGCGCTCGCAGTCCGGCGGGAACAGAAACGAGACCATCTCCCCTTCGCGCCGCAACAGAAGCGTCAGGCGCTCCCCGGGTTTGCGAAATTGCATGAACCGGTCCAGCGCCACGGCGAACAGGATCGAATCCCCCACCCCGCCCAGGAACAGGATCAGCAGGCCCGAGGGCTCCCCTCGGCGCGCGAACCGCGCCCGGACGCGAACCGCCCAGTCCACCAGATGGAACGGCCGCAAGGCTTTCAGCCGGGAAAGCCGCATGCGAGGGGATCGCGGATTGACATCGTTCGCCATCAGGTGCGATTCTTCCAACCATCAAGAACAGGCGGGTTTGTGGATAGGCGATTCCCGAGGGAAAGGCCATGATTGGTCGTAAGCTGTTCGTCGTATTGATCGTCGCCCTTCTCGGCGCCTGCGTGCCGAGAGTGGACAATCGCGGCCATTTGCCCGACCCCGAACTGATCGCCGAGATCAGGCCGGGAGAGATCACCCGCGACGAGGTCGAGGAGATCCTGGGCTCGCCCTCCAGCGTGTCGCCCTTCGGCGGCAGGACCTGGTACTACATCAGCAAGCAGACCGAAACCACGGCCTTTTTCGAGGCCGAGGTGAAGGAGCGACAAGTCCTGGTCCTGCATTTCGACGACCGGGGCGCCCTGGTCAACATGGAAAAGCTCGGCCTGGACAAATCCCGCAAGATGGACCCGGTCGATCGCGAAACCCCGACCACCGGCAACGAAATCACCATCTTTGACCAATTGCTGGGCAACCTGGGCCGCTTCAACAAGAAGGGCGGGGAATAGGCTCACCCCGCGTAATCGACGCACACCTTGCCGAAATGCGCCCCGGATTCCAGCCGCGCCAAGGCGGCGTGGACGTCGTCGAAGCCGTAAACGGAATCGACGGCGGGCTTGGTTTCGTGGGCCTCCATGGCGCGAACCATGGCCTCGAACCCGGTCCGGGATCCCACCGTCACGCCCTGGACCCGGATGTTGCGGGACACCACGGCGGGCAGGACGAAATCCGCCCTGGCCCCCGAAAGCACCCCGATCAGCGAGATGAACCCGCCGACGCGCACCGCCTTCAAGGATCGCGGCAGGGTGTCGCCGCCGCCGAGCTCCAACACGTGGTCGACACCGCGCCCGTCGGTGATCGCCAGCGCCGCGCGCTCCCAATCCGGGTTGGCCAAGTAGTTGATCGCGTGGTCCGCGCCCAGCGCCCGGGCCTTGTCCAGTTTCTCGTCGCTCGACGAGATCACGATGGCCGTGGCCCCGGCCATCGTGGCGAACTGAAGCGCGAAAACGGCGACGCCGCCGGTGCCCTGGATCAGGATGGTCTCGCCGGGGCCTAGGCGGCCTTGGGTGGCGACCGCGCTCCAGGCGGTGAGCGCGGCGCAAGGCAGGCACGCGCCCTCCACGTCGCTCAGATAATCGGGAACCTTGGCGAGCCCCCGCTCCTCCGCCACCATGGATTCGGACAGGACGCCGTCGATCTCTCCGCCACGGGCGGACGTGAACTTCTCCGGCGCGGGCTCGCCGTCAATCCAGTTCTCGAAGAACATGGGCGCGACTCGATCCCCGGGCGCAAGCCGCGTCACGCCATCCCCCACCGCCGCCACCACGCCGACGCCGTCGGACACCGGGACGATCGGGGGTTTGAACATCTTTCCGTATCCGCCCCGGATCACCACCAGGTCGCGGTAGTTCAGGGACGCCGCGCGCATGTCCAGCGCCACCTGTCCCGGCCCGGGCTCGGGGACGGGCTTGTCCGTCAGGGCCAGGTTCTCCTGGCCGAACGCGGGAAGCTCCCAGACCTTCATGGCTTTCCTCCGTCTCGAACGCGGCCAATGAACCATCGGGCCGGACGCGAGCCAAGAATAATCGTGATACCCTGAAAGAAGCCAGGACAAGGAGAACGGCATGAGCGGAGCCATCGAAGCGAGGTTGAGGGAACTGGGCGTGGCGCTGCCCAAGGCCGCCGCCCCCGCCGCCAACTACGTCCCCTGGACCCGGGCGGGTGATTTGGTATTCGTCGCGGGCCAGATCCCTATTCTTGACGGCGCGGTCGCGTTCACGGGCCGCGTCGGCGAGGGACTGACGGTCGAGGACGGATACCAGGCGGCGCGGCTCTGCGCCCTGAACCTGATCGCCCATCTCCGGACCGCTTGCGACGGCGATCTCGACCGGGTGCGCCAAGTGGTCCGTCTCGGCGGATTCGTATCCTGCGTCCCCGATTTCACCGAGCACCCCAAGGTGGTCAACGGCGCGTCCGACCTGATGGTGGACGTCTTCGGAGATATCGGTCGCCACGCTCGCGCCGCCGTGGGCGCGCCCAGCCTGCCGCTGGGCGCCGCTGTGGAAGTCGATGGCGTGTTCCTGGTTTTGTAGGATAGACCGAAACTTGCATCGAAACCATTAAGGTAGACGTCTTTCGATTGTTGTTGTTATGAAATTCTTGAATATGGAATCATTGATTCCCACGACTTCTAAAGTTATCATTTTCCACAATGAAATTTATACGGAGGGGAGAATAATGCATGCATATGGAAAAATTGGGATAATTTGTCTCAGCATTCTTTTTCTCAATGGGTGCCTACATACGCATGAACTCCTAGATATCGGGAGCGACATCCATGTCTGCGGCTCCGTCGCGAGAGTCGATATGAATGAGGACGAATCATCCATTGAAGATACGAAAGCGTTTCTAGACGAAAAGGCCCGAAACCTTGACGTCTTGTTGAATTGCTACCTGGGCCCCCGGCCGAATAATTCATGCCCGGACAACAAACTGGATGGAAGCGCCGCCTGCATTGCGCAAGCAAATCTCGACGCGGTATTAACAGATCCAGACAAAGGGAACTTAACAGAAGAAGACAAGAAAAACGCAAGACTCCTGCTGGAGCAGACGTTTACTAACGACGATAAGAATGAAATGGAAATAAGGGCTTATCGCGGCCACATAATCACGACGATCCTTGCCGCCTACGGCGCCTTCAACGCCGAAGGGAACATTCGAGGTTTGGCGAGCCTCGACTTCGCCCCGAACGAGAGCACCAAGGGCCATGCGCTTGATGTTGTGGAAAGGGTCATTGAGGCGGAACGCATGCTGCGCGCCGAATCCGAACTGTTCAGTCAGATAACCTTGAAGGAATTTTTCGATCAGTTCGATAAGCACGAGAATTGGTCGGAGCGAAGACATACCCTCTTTCGCTTCAAACGCGCGCGGGTCATCGCCAACGTTTTCAAGGACTCCAACGCCCCGACAAGAAAGCGTTTCCGCGTGTTCGCCCGCAATCTGATCAAGGCGGTCATGGTCAAGGACATCCAGGCCGCGCCCGGTTTGGTTGGCGACGTTGCGAAGGGCGCGTTGAAATGGCGAACCATGGGCTATCTCGGCAAGGGCCTGATCATGGACGCGAAAAACGACCTACAAGCCGTCTATGACAGGCCCCCTGCGGCCGCCGGAAAGGTCACCCTCGCGGATTGGAAAAAATGGGACGACGTTCTCGATTACTCATGCGCGAGACTGTTGGAGGTCGCGGGCAAGCCCAAGGAGCTCATGGATTGCACGCCTGAAAAATAACACGCCTCCTCTGTGGTCGTATTACCAGCGGTCATTATTATTGACCGCTGGCGCGCCCCTCAATCGCCGGGCGCTCGCTCAGCTCTCTTGGTTTTCTCCGAACGATCGGCGGCCATATAATCATCACCGACGTTACCTTGCCTTAACCGGTTCCGGGTAAGCTGCGTCCATGATCGCACGCGCCGCCCTCGCCGTCCTCACACTTTTGTCGGCCCTTCTCGCCGCCGTTCCGGCCGAGGCCGGACGCCAGCGTTGCGCCGTCCTGAACAACAAGGAAAGCGGGGCGTACCTGACCAACACCTGCAACACGTGCCGCGTGATCGACGTGACCCGGTTCCGGCGCGACGGGTCCATGCCGTCGAACCGCACCTACACGGTTCCGGCCCGGTCCACCATCAAGCTGAACATCACAGCGCGCGGACGCATGAGCATCAAGAAGGACGCGCCCTGCGAAGGCGCGAGCCGTCCGAAGGACGCGCCGAGGGGCGGGACGCTCGGAAGCTGCGTCGCCCTGACCAGCAAGCCCGGCATGGGCCCGGTGGTCGCCAACAGCTGCGGCGCTTGCCGCAAGGCGGTGATCGCCAGGCTTTACGGGGACGGGTCGCGCAAGGACGAAACCCTCGTGATCGGCGCGAACTCGGTCGTGTCCCTGGACGCCAAGGGCGCCCTTCGCGGCGTGGTAATCGGCGAAAGCGCCTGCCAAGCCCAATAATGCCATTCCATGTGAGCCAGGGATGCCGTTGGGACTAGCCATCCCTTTTCCGTCATTGCCGGGCTTGACCCGGCAATCCATGGACCCCGGGTCAAGTCCGGGGTGACGGAAACATTGGATGGGCTTCCATAATCAACGTGGGCCAAAGATTACGAACAGCCGCTGGTCTCGCCGCAGGTCATGCACTTCAGGCAGGTGCCGTTGCGCACCAGGGTGAAGTTGCCGCAACTGGAGCACGAGTCGCCCTCGTAGCCCTTCATCTTGGCTTCGCGCACCTGCTCGAGCCGCATGTCGGCCTGTTCGATCACGGTGGGCTCCATGTCCATGGCCTGGCTTTCGCCCGGGGCCGCCGACAGGCCTCCCGCCGATTGGGCGCCGCCGCCGGAGCCCATAGACTGGCCGCCGCCGTTTCCTCCGTTGCCCCCGTTGCCGCCGCCGCCGCTGATCACCATCAGGCGGTTGCGGACGAAGCCCTTGGAGGTGTAGCGCTCCACCACTTCCTGCATCTGGTCCTTGATCTGCGGCGCGGGCTTCTCGTCCTCGAGATTCCCCTCGGTATTGCCGCGGCCCAGGCTGTCGGGATAGAGGTCCTGGGGCTCCACGTGCGCGAGGTCGGTTCGGCCGAGATAGGACACGGCCAGTTCGCGGAAGATGTAGTCCAGGATCGAGGTCGCCATCTTGATGGTGTCGTTGCCCTCGACGATGCCCGAAGGCTCGAAGCGGGCGAAGGTGAACGACTCCACGAACTCCTCCAGCGGCACGCCGTACTGGAGCGCGATGGACACCGCGATGGCGAAGTTGTTCATCAACGAGCGGAAGGCCGCGCCCTCCTTGTGCATGTCGATGAAGATCTCGGACAGGCGCCCGTCCTCGTACTCGCCGGTGCGGAGATACACCTTGTGGCCGCCGACGGTGGCCTTCTGGGTGTAGCCCTTGCGCCGGTTGGGCGGACGCAGCCTCCTGGTGACGAAGCGCTCGACCACCCTCTCGGCGATGACTTCGGCCTTGGCGGCGGCGGGCTGCTTATCGGCCAGCGCGTCCGCCATGTCGGCGTCGTCCACCAGCGCCGCCTGCAGGGGCTGGGACAGCTTGGAGCCGTCGCGGTAAAGCGCGTTGGCCTTCAGCCCCAAGCGCCAAGACAGAAGATAGGCGTCCTTGCAGTCGTCGATGGTCGCGGAGTTCGGCATATTGATGGTCTTGGAGATCGCCCCGGAAATAAAGGGCTGGGCCGCCGCCATCATGCGGATGTGGCTCTTCACCGAAAGAAACCGGGTCCCGGTCCTGCCGCAGGGATTGGCGCAGTCGAACACGGCCAGGTGGTCGTCCATCAGGTGCGGCGCGCCCTCGACGGTCATGGCGCCGCAGACGTAGGTGTTGGCCGCCTCGATCTCGCCCGAGGAAAAGCCCAACGCGGACAGCATGTCGAACTTGACGTCGTCCAGATCCTTTGCGGCGAAGCCGAGAGCGTCCACGCAGAACGATTCTCCGAGCGTCCACTTGTTGAACGCGAACTTGATGTCGAAGGCCTCGCCCAGCGCGCGCTCCAACGCGTCCAGCGCCTCGTCGGTGAAGCCCCGGGCGCGGAGCGTCTCGGGATTGATCGCGGGCGCGCCGTTCAGGGTGCCGCGTCCGACGGCGAAGTTGACGATGTCGTCGATCTGGTGCGGGGCGTAGCCGAGACGGGACAGGGCCTGGGGCACCATGCGGTTGATGATCTTGAAGTAGCCGCCGCCCGCCAGCTTCTTGAACTTGACCAGCGCGAAATCGGGCTCGATCCCGGTGGTGTCGCAGTCCATGACCAGGCCGATGGTCCCTGTCGGCGCCACGCAGGACACCTGGGCGTTGCGGTAGCCGTGGGCCTCGCCCATCTCCACCGCCTTGTCCCACGACGTCCTGGCCGCGAGCGCCAGGCCCTCGTCGGGGCACGCGTTCCCGTCCAGGGGCACGGGGGTGACGGACAGGTCCTCGTAACCGTCCTTGTCGCCATGGGCGGCGCGGCGATGGTTGCGCATCACCCGGATCATGGCGCTGGCGTTGTCCTTGTGCCCGGGGAAGGCGCCCAGTTCTTCGGCCATTTCGGCGGACGTGGCGTAGGCGACGCCGGTCATCATGGCGGAAACGGCCGCGCAGATGGAGCGCCCGGCCTCGGAATCATAGGGAATGCCCGCCGCCATCAGGTAGCCGCCGACGTTGGCGTAGCCGAGCCCGAGCGTGCGGAATTCGTAGGACAGCTCCGCGATGCGCGCGGCCGGGAACTGGGCCATGAGGACCGAGATTTCCAAGGTGACGGTCCAAAGCCGCACGGCGGCCTCGAACGCGTTCACGTCCAGGCTGGCGTCTCCGCGCTGGAACGCCATCAGGTTCAAGGACGCCAGGTTGCACGCGGTGTCGTCCAGGAACATGTACTCGGAGCACGGGTTGGACGCGTTGATCCGCCCCGATTCCGGACAGGTGTGCCAGTCGTTGATGGTGGTGTCGAACTGCAGCCCGGGGTCGGCGCAGGCCCAGGCGGCGTAACCGATCTGGTCCCACAGGTCGCGGGCGGGCACGCGCTTGGCGGTGGAGCCGTCCTTGCGCCGGGTCAGCTCCCAATCTCCGTCCTGGAGGACGGTGTCCAGGAACGCCTTGGTGACGCGCACCGTGTTGTTGGCGTTCTGGCCCGCCACCGTGCGGTAGGCTTCCGAATCCCAATCGGTGTCGAACACGGGGATGTCGATGTCCTCGTAGCCCTGGCGGGCGAACTGAACCACGCGTTGGACATAGGCGTCCGGAATCATGGCCTCGCGGGCGGCGATGATCGCTTTCTTCAACGCGGCGTTCTTTTTCACATCGTACTTGGCGTCGCCCTCGGGCGCGTCGTCGGCGTGGCAGGCGGCCATCACCCGCTTCAGGTGCTTCTCCGCCGCGCGGGAGCCCGCGACCAGGGCGGCGACCTTCTGCTCCTCGTGGGCCTTCCAGTTGATGAAGGCCTCGATGTCGGGATGATCCACGTCGACGATGACCATCTTGGCCGCGCGCCGCGTGGTGCCGCCGGACTTGATGGCGCCGGCGGCGCGGTCGCCGATCTTCAGGAAGCTCATCAGCCCCGACGACTTGCCGCCGCCCGACAGCGGCTCGTTCTCGGCGCGGAGGTTGGAGAAATTGGTGCCGGTGCCCGACCCGTACTTGAACAGCCGCGCCTCGCGCACCCAAAGGTCCATGATGCCGCCGTCGTTGACCAGGTCGTCATGGATAGACTGGATGAAGCAGGCGTGGGGTTGCGGATGCTCGTAGGAGGACTGGGACGCGGTCAGCTCGCCGGTCAGGAAATCCACGTAGTAATGCCCCTGGGCCGGGCCGTCGATGCCGTAGGCCCAGTGCAGTCCGGTGTTGAACCACTGGGGCGAATTGGGCGCGCCCTTCTGGGTGGCCAGCATGTGGCGCATTTCGTCGTAGTAGGCCTTGGCGTCGGCTTCGGAATCGAAATACCCGCCCTTCCAGCCCCAATAGGCCCAGGCGCCGGCCATGCGGTCGAACACCTGCTTGGCGCTGGTTTCCGGACCATGGCGCTTGTCCTTGGGAAGCTTGGCCATGGCCTTGGCGTCGGGCTCCTTGCGCCAGAGCCATTCGGGAACGTCCTTTTCCTTGACCGGGGTCAGCTTGGCGGGCACGCCCGCCTTGCGGAAGTACTTCTGGGCCAGAACGTCGCTCGCCACCTGGGACCAGGCGGACGGAACCTCGATGTCCTCGGCGTTGAAGACCACCGATCCGTCCGGGTTGCGAATCTCGCTGGACGTGGTCCGAAACGGAATGTCTTCGTAAGGCGACCGGCCGTCGTCCTTGGTGAAAAAGCGCGAAATTCGCATAAGCCCCCCAATCTCTGGCTGGGTTTCCCTGTTGCGTTAACCTGGTTTTGTTCGGCCGCCGGTTCTTTCCCCCCCGGGGCAATCGCCTCGCCGACGTCCAAAAAACGCGCTGCACTAGATGGGGCGTCGGCGGAAAACGAACGCACAAAATGTAGCCGAGACGCCCACCCAGAGCAAGCAGCATTTAGCGCTCAATTCTTAATCAACGCGCAATATATCGTGTGTTTATCTATATTTAGGGGCGCATGTCACAAAAGCGTATCAATTGCCCAACCGGCCCGCCCGAACCGGTCCGAAAGCGCGCGCGCGCGCCCAAAACCCCTTCGGACGCAACGTCCTGTGGTGTATGTTTGAGCGCAAACGTAAAGACGCGGCGATAACCTTGGTTTCATGAATTCCCCGACCCGCATCATACCCGACGATGGGCTCTCGGCCATGCTCGACGGCTTTCCGGACGCCGTTCTCACGGTCGGCGCGGATGGGGTCGTCGTCGCCTGCAACCCAGCGGCCGCGCGGCTTTTCGGCGCCGACGGGGCGAGTCTGGCGGGAATGGCGCTGGACGACCTTCTGGCGGATTCGATTGATTTCGCTTCCGATCCGACTCCGGTCCGCGCGGACACTCGGGGGCTGAGAATCAACGGCGGCGGCTTCTCCACGGAAATCACCGCGGTTCCCATGAATTCAACGGGCGAGATGCTGGTCTTCGCCCGCGACCTCACCAAACGCCACAGGACCGAGGACGCTCTGAAGACGGCCGAGGGACGGGTCAGCGACATCACCACCAACCTCCCCGTCGTGGTGTTCGAACTGGTCCTGGACCGAAAAGGCAAGATGCGGTTCTCGTACCTGAGCCCGAGTGTCGAATCCCTGTTGGGGGTAGAGGCCGATGAAATCCTGGACCAGGACGACGCGCTCGAAGATATCACCCATCCCGGCGACCGCCAGCGCCTGATGAAGACGTTCCTCGCCTCGGCCAAGACCCAGGCCCCCATTGACGAGGAATACCGGCTCATGACCTATGGCCAGGAGCCCCGTTGGCTGCGATGCGTCGCCCGGCCCCAGACGCTTCCCGACGGCGTAATCGCATGGGACGGCGTCGCGCTCGACATCACAAGCCGCAAGCGAGCCGAGGAGCATTTTCAGTACCTGGCCTTCCGCGACCCCCTGACCGGTCTGTTGAACCTGACCGGATTTCAGGAGCGATTCCGGGCCGCCCGCGCCCGCGCCATGCGGAACGGCGGGTCCATGGCGGTCATCAGCGTGGGGCTGGAGCGGTTCGGCTACGTCAACGACATCCTCGGGCACGCGGTGGGAGACGAGGTGCTGAAGGCGGTCGGGCGTCGTCTCGCGGCCGAGACAGGCGTGGGCGACGCCATCGTCAGGCCCGGCGGCAACGTCTTCGTCATCCTGGCCGAAGGGGCGGACGAGGAAGACGCGGCCCGCATCGCCCGGGACGTCCTCGACGGCTTCGAGGCCCCCATCGACGTTCGGGAGCACGCGCTGGAGGTCTACGCCAGCGTCGGCGTCGCGCTCTATTCCCGCGATGGAGAGGACTTGGAAACCCTGATGATGAACTCCGCCGCCGCCCTGCGCCAGGCGCGCGAGAAGACGCCGGGCGCCCACCGCTTCTTCGACAAGGGCATGAACGCCCAGGTGATGCAGGCCATGGCGCTCGAGGGCCGCATGCGCCAGGCGCTCCGCGACAACGAGTTCGAGGCCTACTTCCAGCCCCAGGCGGACGCGAAGACCGGGCGGATCGTGGGGATGGAGGCTCTGGCCCGATGGCGGCCGGACGATCTCGGCTCGGTCCCGCCCCACGAATTCGTGGCGGTCGCCGAAGCCACCGGGCTGGTCAACGCCATCGGCAGGAAAATCATGGCCGACGCCTGTCGGGCGGTGAAGGGGTGGATGGACGCGGACCTCGCCCCGCCCCGCGTCGCCGTCAACGTCTCCGGCCGCCAGTTCGGCGAGCCGCGCAAGTTCTTGGCCATGGTCCAGGACGTGCTGGACGAAACCGGCCTGCCCCCCGAACTGCTGGAGGTGGAGCTGACCGAAAGCGCGGTCATGGAGCATCCCGAGGACACAAAAAAGACCCTGGAGAGATTCGCCGCCATGGGGATTTCCATTTCCGTGGACGACTTCGGCACCGGCTATTCGTCCATGACCTACTTGAAGCAGTTCCCCATCTCGAAGCTGAAGATCGACCGCGCCTTCGTCACCGACGTGGCCTTCGACCCCAACGACGCCGCCATCGTGGACGCCACCATCGCCATGGCGCACGCACTGGGGTTGGAGACCGTCGCCGAGGGTGTGGAGAACTGGGAGCAGTTCCATTACCTGGCGCGGCGCGGCTGCGACAAGGTCCAGGGATTCCTGTTCAGCCGGGCGCTCCCCGCCGACGGCATGGAAGCGCTGCTCCGCGAGGGCCGCGGGCTCGACATCCGTCCCGGCTGACGCGACTTACAAACCATTACGAAATATGACAATTCCTTACGGACGCTTACGTTTTCAATCAGAAATGGCAGGGCGGGAAATGATACTGAAATACTGAAGGAGTAATATTTCAAAAATAACCCATGCAAAATGGGGAGACGCTGATGGACCGAGACGGGCTTGCCGGTTCGAAAAGGAAAATGGGGTCTTGTCTCGTGGTCGCCGGCGCGATCAGCAAGACGCGCATGGACATCAAGGAAATCCGCGAATATCGAGGGGCCACGCCCAAGATCCTCGCCGCCTGCGACAACATGGAGGCCGATCTGTGGAAAATCGGGCGCGGCATCGTGGAGAACCGCGATCTCTGCCCCTTCTATTACAACCCACCCAAGGACCGCGATTGCATCGTCGAGGGCTGCCCCATGTCCGCGTCCAGCCTGATAGCGCTGTCCAACCAATGCTCGGCGGGATTGCTGAAGGCGCTCTGCAAGTTGGAGGCCGTCCTGGCGGAAACCGACGAAAAGCCGGCTCACTGAAACCCTATCTCCCGTTCGCCTCCGTCCGCCAGAGGCGCAGAAGCCCCACGTCCACGTAACTCGCCCCGTGCCCGTCGCCCTGCAGCACTTCGAACGGCATGTCGGGTTCGCCCAGGTGGCTGAGCACGGCGGCGGCGCCGGAAAAATCGTCGTCGGCGCTGTAATGGTGCGTGGTGATCACGGTGGCGACACCCGCGCCCGAGCTTGAGCGCAAGCCGTTTCCGGTGTCCTCGATGGCGATGCATACCTCGGGCGACAGCTCCATCTTGCTCAGCGTGTAGGCGTAGATGTCGGGCGACGGCTTGACGTCCTTGACGCAGTCGCCCGCGGCCACCACCTCGAACCAGCCGAGCGCCTCCTCGCCGATGGTGGCCTCCAGGAACGGAGCGACGTTCTTGGGGCTGGAGCTGGTGACGATGGCGAGGCGCAGCCCCTCCTCGCGCGCTTCCTCCAGAAGTCTGCGCACGCCGGGGCGGAGAGAGACGTCCTTGCGCTCCACCCGCCGGACGTAGTTGTCCACCTTGCAAAGGTAGATGTCGTTGACCAGGTCCTTGCCGCCTGGGCGGTGATAGAAGTTGGGGTGGTACTGCGCCGCGTAATGGTGAAGCCGCGATTTTCCGCCGGAAAACTCCAACAGCTCGGCGTACAGATGCGGGTCCCACATCCAGTTGGTCTCGAATTCCTCGAACGCGGCGTTGAAGCACTGGCGGTGGACCTCCTCGGTCTCGGCCAGGGTGCCGTCAACGTCGAACAGGATTGCTTCCAGCGTCATTGCGCCTTGTCCGTTCCTCCACCCCAGGTTCTTACCTATCGTGTCCGGGGGCGGGCCGCAAGGACTCAGGGAAAAAAGCGCTACTTGGCGTCCACGACCGCGTCGCTGAGATCCACGTCGGAAAAATCGGCGTGGGCGGTCTTGGCCTGTACGAGTTTCACGCCTTTCATGTCGGCGCCGTGGAAACGGGCGCCGTTCAGATTGGCGCCGCTGAAATCGGCGCCCGCGAAATCCGCCGGCCGCATGGTGGCGTCCGCGCCGGTTTCGCGGTGGACGATTTCGAACTCCCGCGCGTCGATGTCGCGCATGTTGCAGCCCGAGAAATCGCATCCTTCCGCCTGGACGCCGCGCATTTTGACGTTGTGCATGTTGGCGTGGCCGAAGCGCGCGCCGGTCAGGTCCGCCATGCTGAGCTCCATGCCCTCCAGATTGGACTTGGTGAAATCGACGTTTTTCAGGACTGCGCCGTTGAAGTTGAAGCCCCGGAAATCGACGAAGCTGAAATCGACCCCGTCGAATTCCGCCTGCTCGCCCTTCTTGCCGAGGGAAATGACCCAACGGGCGTGCTCGCGAAGAACGGTCCTGATATCGATGTCGAGTACGCTCAGATCGCGCACCGTCTTCGCGCCCTTGGTGTCGGCGAAGGACAGATCGACGCCGTCCAGGTTGGCGGTCGAAAGCTCGGCCCCTTGCAGGTTCGCGCCCCGGACGTCGGCGCCGGCGAGGTCGGCGCCGCAAAGGTCCGCGTTCTCCAAGTTGCAGTTGGTGAGCTTGGCGCCGGTCAGGTCCACGTCCACCAGTTTGGAGCTGGACAGGTCCGCGTTCGACAGGTCGGCACCCTTCATGGAGCATCCGGTCAGGTCGGTCTGAACGATGGACGCCTTGGACAGCTTGGCGCCGTTGAGGCTGACGCCCGTCAGGTCGGCGAGCTCCCGCCCGGTGAAATCATGCTCGTGGGTGATGAACTGCAACTCGCCGTCCAGGCTCATCATCATGGTCCCGTCGCGAAGGTCCGTGTTCTCCAAAATGGCGTGGTCCAGCACGGCGCCGCGCAGGAAGGTGCCCCTGAGATCGCTGTTCGCGAGGTTGCACATGGCCATTTTGGCGTCGCAAAGGTCCGCGCCGTAGAGGTCGGCCTCGCGCAGGTCGGCCCTGATGAAATTGCAGCCGCAAAGCTTGGCGCCGGTCAGCTTGGCCCGCCTCAAAAGGGCCTCGGTGAAGTTGAAGCCGTTCAGGTTGCCGAGCGAGAAGTCGGCCCTGCGTCCGCCGTTGTTCCTGAGCCATTTTTCGTGATCGTCGATGGCGTCCACGACATCGATGACCGACAGGAGTTTGTTACTCCGCATAACTTGCTCCCCGGACGCCCAAGTTAAATATAATGCAACAAGATTGTTTTGCATACGGCCATTACTGTGTCCTATTTGTGTCAAAATATCGGCTCCGCCGTAAATTGCGGAATCCTCTTGATTTGAACGGCATTGAAAATCCGAATTGCCCGCCGGACGATATCTCGGGCTTTTCCGACGCGCCCCATTCTTGCGATTGATGGCGAAAAACAGGAGCCGATGGCGTATTCTCGCCGCCATGACGAACGGAACCATCCATCACGTCTGCGAACGCGCCGCCTGGGAGGAGGCCTTGCGAAACGGAGTCTACGAGGGTTCGGACATGGACCGGGCCGACGGCTTCATCCATTTTTCCGGCCCGGACCAAGTGGTCGGCAGCGTCGCGCGGTTCCTGGCCGAGCGGCCGGGGCTGGTGATTCTCACCGTGGAGGCCGCCGCGCTCGGCGCCGCGCTCCGGTGGGAGGACGGGTTCCCGCATCTTTACGCCCCCCTCGACCCAAAGCTGGTCGCCCGCCTCGACGACCTGCCGCTGGGCGATGACGGGCGCCACGTCTTTCCGGAAGGCCTCGCATGAGCGGACTGTACGCCATCGTCGGCCCCATGATCCGCATGCTGGAGGCGGAAACCGCCCACGGCGTGGCGCTGAAGGCGCTGGAAACCGGACTGGTTCCCGCGCCGCGGCCGTTCCATGACGACATCCTGAAGGTCGATCTCTGGGGACGGACGTTTCCCAATCCGGTCGGACTCGCCGCCGGGTTCGACAAGAACGCGGACGCGGTGGACCCCTTGCTTGGCCTCGGCTTCGGCTTCGTCGAGGTCGGCAGCGTCACACCCAAGCCCCAGCCCGGCAACCCCCGCCCCCGCCTGTTCCGCCTGCCCGCCGACGGCGGCGTGATCAACCGCATGGGGTTCAACAACGAGGGCCTGGACTACATGGCCGAACGGCTCCGCGCCGCCCGCAGGCCCGGTATCGTCGGGGTGAACCTCGGCAAGAACAAGGACCAGGACGACGCGGCCAAGGACTACGTCGCGGGCGTCGCGGCCATGGGGGACCTCGCCGACTATCTGGTGGTGAACGTCTCCTCGCCCAACACGCCGGGCCTGCGCGCGCTGCAGGGGCGCGCGCCGCTGGAAGAATTGCTCCGCGCCGTGCTGGACGCACGCGACAAAACCGAGCGCCGCCCGCCCGTCCTGCTGAAAATCGCCCCGGACCTGACCGAAGAGGACAAGGAGGACATCGCCGCCGTGATCCTGTCCACCGGCGTCGACGGCCTGATCGCCACCAACACCACCATCACCCGGCCCGACGGGCTGACGGGCCAGGCCAGGACGGAAACCGGGGGACTGAGCGGCAGCCCCCTGTTCGACCTCTCCACCCGGGTCCTGTCGGACATGCGTCGTCTGACCGAGGGCAAGGTCCCCATCGTCGGCGTCGGCGGAATCGAAAGCGGCGAGCGCGCCTACGCCAAGATCAAGGCCGGGGCGTCGCTGGTCCAGCTCTATTCCGCCATGGTCTACCACGGCCCCGGGCTTGCGGCGCGGGTGTGTCGAGAGCTGGCGGAAATGCTGCGCCGCGACGGGTTCGCCTCGGTCGCGGACGCGGTTGGAACGGAGAACAAGGCATGATCTGCATTATCCGCACCGGCATGCCGGACGAGGCCGTGCCCTGGCTCGGCTGCATCCTCGCCGGCGGCGAGGGTAAGCGCTTGGGGAGCCGGTGCAAGGCCCTGGTCCCGGTGGACGGCCGCCCCCTGCTCGACCATGTGATCGAGCGCGCCCTGCCCCAGGTGGCCGGTCTCGCGCTCAACGCCAACGACGATCCGGCGAATTTCTCCAACTACGGCCTGCCCATCGTGCCGGACCCGTCCAGCGAACGGCTGGGGCCGCTCGCGGGCGTGCTGGCCGCCATGGACTGGGCGGCGGCGGATTCCCGGAGTACAGGCTGGGTCGCGACCTTCCCGGTGGACAGCCCCTTCTTCCCCACGGATCTGGTGCGGCGCCTGTCCCGTGCGATTTCGGACGCGGGCGCGGACATCGGACGGGCCATGTCCAACGGCCACCCCCATCCCGTGTTCGCGCTCTGGCCCATCCGGCTGCGGCATGATTTGCGCGCCGCGCTTCTGGAGGAAGGCGTGCGGGGGGTGGATTACTGGATGCGGCGCTACAACGTGGTTCAGGTGGATTTCGCCGCGCAACGGGACCCGTTTTTCGACGTGGACACGCCCGACGACCTGGCCGCCGCCGAAATCATGATGCGCGAAGGGTGACGAGACGCCCGAAGGCCCGAAGGTCCTTGGCCGTCGGCGCGCCCTTGGCCACCGCGTCCGCCGCGCCGTCCGCGTCCTCGACCACGAACCCCGCGAGAACGTCGAGACCGTAATCGAACAGCCTGGGGCTCAACGGCGTCCCCGGCCCGACCAGGGCGACGGCGCCGTCGGCGCGGCGCGCCAAAGCGTCCGGCAGGGTCCTGTCCGCGAACGCCCCCGACGAAACCAGCACCGTTCCCCCGTCGGCGGTCAGTGTCGGCGCCGCGGAGGAAGGGAATTCGCCTTCGCTGGGGTCGCGGACGGCGACGCGGGGCTCTCCCAGACGCCATGTCAGGCTCGGGAAGCGCCCGACCGTGGTCAGCGGTTCGTCGCCGTCCAACGCGTCCAGGACATGGCCCCCGTCGCCCTCCAGCCCTGCCGCGTTGTAATGGGCGTTGATGGCGGCGGCGCCGACGGCGGACTCGAACGGGTCCCAGGAATGGACGCGCGCGGCCAGCTCCCGCAAGGGCTTGCCCACAAGGTCCGGGGCCTCGGCCAGGGCGCAGCAAGCCGCCGAGTCCCGATAGTCGGACCGGGCGAGGCCGCACCCATCCGGCCCCTTGACCAGGGTCCAGGTCTTGCCCAGCACCACCCGCTCGGCGACGCCGTCTTCCACGCCCAGTTCCAAGTCCCGATAGAGCCGGCGCGGCCCCCACCAGCGCCAAAGCGCCCCCATGTCGTGGGCCATCAGCTCAGCCGTCCCGCCGGTGAACAGGGTCCATGTATCCAGAGCGCCGACCGGGACGCTGACCAGGGTGGGAATACCATCGGCCATGGCGGTGAGAAGCTCTTCCGCCAAGCCCCGCCCCTCCTGCTCCTGCTCGCCGAACTTCTCCACCACCAGCAAATCGACGCCATCCGCTATGGCGCGGCGCAACGCGCCCGAGGTCTCGGCCAGGGCTTGGGTGTCCAGGCTGCACGACTGGGCCATGGGGCCCGCCGGACGCATCAGGGGGATGCGCCGACCGGTGTCGAGCTCGACCGCGTCGATGGCGACCCTGCGCCCGGTCTCGTCGCGATGCTCGTGCTGGACCAGCCCGCCCACGCGCCAGCCGCGCCGTTGAAGTTCGGCGGCGAAACGGGCGAGGACGGCCCGGTCCTCGGTTTCCTTGGCGTAAAGCGCGCCCGCGGGCCGAAGCCTCGGCGCGAATGGCGTTTGCGCTCCCATGAAACCTACATCGCCCCTTTCCGCCGCGAAGGCAAGACGGTATGTTGACGCGAGGGAGACGCGCCCATGACGAACGGCAATGGCGGCAACGGGGGAAGCGACGGGTTTTCGGACGCGCTCGCGGGGCAATCGTTCCTCAAGCAGTTGGAGGACACCGGCTTTTTCGAGCAGGTGGCCCAGCTCGAGGACAGCCTGAAACGAATTTCCGACGACATCGCCAGGCTCGGCGCGGGCGCGAACCAGCGGCTGGAGGAAACCGAGAACCTGGCCGCCCACGTGCTCGCCCTGGAGTCGGTTCTCAAGGTGATGCTTGAGCAATACCCCGTCGACGCGGACAAGGTCCGCGCCGCGGTCATCCAGGCCACCGGCGACCCGGAAACCAATCCCGAGGGCAGCCTGACGGTGCGCGCCATCGCCGAAAGCCTTCTGCCCACGGCGGCGGACGATGACGGGGAGGACGAGACGTGACCGGCGTGAACGTAGACCTGAAGGTGGCGCAGCTCATGTGCTCCAGGGTGTGCCACGACCTGATGAGCCCGGTGAACGCCATCAACGCCGGGCTGGAGTTGTTGACCGAAGGCGTCGCGGGCCCGGACGAGGCCACCGGCCTGATGGGCATGAGCGCCGGACAGGCCACGCGCAAGCTTTCGTTCTTCCGCGTCGCGTTCGGACTGGGCGGCGGGCGCGCGGGCGCGCTCGGGTTCGAGGAAATCCGCCATTTGACGGCCGACTACCTGGACGGAACCAACTGCAGGCTGGAATGGCCGGACGGCGTGGACGGAATGCGGTCGCTCGAGGGCGACGCGGGGAAGCTGTTTCTCATCGCCCTCCTGATCGCGTCCGAGACCTTGCCGCGCGGGGGCGTCGTGCGCGTGGCCATGGCCGACTTCCCAGAGGGCCTGGGCGTGGCCATCGACGCCCACGGCCAGGACTCCCGCATCCAGGACGACATCATGGCCGCCCTGAACCCCGTCGTCGATCCCGACGCGCTCACCGCGCGCAACGTCCACGGACACCTGGCCCGGAAACTGGCCGAGTCCATCGGCGCGGACCTGGAGCTGTCCCGCCCGGCCGAGGGCGAGACGCGCCTCGCCTTGCTGCTGCCGGAAGGCGCGGGCCGGTGACGGGCCGTTTTTCTCGCCCGCGACTTGAAACGGTTTGTGAAAACCGCCAAGCTATCTGTTACAGTGTCTTGTCGTTCGCGCGGCGAAGATTCACTCCGGGAGGCACCGTCCAAGGACGGGAGGGGACATGGACGATCTTCTGACCGAATTCCTGACCGAGACTTCGGAAAGTCTCGCCGTGATCGACCTCGAGCTTGTCAAGTTCGAGCAGAACCCGAACGACAGCGAAATCCTCGGCAACATCTTCCGTCTGGTCCACACCATCAAGGGCACCTGCGGCTTCCTCGGCCTGCCCCGGCTGGAAGCGGTCGCGCACGCGGGCGAGAACGTGCTGGGCAAATTCCGCGACGGCGACCTGGAGGTCAGCCCCGACGCCGTCACCCTGATCCTGAAATGCATCGACGCCATCCGCGAACTGCTGCACGAGTTGGAGCAAAGCGGGTCCGAACTGGAAGGCGACGACGGCGAGCTCATCGCCGAGCTGAACGCCATGGCCGAGGGCCGCGCCGCCGCCAAGAAGCCCGCCGAGGAGCCCGAACCCGAGTCCGAGGAGTCCGGCCCGGTGATCGCCGACGGCGGCTTCCCGGTCGCCGCCGAACTCCTGGCCGAGGTCGAGGAGGCCAAGGCCTCGGGCGTCGAGGCCGCAAGCTTCGAGCAGATCAAGGCCGAGCTCGAAGCCCAACGGGCCAAGGAGGCGCAAGAGGCCGCGCCGCCCCCGCCGCCGCCACCCGAGCCCAACGCGCCGGAGCCGGAGGAGGCCGAAGCCCCCCCCCCCGTCCCCGCCGAGCCCCGCCCCGTCCCCGCCGTCATGGAGGAAGAGCCGAGGGAGCCCAAGGAATCCGCTATCGCCGCCCAGTCCATCCGGGTCAACGTGGACCTGTTGGAAAACCTGATGACCCTGGTGTCCGAACTGGTGCTGACCCGCAACCAGCTTCTGCAGATGGTTCGCGGGCAGGACGACAACGAATTCTCCGTGCCCCTGCAACGCCTCAGCCACATCACCACCGACCTGCAGGAAGGCGTCATGAAGACGCGCATGCAGCCCATCGGCAACGCCTGGGCCAAGCTGCCCCGGATCGTCCGCGACCTGTCGGTGGAATCGGGCAAGAAGATCGACCTGCAGATGCTGGGCGCGGAAACCGAGCTGGATCGCCAGGTCCTCGAGATGATCAAGGATCCTCTGACCCACATGGTCCGCAATTCCGCCGACCACGGCCTGGAAACCGCGAGCGAGCGCGCCGCGTTCGGCAAGCCCGAGACCGGGTCGATCATCCTGAACGCCTTCCACGAAGGCGGCCACATCATCATCGAGATCACCGATGACGGCCGGGGCCTGGACGTGGACAAGATCCGCGACAAGGCGGTCAGGAACGGCCTGGCCAGCGAGGCAGAGGCCGGGGCGCTGAGCGACCAGCAGATCATGCAGTTCATCTTCAAGGCCGGCCTGTCCACGGCGGAAAAGGTGACCAGCGTGTCGGGTCGGGGCGTCGGCATGGACGTGGTCCGCACCAACATCGAAAAGATCGGCGGCGCCGTCGAGCTGAAGTCCCAGAAAGGCCAGGGCAGCACTTTCACCATCAAGATTCCGCTGACGCTGGCCATCGTCTCCGCCCTGATCGTCGAGTGCTCGGGAGAGCGCTTCGCCATTCCGCAGATCAGCGTCTTGGAGCTTGTACGCGCCTCCAACCGCTCGGAAACCACCATCGAGATGATCAACGAAGCGCCGGTGCTTCGGCTCCGCGACCGGCTGCTGCCCCTGGTCTCGCTCCGCGCCCTGTTGGAGCTGGACGAGGGCGAGGACGCGGTCGAGGAGCACAACGAGGTCTTCATCGTCGTCACCCAGGTGGGCACCTATAACTTCGGCGTCATCGTCGATCGGGTGTTCGACACCGAGGAGATCGTGGTCAAGCCCGTCGCCCCCATCCTGCGCCACATCCCCTTCTATTCCGGCAACACCATTCTGGGCGACGGCAGCGTCATCATGATCCTGGACCCCAACGGCGTCGCCACCGCGGCGGGCCAAGTGGCGACGCACGAGACGGAAACCTCCGTCCAGGCTTCGGAGCAGGACGCGGACAAGACCGCGCTTCTGGTCTTCCGCGCGGGCGGCGACGAGCTCAAGGCCGTGCCCCTCGCCCTGGTCGCCAGGCTCGAGGAAATCGACATGCGCCACACCGAACGGTCCCAGGGCGACATCGTGGTGCAGTACCGGGGCCGCCTGATGCCCTTGGTGCCCTTCAACCCCGACCACGATTGGGACATGGAGGCCAGCGCCCCCATCCTGGTGTTCACGGAGCGCAATCGATCCATGGGGCTGGTGGTCGACGAGATCGTCGATATCGTCGAGGACAGGCTGAACATCGAACTGTCCATCGAACAGAACGGCCTGATCGGCAGCGCGGTCATCGACGGCAAGGCCACGGACGTGATCGACGCCGGATACTATTTGATACAGGCCTATCCGGACTGGTTCGGGAACGCCCCCCAAGACGCGCAGGGCGCGCGAGGCGGGCGCAGGA
This sequence comes from uncultured Hyphomicrobiales bacterium, assembly GCA_964344345.1. Lineage (GTDB taxonomy): Bacteria > Pseudomonadota > Alphaproteobacteria > Rhodospirillales > CAYFNC01 > CAYFNC01. The sequence continues at coordinate 33,286 of CAYFNC010000022.1, read as the reverse complement.
TCCTGCTGGTGGACGACAGCCCGTTCTTCCGCAACCTCATGACGCCCGTGCTGTCCGTCGCGGGTTTCGACGTGACCACCGCCGAAAGCGCCGAGCAGGCGTTGACGCTACGCGATGACGGGGCGGCGTTCGACGCCATCGTCAGCGACATCGACATGCCCGACGTGGATGGGTTCGAGTTCGCGCGCAAGGTCCGCTCGGACGAGCGCTGGGCCGACGTACCCATGGTGGCGATCTCGTCCCACGCCTCTTCGGCGGACTTCGAATTGGGCCGGGAGGTGGGCTATAACGACTACGTCGCAAAATATGACCGAGACGCGCTGGTCCACATCCTGGCGAAGACGGTTGCGGCGCCGAGGTGAATTGAGTGCTATGATCGCCGCGCGCGGACGGCGCGGCCTGAAATCGCCGCCCGTTGGCGGGCAAGGGAGAGGTAACGAGTTTTTTGTCGAAAGAAGCGGGTTCCACTTGACGTTCGTTCTATTTTAACCTTTTTAGAACGTACGGGCGTGTGGGTCGGTTTTTCCGGCGCGTGTTGATCCATTTCAAAGCTAACAGCGAAGGGTGCCATGAAAACCTGTATGATTGTCGATGACTCCAAGGTCATTCGGATGGTGGCCCGCAAAATTCTGCAGGAGCTCGAGTTCGAAACCGTGGAAGCGGCCGACGGCAAGGAAGCGATCGATTCCTGCGAGCGGGCCATGCCGGACGCGATTCTTCTCGACTGGAATATGCCGGTCATGAGCGGAATCGATTTCCTGAGGGCGCTCCGGGCGCTTCCCGAAGGCGCGAAGCCGATCGTGGTATTCTGCACCACGGAAAACGATATCGAGCATATCCAAGAAGCGATCGAAGCTGGCGCGAACGAATACATCATGAAGCCGTTCGACAGCGAGATCATCCAGGCCAAGTTCGCCCAGGTCGGACTTCTTTAGTAGCCCGGCCGTTTCTTGGATTGCCTAGGCGGCGGTGGCCAGCGTGTCCGAAATTGCAAATAAAATCGACGCGGGCGACACCATCAACGTGATGGTGGTGGATGATTCCGCCGTCGTTCGCGGGTTGATCACCCGCATGCTCGAAGCGGACCCGGGCGTTTCCGTGGTGTCTTCGGTCGCCAACGGGGAAATGGCCATCAAGAACATCTCCCGTTACGAAATCGACGTTGTCGTCCTGGACGTGGAAATGCCCGTGATGGACGGCCTGACCGCCTTGCCCAAGCTGTTGGAGATCAAGCCCAGCGTCGTGGTCATCATGGCGTCCACGTTGACCAAGAAAAACGCCGAGATCAGCATCCGGGCCCTGGAGTCCGGCGCGTCGGATTACGTTCCCAAGCCGACGGCGTCGAAGGAGCTGACCGCCTCGACCTCGGAATTCCAGCGCGACCTGACCGAAAAGGTCACGACGCTGGGCGAGATCGCCCGTCGGAAACGGACCGGCGGCCGCCCCGCGCCTCGCCGCGCTGCCCAGGCGCGGCAAACGGCCGCCCCGCAACCCGCTCCGTCCGGTCCGTCCGCGCCCTTCGCCCTGCGCCCGGCCCCGCGCCTCCGGCCGGAAATCCTGGCCATCGGCAGCTCCACCGGCGGGCCCCAGGCGCTGTTCGAGCTGCTGAAGGGCGTCAAGCCCTCGATCAAGGCGCCGGTGGTCATCGCCCAGCACATGCCGCCCACCTTCACCACCATCCTGGCCGAACACATCACCCGCATGACCGGCTGGCCGTGCCGCGAGGCGCGGGACGGCGACGTCCTTACGCCCGGAGAGGCCTTGTTGGCGCCCGGCGATTACCATATGATCGTCGAAGGCGAAGGATTGAAGAAGGTCGCCCGCCTGAATCAATCCGCGCCGGAAAACTATTGCCGCCCGGCGGTCGATCCCATGTTGCGCAGCCTTGCGGCGGCCTATGGCGATCGGACCTTGGCGGTCATTCTCACCGGCATGGGGGTCGATGGGAAAAACGGGGGGGACGCCCTGATCGGGGCGGGTGGGTCCATCATCGCGCAAGATGAGGACTCCAGCGTGGTTTGGGGCATGCCCGGGGCCGTCGCGATGGCCGGATTGTGCAGTTTGGTTTCGCCAATTCGGGATCTGGCGTCCTATATTAATAATCAAATGGGCAGGGGCGCGTGATGAAGCCGGACGATTTCGAATTTATCAGCGGCTTGGTCAAGGAGAGATCCGGACTGGTTCTCACCGCGGACAAGGCGTACCTGCTCGAAAGCCGTCTGATGCCCGTCGCCCGCAAGCGCGGCATGAAGGGACTGGAGGACCTGATTGGGGTCATCCGCGCGAAGAAGGACGAGGGCCTGATTCGCGAAGTGACCGAGGCGATGACGACCAACGAGTCGTTCTTCTTCCGCGACATCAAGCCCTTCGACCTGTTCCGCGACGTGGTGCTGAAAAACATCATGGCCAAGCGGATGGACGCCAAGCGTTTCCGCGTGTGGTCGTCCGCGTGCTCCAGCGGCCAGGAGCCCTACTCCATCGCCATGATCCTGAAGGAGCAGGCGCCCCAGCTCGGCGGATGGCAGCAGGAAATCATCGGCACCGACATCTCGACCGAGATGCTGGACAAGGCCAAGGCCGGCATGTACTCGCAGTTCGAGGTTCAGCGCGGCCTGCCCATCCAGATGCTGTTGAAATATTTCCAGAAGCGCGAGGACATGTGGCAGATCGACGCCGCGATCCGCGCCATGGTCCAGTTCCGCGAGCTCAACCTTCTGGCCAGCCTGGGCGGCATCGGCCAGTTCGACGTGGTGTTCTACCGCAACGTTCTGATCTATTTCGACCACGACACCAAGGTCCGCGTGCTCGACGGCATCGCCAAGATTCTGGCCAAGGACGGGGTCTTGTTCCTGGGCGGCGCGGAAACGGTTCTGGGCATCTCCGACCAGTTCAAACCGGTCGCGGGCCAGCGCGGCGTCTATTGCCTGTCCGACGCCGCGAACTCCCTCGGCGACGCCGTGGGCTGACGGCCGGATGAAGGCTCCTCGACGTTACGAGTGGATTTTCGGGCGGTCATAGCCAAGCGTCGATTATCTTCGAGGCTCCAGACGTATGACGTTTGCGGCCCAGCATGGAGATTTATACGGCTTGCGTTTGTGGGGCGTGTCTGCGGAGCAAGCCCGCGCGTATATTTTCGACGGCCTGTTCCGGCATCATTTCGATCAAACTGCTTGAACGGCGAATGACAAGCGCTTCGTCGACAATCGCGCCGCGATATCCGGCGTGATGGGCGTGGATCCAGAAGCACCATTCAGACGCCGCGCCCATGCCGAGCCAATACCCCCCAAGGGATTCCCAAAGACCTTTCGACGCCACGGCGCCGGGATGGACCGTCGGCCGCTCGAGGACGGAGGCCCCTGAGAGGGCGGAGCGAACCACCCCGGGCTGGTCGTCGGCGAACCGAAACGCCGAAACGGCGAACGAAACGCCGTCGTCCCGTCGCGCGGCCTCGAGCATCTTGGCCGCGTATGACGTGTCGAGCCTGTCGCCTCCCTCAAGAACAGAAATCCAATCGCCGCGCGCGATCCCGAACGCCGTGTTGCGCAGGCCCAGGACGTCGCCTTCGACGGCCGGGCTAAACGTCCGGATCAAAAGATCGGGACGTTTCGACGCCAGCTGTTCGCCCGCCGGGTCCATATCCATGTATCCCGTTGCGTCAATCAGTATGGCCTCGAACTCTTTTAGGCTCTGGCTTGCAATATCCGCGAGAGTGGCCTCAAGTCCCGCATCGCCGCTTGCGATCACGGCAATGCTGATCGGCGCGGTCGGAGCCGTTTTTTCCGAGGCGAGCCAAGCGGAAGTAGCCTGGCGCATGGGGGCTTTCTGGTCTCCTTTCACAAGGAAAGAGGCGATGTTTCCATAGCGGGCGGTCTGTAGCGGCGTGTATTGGGTCGCCTGCTCGAATGGCGTGAAATCCTCGTCGCCGTTGACGCTCAGATATCCGGGATTGATTCCGTCGCATGCGTCCCGCGCCAGACAGCTTGCGCATTTCGCGGCGTAGACCTTGAAGTTGTCCCCGCGAACGCCGGAGAGCTCGATGCAGCCGTCCAGCACGCCCTTGCCGTCTATCCGGCGGGTTTCGGTTTCGTAGCCGCCGGGCTCGATGGGCGCCAGCGAGGCGTTTTGCTCCAGCGTGCCGCCCCCTTCGCGGTTTCTCCATTCATTGGGGTCGTGGCGAACGCCGACGAACCCGACCAAATGCCTTTCCAACCCCGGCAACGCGCACAGGGGACCGAACCGGATGTTGACCGCCACCCCCGCGCTTTCAAGGATCTCGACTGCCTCCCCGAGATGGGGATAGACCTCGGAATAGCGCACGTCCAGGCCCGTGACCACCCGTTTGCCGTCCTGAAAACCGTAATAGGGATTGGGAAGAATGAAATTGTGGGCGTAGGCGTTGCGTTCCGCCATATACCGGGCGATCGTCGGCAGATGTTGGACGTTGCCTTTGCAGATGACCGTGTTCGCCGCGTAAGAAAAATCCTTCGCGTCAAGATAATCCATCGCGGCGGCTTGTTTCTCCAGGCTTTCGCCGGTCAGGCGCTTGAACAGCCCAGGTTCGGCCGCGTGGGTGGAGAACAATACGCTGGTCAGCCCCGCATCGAGCAGGTCGTCGATAAGGCGGTTCGTCCGACAGTTCTTCATCCTGCGCATGAAGAACTGTCCAAGCGTGATCATGCGCGAGGCGAGCCCCAACTCGCGCGAGGCGTAACGGGTCAGCTCCACGATGTCGCCATGCAGCGACGGTTCTCCGCCGGTGTAATCGAAATTGACGATGCCGTTCGCTTTCAAGCCCGCCAGCACGGCCTTGCAGTCCTCAAGGGGCCTGAACGACGCGCGCCGCATGGCGCGGAACTGGTCCTCGTGGCCATCCATGTGGCTGTAGTAGCAAAACACGCACGAATGCGTGCACTTCAATCCGATATCCATGACGCCGCCCCTGCTGGGCAGCCCGGGTGGGTGAAGGATGACCCCATTGCCGATGTCTCCACCCTGTTTCAATGGACGCTCCTCGGAAGGGAATTCTCGCAAGAAAGGAGGGAATGTTAGGTCTGACGGCCTTAAAAAAGCATGTATAAATTGGGCGCCATGAGGCCCGGAAAAATCACCATTGCCGTGACGACGCGCAACAGAGCGGAGAGCCTACGCGAAACGCTGCGGTCCGCATGCGGACAGGACGCCGCCCCCGGCTCCTTCGAGGTGATGGTTTGCGACAATGGCTCCAACGACCACACTGCCCAAGTCGTGGCCGAATTCGCCGATGCGTTTCCCAACGTCGCGGCGATCTTCGATGCTCGTCCCGGCCAGTTGGTCGGCTGGCATCGCTGCCTCGCGGAGGCCACGGGAGACGTGGTCGCGTTTATCGACGACGACGTTCGTCCCGCTCCCGGTTGGGTCGAAGCGGTGATTCGCCTGTTCTCCGATCCTGGCGTCGGAGTGGCCACGGGGCCCGTCAAGACGCGTTTTCTGGATGAGCCGCCGGACTGGGTCACGGGGGCGACACGGGAAACAGGACCTGGGCTAAACGCGCCGCTGACCGGCATGATCGACTTCGGAAACGAAGCCAAGGACATTCCCTCGTCCTTCATATGGGGCGTGAACTTCCTTGCCCGCCGAGACGCCTTGCTCGAAGCGAGGGGGTTCCATCCCTGCGCGATGCCCGCCGACCTGCTGGAGTACTACGGCGACGGGGAAATCGCGGCGGCGAGGAAAATCGCCGCTCTCGGATTTCGCGCCGCTTACGATCCGAGAGCGGCGGTGGAGCATGTCATTCCCGCCGCGCGGTTTGAAGAGGACTCCGTCCGGCGCTACTGCCTGTCTCAAGGGTTCTGCGCTTCGTTCAACTTGATGCGGCGACTGGCCGAAAGCCATCCGAACGCCCCGTGGCGCAACCTGGCCAGCTCCGTCGGCGCCATGATCACGACATCCGAGGTCGTTGCGCTTGCGCGATCGTTCATTGGATCGCCGGAGGACGTTCCCGATGGAGTGCTGCGGGCGATGGCGGACGGCGTCGGCGAAGGGCTTTCGCGCCACCATCGAAAATTCTCCTCCGATCCTCATTTTCGAGACTGGGTTCTTCGTCCGGATTATCTCGATCTGAACACGGCGTATAAAAACCCGGAACTGTCCGCGTGGCGTCCGGTGGATGGAGATTGGCGTTTGGTGGAGGAAGAGTGATATTGCGTGAAAATTCCGGACGAGCGGCTTTCGACGGTGGAAGCGGCGGCGCGTCCACTTGACGCGTCGAAAAGCCCGAAGAGAACCCCCGGAAGGCGGCCTTCCGGGGGGTCTCTTTCGCTCGGGAACGGACAGTCAGACCCGCGGGCGCTCCTTTTCTAGCTCGGGCATGCACTTGGCGATCCACTGCTTGGTCAGCTTTTCGTGGACCTGGTTCTGGCACAGGCGCTGGCGCAGCGCGGGGAACACCACCCGGTCAATGGGCTGGTCCTGGTTGAAGCAGGAGAACACCACCTCCTCCTTGCCGGTCTCCGGGTCCTTGTGGGGCTGGAGGCACTGGGCGCAGATTTCCTTCATCATGCACTGCATCGGGCTGTTGATGGAGGCGACGCCGGTGTGGTCGGGATTGATGATCCCTTCCAGCGGGCCGAAGCGGGCCTCGCGCACCGCGTTCATCATGATGTCCGAGCCGATGACGATCATGTGGTCCACGTCGCCGAGGGAGATTTCGGTCTCGCCCAACTCGCCGCCCGCGTAGGCCAGCATGGCCTGGACGATGTTGCCGACGAAGCCCTTGTCCTGGGGACGGGTGGGCTCGAAGCCCGGGGCCTCGTCGCAGCACCATACAACCACGTCGGAGTACTTCTCTACCAAGTCGATGTGAAAGCGGTCCTTCACCGTCTTGTAGGCGGCGAAGTACAGCACCTTGGACCCGGCCTCCTTGAGGCCCTTGTGGATGGTGAGCAGCACCGCGTTGCCGAGGCCGCCGCCCGCGAGAAGCACGGTCTTGTCCTTCAGCATGTGGGTCGGCGCGCCGGTCGGGCCCATCAGGACCACGGGCTCGCCCGGCTGCAGGGTGGCGATCAGGTTGGATGACCCGCCCATTTCGAGCACGATCAGCGAAACCACCTCGTCGTCGATGATGGCGCCGGTGAGCGCGACGCCCTCCATGGCCATGGAGGTCTCGCCCACCTGCATCGCGTTGGCCTCGAAGTTCTGCAGGCGATAGAACTGTCCGGGCTCGAACGCCTTGGCGCCGAAGGGCGCGCGAACGTTGACCTGCACCACGTTCGAGGTGAGCCGCTCGACCGACTCGACCACCGGGCGCAGGCCGTGGTTCATGACCTTCTCCATCTCGGCGGGAGAGACCGAGGAGGGCTTGACCTTGGCCAGCATGCGGTCGACCACAGGATAGCCCTGCTTGGCGGACGACAGCGCCTTCACCACGTTGCCCGCGAACGAGGGATGCAGGTCGCCGAAGAACGACATGCAACGCCCGTCCTCGCGGGGCGACATGACCACCTCGGGGATCTCTGGCTTGACGGTCCAGGGCGGGGTGACCTTTTCACCGTCCTCGGTGAAGGCCTGGAAGTACTTGCCGTCCAGCTCCGAAAACCCTGGATGCTCGCGCGACAGCACCGTATTGGGCTGGGTGCCCGCGGCGATGAGGACCGCGCGGGCGGGCATGCTGGTGATCTCGCCCGACGGCTGGGGCCTGCCGGACTCGTCCAGGGTCTGGCGCATCAGGACGATCTCGTTCACGTGGCCGTACTGGTCCACCTTGATCTCGTCCGGAGCCAGCAGCTCGGCGAAACGCATGCCCTGCTCGAACGCCTTCTCGATTTCCTCGTGATTGAGCTGGTAGCTCGGGGCCCGGGTCATGAGCCGGCGATAGGCGATGGTCGCGCCGCCCCAGGAATTCAGAAGCGGGGTGAAGTCGGCTTCGCGGCCCTCGGACTTGGCCTTGGCGCGCTCGTCGAGGCAGGCGCGGCCATGCTCGATGAACTCGTCCGCGATCTGCTGGTCCTCCTCGGTCCACGGCGCGCGGACGGTGGCCTCGTCGCTGTCGGCGACCAGCGCGTCGTAACGCTCCACGAACTTCTCGACCTGGCGGACGTAGTAGGCCAGCGCCTCGGTCGCGGTGTCGATGGCGGTCAGGCCGCCGCCGATGACCACCACGGGCAGGCGGAGTTGCAGATTGGCGATGGAGGTCTTCTTGGCCGCGCCCGTGAGCTGCAGGGCCATCAGGAAGTCCGAAGCCTGGCGCACGCCGCGCGCGAGCCCATTGGGGACGTTCAGGAACGTGGGCTTGCCCGCGCCCATGCAAAGCGCCACGTGGTCGAAGCCCATCTCGAACGCGCTTTCGGCGGTGATCGCCGAGCCGAAACGCACGCCGCCGAACATGTGGAAGCGTTTGCGCCGCTCCAGCACCAGGCGCATGAATTTCAGGAAGTTCTTGTCCCAACGCACGGTGATGCCGTACTCGGCCACGCCGCCGAAGCCGGCCTGGGTCCGCTTGTCCAGGTTTTCGTACAGGTCCTCGATGTCGTAAAGCGGCTCGAACGGAACCCGTTCGCCAAGCTGGTCGACGCCGGAGATCGCCGGGTCCAGGGGCTCGATCTTCAGGCCGTCGATGCACCAAACCGAGTGGCCCTCGTTCATCAGGAAATGGCTGGCGGCGACTCCCGCCGGGCCCGCGCCCACCACCAGGATATTGTAGCCGGTCTCGGCCTTGGGCAGCGGGTTCTTGATGTTCAGCGGATTCCACCGGGTCATCAGGCTGTAAATCTCGAAGCCCCAGGGCAGCTCCAACACGTCCTTCAGGACCCGGGTCTCGATCTGGGGAATGTTGACCGGGGTCTGCTTCTGGTAGACGCAGGACTTCATGCAGTCGTTGCAGATGCGGTGCCCGGTCATGGCGACGACCGGATTGTCGATGCAGACGATGCCGAGCGAGGTCAGCGGGAAACCGTCCGCCTTGGCCTTGTGGAACTGGGAGACCATTTCCTCCAACGGGCAGCCCTCGAGCGTCACGCCCAGGGGGTTGTCGGTGAAGTCGCCGGTCTTCTTGTCCTTCAGACCCAAGGTGCAGGAGTCGCGGCCGCGCTCGTGGCAGGTGATGCAGTAGTCGGTCTGGTTCAGGCAGCCGACCAGGTCGGTGCCGTGGTCGGTCAGCTTGAAACCGTCGCGGTGGTACGGGGCGTGGCCATCGGGATTCTCGAAAATCTTGATCCCGTCCTCGACGACTTCCTTGTATTCGACCAGTTCGGAGAAATCGGTCTTGTCGATGTCCTGGAACAGCACGTCGTCCTTGTGCTTGCGCCGCCCTTCCGGGGTGTGGCGCGCCCAGCAGGCGTAGCGGGCGGCGGTGTCCAGCGCGTGCGCGTTCGCCTTGGCGTCGTCCAGCCAGCGCATGACGTGGCGGGCGTACTCGACTTGGTCAAACTGTCCGTTGAAACGGCGGCGCAGCTTCAACTCCAGCGCCTCGCCGTGCATTTCATCGGCCACGGCGGCCTTGTACATCTTGTTCGCCTTGCGCTGCACGAACAGGCGCTTGGCTTCGTAGACGCAGGCCAGGTCCTTTTGGTGGCGTATCAGGTCGTCCACGTCCTGCTTGACGCCGAACAGGTTGGCGACGAAGTCCTCGTAGTGGGGCGCCAGTTCGAAAATCATGTCCGAATGGGCCTTGATATCGACGTCGCCGGGCGCGGCGCGGGCGGCCTTCAGCTTGTCGGCCAGTTCGGCGTCGGCGGCGGCCAGGGTCTCCATGAACGCCGCGTCGACCTTCCCGAGGCCGGCTTCGTCATAGAGGTCATCGAATTGCAGTCCGTGGGCGAGATTGAGTTCGGTCATTGTCACTGCCACCTTGGTACAGGAACGGTTGTTCGTCGGGGTTTGCAAAAGGACTCCATACGAGAAAGAACCGAGCGCCGTTGCCCGTGTCCGTTCTTACCCGCGATGGATGCTTGGCGGGGTATGCCCCCGTCAGGATTCCGCTTCGGCTTGGTCGTCTCCCTCTGACTGGGAAGGCCGTCGTGAATCCCAAGACGGGACATCGGAAACGGCGGCCTTGGTCAGAACCTAACCTAACCGGCGCACATAATTGTTCCGGAGACGGCGGAAATCAACAGTAAATCCAGAAAAATCCACCGTTTTCCCGAAACCCCCGCCCGTGGCTGCGATGGACGGACGGTTTAAGGCCTTGGAATATATATGTTCGGGAAGCGAACATCCGATTCGAGGCCGTTTTTTCGCCGAATCCGCCGATGCGTCAGAGCGCGATTCGCCTCCGACCACGCGTTGACCGGGACGCCGGGCGCGCCTATCGTGGCGGTGGTTCAACAGGGCTATGCATTCCATGGGGAGAGCGGACGTGACGAGGCTTCTGGCTGTCGCGGCTATCGTTCTCGCGTTCTTTCCCGCCACCGGGTTCGGAGAGGACGCCGAGACCGCGCCCGCCATCCTGGGCCCCATGCCGGAATTCGCCTGCTACAACTGCCACGCATGGCGGGAAGCGGTTCTCGCGCCCCGGGCGCTCGGCGAACCGCACGACTCTCTGAGCCTGGAGCACGGCGGCGCGCGGTTCTGGTGCCTGGAGTGCCACAACGCCTTGGACATGGACACCTTGCTGGGACGGGCGGACAAGGATAACGTCGGGTTCGAGCGGGCCGAGCTGCGCTGCGCAAAATGCCATCCGGGCCAGGTGCGCGAGTGGCGGTTCGGGGTCCACGGCAAGCGTGTCGGGGGCTGGAGAGGACCGTTGACGGTGTTGCGTTGCGCCGCCTGCCACAACCCGCACAGCCCGGCGTTCACGGGCGGAAAGGCGCTACCCGCGCCGCCCAAAGTCCGACCGGGAGTCGAGGAAACGACGGAGAACGGGGATGAGCAAGACTGACGAGGAACCGCCGAGGCGACGGTTTCTCAAGGGATTGGGCCTTGCGGGCGCGACCGTCGCGGGCGGCGGGTCCGCGCTCGCGGCCGCCGGCGCCGCCAAGGAGGCGGGCTCGGCGTTCGCCGATTCCGTCGAGACCCTGCTCCAGGACCATTACCTGCGCATGAGCCCCGATGAAATCAAAGAATCTTTGGCCCGCATCGAGCGCCGGGCCAAACGGGACTACGGCGTGGAACTGACCTGCGCGGACGAAAAGCCCATGGACGGCGTGGTGTTCGGCTACGCCCTGAACCTGTCAAAGTGCAAGGGCTACCGCATGTGCGTCGAGGCCTGCGTCGAGGAGAACAATTGCCCCGCCGAGGGCACGCTCCGCAACATCCGGGTGCTGGCCCTGGAAAAGGGCGACTGGGACCTGAACAAGGCCGACCACTATTATCCCGAGGAGATGGTGGAGCAGCCCCACCTCACCTACCTCCCGGTCCAGTGCCACCACTGCGACGACCCGCCCTGCGTCCAGGCCTGCCCGGTCCAGGCCACCTGGAAGGAGCCCGACGGCATCGTGGTCGTGGACTACGACTGGTGCATCGGATGCCGGTACTGCGCCACCGCGTGCCCCTATTGGGCCCGGCACTTCAATTGGAAAAAACCCGAACTCGACCCGGCCGACATGGTCACGGAAACCCATTATCTCGGCAATCGCCCCCGTCCGAGGGGCGTGATGGAGAAGTGCACCTTCTGCGTCCACCGGGTCCGCAAGGGGGAGCAGCCCGCCTGCCTCGAGGCCTGCCCCACCGGCGCGCGCGTGTTCGGGAACCTTATGGACCCCCAAAGTCCGATACGTTACGTGCTCGAGAACAAGCCCGTGTTCCGCCTGAAGGAGGACCTCGGGACCGAACCGAAATTCTGGTATTTCACGGACGGTTGAGGCCACCATGGGACACATCCGTTTCGCCATTCGCCTGCTTCACGACCTCGGACGGGGCGGGCCGCTGCTGTGGGGCTGGTCGGCGCTTTTGATTGTCGTCTCGGTCGCGGGCGCCTTGGCCTATTGGCGCCAGTTCGACGCAGGGCTTCAGGTCACGGGCATGACCGACCAGGTCATGTGGGGGCTTTACATCGGCAACTTCACCTTCCTGGTGGGCATCGCGGCGGCGGCGGTGGTGCTGGTGGTTCCGACCTACGTCTTCCATCTCGACGAGATGAAGCCCGTGGTGCTTTTGGGCGAGAGCATGGCGGTGGCGGCGGTGGTGATGAGCCTGTTGTTCGTGTTCGTCGACCTGGGCCAACCGCTGCGGATTTGGCACGCCCTCCCCTACATCGGCTCGCTCAATTTCCCCACGTCCATCCTGGCCTGGGACATGCTGGTGCTGTCGGGCTATCTGGTATTGAACATCGGCATGGGATGGGCGTTCCTGTACAGCAAGTACCGCGAGACTCAGCCCCACGCCGGGGTCTATTATCCCTTCGTCATCATCGCCATCGTCGGCGGCATCGCCATCCACACGGTCACCGCCTTCATGCTGGCGGGCAACGCGGCCCGGCCTTTCTGGCACACCGCCGTTCTCGCGCCCCGGTTCATCGCGTCCGCCTTCGCCGCGGGCTCGGCCATCATGATCATCCTGTTCCAGGTGCTGGGCGGCGTCGCCCGGTTCAGCCCGGCCATGGGCGCCATCCGGCTGTTGTCGCTGGTGTTGATGTTCGCGTTGCTTCTGGACCTGTTCCTGCTGGGGTCCGAACTGTTCGTGCATTTCTATCCGGCCCACGCCCACACGGACTCGGCCGAGTACCTGTTCATGGGGCTGGACGGCGCGAACCAGCTCACGCCCTGGATCTGGGCGGCGGTCGGCGCGTCGCTTTTGGCGGCGCTGATCCTGGTCACCAACCGATTGCGCCATGACCTCCGCTGGCTGAACGTGGCCTGCCTGATCGTGATCCCGGCGGTGTGGATGCAGAAAGGCCTGGGGCTGATCGTGCCAGGCTTCGTCCCCACCCCGCTAGGCGAGGTGATGGAGTACGCCCCGACCGCGACAGAAATCGCGGTCAGCCTCGGCATCTGGGCCTTCGGCGCGCTGATTTTCACCTGGCTCGCCCGGGCGACGGTCGCGGTGGAGTCGGGGCGGCTGCGCTCGGATTCTTAATTCCACCGGTCATTAAGAATGACCGGTGGCGGTCCCTCAATCGCCAGCTCCAGTGGCAACCTTCAGTGACCTCTGGCCTTATCCTGACTCGGCCGCCAGTCCCGCAATATCCATTCGGCCACGCGGCGGCTGCCCTCGGCGTTCCAGTGGGCGTCGAAGCGGATGAAGTACTTGTCCAGGAATTCGAGCTTGGAAAGCCCGCTTTCGGCCAGAAGCGCGTCGAAATCGTCGAACAGGTCGATGACGGGAACGCCCCGATCCCGACCCCATTGGACCCAGAAGTCCCGCGCCGAGACCACGTCCTGGCCATAGAGAAGCTGGTCGGGCCAGGGATGGATCGCGACGGTGAGCGGAACGCCCTTCTTTTTCAGGAACGCCGCGAGCGCGTCCATGTTGGCCTTGGCCTTGGCCAGACCCTCGCGGCCGTAACGATCATATTGCTCCCGATCCCAGGTGAAGGCGCCGTGCTGGAACGACCACATGTTTTCGCGCACGACGGCGGGCTTGGGCCGGTCGAAACCGGCGGCGAGCAGCCGCTCGGCGTGGGCGCGCTTGCGCTTCTTGTGGCGGAAGTGGTCGCGCACGGCGTAGCCCAACCGCACGATGGCCGAATTCTCCCGGATCCAGCGGCGGAAATTGCGCCAGTTGTCGAAATGGAACGCCAGCCCCTCCTTGGTGTCGGAGCGGAACCGGATCGAGCCGTCCTCGGCGGTGGTGAAGTGGCGCGCCTCGTCGAAGGGATCCGAGACGTCGATCTCGACCACGACCTCGTCGACTTCGAGGCCGACGTCGTCCAACAGGTATTCGATCTTGCGGCGATAGATCGAGGGCGCGTATCCGGCGACCCCGCCGTTCAACACCCCGATCCCCCGCCCCTTCAAGACCTCGGCGACGCGGCCGGTCATGGACTCCTCCCAGGTCAGGCCGACGCCTTCGACGAAGGAATCACCCATGAACAGGACCCGATGGCCTTCCGCCGCCAAGGGAACGTCCCGCGAGGACGCGTCCTTGAAGCCAAGCGAATTGGTGAAGACCGGATAGGTCCTGCCGGCGTAATGGTCGAAGAATTCCGCCTTGGTCGCCAGCCCGTGGCTGTGGACCCGATGCTGGGCGCGATAGCGGCGCAGGTTCTGCAGATCGACCCAGAAGTCGCAGTTGGACTTGCAGAACTGGGACGCGCCGAAATCCAGCGTGAAGGTCACCGCGATGATGATCAACAGACTGGCGAGAAGCTTGACGAGCTTCGCCAGAAATCGAAAAGCCAGCAAAATCCCCTCCCCCCGAAACGCCGGGGACCATACCCGATTGGAGCGTTCTGGAAAACCGCCGACACGACGATCCGCAAATCAAAAGGGGGGCAAAGCCCCCCTTTCGGAATTCAAGTCGGCCTCGACCTCAGTTTTCGGTGAGGGAAGCCAGTTCGTCCTTGATCCTGAGTTTTTGCTTCTTGAGCACGTTGATTTCGAGATCATCGGGATGCGGTCGGGCGTTTTCTTGTTCGATAAGCGATTCAAGTTCGCGATGTTTCGCCTTCAGCGTCTCGATTCTCTCATGCAAGCTCATAGCATATTCCTCCTTGATGCAGGTCGTGTGAACGCACTTTCCCTGATGTCCTCATATTACCGCATTTCTTTGTGAAAGGCCAGAGCGGCGTCGGTCCGATTCCACGAAAACGAGTCCCCGAGCCGTCCTTCGAACCCCGAGCAAGGACGTCCCGCATGCGTTCGATTCCAAGGGCGGAACCGGGCGGATCGCCATTTTCGCCTTGCCGAAAAACACTTTTTTCCCGACTGTGGGGCCGGGTCCTGTCCTAAAGAGAGCGAGCGCCTTGACGATAGGAAAGGAGAACATGAAGGTTTTGGCCGTCGTGCCCGCCAGGGGCGGCAGCAAGGGCGTGCCGTTGAAGAACCTGCAACCGGTCAAGGGCGTCCCCATCGTGGCCCTGGCCGGCGCCTGCGCGCGGAAGGTTCCGGAAATCGACCGCGCCGTGGTCTCCACCGACCACGACGAGATCGCGCGCGTCGCCCGGGACGCGGGGCTCGACGCCCCGTTCCGCCGCCCTGACGAGATTTCCGGCGACATGGTCGGGGACTGGGACGTGCTGAACCACGCGCTGTTGGAAACCGAGCGAATCGACGGCGTCGAATACGGGATCGTCGTCATGCTGCAGCCGACCGCGCCGCTGCGCACGCCCGAACAGGTGTCCCGGACCATCCGCCATTTGGTGGATAACGATCTGGATTCCGCCTGGACCGTGAGCCCGACGGACCTGAAATTTCATCCCCTGAAGCAATTGCGCATCGAGGACGGCCAACTGTCCTTCTGGACCGAGGAGGGCCGGGCCATCATCGCGCGCCAGCAGCTTTCGCCGGTCTATCACCGCAACGGCGTCGCCTACGCCATGACCCGCCGATGCATCCTGGAGCAAAAGACCATCATGGGCCAGAGGGCCGGGGCCGTGGTCCTGGACACGCCCTCGCTCAGCATCGACACCCATCGGGATTTCGAACGGGCCGAAAACATGGACGCCGCGGATTAGGATGATGCGGTTCCTCGCGCTGGCCTCGTTTTCGGTCCTGATCGGCTTGGCGGCGGGCCTTCTGGGGGCCGAGGCGCTGTTGCGTTTCCTGCCCGTCAACGAACCCATGATGACCCAGCCGGTGAACGCGGACGCGCCGATCATGCGTTTCGCGCCCAACCGGGATCTGACCTGGTCGCGGGGATGGCGCTTCCACCGGGTCAACCGGGTTCACGTGAACAATTACGGCTTCGTCGCCGATTACGACTACCGACCCGACGGGCCAGGGCCGCTGGTCGCCGTCATCGGCGATTCCTTTATCGAGGCGGCCATGGTCCCTTTTCCCGAAACCCTGACCGGGCGGCTTTTGAAACGCCTGGACGGAAAAGCGCGCGTTTACGCGTTCGCCGCGTCGGGAGCGCCGTTGAGTCAATATCTCGCCTGGGCGGACCACGCCAGGCGGGAATTCCGGCCCGACGCCCTGGTCGTGAACATCGTTGGAAACGACTTCCATTACAGCCTGCTCCGCTACAACGCCGCCCCGGGCTTCCACCTTTTCGCGGACGATGGTCAAGGCGGCCTGAAGCTGTCCCGCATGGATTACGCCCCGGGCCTGATGCGGAGGATCGCCAGGCGATCCGCGCTCGCCATGTATCTCGCCACCAACCTGAACCTTCCCGCCGCATGGGAGCGACTGAAGCGCGGCGCGCCGACGCCAATGGACATGGTCGGCAATGTTCCCGCCCGCCTGGGGGCCGAGGCGGTGCGGGAAACCATCCGGGCGATCGACGCCTTCCTGGCCATGGCGCCCGACGCGGCGGGATTGCCCCCTGGCCGCATCGTCCTTGCCGTGGACGCGAACAGGCCGGGGATTTACCAGGGGCGGGAGCGCCACGGGAGCTTCTTCGGAAAAATGCGCGCCCGCCTGCTCGCCCGCGCGCGCGAGGAGGGATTCGAAACCGTCGATCTGTCCGAAGCCTTCAACGCCGCGTGGAAGCGGGACGCCAAGGCCTTCGAGTTCCCCGACGACGGCCACTGGAACGCCCACGGCCACGCCGTCGCGGCGGACGCGGTCGGGGCGACGGCCGTAATCCGCGCCCTCGCCTCCCAGTGACGGATTTCTTGTCCGCCGGCGCCCCGGTCTGCTATACCCCCGCCATTCCGAAATTCCAGGGGGGATGAGGCCATGACCGCAAAGATTCAGCGCGCGCTGCTGTCCGTGTCGGACAAGACCGGGCTTGTCGAGTTCGGGAAATATCTCGCGGGCGCGGGGGTGGAGATCCTGTCCACGGGCGGCACGGCCAAGGCGCTGTCGGACGCGGGCGTGGCGGTGACCGAGGTCTCCGACTACACCGGTTTCCCCGAAATGATGGACGGCCGGGTCAAGACGCTGCACCCCAAGGTCCACGGCGGCATCCTGGCCGTGCGCGGCGACGCGGCCCACGAGGGAGCCATGGCCGAGCACGGCATTTCCGCCATCGACCTACTGTGCGTGAACCTCTATCCGTTCGAGGAGACCGTGGCCAAGGGCGCGGATTTCGCGACCTGCATCGAGAACATCGATATCGGCGGCCCGGCCATGATTCGATCCGCGGCCAAGAACCACGCGGCGGTGACCGTGGTGGTGGACCCCGGCGACTACGCCCGGGTGATGGAGGAAATGGACGCGAACGCGGGGGGGACCACGCCGGATTTCCGCAAGAGCCTCGCCGCCAAGGCCTATGGGATGACCGGCGCCTACGACGCCGCCATCTCGGCTTGGTTCGCGGGCCAGGTGGGCGAGACCTTTCCCCAACGCATGGTGTTCGCAGGCTCCCTCAGCCAGACCATGCGCTACGGCGAAAACCCCCACCAGGCCGCCGCGTTCTACATCGGGGGGGCGACCCGCCCCGGCGTGGCCACGGCCGAGCAGGTCCAGGGCAAGGAACTGAGCTACAACAACCTGAACGACACCGACGCGGCCTATGAGCTGGTGGCCGAATTCGCCGACCCCGCCTGCGCCATCATCAAGCACGCCAACCCCTGCGGCGTGGCGCTCGGCGACGACCAGCTCGCGACCTACCTCCGCGCCTTTTCCAGCGACTCCGAAAGCGCGTTCGGCGGCATCGTCGCCTTCAACCGCCCGCTCGAGGCCCCGACGGCGGAGGAAATGGCGAAAATCTTCCTCGAAGTCATCATCGCGCCCGAAATCACCGACGAGGCCCGGGCGATCCTGGCGAAAAAGAAGAACCTCCGCGTGCTGTCCACCGGCGGCATGCCGGACGCGGAGGCGGACGGGATGAGCATCCGGGCGCTTTCGGGCGGCTATCTGCTTCAGGGCCGCGACAACCGGGTGACGTCGGACGATTTGAAGGTGGTCACCAAGCGCCAGCCCACCGACCAGGAAATGAAGGACCTGCTGTTCGGCTTCACCGTCTGCAAGCACGTGAAGTCCAACGCCATCGTCTACGTCAAGAACGGCATGACCACCGGCGTCGGCGCGGGTCAGATGAGCCGGGTGAACTCGTCGCGCATCGCGGCGTGGAAGGCCCAGGCGGCGGCCGACACGGCGGGCGACGCCGAAAGCTGGGCCAAGGGCTCGGTGGTGGCGTCCGACGCCTTCTTCCCCTTCGCCGACGGCCTACTCGCGGCGGCCGAGGCGGGCGCGACGGCCGTCATCCAGCCCGGCGGCTCCATCCGCGACGAGGAGGTCATCGCCGCCGCCGACGAACAGGGCCTCGCCATGGTGTTCACGGGGATGCGGCACTTCCGGCATTGACGCCAAGGGACGTTACGGCGAACGCATGGCGAGCCTTGGCGGACGCGGATAATGCTGAATTTATTGTTCAGCATTATCAAGGACTAGCAACCAAGAGGGAGCGCAGGCGGCGCGCCGCCTGAGCGCCACCCCAGGGGCATTTCCAATGACCCTTGGAATGAGTTATTTCCGTCCGAACAGCTTCTCGATGTCCTTGAGCTCCAGCTCGACGTAGGTCGGCCGTCCGTGGCCGCACTGGCCGGAATGGGGGGTGGCCTCCATTTCACGCAAGAGCGCGTTCATCTCCGCCGCCCCCAGCTTGCGCCCGGCGCGCACGCTGCCGTGACAAGCCATGGTGGCGGAGACGTGGGCGAGCCGGTCCTTGAGCGCCTGAGCCTCGTCCAGTTCGGCCAGGTCGGCGGCCAGGTCCTTGACCAGCCCTTGCACGTCGGTCTCGCCCAGCATGGCCGGGACCTCGCGCACCACCACCGCCCCGGTCCCGAACGCCTCCAGCGCGAGGCCCATGTCGAGAAGCTCGTCCGCGCGGGCGGCGAGCCGTCCGGCCGAGGCTTCGTCCATCTCCACCACCTCGGGCAAGAGCAGGCCCTGGCGGGCGACGCCCTCGGCCTCCATGGACTTTTTCAGGCGTTCGTGGACCAGGCGCTCGTGAGCGGCGTGCTGGTCCACGATGACCACGCCGTTCGGGGACTGGGCGACGATGTAGGTCCCGTGGACCTGGGCGACAGCGGCGCCCAAGGGATGGGCGGCCTCCGGAAGGGGCTCCGGCGCCGGAGCCTGGGCGGCCGGAGGCGCGTCGAGGTCGGGCAAGGGCGCGTTGAAACGCTCCATGCGCTCGGACAATCCCGGCGACGGCCTTTGCGGCCCGCGCGGCTGGCCATAGGGAAGACCGCCGGTCCGGACCGCGCCGAGCGCGGCGTCCGACACCGTGGTGGACGTCCGGTGCCCGGCGCCCGCCAAGGCGTGCTTCAGCGCCCCGACGATAAGGCCCCGCACCAGGCCCGCGTCGCGGAACCGCACCTCGGTCTTGGCGGGATGGACGTTGACGTCCACGACCTCGGGCGGAAGCTCAAGGAACAGGGCCAGCAAGGGATGGCGGTCGGACGCCATGAAATCCCGGTACGCCCCCCGGACCGCGCCGAACAGAACCTTGTCGCGGACCGGACGGCCGTTGACGAACAGGAACTGCAGCGCCGCGTTGCCCCGGCTCAGCGTCGGCAGGCCCGCGTGCCCCGATAGCCGGAGCCCTTCCCTTTCCGCGTCGATTTCCACCGCGTTGTCGGCGAACTCGCGACCCATCACCGCGCCCAACCGGTCGAGCCTGGCGGAGAACAGCTCGCCCTGGGCCGGAGCCAGCTTGATGACCTGGCGCTCGCCGTCCGTCAGCGTGAACCCCACCCCCGGATGGGCCATGGCGAGCCGGTTGATCACGTCGACCGCATGGGTGAGTTCGGTCCGGGGGGCCTTCAGGAATTTGAGCCTGGCGGGCGTCGCGAAGAACAGGTCGCGCACCTCGATCCGCGTTCCCTTGGTCAACGCGGCGGGCTGGACAGCGCCCTTTCTCCCGCCTTCAATGTCCAGCGACCAGGCCGCGTCCGAGCCTTCCGCCCGCGTCGCGATGGACATGCGGCTCACCGCCGCGATGGACGGCAGCGCCTCGCCCCGGAACCCCAGGGTGTCGATGCGGACCAAGTCGTCCTCGGGCAGTTTCGAGGTCGCGTGGCGCTCCACCGCCAGCGCCAGTTCGTCCGCGTCCATGCCCCGCCCGTCGTCGGTGACGGAAATCAGAACCTTGCCGCCGTCGCGCATGACCACGTCGATGCGGGTCGCGCCGGCGTCGAGGGCGTTTTCCACCAGCTCCTTGACGGCGGAGGCGGGCCGCTCCACCACCTCGCCCGCCGCGATGCGGTTGACCAGGGTTTCGGGAAGCAGCCGGATGGTCATGGGCTTACGTCAGTGCGAGGGCCAACAAAAGCATCGCCGCCGCCACCCAGGCGATGGGCGCGAACCCGCTGCCCCCGCGGCCCGACTGCAGCGCGCGGAGCGTGTCGGGATGGAGCCGCACATGCCCGCCCGCGAGCGTCGCCGCGCCCTTCTCCAGGCTGTCCAACACGCCGGGCAGTCGGCGCGCCACGGCGGCGGTCTCCTCGACCGCGTCCCGCATGCGGGCGCTCGGGCCCAGGTTCTCGACGACCCAGGCCTCGATCAGGGGACGGGCCAGGAACCACATGTTGGCGTCGGGGGCGAGCTTCCGCCCGGTGCCCTCGGCCACCAACATGGTCTTTTGCAGCAACAACAACTGGGGCTGGGTCTCCATCTCGAACTGTTCGGTGATCTTGAACAACTGGCCCAGAAGGCGCGCGATGGAAATCTCGTTTTGGGGCCGGTCCAGGATCGGTTCGGCGATGGAGCGGCAGGCCTGGGTGAAGATGTCCACCGACTGGTCGGGCGGAATCCATCCGGCCTCGAAATGGACCTCGGCGGCCCGGCGGTAGTCGCCGCTGAGAAAGGCCAAAAGAAGCTCGCCCAGCCAGCGCCGGGTGCGGCGGTCGAGCCTGCCCATGATGCCGAAATCCACCGCCGCGACCGAGCCGTCCCGGCGCACGAACCAGTTGCCCGCGTGCAAATCGCCATGAAAGAAGCCGTCGCGAAACACCATGTTAAAAAAGGCGGTCGCGGCCTTGGTCAGCACCGCGCGCGGGTCGTGCCCGGCGGCGATGACCCCTTCGCGGTCGTCCATGGGGATGCCGTGAAAGCGTTCGGTGGTCAGCACCCGCTTGCCCGTGCGGACCCAATCCACCTCGGGCGTCAGGAACGAATGGTCGCCCTGGAAATTCTCGGCCATCTCGGCCGCCGCCGCCGCCTCGAACCTGAGGTCCATCTCCAGCTCCACCGTGTCGGCCAGCGTGTTGACGGAATCCACCGGGCGCAGGCGTCGGAGGTCGGGCTTGGCCCGCTCCACCAGTTCGGCGACCCAGAAGAACAGGTCCAGGTCCTTTTCGAACGCGTCCTCGACGCCTGGGCGCAGCACTTTGACCGCCACCTCGCGCCCGTCCGACGTCACCGCGAAATGCACCTGGGCGATGGATGCCGCCGCGATGGCCTCGTCCTCGAAGGAATGGAACAGGCTGTCCAACGGCTCGCCGAACTCGTCTTCGATAATGCGCCTGGCCTCCGCGCCCGAGAACGGCGGCAAGCGGTCCTGAAGCTCGGACAAGTCGGCGGTCATTTCCTCGCCCAGAAGGTCCGAGCGGGTGGAGAGCGCCTGGCCCAGCTTGATGAAGCTCGGCCCCATTTCCTGAAGCGCGCGTGCGAGGCGCTGGCCCGGCCTGCCCTCGGCCTTTTTCCGCGACAGCAATCCCGCCAGCGTGGTCACGCCCGACGCCACGCCGACCTTTTCCAGCATGAACAGCGCGTCGTGGCGGGCCAGCGTGCGCGCGATGGACAGAAGGCGCGCGAGGTTGCGGGAGGCGCGGATCATGGACGCCTCACACGCGCCATCCGGAATGGATGGCGGCGATGCCGCCCGACAGGCTTTTCCACGTCACCTGGGAAAGGCCCGCCTCGGAAATCATGTCGGCGAAGTCCTCCTGGGCCGGGAAGCGGCGGATGCTTTCGACCAGGTACCGATAGGCCTCGGCGTTGCCGGTGACCATCTGGCCCACCAGGGGCAATACGTTGAAGGAATAGGCGTCGTAAAGCCTGTCCAGCACGGGCAGGAACACCCGGCTGAACTCCAGGCACATGAAGCGCCCCCCGGGCTTCAGGACCCGTCTCGCCTCCTTCAGCGCCTCGGGAATATGAGTGACGTTGCGGATGCAGAACGCGATGGTGTACGCGTCCATGGACGAGTCCGGAATGGGCAGGGTTTCCGCATCGCCGGTGACCCAGTCGATTCCGTCCAGGTGCCCCCGGTCGATGCCCCTGTCGCGTCCGACCGCCAGCATCTCGGCGTTGATGTCGCAGACGGTCACATGCCCCCCGCCCCGCTCCAAGAACCGGAACGCGATGTCGCCGGTGCCCCCGCCGACGTCGAGCAGCTTCATGCCCGGGCGCGGGCGCAGCATGTTGACGAACTGGTCCTTCCACAGGCGATGGACGCCCATGCTCATCAGGTCGTTCATCAGGTCGTAGCGGCCCGCCACGCTGTCGAACACGTCGCGGACCAGGGACGCCTTGTGGTCCTCCGGCACCTCGCGAAAGCCGAAATGGGTGGTGGACTGCCGGTCTTGCTCGTCTTTGGTCATGGAACGGACCATAGCCCAACCGGCGCGCCGGTGCTAGCCTGCCGGGATGCCCGAGCTTCCCGAAGTCGAAACCGTGCGCCGGGGCCTCGCCCCCGCCCTGCAAGGCCGCCGTATCGCCCGCGTCCGGGTCAATCGCCGCGACCTCCGCCGTCCCTTGCCCAAGCGCTTCGAAACGCGCCTCAAGGGCCGAATCGTCGAAAGCCTGGAGCGGCGCGCCAAGTACCTGCTAGGGCGACTCGACGACGGGGCGGTCCTGGTCATCCACCTCGGCATGTCGGGCCGGGTCAAGGTGTTCGAGGGCGGCGCCCGGCCGCCCCCCGAAAAGCACGATCACGTGATTGTCGAGACCGAGGCCGGAACCGGATTCGTCTACAACGACGCCCGCCGATTCGGTCTGATGGACCTGATAAGCGACGGGAACGTGAACGGACACCCCCTGTTCGCGGACCTGGGGCCGGAGCCGTTGGGAAGCGGTTTCGACGGCCGGGCGCTGCTCGCCAGGGTTTCGGGGAAACGGACGCCGCTGAAGGCCGCGCTCTTGGACCAGCGGGTGGTGGCCGGGCTCGGCAACATCTATGTCTGCGAGGCGCTGTTCCGCTCCAAGCTGTCGCCGGACCGGGAGGCGGGCGCGTTGAAACCGGCCGAGGCCAAGCGCCTCGCCGACGCGGTCAAGGCGGTGCTGGACGAGGCCATCGCGGCCGGGGGCTCGTCGCTCCGCGACCACCGCAGGCCCGACGGCGAGCTCGGTTATTTCCAGCACCGCTTCACCGTCTACGGCCGCGAGGGGGAGGCCTGCCCCATATGCAAGACCCCCATCGAACGCGCGATTCATTCCGGCCGGTCCACTTTCCATTGCCCCGTCTGCCAGGGCTGAGGCATTCTGGTCCCATGATGAAAACGCTGCTGACCGCCCTCGTCCTCATCCTCGCCCTCTCCGCCGCCCGCGCGGACGGCGGGTTCCTGAGCGCCGTGAACGATTTGCCGCTGATGCCGGGCCTGGCCGAGGTCGCCGACGCCACCATGATGTTCGACGCGCCGCAAGGCCGTATCGTCGAGGCCTACGCCACCGGAGCGCTGGAGCCGGGCGCGGTGACGAAATTCTACGCCGACACCCTGCCTCAGCTCGGCTGGACCCCGGCGGGCGACGGATACGAACGGGACGGCGAACGCCTGGTCATCGACTTCCCGGCCGCGAGCGCGGGCGAGGTCACCTGCCGTTTCACCCTTGCGCCGGTGGCGGGGCAATGAGTTTCGAGACCATCCTCCTGGAAACCCGAGGCGCGGTCGGCCTGATCACGTTGAACCGGCCGACCGCGCTGAACGCGCTCAACGACCGATTGATCGGGGAGTTGGGCCGGGCGTTGGACGAGCTCGAGGCCGACGACGCGATCAACGCCATCGTCGTCACCGGCGGGCCCAAGGCCTTCGCCGCCGGGGCCGACATCAAGGAGATGCTGGACAAGTCGTTCTCCGACGTCTACCGCGACGACTTCGTCACCGGCGATTGGGAGCGGCTGGCCGCATGCCGCAAGCCCGTCATCGCCGCCGTCTCGGGATATTGCCTGGGCGGGGGCATGGAGCTCGCCATGATGTGCGACGTGATCGTGGCGTCCGACGACGCGCGGTTCGGCCAGCCGGAAATCACCATCGGCACCATCCCGGGCGCGGGGGGGACCCAAAGGCTCGCCCGCGCGGTGGGCAAGGCCAAGGCCATGGACCTCTGCCTCACCGGCCGAACCATGGACGCGGCCGAGGCCGAGCGCTCGGGCCTCGTCAGCCGGGTGGCCGCGCCCGACAAGGTCCTGGACGAGGCCTTGGCCATCGCCGAAAAGATCGCAAGCCACTCCCCCATCGCCGCCATGATGGCCAAGGAGGCGGTGACCAAGGCGCAAGAGACCACGCTCGCCGAAGGCGTCCGCTTCGAACGTCGCCTGTTCCACGCCACCTTCGCCACCGAGGACCGCCGCGAGGGCATGGCCGCGTTCGCGGAAAAGCGCAAGGCGACGTTCAAGGGACGGTGAGGCGGTCGCCTTGTTGCGCTGTTTTCTTATCCTTTTCCTGCTTGCGGCCGTGACGTCTTGCGCCGGGCGGAGCGACATTCCCCCAGACGTCCGGACCGGCGCTATCCCGGACGAGGCCGCCGGCATCGCCGCCCATGGGTTTGAGCCCGAGCGCGTGGGCTACGCCCTTTACGACCTGGACACCGGAAAGCGCCTCGCAGGCCACCGCGCCGGAGAGCGCTTCATTCCCGCCTCCGTGGCCAAGCTCCCAACCATGGTCGCCGCGTTGGAGATTCTTGGCCCCGACCATCGCTTCCGGACCGAGGTTCTGGCCGTGGGCCCGTTGCGCGACGGAGTTCTGAAGGGTGACCTTTACCTGCGCGGCGGCGGCGATCCCCTGCTCTCGCCTCCAGACCTCCTCTCCTTGTCGAGCGCGCTGCGTGGCGTAGGCGTCGAGCGCGTCGAGGGACGGTTTCTTTATGACGAAACCGGCCTGACCGCCCTGTCGCAAATCGAGCCGTCCCAGCCCGCCGACGCCGGATACAATCCTGGCGTCGGCGCGCTCGCCTTCGATTTCAACCGGGTTCTGGCCCGCCGCCGTCCGCATGGCGAAGGGGGCGCGGTTTTCACCGCGTCGCCGGTGGAATTCCCGGGCCTGGACGCCATCGCCGGACCGGACTTCCGCCGCGGCCTTCGGGCCGAAGGCGGCGAATGGCGGCCGGTCAAGGCGCCAGGGAAATACGCGGCGAAGGTTTTCCGAAGCCTGTGCCGCATGCAGGGCGTCGCACTTCCCGAGCCGCAACCGGGCGCAACCCCGGCCGAAGCGCGACTGCTCGCGGTCCACGAAAGCCCGCCTTTGGACGCCATCGCCCGCGTCGGCCTGGAGTTCAGCAACAACCTGGTGGCCGAGATGGTCGGGCTCGCGGCCAGCCGGGCGGAAATGGGCGAGAATCTAACCCTCGAGGCCTCGGCCGCCGCGCTGTCGAAAAGGCTCGGCGCGTCGTGGTTTCTGACCAACCATTCGGGGCTTTCGGCGCGCTCACGCGTGTCACCGGAACAAATGGCCGCCGTGGCGCGCCGGGCGCACGCCTCCCTGGACGGGTTTATCGCGTTGCTGCCGCCCTCCGCCTGGAAGGAAGGCTTGGACGGCCGCTTCGCCGAGCGCGCGACCGCCTTGCGGGTCTGGGCCAAGACCGGGACGATGAATTACGCCTCGGGCATGGCCGGGATTCTGTTCGCCCATTCGGGTCGGCGGCTGGCGTTCGCGCTTTTCGTCACCGATTTCGAAAGGCGCGGACGCTACGACGCCGACCGCGAGGCCCCGGGCGCCGAAGACGCGGCCGAGGCCTGGCGCGTTCGCGCGAAGGCCTTGGAAGAGAGCCTGGTGACGCGGTGGGTCCTCGCCTATTAAAGGACGCCGTCACGCGGCCGCGCTTCTTTCGCGCTCGTTCCATTCGCGCCTTATGGCGAGGATTTCCGGCAGGACTCCTTCGAAGAGATCCACGAGCCCGGGGTCGAAGTGGGAGCCCGCGCCCTGCCTGAGCGCCCCCATCGCCTTGTCCACGGGCCAGGAGGGTTTGTACGGGTGGCGCATGGTGAGCGCGTCGAAGACGTCGGCGACGGCGACGATGCGGGCGCTTTCGGGAATGGCCGCGCCCGCCAGCTTTCGCGGATATCCCGTCCCGTTCCATTTTTCATGCTGGCAGAGCGCGATCTCGGTCGCCATTCGAAACAGGGGCGACTCGCTCTTGCTCGGGATGTCGTGACCGAACTTGGCGGGCTTTTTCAGCACCGCGTCGGAAATTCCGAACTTGCCGGAGCCATGCATGGGGACGGCAAGCTCCAACAGTTTCCGGTCTTCTTCCGGCCATCCGGCGGCGTGGGCGAGCGCGCTCGCGTAGGCCGCCATGCGCCAGATGTGCAGGCCCGTGTCCGTGTCGTTGTAGCTTCCGGCCTCACCCAACATGTGGGTGGCGTCCACGTTCAGGCGCTCCAGTTCGGCGGCGCGCCCCCGGACCCGCCGGTCCCGTTCGGGGTTGGCGCCTCGGAGCGCGCCTTGAAGAGTTCGCAACCGCGCAAACGTCGTCGGGGGCGGCGCGGCGATTGGGATTGACGGTTTCATTCGACGTTCTCCCTCTCCAGAAGGGCCCGGTTCATCGCATTGTCCGAGGCGCCAAGGCGCTTAATGGAAAGATCAGGCATGGGCCCTCATTCATGGCCGTGTCCAGGGACAGACGCGGCGACCACCCACACTGAGGCAAGATCGGGGCCAAACCGGCGGCCACATTCGATGAAGGAGAAAACCCATTGTTTGTGGAATATTGCCTTCAAAGGCGACGGTTCCGCCGCCCACCGCGCGAAGGCGGTTTCGGGATGAAAATCGCAAATTGCTAACGAATATGAGAGAGACCACCGACGTCCAGGATGCGACGCGCCAGGGCGCGTCCGTTCCATGGCGCTCCTACGCGGGCAGATGCGCCTCCACGTACTTGGCGAAATACTCGCATAGGCCGCAGTCGGAGCAGCCCGACCCGCCCTTCGCCGCCAGGGGCATGCCGGCGGCCACGACGCCGTGAAGGCGCGCGCGGCCGTCCGAAGCCATGAAGTCCGAAGCATCGATGAGCGTGGCCGTGAACGTCTCGAACAGTTCGGAAACGTCCTGGCAGTGCTCGCCGCCCTTCAGGCGTTCGCCGAATTCAACCAGTCCATGGACGAAATCCCGGGCCGCCCCTTCCGGCGTCTTGCTTCCCAGTTTCACAAGCTTGCGCATGCCGGACTCCGCGTTCACACAATAACCTGAACAATAATATAGAATAAATAAAAAAAAGGAAGGCCGAACTAGGTTCGGCCTTCAAGTGATGGTTCATGAGTGAGGGTTTAGTAAGCTTAGCATACGTCACTTTCAGAACCCTAGCACATAACCATCGGGAATTCTATAGGAAAGTAATGCCAATTTGATTTTTATTTCCCTATTCTGGAATTATTCGCATTTATTTTTACCCAGAGCTCCACGCTCTCGGTTTTTTCATTCCAGCGATCTTGCAGGTCTGCTGCACATAGCCGAGCGGGAACAGGTCGTGCATCTGGGCGCGGGTGATCTTGTTCCTTTTCAGATAGAGGCCGACGTCACGTGGACTGGGCGCGACGCCCTTGTCCTCGTACCATTCGCGCACCCAGTTGATGATCTCCCAATGGCCGTCGGCCAACGCGATCGCCTCTTTCTCCGCCAGCCTGTGGGCGATGGCCTCGGACCATCCGTCGGGGTCCACCAAGTACCCGCCTTCGCCGGTCAAAGCCTCCAAATCGATTTCCTGATTCAACATCGCGCCCTCCACGTTGACGTCTTGATTGTTTTTCGGGAACGGGCGGGACCGCCACCATGGCCGCCCCGCCCGAAAACCGTCCGATCAGTTCATGCGCACCCGCTTGACCCGCACGATCTGGTAGGCGCGGCCCAGGTAGCCGATCGGCACGCTCCAGACGTGGACCAGCCGGGTGAATGGGAAGATCAGAAACACGGTCATGCCGAAGAACATGTGGGCCTTGAAAACCGTGGAAACCCCCGCGATCAGCGACGGATCGGCGCCGAAGGTCACGACGCTCTTGGCCCATTCGCTGAGCGCGATCATGGTCGCCGCGTCCCCGTGTTCGGCGTGGCCATAGGACACCGGAATGGTGCTGAGCCCAAGGGTGACCGTGACCAGAAGCCAGCCGATGGTGAAGGTGTCGCGGCTGCGCCCCGCCGCCCGCACCCGGGCGTCGGAGATGCGGCGCAGGAACAGCATGGCCGCGCCGGCGATGCAGGCGAGACCGAACAGGCCGCCGGCGTAAATCGCCATGTACTGGTGGTCGATGTCGGAAACGCCCATGGCGAGGAACCAGCTGTGCGGGGTCAGAAGCCCCACCAGATGGCCGAAAAAGATGCCGATGATTCCCACATGGAAGAGGTTGCTGTACAGACGCACGCCGCTGTTGCTGAGCAACTGGGTCGAGTCCGCCTTCCAGGTGTACTGCTCTCGGTCGAAGCGGACCCAACTGCCCAACAGGAAGATCGCGCCCGCGATGTAGGGGTAAATCCCGAAAATGAAATCATGCATGGTCTTTCTCCTTAAGCCGCCTGGGCCAGTTGTCCGCGGTTTTCCACGATCCTGATCAGGCGGGCGTAGGGGCTCTCGGCCTTTTCGAGATTCTCCGCCAGCACCCGCAGGACCTTGGCCGCGTCGGCGAGGAAGACGCGGGCCTGGAATTCATCGAGCGTGGACACGTATTCCAGGATCAGCGGCAGGAAATCGGGGATTTCCCCTTCCTTGGCCTCGAGACCCGATCCCTTGTAGTGCTCGGACAGGTCGATCAGGGCGGGGCCCCGGTCGTTGTCCTCGCCGAACAGGTGATGGGTCAGGTGCAGGTCGTGCTCCGGCGTCATGTCGAAGGTCTGGACGTAACGCTCCTGCATGGCGATGGGATCGTGCGCCAGCATCCAGGTGATGAAGCCGAGCACGGTTTCCCGCTCCTCCTCGGTCATCTCCCGGTCGGCCCGGGCCGCGTCTGCGACGGCGGCCAGGTTCTCCATGAGCTCCTCGTCCGGATAGTCGAGCAGCCGCGAGATAATGTTGAACAGTTTCATGACGAGCCTCCTTAGTCCCGCTTGGGCGGCTGCACGCCCTGGGGGGTGTAGGTCTTCTTGCGCGTGGCGGGGAACAAGGTGAACCCCTCCCCCGCTTCGGAGCCGTGGGAGCTTATGTTGCCGCCCGAGAAGCCGTTCTGGCCTTGGAAGGCGTAGGGATCGTCGTGCCGGACTTCCTCGTGCGAGGTCGGGATCACGAAGCGGTCCTCGTGGTTGGCGATGCCCAGCAACTCATACATTTCCTTGGCCTGGGCCTCGGAAAGCCCCACCGCCTCCAGCGCCGCCGTGTTGGGCGAGCCGTCGATGGCGAGCGAGCGCTGGTTGGACCGCATGGCCAGCATCCGGCGCAACGCGCTGATGATGGGGCGCTCGTCCCCGGCGGTCAGCAGGTTGGCCAGGTACTGGGCCGGGAACCGCAGCGCGTCGGCCTTGGGAATCACGCCGTCGGCCTCGGTCTCCAGCGTTCCCTGGTCGATCTGGGTCTGGACCGGCGACAGGGGCGGCACGTACCACATCATGGGCAGGGTCCGGAATTCCGGATGCAGCGGGAAGGCGATCTTCCACTCGATGGCCATCTTGTAGACCGGGGAGTTCTGGGCCGCCTCGATCCAGGTGTCGGGCACGCCGTCCTTGCGGGCTTGCTCGATCACTTCCGGATCGTTGGGATCCATGAACATGCTGGCCTGGGCCTGGTAGATCCCCGTGCCGTTGTCGGCGCCGGCCATGTCGCTGATGCGGTCGGCGTCATACAGGATCACGCCCGCGTAGCGGATGCGACCCACGCAGGATTCGGCGCAGGCCATGGGCATGCCCGATTCGATGCGGGGATAGCACAGGATGCACTTCTCCGACTTGCCGGATTCCCAGTTATAGTAGACCTTCTTGTAGGGACAGGCGCTGACGCACATGCGCCAACCCCGGCACCGATCCTGATCGATCAGCACCGCGCCATCCTCCTCGCGCTTGTACATGGCGCCGGACGGGCAACTGGCCACACAGGCCGGGTTGAGGCAGTGGTTGCACAGCCGGGGCAGATAGGCGTGGAAGGTCTTCTCGAACTCCCGGTACATCTCTTTTTGGATGCCGTCGAAGTTCTTGTCCTTCGCCCGCTTGTCGAACTCGCCCGCGAGGTCGTCCTCCCAGTTGGGGCCCCAGTGGATCTTCTCCATGGTCTCGCCGGTGATCTGGGAGAGCGGCCTGGCCGTGGGGCAGGCCTCGGACAGAGGCTTGTTCTGGAGCTTGGGATAGTCGTAATCGAACGGCTCGTAGTAGTCGTCGATCTCCGGCATGTCCGGGTTGGCGAAGATGTTGATCAGCTTGGACAACCTGCCGCCGGACTTGAGCTCCAGCTTGCCGCCGGTTTTCTCCCAGCCGCCCCGCCATTTCTCCTGGTCCTCCCAGTTCTTGGGATAACCGACGCCGGGCTTCGATTCCACGTTGTTGAACCATGCGTACTCGACGCCTTTCCGGTTGGTCCAGATGTTCTTGCAGGTGACCGAACAGGTATGGCAGCCGATGCATTTGTCGAGGTTCAGCACCATCGCGATTTGCGCGCGGATTTTCATTTTGCGTTACTCCTCTCGACCCGATGTCAGTTGTTGATTCCCGGAGGATTGAGCTGGGCTTCGCGGTCCGGCGTGAGCGGACGCTCCAGCCAATCCACGTCGCCGTCCTCGATCTTGTGAACGATGACGAACTCGTCCCGCTGGGAACCGATGGTGCCGTAGTAGTTGAACGAGTAGGACAGTTGGGCGTAGCCCCCGATCATGTGGGTGGGCTTGACCGTGGTGCGGGTCACGCTGTTGAGAATGCCGCCGCGTTTCCCGGTGGTGTTGGAGCCGGGCACGTTCACGTTCTTCTCTTGGGCGTGGTACATCATGGCCATGCCGGTCGGCACGCGCTGGGAGACCACGACCCGTGCCACGGTGGCGCCGTTGGCGTTGACCGCCTCGACCCAGTCGTTGTCCTGGAGCCCGATCTTCCTGGCGTCGTCCTCGGCCACCCAGAAGTACGGGCCGCCGCGGAACAGAGTCAGCATGCGCAGGTTGTCCTGGTAGGTGGAGTGGATGCCCCACTTGGAGTGCGGGGTGATCCAGTTCAGCACCAGGTGCGGCTTGTTCTTGACCCCGTCGGGCACGGTCTCGTGCGCCTTCAGGTCCACCGCCGGGCGGTAGGCGCAGAAGCCCTCGCCGAAGTCCAGCATCCATTCGTGCTCAAGGTAGAAATGAGCCCG
This sequence comes from uncultured Hyphomicrobiales bacterium, assembly GCA_964344345.1. Taxonomy (GTDB): domain Bacteria; phylum Pseudomonadota; class Alphaproteobacteria; order Rhodospirillales; family CAYFNC01; genus CAYFNC01. The sequence goes on along the minus strand of CAYFNC010000022.1, from coordinate 1,922 downwards.
GCCGGTCAGGGTCCGGAACGGAATGTGCTCGTGGATGTTGGTGTAGCCGGCGTTGTAGCTGACCTCCTCGGACTCGATGCCGGACCAGGTCGGCGCGGTGATGATCTTGCGCGGCTGTGACTGCAGGTCCGAGTAGCGGATCTTCTCCTCGTGACGGCCCTCGTAAAGATGGGCGTGGTCGATGCCGGTCTTCTTCGACAGAGCGGTCCAGGACTTGTGGGCCACTTCGCCGTTGGTCTCCGGCGCCATCTGGAGCACCGCGTCGCAGACGTGGATGTCCTCGGCCAGGGACGGCATGCCCTTGGAAACGACGTCCTCCTCGACCACGCCGTGGAGGTCCTTGAGCTGGTCGTATTCCAGCTCGGTGTTCCAGTCGATGCCTTTGACCATGTTGCCGGCGTTGACCATCAGCGGGCCGAGCCCGATGAACTTGCCGTAGGTGTCGCCGTAGTTTCGCTCGACCACCTTGAAGATGGGCAGGGTCTTGCCTGGCACGGGCTCGCACTCGCCCTTCTTCCAGTCCTTGACCTCGCCTAGGGGCTGGGCCAGGGCCATGGGAGTGTCGTGGTGCATGGGAAGCGACACCACGTCCTTGCGGGCGCCGATGTGGGTCGCCGCCAGCTCGGAGAACTTCTTGGCGATGGTCTTGAAGATCTGCCAGTCCGACTTGGATTCCCAGGCCGGGTCCACCGCCGCGTCCAGGGGATGGATGAACGGATGCATGTCGGTGGTGTTCAGGTCGCTCTTCTCGTACCAGGTCGCGGTGGGAAGCACGATGTCCGAATAGGCGCCGGTGGAGTTCAGGCGGAAGTTGATGTCCACCATCAGGTCCAGCTTGCCCACGGGCGATTCCGGCCGCCACTTGATCTCCTGGCTCTGCGCGCCCTCGGTTCCCTCGCACATGACGCCGTTCTGGGCGCCGACCAAGTGCTTGAGGAAGTACTCGTGCCCCTTGGCCGAACAACCGAGAAGGTTGGCGCGCCAGACGAACAGGTTGCGCACGTGGTTCTCGGGCGCGTCGATATCCTCGCTGGCGAAGGCCAGTTCGCCCTTCTTCAACTGGGCGACCATGTGCTTGGAGATCGCCGCCTCGTCGGTGGCGCCGGCGGCCTCGGCCTCGGCGACCACGTCGAGCGGGTTCTTGTTGAAGTGCGGCGCCGACGGCAGCCAGCCCAGGCGCTGGGACACCACGTTGTAATCCACCAACTGGTAGCCCTTGTACTTGGCCTTGGCCGTGGGCGACAACAGGGCGTCCGCGTCGATGCGCTCGTAGCGCCACTGGTCGGTGTGGAAGTACCAGAACGACGTGGAGTTCATGTGCCGGGGCGGACGATGCCAGTCGAGGCCGAAGGCGATGGGCGCCCAACCGGCCTGGGGCCTGAGCTTCTCCTGGCCCACGTAATGGGCCCAGCCGCCACCCGACTGGCCGACGCAGCCGCAGATGTGCAGCAGGTTCATGATCGACCGATAGTTCATATCGGCGTGGTACCAGTGGTTGATGGCCGCGCCCAAAATGACCATGGACTTGCCCTGGGTCCTGGACGCGTTCTCCGCGAACTCGCGGCCGGTGCGCTCGATGTCGGCGCGCTTGACCCCGGTGACCTTCTCGGCCCAGGCCGGGGTGTAGGCCACGTTGGCGTCATCGTAGCTCGTGGCCAGGTTGTCGCCGAGGCCGCGGTCGACGCCGTACTGCGCGACCTGAAGGTCGAACACGGTGGCGACCAGAACCTCGCCCGCGGGCAGCTTGACCTTGCGGGCCGGGACCTTGCGGAGCAGCAGGCCGTCCTCGCCCGGGTTGAAGTGCGGGAAAGCCACGTCCACCACCTGGTCGTTGCCGTCGATGGCGGTGAGCTCGGCCTCGATCTCGGACTGGTCCTTGGCGTTCTTGGGCAGCAGGTTCCACTTGCCCTCCTCGCCCCAGC
>CAYFNC010000021.1:0-56370 GCA_964344345.1 uncultured Hyphomicrobiales bacterium | reverse complement strand
CCAAGGCCTACGAACACGACGTGCTGTCCCGCCTGAAACCCAAAACCCGGGCCGAACTCTCAAACCTGACCAAATCCGGCTTCGCCACCGAAACGCCGAGCGAACGCAAGGCCCGAGAGGACGGCGAAAAGGCCGAAAAAACCGGCCCCAGCCAAAAGGAAACCCAAAACGCCGTCGCCGACATCATCGATTTCTACCACGGCCACAAACGGCATTATCCGGAGCGGTTCTCGGGCGGCAAGGGCGAGGATCGGCTTGCCGGCGGAAGCGGCAACGATCTGCTGGACGCCTATCTCAATGATAAGGATGGCTCGAAACCAGGCCTGGATGGCGCACGGGGTAATGATCAGCGAATCAGTCGGGAAGGCAAAGACAGATTGGGGAAGCATAATGGAAAAGGCGTCATCACTTATATGATCTCTGATGGGTCGGCAGCAGGCGATGCCGTCCAAGACGAAGAATTCGAGATGGCAGGGAACTATCCAACGCTTAATGACCGCTATGGTAATTCCTCTGCCTGGGCGTTAAGGGAGGCAGGCAAAATAATTGGCAAAGGGCTTAGCCTTGAAGAGAGCGCCCAGAACTCTCCATCACCTAAACAAGAGAAGGATAAAATGCCAGAGATTGAATGGAATAGTCAGCCCGAAGCACGGCAGAAAAATACAAATAAGTTATACAAAACAAACGGTCCAATAAAGGTTAGCAGGGAAACTCTAACAGCAGTCGGATTTGACGGCATTGATTTCCGTGTCAAATGGTATCCCCTGGGATCAGACGGCAAACGAGACAAAACCGTGAAGCTTCCCAAAAACGTGCGTGAGCAATATGGCGGTCATACAAATATGCTTTTGCCAGAAGCCGCAAAAACAAATATCATCATGCCTCCGATGGAGCATCAACATGGTTGGGAAGTAGAAATTGTTGTTCCTCCCCAGCCATCATATAACGCCAACTCAGGTGGAAACTGGCTAAAGGTCTATCTGCCCAAGCGTAAGAGGGTAAAGAAGAAATGATCTATCACGGCTGTCTATCCATCTAATTATTCGAAACTTGACGTTATTGCAGGAGATGGTATGAAAATAATATTATGGCTTCTGATTGGAACGATCTGCATCGCTTCAATATATATTGGTGCGACACAGATAAGAAGCACCCATGATAAAAATGACGCAAACTCTCAGATACCTATATACTCAAGAAGCGACTGCACGGTGCTAATCGACATTAAATATCATGCGCTACAAGACGAGACAGTAATTCACAAGCAGTATGGAGAAGTTGCCGATTCAATATGGAAGTCGTCATTATATAAATCATATCCTGTAGCCTCATACGGCACTCCGCAAGGTTTTTTTGATCAAAATTACATGATTTTCACAAAAGACTGCGACAGGAAATATGAGATGGTTCAGGATCTGGTTGATATATATCACAGGGATTTTCCAGATGGCGCTCGCCTGTCCGTCAGCCATGAAATCGTGCTCCCGCACATTGAAACAATTGCCGTTCAAGGGCCATATTGGACCGATGGATTTGAGGATATTGGTCGGGGGCCTTTGCGGGAGAAAAATCCACCTGATACTGCCACCAACCCCACTAACAACCACTAAAACTGTTCTCATTCCTTGGATATAAAATTATAACAAACTTTACCTACTAGGCCGTAAACTCATAAAAGGTCTTTCCAAACCGGTGCGAACCTGATTCACGTTATTCCTCAGCCCAGAGGAGGAACGATGAGCCGTCGCCGTTATGAGTTGACCGATTTCGAATGGTCCGTGATCCAGCCCTTGCTGCCGAATAAGCCGCGCGGGGTTCCGCGCGTCGATGATCGCCGGGTGTTGAACGGCATCCTGTGGCGGTTCCGGACGGGGTCGCCATGGGCGGATGTTCCCAAGCGCTACGGCCCTCACACGACCTGCTACAACCGGTTTGTCCGCTGGCGCAAGGCCGGAGTCTGGGACCATCTTCTGGCGGAGATTTCCAAGGCCTATGACGGCGATATCGTGATGATCGACAGTTCCTGCGTGCGGGTCCATCAACACCATGCTCGAACAAACAAGCCGCCGAACCCCGCGATTATAAAACTGACCGGGTCTAGCAGTTTTACGAAAAGCACCGAAGCTGAGCCCATTTGCAGACCTCTCTTGCGTAAAAATAACGGTCTTTCTCAGCGCTACGGCAGCGAAGGAACGAACAGGAAGTCTCCACCAACCTCGTGACCGGCGAACTTGATATTCGAGTACTGCGGAATCTGAGCAGCGTTAAGCCTGACCCTTTTCTTAATTTGCACGGATAGTTCTGTGCCCTCGAGGACACCTGTGTTGTCTCGCAACACATCGCGAAATGCCCGAGCAAATACGGAAAGCCCGCCCCCGCCACCATCGTCAACCGGTTCAAGCCCGCCCGATGCAAGGACCGTACGCGACTTCTTAGACATTATCTTTTGGAAGTAGCTCGGTGTCCGTTGCGTGACAGCGATGCCTCTGGAGGGTCCACGCGTTAGGGCGCCTGAGTAGCAGCTGTCAGCGATCACCAGAACATGCTTGGCGGCTATACCCCTGAGGGTGTCGGTAATATCGGCGTTGCTAATCCAGTTCGAACGTCGGGCAGGATGCGCATCGACAGGCTGCCAATAGCCACGGTCAATTTCCCTATCCAAATAGCCGTGCCCGGCATAATAAATGAGAAGGCTGTGGTCGGCTGTTAAGCTTGCCCGCAGGTGGTCTAGTGTGTCGAGGATGTCTTGCCTCGTCGCATTTCTCAAAATTTCGACTTCGAAGCCGTATTTTTTCGACAACACCCCCCCGATTGTAGATGCATCGTTTGCTGCCGTATATAACCTGCCCAGATTTTCGTATTCATTGTTTCCAATTAAAACAGCATACGCTTTGTATTGTGATAGATTGAAATCTGGTTCAGAAAAATCTTTCGTGAAGGCTTCGCTTGCTTGCGAGTCAATTGATGATATTTGGGATTTGAATTCATCTTTCAATGCACGTAATAAGCCAGTAGATGCTCTTCCCCCGAAGCTCGCTCCTGACCTTTTCTCAAATTCCTTGATTGCAGAAATCGTCCTTGCCCCATAAACGCCATCCACTTCACCGGCATCATACCCTAAAACGTTTAGCATAACCTGTGCTCTACGAACGACTTCCGCGCTATATTCATCAGCAGATGCATATTTATCTAAGCTCTTTGCTCGATTATTAATTACGTCATGCGCAAATTCTCTTTGTGATTCAACTCTTTTTATTGCACGATGATTTTGATAGCGTCTCTGAAGGCTAAGGACTTTATTAACATACCCACGGTATTTGCCACGCAGTTCGTTGTTTGTCAGTGTAGCGTCCGCAGAGTGTTTTGATAAGTCTTTCACTGCATAATCTGCAAGCACTTTAGACCAATCACCACCATGTTTTATGTATAAATTTACTAACACTTTAATGCCAGATTCGACATTTGTTCTTGCATCCCAAACTTGAGGAAATTGTGTGCTTACGAGTTGGCTATCCCTTGTGGTGTGAGGTAGCCCCATAACCCCCACACCGTTTTGTGCGCTTGATGCATCGAAATCACTTTCTACTTTGATGATTGCAAGAGCAAGGCTGGGAGGGACGCCAGCTTTTACGGATTCTTCAATTGCGATTCTTGCAACAGCTGCCCTTGCGCTGAGCGCGGTGGCTTCGTTGGTGCTGGTGATGACGGCGCAAAACGCCAAGGCCAACAAAAAAAGCCTTGCTCCCCTCAAGTGAGCGAAGGCGCTTTCCCATCTGATGGCCATAATTGGTCCCTCCCCAATCATCCCCTGAAAGTTAGGCGTTGGCCTAGGCGCGTACATGATATGCACACGCGCCTTTTTTTCAAAAGGGCCCTTGGTCGATACAAAGCTTAACGTGCGGAACATAACCACGACGTCAACAAAAAAAAACCGCCGGAGGAGGCGGGGTGAGTACGTTCATGCGGGTAAGCCGAATGGAAATGTTTGCGTATCTAGGTACCCTTGGGCTTGGCTGTCAATCCGCCGCCGCCTCAGTCACGACCCAGGCTCCTCCGATGACCGCGCCTATCAAAACAAGGTCACCCCACGTGAAAGCCGTCCCCTCCCACCAGCTTTCCTTCGATTCGGCAGACCGCGCCTTGAGTCCCGCTTGATGCACAGGCGCGCTGAAGGTTTCCCAGTCATGAGGGACATATGTTTGATGCGAAGAGGCGCATCCTGATGTGAGGATGGTGAATAGGCAGCAATAGGCAGTCGTTTTTCTAAGCATTTTCTGCTCCTCCGTGGCCGGGGAGGATGTAACCAAAGACCTTGCAGGATTCTGCCTATAGGGCTGCCTATTGGCGCAAAGTGTCCAGGGTGGCGGTTGGGCAAAAAAGCAAAGGCCTTGAAAACGCTTTTGTTTTCAAGGCCTTGTGTTGGTAGCGGAGGAGGGACTCGAACCCCCGACACGCGGATTATGATTCCGCTGCTCTAACCAGCTGAGCTACTCCGCCTTGGGGATTTCAGCAAGCTAATCAACGCCGATGAACCTTGTCAACGCCGGTCGGGCGCTGCCGTCCGGGAGGGTATACTAGGATCGGGCGGACATCGCAAGCGCGCGGGTCTTTTCGGGCCGGGGCCGGATTCGCGACGATGAAAACCGGGTTCCCTCATGAACTCCCCTCCGCCATCAATCTCCCGGTCCGGGGTTTCCATGAAGGACGCGTTCAGGATGATCAACATCGCCATCAACGCGCGCTCGTTCGCGGTTCTGTTCGTCCCGAACCGGTCCGAGACCTTCATCTATTTCCGGTTCTAAAGCCCCATGGCCATGCGGCGCGCATGCGCCCGCTCCCGGTCTTCGTCGAACAGTTCGGTCAGGTTGCGCAGCATGGCGCCGCCGAGCTCTTCTGGGTCGGTGATGGTCACGGCCCGGTTGTAGTAGCGGGTGACGTCGTGGCCGATGCCGATGGCGGTGAGCTCCACCGGCGAGCGCCGCTCGATGAAGGCGATGACTTCGCGCAAGTGCCTTTCCAGGTAATGGCCCGGGTTGGCGCTGAGGGTCGCGTCGTCCACCGGCGCGCCGTCGGAAATCACCATCAGGATGCGACGCTGCTCGGGCCGGACCAGCAGGCGGTCGTGGGCCCACAGAAGCGCCTCGCCGTCGATATTTTCTTTCAAGATGCCTTCGCGCAGCATCAGGCCGAGGCCCCGCCGCGCGCGCCGCCAGGGCGCGTCCGCGCGCTTGTAGACAATGTGGCGGAGATCGTTGAGCCGCCCCGGGTCCTTGGGCTTGCCCTGCTGCACCCAGAGCTCGCGCGATTGCCCGCCCTTCCAGTTCCTGGTGGTGAAGCCCAAGACCTCGACCTTGACCCCGCAGCGCTCCAGCGTGCGGGCCAGGATGTCGGCGCTGAGCGCGGCGATGGTGATGGGCCGCCCGCGCATGGAGCCCGAGTTGTCGATCAGGAGGCTCACCACGGTGTCGCGGAATTCCATGTCCTTTTCCTGCTTGTAGGACAGGGGATGGAGCGGGTTGACCACCACGCGCGCCAGCCTGCCGGAATCGAGCAGCCCCTCGTCCAGGTCGAAGTCCCAGGACCGGGTCTGGCGGGCGAGCAGACGGCGCTGCAGCCGGTTGGCGAGCCTGGTCACCACGCCCTGGTGGTTGGAGAGCTGGCGGTCGAGCTGGGCGCGGAGACGGTTGAGCTCGTCGGGCTCGCCAAGGGATTCCGCCTCGACCACCTCGTCGAAGCGTGTGCTGTAGGGGTGGTAGACCCGGTCCGGCGCGGGGTCGTTCAACGGCCATTGGGAGCGCCAGCGCGACGGCCCGGCCGGGTCCTCGCCCATGGACGGCGAGGACGCGCCTTCGCCCATGTCGCCGCCGGTTCCGTCCGCATCCTGGTCCTCCTCTCCGGGGCTGGAGGAGCCCGCGTACGGCTCGTCCGAGGCCTCGCCGGAATCCTTGGTTCTCGGGGTGTCGTCCTGGCCGTCGGCGTCGTCGCCCTCGTTGGGCTCGTCTTGGTCGTCGTCGCTAGGCTCGTCGGCGTCGGGGTTGAGGCGCAGGTGGTCCAGAAGATCGTTGAGCGCGAGCGCGAAATTCTCCTGGTTCGCCATGGTCGCGGTCAGGTTCTCGAAGCCCTCGTCGCCGACGTTGTCCTCGATCCAGCGCCGCCACAGCCCCATCAGGGGGCGGCCGGATTCCGGGGGCGCCAGGCCGGTCAGTCGTTCGCGCAGGAACAGGCCGAAGGCCTCGACCATGAAGGCGTCCTCGCGCTCATCCACCTCGGCGAGGCCCTTGGAGCGGCAGCGGTCCTCCAACATGTTGGACAGGTTTTCGGCGACGCCCGCCATGCGCAGGCTGCCCAGGGCCTCGACCCGGACCTGCTCGGCGCGCTCGAACACTTCCGCGGCGGCCGGGTCGGTGGGGAGGAAGCGCTGGTGCAGATCCTCGTCGTGGTGGCGCAGCCGCAGTGCGGCGGCGTCGGACGCGCCGCGAAGACGGAGCACGTCGTGGACGTTCAGCTCCTGGGAGGGAACGGGCAGGCGCACGTTCTTGCCGGACGCGCCGACGCGGACTTCGTTGCCGGGGGCGTAGGCGACTTCCACCTCCCCGTCGTCGGCGATGGCCTTCAACGTCGAGACGGTGACGCGCTTGAACAGGTCCTCGGGTTTTTCCTCGCCGTGCACGGCCGTTCCCCGGGCGCCCTACGGCATGGGCGCGCGGGCGGCCGATTCCGGCAGCTCGACGCCGAAGCAGCGCTGGTAGTACTCGGCCACCACCGGGCGCTCCAGCTCGTCGCATTTGTTCATGAAGGTCAGGCGGAACGCAATTTCCACGTCGCCCATGAATATCTTGGCGTTTTCCGCCCAGGTGATGACCGTGCGCGGCGACATCACCGTGGACAGGTCGCCGTTCATGAAGCCGGACCGGGTCAGGTCGGCGAGCTCGACCATGGTGGCGATGGTCTTGCGGCCCTCGTCGTCGTCGTAGTCCGGCACCTTGGCCAGCACGATGCGCGTTTCGTCGTCGTGGGGCAGGTAGTTCAAGGTGGCGACGATGTTCCACCGGTCCATCTGGCCCTGGTTGATCTGCTGGGTGCCGTGGTAGAGCCCGGTGGTGTCGCCGAGCCCCACCGTGTTGGTGGTGGCGAACAGGCGGAAGAAGGCGTTGGGCCGGATCACCCGATTCTGATCCAGCAGGGTCAGCTTGCCCTCGACCTCGAGGATGCGCTGGATCACGAACATCACGTCGGGGCGCCCGGCGTCGTATTCGTCGAACACCAGCGCGGTCGGGTGCTGCAGGGCCCAGGGCAGCATGCCTTCCTTGAATTCGGTCACCTGCTGGCCCTCGCGCAGCACGATGGCGTCCTTGCCCACAAGGTCGATGCGGCTGATGTGGCTGTCCAGGTTGATGCGGATGCAGGGCCAATTGAGCCTGGCCGCCACCTGTTCGATGTGGGTGGACTTGCCGGTGCCGTGGTAGCCCTGGATCATGACCCGGCGGTTGTGGGCGAACCCGGCCAGGATGGCCAGCGTGGTGTCGTGGTCGAATTGATAGGCGTCGTCCACGTCGGGAACGTGCTCGTCCGCCTTGGAAAAGGCGGGAATCTTCATGTCCACGTCGAGCCCGAAGACGTCCCGGGCGGAAACCTCCATGTCCGGGGCGCCCAGGACGAAGCCCGAGGGGTCATGTTCGGATAGGGAATTCATCGATCGTTTTTCCGTTCTTGTTGTTTCAGTCGGCGCCGCGCAGGGACATGCTTTCCATGACGGTCTCGTAAGCCTCGCCGACCTGCTTGAACCGCTCCTCGGCGGACTTGTCGCCGCCGTTGGCGTCGGGATGGTACAGCTTCACCAGCTCCTTGTAACGGGCCTTCACGTCCTCGGCGGAAACAGGGGGTTTCAGGCCCAGGACCTCGAGCGCCCGCTCTTCCTCGGTCTCGGGATGGTAGGGCCTTTGCGGGGGCGTGTCTTCGGCGCCTTCCCCGGTCACGCCGAAGTCGTCGACCACGTCCTCGAGCCGCCAGCGCTTGCCCGCCAGCCTGGCGCCCAAGGGCCAAGACGGGCGGTCCCAGGTGGTGTCGCGGCGCCGGTCGGCCTCGACCTCGTCCTCGGACATGCCCGCGTAGTAGTTCCAGGACGCGTTGTAGACCTTGATGTGGTCGAGACAGAACCAGTAGTAGTCCCGCATGCGCTCCCGGTCCTTGGGCGCGCGAAACTCCCCGGTATTCTCGCAATCGGGCCAGTCGCAACGGCGCGCTTTGGACCCGGCGTCAATTCTCCTGATCGGCGGGGGCGCGATTTGGGGCTCTCTTCTCGCCATGGGCCAACTATGGCTTCTCGAGGCCTTCGTGGCAAGCGGGCGGGGGGCGCGCTTCCGTTAACCGAATGGAAACCAAAACCGTCGAACAATCATACCATCGAAACCGTTCGAAGGAGGAGACGAACCGACAGGAAATCACGGGCGTAAAAACCGGACCCGGGAAAGAAATCCAGGAAACCGGTTCAAGGCCGAAATCGGAAGAATTCCGGCGAAAACCCGTGACGTCGATCGAACCATACGTCAGACGAAAGGGAAAGCCATGTTGCAGGTTCCAGAATGGTCGCCGCAATACGCCATCTCCATCCGGTCTCTCGACCTGGATAACCAAAGCCTCTTCAAACTCGCCGAGACCTTGCGCGGAATGCGCGGGGAAACCCTGTCGCCAAGCGACATGGGCGAGGTCATCAATTGTCTTGTCAATTACGCACTCGATCACTTCAAGCTCGAGGAGCAGTACATGGAGTCCGTCGGTTTCAAGAACCTGAGGGAGCACCGACGCGAGCACAACAGGTTCGCGGTCGCGGTCCACGCGATGAAGAACCTCCACGCGGGCGATCCCGAGACGGTCACGGTCGACAAGGTGATGGGGTTCCTGGTCCCCTGGCTTAACGACCACACCATCGCCAAGGACACGGGGCTCGCGCCCTATTTCAGCAAGGACCCGGTCAGGCTCCGCGCCCGGGTGCGGGTCGATTCCTGTTTGCCTCGGGTTCCGCACTGACGGAACCCGGACGGGAAATTTGCATCTCGCGTCGTGAACCTCCATGATGGGTCGGCGTCGTTCGACCCTGGGGGGCACAGCGTTTGTACGATATCGCGACCATCGCCGGTCTGATCTTCGGGTTCGCCCTGGTTCTGATCGCGATCATGACCGGCTCGGACCTTTGGATTTTCATCAACGTTCCGGGAATGCTGATCGTGATCGGCGGAACCTTCGCCGCCACCATGGTGCGGTTTCCCATGCACGGCGTGTTCGTCGCCTTTCCCGTCGGCATGCAGGCCGCGTTCATGAACACCAAGGAACAGCCGCGGGACTATATCGAGCAGGCCATCACCATGGTGAAAAAGGCGCGGAAAAGCGGCCCGCATTCACTTGAAAAGGCCAAAATCTCCAACCCGTTCTTCAAGAAAGGCGTCCTGATGGTCGCCGACGGGCGCGAATTGGACTACATCCGCAAGATCCTCACCCAGGAAATGGCCCAGGCCATTCAATCCTCGGAGATGAGCTCCAAGATCTTCAATTCCATCGGGGAGGCCGCGCCCGCCTTCGGCATGTTCGGCACCCTGGTGGGCCTGGTGCAGATGCTGTCCAGCATGACCGATCCCACCACCATCGGCCGGGCCATGGCGGTGGCGCTGCTGACCACGCTTTACGGGGTGCTGATGGCCAACCTGTTCGCGCTGCCCATCGCCGACAAGCTGGTGCGCAAGGCCGAGGAGGACAAGGCCAACCGCGCCCTGATCATCGAGTGCGTGTTTCAGATCCAGCAGATGCAGAACCCGCTCACCATGCGCGAGATCCTGGAGCCCTTCCTGCCCGAAAAACAGCGCCCGCCTTGGCAGAAGGGATCTTACACCGCGAATAAGGGCGGCGGAAAGCCGCAGGCGCGGCGTGGTCGTTAAGCGCCGCCAGGAAGAGCAGGAGTCGTCGGGCTCCAGCATCCTCCTCGAAATGCTCGCGAAGAAGAGCGGCGACGGCGAGCGTCCGGGCGCGCCGCGCTGGATGGTGACCTTCGCCGATCTGATGTCGCTGCTGTTCGCGCTCTTCGTGCTGTTGCTGTCGTTCTCCGAGGTCAACAGCGACAAGTTCAAGAAGAACGCGGGCCCCCTGAGCCAAGCCTTCCACTCCATCGTGCCCAAGGAGCCCGAACCGGTCGACGCCGAGACCAGCAAGTCCCAGGACCAGGAAGCGGACGGCGCGGGCAGCTCGGGCTCGTCCTTCGACATCGACGCCTGGAAGGGCGAGATCATGTACAACCTGCGCACCGGGCTCGCCACGGAGCTGGAGGAAGAATCGGTGGAGGTCGAGGAGCGCGACCAGGAAATCGTCATCCGCTTCCCGGAAAAGACCGCCTTCGCGTCGGGCAGCGCCGAACTGAAGCGCGAAATCACGTCCGCACTGGCGCGGGTCGCCCAGATCCTGGGACGCACCGACGGACGGGTCGGCGTCGCCGGGCACACCGACGACGTTCCGATCAAGACCGCGCGCTTCCGCTCCAACTGGGAGCTTTCGTCGTCCCGGGCGGTGTCGGTGGTCCATTACCTTCTGACGGAGCGCGAGCTGGACAAGAAGCGGGTCTCGGCCCAGGGCTTCGCCGACGTCCAGCCCCTCGAAAGCAACGACACGCCGGAGGGCCGCGCGCGGAACCGTCGGGTCGAGGTGACCATCCAGTTCCCGACACCGGCCAAGGACAAGGTCCTGTTCGGCCGGTAGCCGCTATCTTTTCTTGAAAAGGTCCTTGAGCTTCTTGATGCCCTTTTTCAGGGACTTCTTGTCCGTGGGGATGCGCAGCACGCCGCCCGGGATTTTCTTGGTGTCGATGGTGTATTTGGGGTCGTCGAGGCTGCCGCGAACCCGGACCGGCAAAACGGTCGGGATTTCCTTGATCATGGATTGGGCGGTCTTCAGGATGCCGCCGGCAAGGCGCGCCTCGATGGTGGCGTCGATGGTATTGGCGGGCAGGTTCACGCGCCCGCTCCCTGTGGCGCCGTACAGGCCGGATTTAAGCGCCAGGTCTTTGGTCAGGACCACCCCGTCGTCGATCCGGAAAGACCCCGTGAGATCGGCGCGGCCCAGATCCTTGCTTTGGGTCAGGAACGCGACCACGTTGGCGATCTTGTCGTTGATGCGGTCGACGACGGAAAGGATGGGGCCGAGCAGTTGGCCCAGAACGGGGATATTCACGTTCCCCGGATCACTCGCAACCTTCAGGTTCTTGAGCGCGATGGCGCCCGAGCCGTCCAAGGTCGAGACCATGTCGCGGACGCTGGCGCCCGACATGGCCAGATCGGCGTTCAATGCCATGCGGCCGCTGGCGGACGCCTTGCCGCTGGCGGCCTTCAGGGCGCTCGCCACGTTCATGCCCTCCAGGCGCACGTTCGCCTGGGCCTTGGGCCGTCCGTTGGCGTCCAGGCTGGCGGTCAGGTCCAAGGGACCGTCGAACAGGCGGCCCTTGAGCCGCTCGACCTTGGCCACGCCCGCGTTCAAGGACAGCTTGGCGTCGGCGTCGTCGAGAACGTATCCCGCGCCCCGGATCGACAAGGCGGTCAGCCCGACGTCGGCGTCGAACCCGTGGGCCCAGCCGAAATCCATGGGCTCGGTTGGCCAGCGTTCCGCGCCATTGGCGACGGGGACGGCCTTTCCGGCGCGCTTCGCGGGCGGGGCGAGGAGGCGGGACGCGGCGCGGACTTGGCGCTGGGCGTCCTCCAGCGCGGCCGACTTCATGGGCGGGAGCAGCGGGTCGAGGTTCAATTCGCCCCCGCTGAGATCCGCCTTGATCGCGGGCCTCGGGCCCTTCAAGCCAACCTCGGCGGTTCCTTTCAGCGACAGGTCTCCGATCCGGAACGACAGCCCGGACAGGCCGACGGCCTTGTCGTTGGCCTCGAACGCGGATGCGAGGGAGAGCGCGCCAAGCGGCCCCTGGGGCCGGTATTCGGCGCCGAGAAGCCGCAGCAGCGCGGCCGGCTTGGGATGTTTCACGGACATCTTTCCGGCGAACCCGGGACGGGGCAGGAAGACCGTGTCTCCGTTCAATTTCAGGACGCCCCCGCCGGTGGAGACGTCCAGAGCCATGCTGGGCTTGAGAATCGCGCCGTTGAAGACCGCCGTGGCCTTGACCGGGCCGAGCTTGGGCAGTCCGTCCGCCTTCCCGCCAGCGAGACGCGCCAGTCCGGGAACGTCGGGGATCGCGACCGAGACCTTCAGGTTCTTCGCGGACGGAATCCCTGCGAGGTTGCGGATTTTCCCGGTCAGCTTGGCCGACGCGCCCGCCGCGTTCGCGACGCCGCCGCGCTTGAAGGTCAGGACGCCGTCGAAAAGCGCGCCCTCCACCGACACGCCCTTGATCGTCGCGCCCTTGTGGACCAGGGAGCCCACCCGCGCCTTAAAGTTCGCGTCGAAGGCGGCCAGCGCTTTCAGGGCCGCGAAGGGATCGTCGGCCTTGGGCGCGGCCTTCTTTTCGTTCGTTGCGCCGCCGTCATTGGCTTTCGCCGTTGTCGGCTTGGCCGCGGCCTTGGGCGCGCCTTTCTTCAGATAGGCGTCGAGGTTGATCTTGTCCAAGCGGACATCGACGCCGAACGAGGGGCGTTCGCGAACGGCGATGCTGACCCCGCCTTGAAGCCTGGAGCTGTCGAAACGGACGTCCACGTCGGCCACCTGGACGGTTTCCGGGTTCGCCACCACGCGTCCGGCCAGGGACACCTTGCGCAGGCGGTCGCCGGGGATCGCGTCGGCGTCCACGCCCCCCCAGGACAGAAGCTTGCGGAAATCGCCCGCCTGGGCCTCGATCTTGCCGTCGAACGCGGGCTTGCCGTCGGCCTCGGACACGAAACCGAAAACGGCAAGGTCGGCGCCGCCCGGAAACTGGGCGCTGAACTGGTTGAGAATGATCTCGCCAGCCGTCAGCGCGGCGTTGGCGCGAACTTCCTTGATCGCGCCCCCGTTGAGCGTCAGCGCCTTGACGGTGACGTCGACGGCGGCCTCGATCCCGGTGGGAAGCGAGAAGCCCGCGTCCGCGTCCTCCTTCTCCGTCTCGCTCGGGGGCGGGGCGAGGGCGACCGTGGCCTTGTTGCCCCGAGACGTCACCATGACGGGCGAAGGCGCGGCCGTTTCCAGGGGCTTCATGGCCAGCCATTTGTCCAGGTCCACGTGCGCGATTTCCAGGGACGCGTCAACGGAGGCCGCCTCGCCCATCTCGGCCTGGATCGCGCCGGTTCCCTGAACGTCCGCGAGCCGGACCACGAGGTCCTTAACGTCCACCGTCTCCGAAGAGGCGAGCAGCGCCCCCTCCAGCGCGAATTCCTGGCCCAGGAAGCCGGGCAGCGCGCCGCCGCCCTGGACGACGGCCAGAAGCTGGGCCAGGTTCTTGCCCGTCGCCTTGACGGTTCCCTTCAGGCGCGGCTTCTCGTGCAGCCCGATCAGGGCGCCCGCAAGGCTCAGCGCCGTGTCGCCCGCTTCGGACCGGACCGAGACGCTGAGCGGCGCCGTGCGGTCCTCGATGGGCTTGCCGACGGAAACGTCGAAACTCAGCGGCGTCCCCCGGACCATCATCGCGCCCGAGCTGTCGAACGGGCCCTGAAGCGAACCCGCGCCCAAACGGGCCTGGTGGATCAGGATTTCCTCGCGGTGGCCGGAAACGCGGTCGCGGAAGATGATGCGCGCGTCCTCGACCAGGAAGTTGTCGAGCCGGACGTCGGGGGCCAGGCCGCCCGCTTCGGATTTTTCGCCGTCCCCGCTTTCCTCCTTGGGCTCCTCGTCGGCGGGCTTCTCCTCGGAGGGGGCGAATTCCCAGTTGACCCGGCCGTCGGCGAGGCGCTCCAGATGCAGCACGGGTTCGATCAGACGGACCGATTCCACCTGGACCTCGCCGCTCAGGATCGGGCCGAGGGCGACGCGAACCTCAAGCGATTTCAGCCGCGCCATGTCCGGGCTGGTCGCGCCGTCCAGGTTGGACAGGCGCACGTCCTGGACCACGAGCGCGGGGGCGGGAAAAAAGGCGATGGAGATGTCGCCGTCGATGGCGAGCTCGCGCCCGGTCGCCTCGCGAGCCTTGTCGCCGACTTTTGCGGAAATCGCCGACCAGTCCACGAAGCTCGGCCCGACGACCGCCACCCCGGCCAGGGCCGCGGCGACGATGGCGACGGCGACGAGAAGCTTCTTCTTCAAGGCGTCCGATCCGTTTTCCTGGTTTTCCGGGGCCCTACTCGCCGAACAGCTTCTTGACCGACGAACCCACGTCCTCGACGCCCTTCTTCACGTCGTCGGTGGCTCCGGAAACGCCTTCCTTCACCTTTTTTCCGGCGTCGGACGCCGCTTCGGACACGGCCGCGCCCGCGTCGCCGAGCAGTTTGTCGAGGCCGAGCGTTCCCACGGCGTCGCCCGTCTTCTTGGTGATGGCGGCGATCAGGTCGCTCGCGATCTTGGCGGGGCCGACGCCGCCTTCCTTCTTGCCGATGTCCTTGAGGTGGATGTCGGGCAGCGGCGCGCTCAGCTTCTTGCCCTTCAGCAAGGTGGCGCTCACGTTCACCACGCCCTTTTGGACCTTCAGGTTCTCGATGATCAGCTTAGGTCCCTCGCCCTTGGACGGGGCGGGTTCGGACTTGCCGCCCGCGTGTTTCGCGACGAAGGCGTCCACGTTCTTCTGGATGGCGTCGATGTTGCTGCCGTCCGAGCCCACTTCGTAGGTGACTTCGGGGGCGGAGATCAGAACCTCCTTGATGATCACGGTCTCCAGATCGGACTTTTCCGAAATGCTGACCTTGATCTCGCCGAGCCGCATGGCGGAGTCGGTGTGGAAGCCCTTGGGATTATCGACCGAAAGCCCCATCAGCGCGCCGGTTCCCTCGGTCACCGAGATGCTGGCCTTGTCCAGTTCCACGTCCACCTGGGCGACCCTGGAGCCGACCTTTTCGACCGCCTCCTCGACGATGGAGTCCAGATTGGAAAACCCGAAAGCGATCAGAAGAATGACCGCGAGGATCAGACCCCCGACGATCGCGCTGAAAATGGCGAGCCCGCGCTTCATGCCCCACTCCCTTTTTATACCCTGCGCCACGATCGGCGCGTTGTTCGCGGACACTATGAACCGCCCGGCGTTTTCGATCAACGCCGGGGGAGAGGTCGGCGTTCGAATTTCAGCAGAGGCCGACCTTGTGGAAGGATTCCAGGAAGCTGACGCCCACCGGCGGCTTGACCAGGTAGTCGTTGCATCCTAGCTGGTAACACCTGTCCATTTCGTCCGGGTCGTCCGACGAGGTCACGATGATCACGGGGATCTGGCCGATGCCTTCATCCTTGCGAACGCGCTCCAACAGCTCGTGCCCGGTCATGCGCGGAAGATTGAGGTCCAAGAGCACCACAAGGGATTCCGGCGGCTTGCTTCCCTCGAACTCGCCGGAGCCCATCAAGTACTCCAGCGCTTGCAGGCCGTCTTCAAGCTTGACGATTTCGTTTTCCACGCCGGCGTGCCGGAGGTTGATCTCCATGAGGCGGGCGTGGCTGGGCTCGTCTTCGACCAGGATGATGCTCATCTCGGGCGGAAGTTCGCACGTCAAATCATTCATGTCGCCCAAATTGCCCTGCATGATTGCGCTCTCCCTGCCCCCCCCTCTTACCGAGGGTGGTTCACATTAGAATCGATTGGCGAAAAATCAAGCCATTCGTTTCGCCTATCATACAATTGAAGGCCAATTAACCAGAAAACGCAACATAATTGACACATCCCGCCCGGCCCCGTCGTTGACTTCCCGAGGCCCACGCCGTATACACCGGCCCTGGAATTCCAAGTTGGGAGTTGGTTTCGTGAAGCGCACCTATCAGCCGAGCAAGCTCGTCCGGAAACGCCGGCACGGATTTCGGTCCCGCATGAGCACCGTCGGCGGGCGCCGCGTTCTGGCGAATCGTCGCCGCAAGGGGCGCAAGCGCCTGTCCGCCTAAACCCCGAAGGCCCGTGTCCGTCCCGGTTTTTCGCCTGAAGCGTCGGAGCGAGTTCCTGCGCGCCGCCAGGGTCGGGACCAAGTGGGCCGCTCCGGGAATGGTCGTGCAGCACCGCGACCGCGGCGAATCGGACGAGGCGGCTGTCCGCGTCGGATTCACCGTCACCCGCAAGGTGGGAAACGCGGTGGTCCGCAACCGAATCAAAAGGCGGTTGAAGGCCGCCGCCGACGTGGTGGTTCAGGCCGACGCCCGAGGGGGGCGCGATCTGGTGATCATCGGACGAAAGGCCGCCTTGCGCCGCCCGTTCGAGGCGTTGTTGAAGGATCTGGAAACGGCGCTGAAACGAACCGGCGCCCATCGCAAGGGACGCGGGAACGCGAAATGACCATGACGCCGGGACGCATCATCCTCATGGGCCTGATCCGTGGCTATCAATACGGAATCTCTCCGATCCTGCCCGGAAGCTGCCGCTACGACCCGACCTGCTCCCAATACGCCCTGGAAGCGGTTTCGCGCCATGGAGCGCTTCGGGGAGGATGGCTCGCGGTCAAGCGGATTTTGCGTTGCAATCCCTGGGGCGGATACGGTTTCGATCCGGTGCCGGAAAGCCAGTCCGCCACCGACCATGGGGGGTGGAAATAATGGGCGGCGTCGACAACAAGAACCTGATCCTGGCCGTGGCGCTTTCCGTCGGCGTGCTGTTTCTCTACGAATACTTCTTCGTGCCCGAGCAGCAGGCCCCCATCCCCGCCGAACAGAACGAGTTCGGGGCTCCGCCCCAGCTTTCCGCCCCAGCCACGTCGGGCGCGCCCGCGGCCCAGGCCCCGCAATCCTCGGCCCCGGCGGCCCCAGCCGCCCCCACCATCTCCTCGCCGCCCGCTGCGTCACGTGACGCGGTGATCAAGGGCGCGGAGCGGGTGAGGATCGCGTCCGACCGCCTGCACGGCTCCATTTCGCTCAAGGGCGGGCGCTTCGACGACCTGTCCTTCGCCGACTACCGCGAGACCATCGACCCGGACAGCCCGGAAATCGTCCTGCTGTCGCCGCACGGGACGGACAACGCCTATTTCGCCGAGTTCGGCTGGGTTGCGACCGGGGGCGTCGCCGTCCCCACGCCTGATTCCCAATGGACGGCGGACCGCGAGACCCTGGTGCCCGGGCGTCCGGTCACGCTGAGTTGGAGCAACGGCCAGGGTCTCACCTTCAAGCGCATGGTGTCGCTGGACGACGACTTCATGTTCACCGTCACCCAGACGGTGGAGAACGCGGGCTCGGCTCCGGTGACTCTGCACCCGTATGGCCTGGTGTCCCGTCACGGCACGCCCGAGGTCACGGGCTACATGATCCTGCACGAAGGCCTTCTCGGCGTTCTCGAGGACACGCTGGTCGAGGTGGACTACGACGAGATTCAGGACTCCGGGACCATGAAGCAGAACACCACCGGCGGCTGGCTCGGCATCACCGACAAGTACTGGCTGACCGCGCTGATCCCCGACCAGAAGGCGGCGGTGGCGACCCGGTTCGTCCACCTGCGCGACGGCGGCGCGGACAAATACCAGACCGACTACATGGGCGGCGCGGTCCAGGCGCCCGCGGGCGGGGCCGTGACGGTCGAGAACCGCCTGTTCGCCGGGGCCAAGGAAGTGCGGGTCCTGGACGGGTACGCGGAAACCCTCGGCGTCGACCGGTTCGACCTGGCGATCGACTTCGGCTGGTTCTATTTCCTGACCAAGCCCTTGTTCTACGGCCTTTTGATGATCAACGCGCACCTGGGCAACCTGGGGCTCGCGATCCTGGCGCTCACTGTCCTGATCAAGCTTCTGTTCTTCCCGCTGGCCAACAAGTCGTACCGGGCCATGAGCAAGATGAAAAAGCTCCAGCCCGAGATGAAAAAGCTGCAAGAGCGGTTCGGCGACGACAAGGTGCGCATGAACCAGGAGCTGATGGCGCTCTACAAGCGGGAAAAGGCCAACCCGGCGTCGGGCTGCCTGCCGATCCTGGTCCAGATCCCGGTGTTCTTCGCGCTTTATAAGGTGCTGTTCGTCACCATCGAGATGCGCCACGCGCCGTTCTACGGCTGGATCCACGACCTATCGGCCCCGGACCCGACCACGATCTTCAACCTGTTCGGCCTGATCCCGTGGACGCCTCCCGACTTCCTGATGCTGGGGATCTGGCCCTTGATCATGGGCGCGTCCATGTTCCTGCAGCAGAAGCTCAACCCCCAGCCCGCCGACCCGGTGCAGGCCAAGATCTTCCTGTTCATGCCGATCCTGTTCACCGTGCTGCTTGCCCAGTTCCCGGCGGGGCTGGTGATCTATTGGGCCTGGAACAACACGCTCTCCATCGCCCAGCAATGGGTCATCATGAAGAGGATGGGCGTCAGCGCCTAGCAATCCCCGTGAACGCGGACGACGAAGATCTTCTGGAGCGCGGACGCCTTCTGTTCGCCCGGCCGTGTCGGTTCGTCCTCGGCGCCGCCAAGCTGGAGCAAGTGCCGGAATCCGACCTGCCCGAGGTCGCCTTCGCCGGGCGGTCCAACGTGGGCAAGTCGTCCCTGGTCAACGCGCTGACGGGGCGGAGCGCCTTGGCGCGGACCTCCAACACCCCGGGGCGGACCCAGCAACTCAATTTCTTCGACCTCGACGGACGGCTGATGATCGCGGACCTGCCGGGCTACGGCTTCGCAAAGGCGCCCAAGGACCAGGTGGAGCGCTGGACCCGGCTGGTGGACGCCTATCTCAAGGGCCGGGCGCAACTGCGCCGGACCTGCCTTCTGGTGGACGCGCGCCACGGGCTCAAGGACGTGGACCGCCGTGTCATGGACATGCTGGACGCGGCGGCGGTGTCCTATCAGGTGGTTTTGACCAAGTGCGACAAGGTGAAAAAAATCGGCGCCGTGATCGAGACGGTGGCCAAGGAACTCGCCACCCACGTCGCCGCCCACCCCGACATCATCCCCATCAGCTCCAAAACCGGGGTGGGAGTGGCGAAGCTGCAAGCCGAACTCGCGTCTTTTCACATCGAGTGATCGAATAATTTCTTGAAAATCGATGCGCCGCTTATGTGTGTGCGCATTATATTGTATGCGTATTGCATTGGTATACATTAACGAGTAATATATTAGGGCTTGTAATCGTTTTTTTGGGGGTGAAATGTCAAGCTGGGCGATACGCGCTTTCGTTCTCGTGCTGACGTTCCTGGCTGCAGGGTGCGCCACGAAGGTTAAGATCACCGCGGACCCGAAAGGCAATCAGCAACAAGTCTACCAAGACGGCAGAAGCGGGCTTGTATCCAAGAAGAAGCATGTTGTGACAGTGTCGCCGCTCCAAGCCGTTTTCAAGCAGGATGGACGAGCGAAATTCGTTGTCGCGCTTCAAAACCGGTCCAAGAAACCGTTCGATGTCTCCACAGACAATATCATGGCGGAGGGCAAAAAATACCGGACCGAAACCGTCCCCGACCCCAGTAAGCCCGATGCGAAGACGTCGTCCGTGGAAAGGACGGTCGTGTCCGCGACTATTCCCCTCAAAATCTATACGTACGAAGAGCTTGATGAAGAGATAGATCGCAAGGAAACGCAGAGGAAGATTCTGGCCGTGCTGGCAGGCTCCCTTGCGTCAGTCGGATCGGACTCCGGTTACCGACAGACCACAGGCTCCTACACTTACGAGTCCAATAGATACGGGGGGCCCAGCGGATATGGGTCTTATTCCGAAACCACATATGATTACGCAGCGGCCGCACAGTCTCGGAGGGAAAATGAGGCCAGGACCGAAAGGCTGATGGGCAGAATCGAAGAGAAGGCCAAGATAGATAAGGCCGAAATACAGAAAACCCTTCTCAAGCGGCAAACCGTCATGCCGGGCCAATGGTACGGCGGCACCGTTGTGATGGACGCTCCAATTCTTAGCGAACCGAAGAGCGGGATTGTCATCCATATTAGCTTGGGTAATGACGAGCACATCTTTAACTTCGATTACAAGAAACTCGGGAATTGATGTTCGGGATCAGAATTCTCGTTTTCGCGTCGGCCATCGCCAGCTTGGCGATGGCGGTTGAGCCGGTCAGGGCCGCCATGAAAGTCGGAACCAAGGCGGGGCTTGAAGCCAGCGACGATATTATTGTGGTCATCGGCAACCGCAAGTATCGGAAAGGAATTCCCGAAGTCCGTTTCGCCCACCGTGATATCGCCGCGATCCGTCGGTTCTCGCTGGACGTGATGGGCGCGCGCGATGGAAACATCATCGAGCTCAGCGACGCGACGCAAGCGGAAATGCTTGCGGTATTCGGCTCCCATCGTCGTCCCGAAGGCAAGCTCGCGGCCTATGTAAAACCAAACCGGTCCCGCGTTCTGGTCTATTATTCCGGCCATGGAATCCAGGGCCTCAACGACCGGGAGCGATACCTTCTGCCCATCGACACCGACCCCGACATGGTGGAGATCAACGGGTATCCCGTGGACTTGCTGCTCGACAATCTGTCCAGGCTTCCGGCCGTATCGGTTACCGTAATGGTCGATGCCTGTTTTTCCGGGGAAAGCGCGGCCGGATACTTACGAAAGAACGCTTCCGGAATATCGATTTCCCCAAAAATACTGGATGTCCCGTCCAAAATCACGTTTATCTCCGCAACCCGCGCCAACCAATTGGCGAGTTGGGATATGAAGGCCGAACACGGCCTCTTCACCGAGCATCTTCTTGAAGGACTGTACGGGGATGCGGACAAGCATCCGTTCGGAAACGGCGATGGCGTGGTGACATTGGCGGAATTGCGGTTATTGCTGGACGACAGAATGACGTATGCGGCCCGACGCAATCATAATCGCCAACAACAAGCGGGAATCATTGGCGACGAAGGCTTTGTCCTCGCGTCTTTGACGGGAGGCGCGCCGAAGCGTCCACGAATTTCTTTCCCCGAGAAACGTTCCGCAGTTCCTCGTCCGCCCAAGGTCGCGCCCAAGCGCATCAAGGTTTCCATCGTCCAGGTGACGTCAGCCAAGAGAGAGGATTCCTCTATGCAATCCTATCTAAAAAAAGCGTTTGACGATCTGAAGATCGTTGCTTGGGGCGGAGAGACGCGGTTGAACGTCATCGCCAAGGTGGAAAACGTGTTCTCCGAAGGGGGCGACGCCTCCGCCGCCGAAGCGGCGAATGTCCTAAGAAACATATTGCAGGACGGAGGCAGAACGTTCGTCGCGGATTCCAAAGGCGGGCCAACCAAGGCGTCCGCTTACGTTTCCCTGCGCGGAACGTTGAAGCCCTCGGGGCGCATGATCGACGCCACCGGCCATGGGGAGGCAAGCAAGGCCTCGGGCGGCGCTGAGAGCGTGGTCCGAAGTATCGCCGTCAAAAGGGCGCTTCGGAACGCCGCCAAGAACATGAAACGCCTCGTCGAAAAAATGCGTTGAGCCGTTCCTTCGACCCGACACGCCATTGGCGGTTACACTGTCTGTTCAATCGGCGTTATACCAAGCGGCGCGAGCTATGACTCGCGATCGCTTGGCAGCCTGCGAAGCGGGCCGGCGCTTATGCGCCGAAAGCCAAGCATTCCGGAGGAATGCGCCCGGCGATTGAGGGACTGGAGCCGGTCAAGTCTTTGGCCGGCTGGTATTTTTGTCTTTCCGACCATCCTGCATGATTTCAAAAGCGAAAGGAGGAAAAATAGACGCATGCGCGGAAATGGCGTCGAAGACGGTTGCGGCGAGGCGGCGAAACGGAAACACTGCGCCATCGCGTTCGTTCGAGGGAAGGAGTATCCGCAATGGGACATTCGGTGGTGATCGGCGTCATCGGCGGCAGCGGGGTCTATGAGATCGACGGCCTCGCCAACACCCGATGGGAGCGGGTGGAGAGCCCCTTCGGCGAGACATCCGACGAATTCCTCTTCGGCGACCTGGACGGCCAGCCCATGGTGTTCCTGCCCCGCCACGGCCGCGGCCACCGCATCCCGCCGTCCGAACTGAATTTCCGCGCAAACATCGACGCCATGAAGCGGGCGGGGGTGACCGAGATCCTTTCCATTTCCGCCTGCGGCTCGTTGAAGGAGGAGCTGCCGCCCGGCATGTTCGTGATCGTGGACCAGTTCATCGACCGCACCTTCGCCCGCGAGAAAAGTTTCTTCGGGACCGGCTGCGTCGCGCACGTCGGCATGGGGCATCCCACCTGCGCTCGGCTGGGCGACGCGGTCGAGACCGCGCTCCGCGAATTGGACATCCCGCACAAGCGCGGCGGGACGTATCTGACCATGGAGGGGCCGCAGTTCTCCACCCTCGCCGAATCCAACCTGTATCGAAGCTGGGGCTGCGACGTCATCGGCATGACCAACATGCCCGAAGCCAAGCTCGCCCGCGAGGCGGAGATCTGCTACGCCTCCATCGCCATGGTCACCGACTACGACTGCTGGCATCCGGACCACGATCACGTAACGGTGGACTCCATCATCCAGGTGCTGCTGGGCAACGCCGACAACGGCCGCAAGCTGGTCAAGCGCGCCGCGCCCATCCTTTCCGGTCGCGAGGGACCGTGCCGCGCCGGATGCCACGCGGCGCTGGACAACGCCATCATCACCGCGCCGGACGCCCGCGACCCGAAGCTCGTCGCCAAGCTCGACGCGGTGGCGGGACGGGTTCTGAACGGGTAGGGCGATGCCACCCAAGGACGTCATCGATTTGCTGCTGGTCGAGGCGGACGCGGAGGTCGCCAAGCGCTCGGCCGACATGCTGGCGAGCCTCGATCGCCCGACCGTCGCCTGCCACCACGTCCCGAGCCTGGGCGGCGCGCTGGAGCGCCTGAAAGAGAACGCGGTCGACGTGATCCTGTTCGATCCCGACACGCCGGACGGAGGCGGTATCGAGGCGGCCAGGGACCTGATCGACGCCGCCCCCATGGCGCCGGTCATCGCCCATTCCCGAGCCCACGACGCCCAGACCGCCTTTCGGGCCTTGGAAATCGGGTGCGAGGACTATTTGGTCGCCGGGACCAGCGACGGCTACGCCCTGCAGCGCGCGATCCTGGTGGCGCTTCGCCATCACCGGGAGGCGCAGACCATGCGCTCGCTCCGGGTGCTGAGCCACTGCAACAGGACGCTCGTGCGCGCGCGGACGCGGGACGAGTTGCTGTCCGAGTTCTGCAAGGCGATTGCCGAGGTCGGCGAGTACCGCCTCGCCTGGGTCGCGGTGCGAAGCATCTCCGATTCCGAGCCGGTCACGGTCGCCGCCCGCCATGGCTCCGCGGTGGGATACCTGGACGGCATTGTCGTGACCTGCGACGAGAGCCCCTCCGGACGCGGCCCGACCGGAACCGCCATCCGCACGGGAAAGCCCCGGGTGGCGCGAAACGTCTTCACCGATCCCGATTTCGAGCCCTGGCGGGAAACCGCGCGCAAGTGGGGGTTCGGATCGTCCGTCGCCCTGCCCCTGATCGAGGACGGCAGGCCCTTCGGCGCGTTGAACATCTACGCGCCCGAGCCCGACGCCTTCGACGTGGAGGAGACGGAACTGCTGAGTGAGTTGGCCGAGGACCTGGCCTATGGCCTGGTGTCGCTGCGCATCCGCGAGGACCATCGCAAGGCCGTCGACGCCATCGCCGAGAGCGAACGGCGCTACCGCGACCTGGTGGAGTTGTCCCCCGACGCCATCCTGGTCGAGAACGACGGGCGAATCATCTTCGCCAACGAAAACGCCGGACGGCTGTTCGGAGCGGACGACGTCAGGGACTTGGCCGGAAGCGCGCTGGCGGAGCGCGTCCACCCCGACTACGCGGATCGGTTCGTCGACATTGCGGAGGGACCGATGGAGGTGGCGATCATGCGCGCCAACGGCGCCGCCGTGGACGTGGAGGTCTCGGTCGCCCGCGCCAGCGCCAAGGGCCGGTCCGGAACCCAGTACGTGCTGCGCGAAATCGGCGGGCGCATGCGCCGCCGCGCGGCCCAGAGGGCCGGGGCCCTGACCCGACGCGAACGCCAAGTCGCCCTTCTGCTGGCCAACGCGGAGACCAACAAGGTCATCGCCCGGCACCTGAACCTCAGCGAAAAGACCGTCGAATCCCATCGCGCCAACATCATGCGCAAGATGGAGGCCCGCTCGCTCGCCGATCTGGTGCGCAAGGTCCGCATGGCGGGCATGGGGGAATTCCCTGAGGAAATCGGTTGATCCCCCCGGCTGGCCATTTTGTTCGTGCGACTTATTATTAAATCAACGATAAAGTTTGGATCGATGGAGGGTCAGCCCATCCTCCCGCCGATGCGAAAGACCTTTCGTCGATCCGCCCGCACCCTAAAAAAAGTCGGCTCGCGCCGGCTTTTTTTTTTTGGCTCCTTCGGCGGCTCGCGCGAAACGCGCCTTGACCGCGCGGCCGGTGTTGGCGGTACTATTCCATGATCGGGACAGGGAAATGGAACCAAAGGCATGCGGCGCGCGCGCTTGGCTGTAGTGTGGCTTTGGATCGTCCTTGCGGCGTTTCTGGCGACGCCCGCTTCGGCGGCCCAGATTGGAGAGGTCGTGGTCCTGTTCGACCAGTCGGGCTCGATCAAGAAATACGATCCCCGCCTGGCGTCCAAGGTCTGGCTCAAGACGTTCCTTCGCACCTTCGAGACCCCGCACCGCATCGTCTTTTCCGGCTTCGACGAGGAAATCCGCGATTACATCGAGGCCTCGACCGACAACCCCGAAGACATGGACGAACTGGCCGCGAACATGGGGGCCGTGGCTGCGGGCGGGAGGGCGACGGACCTGGAAAGCCCGTTCCGCCTGTTGCTGGACCGGGGCGGCGCGGACGCGATCAAGTTGGCGCTGATCGTCACCGACGGCGAGCCGGAAATCTGGGACAAGAAGCTGGGTTACCTGAGCAAGGCCGTCCGCGCCGACGAACGCTACGCTGACCTGAACCGGGAATTTCATGCGCTCGAAAGCCAGGGGGTGGGCTCGGCCGAGTTGTTCGACAGGCTCTCCAACCGATACCACCTGCGCAATATCGAGCACATCGAGTCGCTGATGCCCGCCATCGGGCGGAATTTCGGCGGCAAGCTCATCATCTGGGATTTGTCCGGCCGATCCTATTACCTGCGCACCTGGGCCAGGATGGCTGGGGCCCAGCACCTTTCCATCCGTCTCGTCGATGGCGAGAAGCCGGTGGAGCGGCTGCGCGACGCCCTGGTGGCCCTCCAGGAGAAAGCCAGCGAGATGGTGGACGAGCCCCTGCCGCCCGACCACCGCGCCCTGGTGGAAAGCGTCCTCGCCGAGGAGCCGGAAACCAAGGCCGATTTGAAGCCGGTCGGGGAAGGCATGCCGGTCGCGGTTCCGGAACCGCCTCCGCCGCCGCCGGAAAAGAAGGCCGAACCCGCGCCGGACCCGCCCTCGACCGTTCCCGTTTCCGAAAGGAAGGACGGCGCGCCGTGGCCGTGGATTCTGTTGGCCGCGGTCCTGCTGATCCTCGCGCTATTCTCGATTCGCCGCGTGGCGGCCCGCTCCAAGGCGTCCGACAAGGACGGCCCCGAATTCGACGTGGACGCGGGCTTCATCCAGGACCAGGTCAAGGACGCATTGGCCCAAGCCGAAAGTATGCGCCGCGACATGATCGACAGGACCGTCGGTTACGACGGCCCAGAACGCCGCTTCGCCGTTAGGGTCCCGGTCCTTCCGGGCGCGATGACGGTTTCGTGGACCAATTCGGACGGCTCGGCCGGATCCGGGAACGGGATCGACATGTCCATGCACGGCGTGCTGTTCGAGGCCAAGGGCTTCGACGCGAAAGCCATCGACACGATCGCCTTTTCCCGGCACGATGTGGTCCTGACGGTCAAGCGCGCCGAAATCCACGAAAGGGACGGGGACCGCGTCGCGGCCGTCATCGAGGAATTCGACAACAACGTCGATGACCGCATGACCTGGATCGAGATGCTGACGCGGGTCGCTCCCGAAAGCGCGGGTTAGGGGGGACAAGGTTGATTTACGTCGTATTGGGCGTTTTGGCCCTGATCGCCCTGTTCGCGTGGCTCGGCTCCAGAAGCAAGCCCGCGCCCAAGGCGAGGAAGGCCGTCGCCCGGCAGAAAAAACG
This sequence comes from uncultured Hyphomicrobiales bacterium, assembly GCA_964344345.1. Classification (GTDB taxonomy): domain Bacteria; phylum Pseudomonadota; class Alphaproteobacteria; order Rhodospirillales; family CAYFNC01; genus CAYFNC01. Next base: position 30,355 of record CAYFNC010000021.1, on the reverse strand, counting down.
TCGTCAGAAAACGGGCGCGCGGGCCAGCGCGCGAAAGCCCGCCGAAAAGCCCGCCGCAAAACCGCCCGAGCCCGATAATATCCGGGTTCCAACGCGCCCCACGCCCCGGGCCGCGCCCCGTGACGTCAAGGGCGACGTTTTGGAAACGGTGATGCGAAACGCCATCGGCCCCCTTGGCGGCGGGTCGCGCACGTCCAGCCATGACAAGATCATCGACGCCAAATACCGCGAAGTGCTCGAATACATGATCGCCAGCAAGACCGAGGGGCGCGAGGCGAGCAGGCTTTCTCAGCCGGAGGACGGTCGGGGCGAAGACGGGACGCAAGAAGCCGAACGGCCGGAAGCGCAAGAGCGAAAGCGCCAGGACGTCGAAAACGAGATCATTCATCTGGAGGAAATGAGGGACGGTCTGCGTTCGGTCAACACGGGTCTTAAGGAGAACATCGAGGCTCTGGCGAAGCGCGAAATGGAATTGATCGAGAAGATCAAGGCGATGGAATCCGAACGCGAGACGGCCCAGGCGGCGCGTGGCGAGGAACGAGCGAGGGTGGACGAACGGATTGAAGAGCAACAGCGCAGGCATGACCGCTACGCCGAGGAAATCTCCAAGCTAGAGGAAACGCGCGAAGAGCTTCGCGCAGCGGCCACTAGATTGGAGGAGAACGTCAACACGTTGGCCGAGCGCGAAACCCGGTTGATGGAGAAGATCGCGTCGCTCGAATCCGAACTCGCTTCCGCAAGGTCAAGGGATGACGGCGCGGCGGAGGACCCGGGCGCAAAGGGGGAATTCGGAGAGGAGGCCGCCAGGCTGGAGCGGACCCGCGACGAACTGCGCGCAGCCAACCAAGGCCTGGAGGAGAACGTCACGGCCTTGCGGAGCCAGGAAACCGAACTGAAGCAAAAGACCGCCGCCCTCGAAGCGGAGCTTGAGACCGCCCGCGAGGAAAAGATGGACGAACTGGACCGCCTCGTCGCCGCGCGCAAGGAAGCGGCCTTGAACGAGGTCATGGCCTGGTCCGAAGAAGAAAAGGCCCGCCTCGCCAAACAGTTCGACGCCCAGTACCGGGAGCAGGCGGCCGGGCTGCGCCAGAACGTCATCGGGCGCATCCACGAGGAATTCGACCAGATCCACAAGTACTTCACCGAATTCGCCGAAAACCGGACCTCCGCCATGGACGCCGAGATCAAGGCGTTCATCGAGGATCGGCGCGCCGCGATCCAGGACACGCTCGATCAGGCCGAAAACCGGCCGGAATCATAGGGTCCTCGCGCATTTTCTGCGCATCAACGGGTGACATGGCGGACTCTCGACCGTATCATTGACGCGAGTTAGGACAAACAAGGGAGACGCGCCCGGCCGCCGAGCAAGGGGCTTCCCGACAAATAAATGTCTTGAGGAAGCGCCTTCGCATGTCGGGGGCGGGGCCTTCAAAGAAGGTCGGCGGGATGCAAAGACCTGTGAATAGGCCCATGAAGCCTGGCCAACAGCAGCCGCTGAACCGCCCCGCGCGTCCCGGCGCCAAGGGAGGCGGCAGGCAAAAGGATCCGGATTACCGCGACATTCGTGTGATGATCGGCGAGCCGCACGTGGAGGTGCGCAATTCCATCCGCGCCGCGTTCCAGGTGCGCGGGTTCCGCAACATCCTCGACTGCCAGCGGGTTTCGCATATTCGAGACGCCGCGTCCCAGGACATGCTGGACCTGATCATCTGCGACCACCAAATGCCCGAAGGCGAACTGAACGACCTGGTCCGCGGCATCCGCCATCACGAAATCGGCCACAACCCCTTCCTGGTGGTGATCACCACCATCTCCGAGGCGGACCGCAACGCTATCGCCGCCATCATCGATTCCGGCGCCGACGACCTGGTGGCCAAGCCCCTGTCGCCGGGCCTGCTGATCGACCGCATCGTGATGCTGACCTTCAAGCGCAAGGACTTCGTCGTCACCACCGATTACGTGGGCCCCGACCGTCGCAAGGATAAGACCCGAGAGGGGTCCGAGGAGATTCCCCAGATGGCCGTGCCCAACGTGTTGAAGGCCAAGGCGGTCGACGGCATGGGCGAGCACGAATTCAGCGTGCGCATGAAGAACTGCGTGCGCCAGGTCAACGAACAGAAGATGGAGCGCCACGCCAACCAGATCTCTTGGCTGGTGGACCGGATCAATCCCATGTACCTGATGGGGATGGCGGACGAGGAGGTGGTGCCGCTTTTGAACAAGCTCGTCTACACCGCCGAGGACATCAGCCGCCGCCTGGTCGGCACCCGCTACGACCACGTGGGCGAGCTGTGCCAGTCCATGGTCGATTTGGCGCAGAGGATCCAGGCGGACCCCTACGCCCCCTCGCCGAAGGACGTGAAGCTTCTGCCCGAGATGGCCGAGGCCATCCGCCACGCCTTCGATCCCACCAGCGAAACCGTCAACGTGGCCCGCGACATCTCCCGCACCGTGGCCGGCGGGGGGCGCACCTGATCCCTCACCACTTCCCGCATTCCGCCTGTTCGTTGCGGTAGTTGTGCTGGGTGTCGACCACGGCGTGGGACCGGTCCAGGGTTTTCAGGAACTTGTCCACGGCCGGTTGGAGCCGCTTCAAAAGCGTGTCCGAAAGGATGTTCGACGCCAGTTGCGGGTCCGAAACCCGGATGGCGCCGATCTTTTGCGCCTGGCGCTTGGTTTCCTTGCGCATCTTGTGGGCGTGGGTTTTCAGGACGCGGTTGAAGATGTTCACGTGGCGGAGCTCGTGGGCGTGGATGGAGCGGTATTCGCAGGTGCCGCGCTTGTAGTCGCTGACCACGAACACCTCCATATTCTCGTAGCCCATCTTGGCGCGGATGTTGCGGATCTGGGCGCAGGAGGATCCGTCGAGCCCGGTGAAGATTTCCGGTTGCGCCGCCACCCAGAAAACCGGACGCGCCACGGTCAGGCCCAGAAGCGTTCCCTCGTGCGACTTGCCGCCCGAGCCCAGCGAGGACTTGTAGGCGGTCAGTTGCTTCGACGAAAGGGAGTCGTCCGTGGCGCTTTTGGGCTTGCGCATGCGGAAGTCGATCTTGATCGGAATCTTGAGCGCCGGACAGTTCGGGTCCAGGGCCATGGCCTGGGCCGGGGTCAGAAGCGCAGCAAGGCAAAGGATCGAAAGCGCGCGTCGCATGCGCCGATCACCAGTCCGAGCAGCGGGCCTGTTCGCGACGATAGTTCTCTTCGGTGTCCAGCGCCGCGTTCAGCTTCGCCTGGCGCTCCTGCATGCCGTCGAGGAAGGGCTTGATGGCGTAATAGATCCTGTCCTGGAACCGCTGGGCGGCGACTTTCGGGGAGCCGACGCGGATGGGCTTCATGCCCCGGGCGATGCGTTCCAGCCGGTCCTGGATCTTGGGCGCGTAGGTGGCGAGGGACGAACGGAAGACCTGGACGTGTTCGTGTTCGTGGGCGTTGATGGCGCGGTGTTCACACGTGCCGGGCCGGTAGTTGCGCGCGACGAAAACGTCCAGATCGTCGTAGCCGATCTTGAACGTAACCTCGGTCAGGTTGGCGCAGTGGCGCCCGCCCCGGGAATGGACCATCACCTTGGTGCTCATGGAATAGCGCAGTTCGGTGACCGTGAGCCCCACTGGGCGCCACCGGTGATGGGAGCCGACGGCGTTCCTGTTGCTGCTGGCCATTGCGGCGATCTGTTCGCGCGAACGGTTCAGGCTCATCTTCACCTGGCCCATGTCCACGTCCATGACCACGGCCGGGGCCGGGGGCCGCGTCGGGCAGACATCGTCCGCAAGGGCCGGCGCGTTCAGCATCAGGGGAAGAGCCATCGCGGCGAGGCGTTTCAACATGGGTGGAGTATACGGCGTTTGGGATCCAATAAAAAGTGGGGGCGGGAGCGTATCCTTTGCTCCCACCCCCGAGGGGACAACTGCTGGCGGCCTAAAGGCGGACTTTCCAGGCGTCCTTGTATCCGGCGCTGGTGACGGCGTTCTTGGCGTTGGCGGAGCCTTCCGACGGGAAGGGGCCGACCACGACGCGGTGATAGGTGGTCTCGCCGACCTTGGCCTGGATGACGCGGCTGTCCAGGGACGCGCTGGATTCCAGCAGGCGGCCCGCCCGGTCCATGGTCTTGAAGCTGCCGATGACGTAGTAGTAGCCGGGCTTGGCGGCGTCGTTCTCGGGCGCGGCGGCCATGGGCGCCGGAGCCTCGGCGATTTCGACGGCGGCCGGGGCCGGAAGCGACTCTGCGGAGACGGCGGCTACGGTCAGGTCGGGAAGCGGCTCGGCGCTGACGGCGGCGACCGGCTGGGCCTCGGGCGCGGAAGCCAGCTCCATCGCGTCCTCCAATTCCTGCTTGGGTCCGTTGTCGAAGGCGAACAGCGACGGGCGGACGTCTTCATCGTTCTCGGCGACTTCCTCGCTGCAGACCTCGCCGTCGGTGATGATGCGGTGCAGGGCGCAGTCCTGTCCGGCGATGGCGGAAATGCCGTGGTCGGTCAGGGATTTCTGAGTGGTCAGGTAGCTGATGCCGCTGGCCGACCACATGGCGATGGTGACCGGCATGGGCAGCAGGCAGCCGCCGAGAAGCATGGGCGCGCACGCGGCGGCGGCGATGGTCAGCATGCGCGCTCGCGCGCGGCGGCGTTCGGGGGTGGCGTTCATCGGGTCCTCGATGTCATCGCGCGAGCAGAGAACTTGGAGGGCTCGGCCCTCACGCCTCCATTCAAGCGCGTCGCGTTCGTGAGGCGCGGGCGAGGCCGCGCCGGTCGAGTGCGGAAGCGGGAATCAGCTCGCTCCTGCGCGCCTGGGCGCGTGGCCCAGGAATAAGTTGCGCAGGAACGAGCTCCCCCCGGATGTCCGTTTGGCGCCTGCGGCGAGATGCCCCACCTCTGCCCCGGCTTCGGCGTCGTCGTTTTCGGCGAGCGCCGGCATGCGGGTGAAAAGGGCCTCGTCCAGGAGCGCCGACGTGGAGAACGTCAGAACCCGATGATCCGCCGTTTCCGGCGTGATGTGAAGATGCGTCGGTAGATCGGGAAACTCCAGGATCCGGGTCACCGTCCACACGGACTTGTAGGTCCCGACCTTGGCGAAGCGATCGCCGAGTTGAATCGTCTTGATTTTTCGTGCCATTGTCCTCTGTCCCCTCGCTTCGAAAAGCAGGGGCATGGTAAGGGCGCAGAAGTTAACCAAAAGCAAATGGCGCGAATTTTATTGAATCCGGCGTCGAGTCAGTAACGGTGGGAATGGGTCAAATATGGATTCCATGGACTCCTTTTGTTTCCATTTCGGAGTCTGTGCGAATTCTTGATAACGCGTTGAAACTGAGTCGTTTTTCGCGTTCGCTTTGGAGCGTGCGCGACAATGACGGAATCCTTCGTTTCACGTTGAGGAAAAACGAAAATTTTTTTCGCCCGCGAGGTTCCGCGCCCAAACCAGTCGAGGCGGCATTGGGGAGGAGTGTCATGAATTGGTCATGACGCTCCTTGCGCGGCTTGGTCGATCAGGCCGCGTAGGTCGGCGTACTCGTTGACGGCTGGGAACTGTGGGAACTCGGCGATCACGTTGTCCGGGGCCTTGAACAGGATGCCCGCGTCCGCCTCGCCCAGCATGGTGGTGTCGTTGTAGGAATCGCCCGCCGCGATGGTTCGGAAATTCAGGCCCTTGAACGCCATGACCGCGTGGCGCTTGTGGTCGGGCATGCGAAGCCTGTAGCCCGCGATGCGGCCCGCGCCGTCGATTTCCAACTCGTGGCAGAACAGGGTGGGGAATTCCATCTGCGCCATCAACGGCTTGGCGAACTGGGCGAAGGTGTCGGACAGGATCACCACTTGATAGTCGGCGCGAAGCTCGTCCAGGAAGTCCTTGGCCCCTTCCATGGGCCCCATGCCCGCGATCACGTCCTGGATGTCGGCGAGCTTGAGCCCCTCCCGGTCCAGGATGTCCAGGCGATAGCGCATCAGAACGTCGTAGTCCGGCTCGTCCCGGGTGGTGCGGCGCAACGCCTCGACGCCGGTGCGCTCGGCGACGTTGATCCAGATCTCGGGCACCAGCACCCCTTCCATGTCGAGACAGACGATGTCCACGGTTTCCCCCCCGGTCCTTGTCGGTTCCCGGACCCTAGCGCATGGGGGGAGGGGCGGCAAGATTTGGCGCCTGCAACAAGGATAATGGACCATGGGATGCAAGAGACTGTTATGGAATGAGGTCAATGAGGGTGGCTGGCTTCACCAAGTCGCCACGATGAGTTAGGATTCCTCGCGATGACGGACACTCTCACCTCCATCGAACGCTCCGAACAGATGGGGCGAGTCAAAAGTCGCGACACCAAGCCGGAAATGTTGGTTCGCCGCCTGCTGCATGGCTTGGGTTTTCGGTATCGTCTTCATGCGAAAGATTTACCTGGAAGACCAGATGTAGTATTTCGTTCACGGAAGAAGGCCGTATTTGTCCATGGCTGCTTCTGGCACAGACATCCTGGATGCAGAATGGCCCGAATGCCGAAATCACGGCTCGATTTTTGGCGTCCAAAGCTCGAGGGGAATCGGCAAAGAGACCTTTGCAATCAGGGCGCGCTCGCGTCGATGGGGTGGGAAGTCCTCGTGGTTTGGGAATGCGAGACGAAGGATGCCGAGAAACTGACGAACAGGTTGCTGGAGTTCTTGATGTCCAAGGCGGAGGACGAGGAAGATGATGAACGCCATTGAATTGTTCGCCGGCGCGGGCGGGCTGGCGATGGGCGTTAGTCTGGCGGGATTCTCGTCCAAGGCCGTGATCGAAAGAGACCGCTGGTCCGCCGACACCATCCGTGAAAACGCCGCGAGAGATTTTCCCTTGGTGAGCGGTTGGCCTCTTCATGAAGTGGACGTTCGAGATTTTGACTTCGGGTCCCTTGAGGACAAGATCGACCTCGTGGCTGGGGGGCCCCCTTGCCAACCCTTTTCCCTTGGAGGAAAACACCGAGCCCACGAAGACGATCGCGATATGTTCCCCGTCACGGTCGAGGTGGTTCGTCGGCTTCGTCCAAAAGCGTTCATAGTGGAGAACGTGCGTGGGCTAACGCGCGCGTCCTTCGCGAATTATTTCCAGTACATTCTCCTTCAACTCTCTTATCCCGAGATCGTCCGCAGAGGGAACGAAGGCGTCCTCGAGCACCTGTCACGCCTGGAGAAGATCAAAACCTCCGGAAGGCGCTCGGGACTAGCCTATGAGGTTGTCCACCGGGTTATGAACGCGGCCGACTATGGGATTCCCCAAAAACGCGAGCGTGTCTTCATTGTCGGATTCAGAAATGACTTGAGGATAAAATGGTCCTTTCCCGAGGAGACGCATGGCTTCGACGCGCTCTTGGAAAGCCAATGGGTCGCGGAGGACTATTGGGATCGCCATCGCGTTTCCAGAAGGAAACGTCCGCTTCCCCCGGACCGCCTTCAAAAACGGATCGAAAAAATCCGCATGGCCAACGACCGTCCCTCTTTGAGCCGCAGGCCCTGGCGAACCGTTCGAGACGCCCTGATGGACATTCCCGACCCTCGCCATGGGGAAGGTCAATTTCACAATCACTGTTTTCAGCCCGGCGCGAAGCGGTATCCCGGCCATACGGGGAGTCCCTTGGACATGCCGTCGAAGGCGCTCAAGGCGGGCGTGCATGGCGTTCCAGGAGGCGAGAACATGATGATTATGGATGATGGAAACGTAAGGTACTTCACCGCCCGCGAGGCCGCCCGACTCCAGACCTTTCCCGATGGCTACAAATTCCTTGGGGCGTGGTCGGAGATCATGAGGCAACTTGGCAACGCCGTGCCTGTTCGTTTGGCTCAAATCGTTGCCTCGAGCGTGGCCGAGAAGCTTGTGCTTCAGGACGAAAAGGACCTTAAGCGAACCATTCAGAGGCTCGCCATGTCATGAGCGTCGCGGAGCCGTTCAACCCATTGGACAAGAAGAACCTCGGTGAGAGCGTCGCGGACGCGCTCCTACGTCGCGAACCAGACCGTCTTGGCGAACTGGAGCCGTTCAACGGCGCGGGGATTTACGCCATCTATTACACGGGCGCTTTCCCCCTCTATTCCGTTATCGCGGAAAGAAACGCCGACGGCCGTTTTCAAACGCCTTTATACGTGGGCAAGGCGGTTCCACCCGGAGCGCGGAAAGGCGGATTTGGGCTGGGCCTCGATCCCGGGGCGGCTTTGTTCAACCGTTTGAGGGAGCATGCAAAAAGCATCGATCAGGTCGAAAACCTTGATCTAACGGATTTTCACTGTCGTTTCCTCGTGGTGGATGACATATGGATTCCCCTCGGTGAAAGTCTTTTGATCGCCAAATTCACGCCCTTGTGGAACCAGTGGCTGGATGGGTTTGGAAATCACGATCCCGGAAAAGGGCGATATAATCAGGAGCGCTCGCGCTGGGATGCGCTTCATCCAGGTCGCGGCTTCGCGCTGAAATGCGCGGAACGTCAGGAAAACCGCGAACAGATCATGACGGATATAGAAGCCCGTCTACGCGACATGTTCCAGTAGTTCAGCGTGGATCAATGGGGGCATGCGCTGATTGTATCGCGCGACTTGTCGCTCTTGCTTTGCGTTGACGACCGGTTTCTTTCTCCATCAGCTGCGGCGCTTTTCCCCTCGCAAAACGCTAAACAACCTCAAAAGGATGTGATAAGAACTATAGCGGCGGGGTGAATAAGGTTGAAGAATTCTCCCTGGTTTTCTCCGCCTTCCCGTCCATGATTACGGGGCGAATTCACCATGCTTTATAAATTCCGAGTAGATTTTCTTTTTTTTCATTCGACCGCTGGGCTCGTCTTGCTTCTGCTCGCCATGGCGCTGGCCTCGCCGTCCCTGGCGGAGACCCCGCCGGGCGAGAAGGAAACGCCGGCTGTGGAGGAAAAGCGGGAGGTCCGCAAGACCTTCGAGGCCCTGAGCGAGGCCAGCGCGAAATGCGCCTCCTGCCACGAGGAGGACAATCATGGCCTTTATCAGCAATGGGGCCGGTCCAAGCATTACGGCGCGAACGTGGGCTGCTATGAATGTCACCAGGCGGACAAGGACGACGCGGACGCGTTCCGGCACAAGGGCGTGCTGATCGCCACCCTTGTCACGCCCAAGGACTGCGGCCGCTGCCACGAGAAGGAAACCAAGGAATTCGTCAATAGCCGCCACGCCCACGCCGGCGCCATCGAGGGGCGGGAGGAATACCACCTGGGCCGGATGGTTCAGGGCTTGGCCGGAGAGGACGGCGGCGACGCCGCCCTGCAAGGCTGCTGGCAGTGCCACGGCGCCAAGGTGGAGCCCAGCAGCTCCGGCAAGCTGAAGGACGCCGCCACCTGGCCCAACGCCGGCATCGGGCGGATCAACCCGGACGGATCGAAGGGCGCGTGCTCCGCCTGTCACCAGCGCCACGAGTTTTCATTGGTGCAGGCCCGCAGGCCCGAGACCTGCGGCAAGTGCCACCGCGGCCCCGACCATCCCCAGGCGGAAATCTACGCATCGTCCAAGCACGGCGTCAATTTCCTGGCCAACCACCATCGCAACAACCTGGACCGGCCGAAGTGGATTCCGGGCGAGGATTACGATTCCGGCCCCACCTGCGCCACCTGCCACATGTCCGCCACCACCACGCTGCCGCTGACCCACGATTCCAGCGCGCGCGTCGGATGGAACTTGAAGAATCCGGTCTCGAAAAAGGTCGAGGAAGCGGACGGCAAGAAAGCCAAGGACCGGCGCAAGGACATGCAGGACGTCTGCATGTCCTGCCACAGCAAGCGGCTCGTGGACAATTTCTACAGGCAGTACGATTCCGTCGTCCATCTCTACAACGTCAAGTTCGCCAAGCCCGGCCTGAAACTGATGACGCTGCTTCGCAAGAACGGCCTTCTGACCGAGGTCGACCTCGACGAACCCATCGAGTGGACCTGGCGGGACCTGTGGCGCCAAGCGGGGCGGCGCATGCGCCAGGGCGCCGCCATGATGGCGGCCAACTACACTCAGACCGAGGGCTTGGCCGAGGTCGCCAAGCTGTTCTACGCCCGCCTGATTCCCGAGGCCCGCGAACTGGCGAAAAACGCCGCCCGATCTGGGGACGGAAAGGCGGCCAAGAAGGTCAACGACCACATCGACGCGCTTCTGTCCCGCCCCGAACACCAGTGGTTCAAAGAGGCGGGCCGGTAACGGCGAGGAGGGCGTCGCATGCCGGGGGAAAGAGCGCGGGGCGTGAAGGGGGCCATGCTTCTCGCCCTGCTGTTCTGGGCGTTCGGCGCATCGGCGGCCTTCGCCGAGGAGATACGGATTTCCCCCGAGAATCCGCCGATCGATCCCATCGACGTCACCGGCGTGACCCCCAACGAGCTCTGCCTGGACTGCCATGGCGTGCCAGGGTTCAAGGTCAAGACCAAAGGCGAGGACGGGCGCGTCTACCTGCGCAAGCTGACCATCGACGTCAAGGCGTTGAACAACAGCGTGCACAAGGACCGCAAATGCGTGGAATGCCATCCCGGCGTGGTTCAGATTCCCCACATCGAGGAGATGGAGACCCGGATCATCTGCGAGATGTGCCACCGGGAGGTTCTGAGCAAGCGGCGCGACGAGAAGAACGGCTCCACCGAGGCTCTGTCGCGCCTGAAGGAAAAGGTCCAGCGCTTCCAAACCTCCACCCACGCCCTGGCGCGCAAGGACGACAAGACCCGGCCCCGGGCCTATTGCACCGACTGCCACGGCGGCCACGCCATCTTTCCGCCCAACACCGAAGGCCGGCACGAGTTCCGCATCGGGTCCCCGAACGTCTGCGGCGACTGCCATGATAAGCAGAAGGCGCTTTACGAGGAATCCCACCACGGCGTTCAGTCCATGCGCTTCGGCAACCTGGACACCGCGGTCTGCTCGGACTGCCACAACGCCCACGGCATTCACCGCACGGACATTCCCAAGACCCGGCTCGAAATCACCCGCAACTGCGGCAATTGCCACGAGAAGCAGACCGACACCTACATCAAGACCTACCACGGCCAGGTGACCCGCCTGGGCTACGCCCACACCGCCAAGTGCTACGACTGCCACGACTTCCATGACCAACAGAAGGTGGAGAACCCCAAATCGGCGGTGCACGCGGACAATCGCCTCACCACCTGCCGCAAGTGCCACCCGAAGGCGTCGGAAGGCTACAACACCTTCTATCCCCACGGGGACCCGGGCGATTCGAAGAATTACCCGGTCCTCTGGTTCGTGGCCCTGTTCATGGAGTTGTTGCTGCTCGGCGTGTTCGGGTTCTTCTGGGCTCATTCGGCCATTTGGTTCCTGCGCGAATACCTGGAGTTCGGAACCTTCAAGCGCGGCCATCACGCGGGCGGCCTGGTCTTGGACGACGACGGGAACCCGACGCCGGTGGACGAGGCGTCCGGCAATCGGGGATGCGCCGCCGACGGCGGCCCCTTGCGCACCCACGTGATTCGTTTCGGGCTTGGATGGCGGATCGGGCACGCGATCCTGGCCATCAGCGTGATCCTTCTGGTGCTCACCGGCACGCCTGTGCTGTTCCCCGACAGCTTCTGGGCCCCCCACGTCATGGCCTTGCTGGGCGGTCCCATCATGGCGGCTTTCATCCATCGGATCGGGGCGGTCATGTTCGCGGGCGTGTTCTTCGCCCACATCGCCGTCATCCTGTTCAACGTGTTGTGGCTGAGGCGCAAGACGTTCCGCTGGTTCGGCCCCACGTCCCTATTGCCCCGCTGGCAGGACCTTTGGGACGTGATCGCCATGTTCAAGTGGTTCTTCGGCAAGGGGCCGAGGCCCACATTCGACCATTGGAGCTACTTCGAGAAGTTCGATTACTGGGCGCCGTTCTGGGGCATGTTCGTGATCGGGCTTTCGGGGCTGGCCATGTGGTTCCCGGCCCAGGTGGCGGCGTTCCTTCCCGGCTGGGTCTTCAACGTGGCCACCATCGTCCATGGGGAGGAGGCGTTCCTGGCGGCCGTGTTCCTGTTCACCGTCCACTACTTCAACTGCCATTTCCGCCCGGCCAAGTTCCCCCAGGACCTGGTGATGTTCACCGGGTCCATGCCGCTAGAGGAATTCATCGAGGAGCGCGGCCAGGAATACCAACGCCTGAAGGAGTCGGGCGAGTTGGAGAAATACCTGGTCAAGGCCCCCGGCCGCGCGTCCACTCACCTGTTCTGGTGGTTCGGCCTGTTCCTGATCCTGGTCAGCATGACGCTCTTGGTCTTCATCCTCAGCGGCTTCGCCCAGAAGATGCTCTAAGACGGATCACGCCCGCCAATCCCCCCTGGCAACCGCTTCCGGATTGTCGTGGCGGAACGAGCTGTAAACCAGCCCCGAGACGCACGGATGGGCCAGAAGCTCGGTTTCCAGTTGGGGGGCGCGGTCCGACCACTGGCGGGCGACGAAAAGCTTCACTTCCTCGTCGGACAGGACCAGGGGGCCGTAGTCCAGGTCGAGCTGGGCCACCAGGTCGGGCATGCCCTCGCCGGTCAGATGGTCCTGGACGTAGCCGCCGCCCCGGTGCATGGGCCAGAGCTGGCGCCACATGGACGGGCATTGGGACGAGCTCTGGCCGACGACCAGACTGTCCACCAATCCCCGCTCCAGCCACTCCCGCCACTGCAGCGCCCAGTTGCCGAGCGGCCTGCCGACGACGTCGCCCCGCGCGCATCCGACGCCCAACTCCAGGCCCCGGTCCATCAAATCGCCCCGCAACTCGGCCAGGAAGCGGGTGAGGTAGCCGCCCATCAGGTCCCGCCACGCCTGGACGTCGAAGGCCGCGTCATCCACGGAATGGCCGGTGCGTTTCTTGTAGTCCTCGCGCACCGGCTCGTTGAATCCGAACTGGTCGGCGAAGTCGGGCGGGCGGGATTGGGAGCGGAGGCAGATGAACAGGCCGTCGAATTCCGTTCCCTCCAGAAACCGGAAATAGCGCTCCTTGAAATGGGCGCGAACCTCGGGATAGGCGAGGCAGGACACGCCCCACTGAACGTTTCCGTCCCGGTCCTTCAACTGCCATTCGGGATGGGCGGCGCCGAAGTCCGATTGCCAGCTTACGTGCTGGCCGTGCATGTCGTTATGGAAGCTTATTTCGCGCTCGTCTGGCGAAGGCAGGGGCCATCCCTCGTCGAACAGCGTCAGGTACAGGTGCGCCTCCAACCCCGCGTCGTGGGCGATTTGGGGGGCGAGCTCGAAGTCGCTCCAGCCCAGGTCGCGGCCCCGCTCCAGGATCGGATGTTCGCGCCCGTCGCCATAGGTCCAGCGGCCCTCGACGGCCTCCACCTTCATGGCGCGCCAGTGCATGGCCCCCGCGCCCAACTCGTCGCGCCAAGCCGTCATTCTTTGTTGCAGGTCCTCGGGCGTGGCGAGCCGTCCCGCCCCTTCCCCGAACTGGATGTGGTCGCCCCAGGATACGCTGACGATGTTGTTTCCGCTCATGGCCTCGCGTCCGTTCATGTCTGCTGTATACTTTCTACTTGATTTATGCCCACGATGCGCGGTCCCATGTAGCGTGGGGGGGCAGGGAGACTCGGCGGCCGCGGTTCGGCCGCAAACGGAACGAATATGCGGATTTTATTAATCAGCGGCGACAGCCAACTTCAGACCCGGCTGAAGGACTTGTTGGCTGAATTGAAAGGTTTTTCGGTGGAATTGGCCGCCCGTGAATCCGTGGACGAGGGGATTTCCGCTTTCGCCGAGGGCGGGTGGGACGCCGTCTTGGTCGGCGAGACGCTCGACCAGGGCTCCGGCGTGGAGCTGATCGAGCGGGCGTCGACCGTCAATGCGAGCGTCCCCTTCATCCTTCTGACCGAATCCCACAGCCGCCGCGCCGACCTGGAGGCCATGGCGGCGGGCGCGTCGGACTGCCTGCCCGTCGAGGACATGAACCCGGTGCTGCTGCGCCACGCCATTCGCTACGCCAGCAACCGCAAGGGCGTGGAGGCGAAGCTCCGCGAAAGCAACGACGAACTGGTTCGCCACATGCTGAACCTCCGCATCGCCAAGGAGGAGGCGGAGACACAGGCGGAAAGCTATCGCGAACTGGCCGAAAACCTGGAAACCGCCAAGGACGAGCTGGAGGGCGCGGCGGAGGCGGTGGAGGAGAGCGAGCGGCGCTACCGCATCCTGGCCGAAAACAGCCCGGTGGGCATCTGGCAGATTTCGGTCGACGGCTATACGCTCTACATGAACGCCGCCATGCGCAACATCTTCGAGGTTCCCGAGGACCTGGAGGCGCTGCGCGGCGTGACCTGCGACCAGCTGGTGTCGGAAGAGAACGCCGAGGCCATGCGCCAGGCCCACGAAACCTGGATCCAGGGCGACTTGGCGGAAATCGAGGTTCGCGCGCGCGGGCGGGGCAGCGGGGAGTTGCGGTATCTGGTGGTGTCGGGCGCGCCGATCCTGTCGGCCGGCGGCATCGCGCAGAGCATCCTGGTGACCGTCACAGACATCACCGCGCGCAAGAAGGTGGAGGAGCGCGCCGAGTACCTGGCCCAGCACGACACCGTGACCGAGCTGCCCAACCGGGCGCTGTTCAAGGACCGGCTGCAGCAATCCGTGGCCATCGCGCGCAGGCGCGACGTGCCCATGGCCGTTCTGTTCGTGGACCTGGACAATTTCAAGGACGTCAATGACACCCTGGGCCACCAGGCCGGGGACGACATGCTGCGCCAGGTGGCGCACAGGCTGATGCAGTGCGTGCGCGAGACCGACACGGCGGCTCGGCTCGGCGGGGACGAGTTCGCGATCATCGCGAGCGAGCTTCGCGCCATCGACGACGTGACCATCCTGGCCCGACGCATGCTCCAGGCCATGTCCACGCCGTTCACCATCCACGGCCAAGAGGTCCACAGCGGCGCCAGCATCGGGGTGACCATCTTCCCCGACGATTCGGACAACGCCGACCAGTTGCTGACCTACGCCGACCTGGCGCTCTACCACGCCAAGGGGGCGGGGAAGGGGACGTACCAGTTCTACAACCAGCAAATGGGCGACGCCATCCACAAGCGGAAGGCCTTGGAGGGCGACATGCGCAAGGCCGTCGCCAACAAGGGCTTCCAGCTTTTCTACCAGCCCCAGATCGACCTCAAGACCGGCAAGGTCATCGGCTGCGAGGCCTTGATCCGTTGGCCCCACGCGGAGCGCGGCATGGTCTCGCCCGGCGACTTCATTCCGCTCGCCGAAAGCACCGGGCTGATCGTGCCCATCGGCGAATGGGTGATGGTCGAGGCGTGCGAGCAGGCGCGACGCTGGCTGGACGAGGGCATCGAGGGCGTGCGCATGGGCGTCAACCTCTCCGCCCTGCAGTTCCGCCGCGTTGACTTGGTGACGCTGACACAGTCGATCCTCCGCGACACGGGACTCGATCCCAGCCAGTTGGAGCTGGAGCTCACCGAAAGCATGGTCATGGACGACACGGATTCGGCGGTGGATATCATGCGCGGGCTCAACGGGCTCGGCGTCGCGCTGGCCATCGACGATTTCGGCACCGGCTTTTCGTCGTTGTCGTACCTGAAGAAATTCCCGGTGGAGCGCCTGAAGATCGACCAGTCGTTCGTGCGCGACGTGACCGACGACCCCGACGACGCCGCCATCGCCACCACCATCATCAACCTGGCCCACAGCCTGAACATGAACGTGATCGCCGAGGGCGCGGAAACGACGGCGCAGGCGAGCTTCCTGCAGCAGGAGCATTGCGACGACGCCCAGGGCTACCTGTTCGGCAAGCCCATGCCCGAAGACGAATTCCGCAAATGGTGGCGGGAGCATGAAAAGGCGCGGAAGAAATAGGGCTTTTCAACGACATCGCCGCGTAACCGGCAAGCCCTCCCTGGCGTTAACCATTAAATCACCATTTCGAGTCACGATTTAACTGGCAACGCCCGCTTCGAACGCTATATAATGAGGGCGTAAAAGTCCAGAATGGACGTAGAAACGGTTAAAGGCCATAGAATCATGGCGAAAATCGAAGCCATTCCGAAGTCCGTCACGACCGCGCCCGAGCCGCCCGCGAGCAGTTCGGCGAAACCTGTTGGTTCGCTTCGCGCGTTCTCCACGGAAAACATCGGCCGCGTCGTCCAGGACGTGATCGACCTCCACCTGCCGTCGGACGCGGCCGAGGGCCGCGACGCCTCGGGCGAGGGACGACAGGTCAAGGATGTCCTGGACCTGTCGTCGGAGGCGAAAAACGCCATCGACCCCAAGACCGGCCGCAAGCCCGAAGACGACGGCCCCATCCACCGCATCGACCTGAACCGGGGCGGAGAGGCGGCCGAGCGCATCCGCGAGGAAGTCGACCCCGCCAAGCTGGCCGAGACCCTGCGCCAGGTGACCGGGGAAATCCGCGACACCTTGAACCTCTACCGCCACCGCGTCGGCCTCGCCGACCAGGACGCTCGCAACATCCTGGGCCTGTCCCCCAAGCAGGAGCCCTGGTGGCGCCAGCGCATCGACACCGAGGTCTGAACGCGTAGCCCGGACCTGGGCGAGCGAACGAAAAAGGGCTGGAAGGTTTCCAGCCCTTTTGTTGTTTTCGGGATGTCGGGTGGGGACGGTTCCGCCTTTCTGAAACAGTCCCGCCATCCCTACGGCCTAGTGGGGTTCACTCTTTCATTTCGTCATAGCCGGGCTCGACCCGGCCATCCATGCAATTTCCGCGTCACCCCCGGGTCAAGCCCGGGGGTGACGCGGAGGACGGGGCGAAGCTCATTATACGGAACCCGGATGATTAATTCGGGTTCCGTCAAGCCCGCGCGGCGCTGAGCGTCTCGCGCTTCCGTTTGATTCGGAACGAATCAAACGGGGTTCGTATTAGACGTGACATGCTCGAGGCGAGAGGAGCGCGACTCAGGCCGGACGCGCGAACGGCGTCGCCGGAACGATGGAATTCAGGCCGTTGGGACGGTTGGGATCAGACCAGGATATCGACGAACTGTCCCCGCGCGGCGGCGTTGGTGCCGGCGGGAATCGATGCGGTGGCGGTGTAGGCGGAGCCGCCGGGCAGGAAATCGTCGGAGCTGAAGTTGACCGGGGGGGCGTTGTTTTTCTGCTTGGCGCCGCCCGCCTGCGCCGCCTTGGCGCCCTTGCCCTCGCCATCGCCCGAGTCGGGGCTTTGGACCGGAGCGGGGCGCGCGAGTCCGCCGGAGACCTGGGCGTCTCCGCTGGAAATGGTCGCCACACTGGGCGACGGCGCTGCAATCGACGTAATCATTGGAATTAATATAGCATATTTCCGTCTGGATTTGTAGTCCCAAGACGCGAGTCTTTACGAACCTTTCCCCGTCTCTTCCGCCGCGAGCGTCGCACGGAGCCCGGCCTCGAAGTCGGGATGTTTCAGCCCGCCCTTCAGCAACGCCTTCATCCGCCCGTTGTCAACCAGCCGATCGTCGCGCCAGAAGCTGAGCGCCATGGGGGACATGGCGCGCTTCGCGTCCTCGAAGGGGACGAGCGGCGGCGGGGCGACGCCCAACAGGCCGCACGCGAATTCCGTGACCTCGGTGGGCGGGGCCGGGCGGTCGTCGGCGACGTTGTAGATTGCGCCGGGCTCGGGCCCGGCCATGGATGCGTATAGGACCCGCGCGATGTCGTCCACGTGGATGCGCGAGAACCTGTGGCCCGGCTTGTCAATGCGCTTGGCGGTCCCGTCGCGGACTTTGTCGAGCGCGCTGCGCCCGGGGCCGTAGATGCCGGGCAGCCGGAAGACGTGGAGCGGCATGCCCCGTCGTTCGGACAGCGCCCGCCAGGCGTCCTCCGCCGCCACGCGCCTCCGCCCGCGCTCGCCGGTGGGGCGAAGGGGCGCGGTTTCGTCCACGGGTTGTCCCCGGGTGTCGCCGTAGACCCCGGTGGTGGAGAGGTATCCCACCCAGCGGAGCCCGGGAATCGCCGCGACGGCCTCGCCCGCAAGGTCGCAAACCGGGTCGCCGTTCCCGTCCGGGGGAACGGTGACGAGGACATGGGTCGCGCCGTCCAGGACGCCGGGGGGGAGGGGAGCCTCGCGGGAAAAGGGAATCGTTCCGTCGCCGCCGGAGCGCGACGTTCCGGCCACGGACCAGCCCTCGGTCTCCACCAGCCGCGCGAGCGCCCGGGCCGCGTATCCCAGTCCGAAACAGAACAGTCTTGCCATGGCGCCTTTCCCGTGGTTTGGAATGGAGCGTAACGCTCCAGATGGGAATTTGACAGCCGCATGACCAGGCGCGCGTTCGCAATCGCCCTGATAATCGCCCTTCACGCCCCGCCCGCCGGGGCGGGGGAGGCGGATGACGCCAAGCGCTACGCCGATTGCATGGAGCTGGCGCGCCGCGCTCCGAAGCACGCGCTCGGCGAGGCCGAGCAATGGCTGAACGTGGGCGGCGGCGACGGCGCCGAGCATTGCGCGGGCGTGGCGCTGATGGGCATGGGTAAGCACAAGCTGGCCGCCGAACGGCTGGAGGCGCTGGCCAACCGGTCCCGGAGCGACCCCGCCTTGAAGGCCCGCATCCTGGGCCAGGCCGCCCAGGCGTGGCTGGTGTTCGGCGACGCCAAGCGGGCGGACGCGGCGCTGGCGAGCGCCATCGAAATGTCGCCTGACGACCCGGAACTCCGCATCGACCGCGCCCAGGCCCTGGCGGCGGCCAAGAACTACGAGGAAGCGCTGAGAGAGCTGAACGGCGCGTTGCGCCTGTCGCCCTTCCACGGCGACGCCCTGGTGTTCAAGGCCACCGCGCTCCGGTTCATGGACCGGCTGGACGAAGCGAAGATCACGGTGGAGATGGCGCTCGACTTCCACCCCTCCCATCCCGAGGGTTTGTTGGAGCGCGGAATCCTGAAACGCATCGCGGGCGACTCGGAAGGGGCGCGGAAAGACTGGATGTGGATCCTGCGCCTCGAGCCCGACGGGGCCGCCGCCGACGCGGCGCGGGCGAATTTGGAGCGGTTGGACGTTAAGGGGCCCTGAGCGGTTATTCTTTCTTCTTCACCGTCCACTTGATGGTCGCCCCGCCGCTTTCGCCCTTGGAGCAGTATTCCACCAGCACGGCGGACGAAATGGTCGGCGGGATCAGGCCGTTGACCGAGACGATTCCGCGCTTGGCCAGAATCCACGACGCGTTCACGCAGGCGTCCTGGGGCACGTTTTCCGCCAGCACGATTTTCTTGTCGCCGGTCCCGCCGACCCGGAGCGCGCCGCCGAAGACGTGGTGCGAGGGCGCGAACTGGGCTTTCAGGGCGTCGGTCATCTGTTCCGCCAGGGACTCGCCGGTCTTGGAGCTCGACGAGCCCGATCCGAGGATCAATGAGCCGACCACAAGGACGAAAACCACACCGGCTCCGATCCCGACCGCGCGCATTGGGATGGCGATCGGCGTCTTGCCCTTGCCCAGTCCGGGAATGGTCAGTTGGCGGCGCTTCTTTGGTGGGGCGAAGGTCGTTTTCTTTTTGGATTTTTTCTTGTGTTTCTTGGGCTTGTTCTGGTGGACGGTTCCGTCGGGCGCGGTGTCCTCGATGTCCTTCTTCACGATGCGCATGAGGCGGGCGACCGCCTCCTTCATCTCGGGCAGGGCGTCCGGGTCGGCGTCGTCGGGGATGATCTTCTCCAACTCGCCCAAGAGCCGCGCCGCCTCGTCCTGGACGCTCTCGTGGCTCAGCACCTGCTTGATGATGAGCTGGACGCTTTCCTTGAGCGCTTGGGGACTGTGGGCGTCCATGACGACCGAAATCAGCCCCCCCTCGTCTTCGAAGGCGTGCTCCCAGTCGGCGGCGCTATTTGGCTTGTTCGCGGACATGAAGAATAAGGTCTTGTCCAGTTCAAGGAATCCGGACGATTAAACTAGCAAATATCTTAAGAATTGGCAAATTCGAGTGGGCGTTTCCTAACGGAACCGTCCGCCGGTTTTTCCCTCGTTTTCATAGGCTTGGGACAATGCTTCCAGGAACGCCCAGGTGACGACGGGCGTGGACGGCAGTCCCCGGGCGCTTGAAGTTCCGGATCGCGTCGTCGAACGCGACCTGGCGTTTTCCGTCGGCGATGGCCAGGGCTTGGGGCGCGGGAGGAGGGGGCGCCGCCTCGGCCTTTTCCGCCTTTTCGGCTTTCGGCGCCGGCGGCGCGGCGTCCGCGACGGGACGGCCCTGGATATCCACCTTGATCGTCTTGGGCTCGTAATCGGCGCGCACCCAGTTGCGGGCGAGGTAGGCCGCGGGCGGAACGGGATAGCGGTCCGCGCTCTGGCGTCCGCGCTCCGGGATGCGCCCGGGGTCCAGCATCGCCATGAACAGCTCGTCGTCGATCCTGGCCCCCGGCGACAGGGCGTTGTTCCGTCGATAGGCGTTGACGGCGGCGCGGAGTTCGTCGGTGAAGCGCGGGCCGACCTCGCCCTTGTAGTATCCCCAGTTCTTCAGATTCCGTTTTACGTAAAGAACGTCTTCGCCGCCCTTGCGCATGGTCCCGAACCAGGTGCGGCCCTCGTTATTGACGTACGCCTCGCTTTTCGGCGCGGGCAGGCAGGTCCAATAGGGGATTTTCAGCAACCGGCCCACAAGCTGGATCGCGCCGAGTTCGACCAGGTTGCGAAGCGCCTGCTGCGTCCCCTCGTTGGTCACGGATTCATAGCTGACGTGAAAGCTGAGCGCCGAATGGGGCAGGAAGGAGTTGACGGGATAGGCCAGGCTCGCGGGCTGGGCCCTCTCCGCGCCCTTGCGGGCCTTGTTGCGGGCGTCGCCTCCGCTTTCGTAGAGGATCGCCCGGTTCCGGGCGGCCGCTTCCGGAACCAGGAACTTGGAGTCCACGTGCTTGATGGTCATGTCCACGGACAAGGTGGACACCGCCGAACCATAAGAGGCGTTCAGCTCGATATCCGCGATCCCCAACCCCTTGCCGAGCGGAGAGCGCCCGCCCGCCAGTCGAGGGCGCCGCCCGCCAGCCCCTGGCTTCTGGTCTCGTCCTGGATGCCCTTGGGATAGATGACCAACCCGTAGGCCTCGTAATCCCCGAGAAGGTCGTCCATGCAGCGGAACGAGTCGTTGAAATAGGTCGTGACGTCCTGGAGCGGCGTAACCGGCCCCTTGGCGGCGACCTCGATTTCGGCGGGCGTGACCTGGGCGCATCCGACCAGGGCGACGACGCATAGAGGAGCTAGCGCCAACGGTCCGCGTCGAATGCGCAATGTCTTTCTCTTCATCTCCCGGTTCCCCTGCTTTTCCCGGAGCCTGAATTCCCCATGGCTCCGTGGAAGCCTCATTCATTATATATTGCATGAAAAGGCTTCAACTAAAATTACACCGTGCGAAGATAGCGATGATCATCCGTAAGCGGGTCCGATGCCTCTTTCCTGCGTGGAAATGATTAAACGTTGACCATTCAGTCTGTTGGGGACACCATCGTTTCCGGCGCGGCTTCGTTCTATTGACGACCGGGAGAGGGAATTTTACCTTTATGGTAGAGATGGAGAAATCGCTCCGACTGACGGACATGACCTTGGCCGAGCAGTTGAAGATCACCGAGCGCGACATCGCCGACCGCAAGGCGCTGATCGGCTTCACCAACGCGGACGTCAAGGCGCTGACCGGCGCCAAGGAGATCGTGGCGGCGAACATCGATTCCATTGTCGAGGCGTTCTACGCCAAGCAGATCGCCATTCCCGAGATCCAGTTGCTCATCGGCGACGCCGAGACCTTCAACCGCCTTCACGAGTCCATGCGGCGCTATGTGCTCGAGCTGTTCGAGGGCTATTACGACCGCGAATACGTCAACAAACGTCTGCGCATCGGCAAGGTCCATAAGCGCATCGGTGTTTCGCCCAAGCTCTATATCTCCGCCATCCACATGTTGGAGACCATTCTGCAGCAATTCGTGGTCGATGGCCCCATGAAGGCGGAGAACTGCTCCGCCTGCAACGGGATCCAGACCGCGCTGCACAAGATATTGGCCTTCGACATCCAGTTCGTTTTCGACACCTACATCGCCAACCTTGTCTCCGAGGTCGAGTCCGCCAAGAACCAAGTGGTGCTGTACGCGGAAGGGCTGGAGGAAACCGTCGCCGAGCGCACCCGCCAGTTGGAGGAGTTGTCGCGCCGCGACACGCTGACGGGCCTGTTCAATCAGCGCGCCTTTTATGAATTCCTGCGGCGCGAGCTCGCGGTGGCCGAGCGGAACAAGCAGCCGATCTCATTGGCGTACTTCGACCTGAACAACTTCAAGACCCTCAACGACACCGAGGGCCACAAGGCGGGCGACGCGCTTTTGGAGACCGTGGGCGCGGCGACGACGGAAGTGGTCCGGGAAATCGACATCGCCTGCCGCTACGGCGGGGACGAGTTCTGCGTCATCATGCCGAACACGAACATCGACCAGGCGAAAATTTGCTGCGACAGGCTGATCGAGGCGTTCGACAAGAAGGAAACCCGGGACGTCACCTTCAGCATCGGCGTCGCCCAGGTCGGGCCCGAGAACTACGCCGACATGGACAGCTTCGTGAAGGCCGCGGACCAGCAGATGTACGCGGCCAAGGCCATGTCAAAGGAAGAGCCCGGCCATTACGTCGTGACCGAGTTGGACGGTTAACCTCGCCGCCAGGTCGTGCCCTTGGGCCCGTCCTCCAGGACCACCCCGTTTTCCGCCAGTTCGTCACGGATGCGGTCGGCCTCGCCGAAGTCGCGGGCCTTGCGGGCGTCGGCGCGTTGTTGGATCAGGTCCTCGATGGCCGCGTCGTCCAGGTCCCCGGTTCCGGCCGGAGCCCAGCGGAACCAGTCCTCGGGGTCCTGCCACAATAGGCCCAGCAGGTCGGCCGTCGCCGTGATCTCGCCCTTGAGCTCGGTGATGTCCTCTTCGTTCGGCGCCAGGCTCGCCATCAGCTTGTTCAGCCTGCCGACCATCTCGTGCAGGTGGGTCAGCGCCAAGGGCGTGTTCAAATCATCCTGCAAGGCGTCGAGAACGTTTTGGGGCGCCGGGACGGCCGGGGCGCGGACGGAACGGAGCTGGCGGAGCGCGGCGTAGAAGCGGTCCAGCGTCCCCTTGGCTTGGTCGATGCCGTTCTTGGTGAAGTCCATGGGCTGGCGGTAGTGGGTCTGGAGCAGAACCAGGCGAATGGCCTCGCCCGGAAACTCGTCCAACAAGTCGTGGACGGTGTAGAAGTTGCCCAAGGACTTGGACATCTTTTCTCCCTCGACCATCAAGTATCCGTTATGGACCCAGGTGCGCACGAACGGCTGGCCGCCGTGGGCGCAGACGCTTTGGGCGATCTCGTTCTCATGATGGGGGAAGATCAGGTCCTGGCCGCCGCCGTGGATGTCGAAGGTGACGCCGAGGTACTTGGTGCTCATGACCGAGCATTCCAAATGCCAGCCCGGCCGCCCCCTACCCCAGGGGCTGTCCCATCCGGGCAGGTCGTCCTCGGACGGCTTCCACAGGACGAAGTCGGCGGGGTCGCGTTTGTAGGGCGCGACCTCGACCCGCGCGCCGGCGATCTGTTCGTCGCGGTTCCTGCCCGAGAGCGCGCCGTAGCCGTCGAACGACGGCACGCTGAACATCACGTGACCCTCGGCCTCGTAGGCGTTGCCGGTTTCGATCAGCGTCTCGATCATCTTGATCATGCCGGGAATGTGGTCGGTGGCGCGGGGCTCAAAGTCCGGGTCCTCGGCGCCGAGCGCCGCCATGTCCTCGTGGAAGACCTGGGTGGTGCGCTCGGTGATCGCGCGGATGTCTTCGCCTGTCTCCTGGGACTTGGCGTTGATCTTGTCGTCCACGTCGGTGATGTTGCGGACGTAGGTCACTTGGGGATAGAGGCTTTTCAACAGCCGGTGCAGAACGTCGAAAATCACCACCGGGCGCGCGTTGCCGATGTGGGCGTAGTCGTAGACCGTGGGCCCGCAGACGTACATGCCGACCTTTTCGGGGGAAAGGGGCTCGAACGGCTCCTTGGCGCGGTTCAGGGTGTTATAGAGATGCAGGGTCACGTTCAGTCCTCGTCGGTCAGACCATTCTGGTGAAACGGTTGGTGATGGGATAGCGCCGGTCGCGGCCGAAGGCGCGGGGCGTGATCTTGACCCCCGGCGGGGCCTGTCGGCGTTTGTATTCGGCCAGGTCCAGCATGCGCCAGACCCGTTGCACGGTTTCGGCGTCGTGGCCGCGCGCGACGATTTCGTCCAGCGACATCTCGCCCTCGATCAGATGGCGCAGGATGTCGTCCAGGTCGTCGTAGGGCGGCAGCGTGTCCTGGTCGGTCTGGTCGGGCTTCAATTCGGCCGAGGGCGGCTTGGTGATGATGCGCTCGGGGATCACCCGGCCTTCGGGGCCCTTGACGTTGGCGGGCCGGAACTGGTTGCGCCAGCGCGACAGCGCGAACACGGTGGTCTTGTAGACGTCCTTCAAAACCGAATAGCCGCCGCACATGTCGCCGTAAAGCGTCGCGTAGCCCACCGACATCTCGGATTTGTTGCCGGTGGTCAGCAGCATGTGGCCGAGCTTGTTGGATAGCGCCATCAGGATGATGCCCCGCGACCGGGCCTGGACGTTCTCCTCGGTGGTGTCGGAGTCCAGTCCGGCGAAGGCGTCGCTCAGCATGGTCCCGAACGCGTCCATGGCGGGCTCGATCCCGATGGAGTCGAGCCGCGCGCCCAGAAGGCTCGCGCATTCCTCGGCGTCGTCCAAGCTGTCTTGGGAGGTGTAAGGGGACGGCATCATGACGCAGCGCACCCGGTCCGCCCCCAAGGCGTCCACCGCGACGGCGGCGCTGAGCGCGGAATCGATGCCGCCCGAAAGTCCGATGATGACGCCGGGGAAGCGACTCTTCTCCACGTAGTCGCGAAGCCCCGTGACCATGGCGGAATAGATGGCGTCCATGCCTTCCGCCGGTTGGGCCATGTCGGCGGGGGCGCATTCCCAGCGCCCGCCGTCGTTGCTCCAGGTCGTGGGCTGAAGGCCCTCGATCCAGGACGGCGACTGGGCGCGGACCACGCCGTCGGCGCCGACGACGAAGGAGGCGCCGTCGAACACCAGTTCGTCCTGGCCGCCCACCAGGTTCACGTACAGGAGCGGCCTGCCGGTGGCGTCGACGCGCTCGCGGGCGAGCTTGAGCCGCGTCGCGGTCTTGTCCGCCTCGAACGGCGATCCGTTGAGCACGACCAGGATATCCGCGCCCTTTTCCGAGAGCGATCGGGAAACGTCGGGCAACCACATGTCCTCGCACACCATGACGCCGAGTCGCGCGCCCCGGAACGGGATCGGCTCGGGGGTGGGACCGGCGGAAAACACCCGGCGTTCGTCGAACACGCCGTAGTTGGGCAGTTCGCGTTTGGGCGCGACGCCGACGATCCCGCCGCCGTCCAGCAGCAACGCGGCGTTGACCAACGTCCCGTCCAGCCGCCAGGGCGATCCGATCAGGAGCGCCGGGCCGGTCTCGGTCTCGCGGGCGAGCGCGTTCACCGCCTCCTCGCACTTGTCCTGGAAGAAGGGCTTCAGCACTAGGTCTTCCGGCGGGTAGCCCGCGATGGTCTGCTCCCCGAACACGAGCAAATCCGCGTCCCGGGCGCCGTCGCGGGCGCGGCGGATGCGATCCGCGTTGCCGTCGATGTCGCCGACGATCGGATTGGCCTGGGCGATGGTGATGGTGAGCGCCATTGTTCCGTTTCCCGTTCGCTGGCCTGTAATAGCCCCGGCGGGCGGGAAATGGAAGGCGCGGCTAGTACTCGATACCCTTCTGCGCCCGAACCCCGGCCTTGAAGTGGTGCTTGACCATGGTCATGTCGGTGACGAGGTCGGCGGCCTCGATCAGCTCGGCCGGCGCGTTGCGCCCGGTGCAGATCACGTGCAGGTCGTCACGGCGCGCGGCCAAGGTCGCCGCCACCTGTTCGGCGTCGAGATGGCCGTAGCGGAGCGCGATGTTGATTTCGTCCAGCACCACCATGGAGAACGACTTGTCCGCCATCATCTCGATGGACGCCTTCCAGGCGGCGTCGGCGGCGCGGATGTCGCGCTCCCGGTCCTGGGTGTCCCAGGAAAAGCCCTCGCCGAGCGCCTTGATCTCGATCTGGTCGGGGAAGCGCTCCAGCACCGTGCGCTCGCCGGTGTCCCACTTGCCCTTGACGAACTGGACCACGCCGACGCGCATGCCGTTGCCGATGGCGCGCAGCACGAGCCCGAACGCGGCGGTGGATTTGCCCTTGCCGTTTCCGGTGTGGACCATCAGCAGGCCTTTTGCGGCGATGGTCTTCCCCGCGAGTTTCTTCGCGTGGGCCTCCTGTCTCTTGGCGGCCTTTTTCTTGTGTCTCGCGTCGTCGTCGGTCATGGGGCGCCTTGCGTTGCTTGCGGTTGGGGGATCATACACAAGCTCACGAAATCTTGAAGAGGCGGGAGCGGATTTGCATGGACCGCGATCCGTTTCGACGGCATCCTCTTGGCGGCTTGGCAAGGAGATGTGAATCCATGCGTTCCAACGTCCATTATCTCGCGGCGCTGGCCGTGCTTGGAATCTACGGCTCCCAGGTCTGCCCTTTCCTGGAAACGCTTAGCCCCCTGCAGTTGGCCGGGCCGATCGCCGTGGCGTTGGTCGGGCAAATGCTGCTTCGCATTCCTCTTGGCAAGGCGTGGGTCGCGACCGCGCCGGACGAGCTCCGCGCAAGCCGGGCGCTGACATTGGAGCTGTTCTTGTTCTTCGCCGCCGGGATCGCGGTGTCGGCGTTCAATCGCTACGTTTACGATTTTCCCTGGGAAAGCGGCATCAAGGTGGTGTCCGGGTTCTTCACCATCGGCTTTTTCGTGGCCGTCGACGTGGCGCTCGCCGAGGAGCACGCGCTGGCCAAACGGTATCGGGAGACCGGGGCGAGCCTGTCGGCCGCCGAGCGGCGCTTCCCGGTCTCGCGCAAAATCGCCATCTTCGCCGCCGTGTCCGCGCTGTTGTCCACCTTCGTGTTCTTCCTGGTGGTGAACAAGGACCTGGATTGGCTGTCGCGGGTGGGGGAGGACGTTTCCTTCCACGACGCCCAGCGCTCCATCCTGGGCGAATTCGCCTTCATCGCCACGGTGATTCTGGCCTACACCCTGACCGTGATCGCCTCCTACGCCCGGAACCTGCGCTATTTCTTCGACACCGAGACCGAGGTTCTGCGGCGGACCAACGAAGGCGATCTCAGCGGCGCGGTTCCCGTCAGCACCCAGGACGAATTCGGCGTCATGGCGCACCACACCAACCTGATGGTCGAGGCCATCCGCGCCCGGACCGAGGAGGTGCAGCGGACCCAGGACGTCACCATCCTCAGCATGGCGACCTTGGCCGAGACCCGCGACAACGAAACCGGCGCCCACATCCTGCGCACCCAGCGCTACGTTCGCGCCTTGGCCGAGCGCATGGCGCAGGACCCAAAATTCGCCCCAGACCTGGACACGCGCGCGATCGACCTCTTGTACAAATCCGCGCCGCTTCACGACATCGGCAAGGTCGGCATCCCCGACGCCATCCTGTTGAAGCCGGGCAAGCTCGACGACGACGAGTTCGATATCATGAAGACCCACGCGGCGCTGGGCGGAGAGGCCATCCGGGTGGCGGAAAAGGAAATGGGCGAGGGAACCAGCTTCCTCGCCTACGCCCGCGAGATCGCCGAGACCCACCATGAAAAGTGGGACGGAAGCGGCTATCCCAATCGCCTGGCGGGCGAGGCCATTCCGCTTTCGGGCCGCCTGATGGCCGTGGCCGACGTCTACGACGCGCTGATTTCCAAGCGGGTCTACAAGCCCGCCTTCCCCCACGAAAAGGCCCGCGATATCATCGTCGAGGGCAGGGGGACGCACTTCGACCCGGCGGTGGTGGACGCGTTTCTCGCGGTCGAGGATCGGTTCAAGGACATCGCCGCCGACTTCAACGACGAGGCCTATGGGGGCGAGGGCTAACCGCCAACCTTGCCCGTCACCCCTCCCAACCCCTATATTAAACATGTCGGGAAACCGACTATGGCGATAAACGCCTTGCGAAATAAGCGTAGTGGACCCGGGGGCGGTACCCGGCGCCTCCACCAACTTCCCCGCCGGGGGAAAGGCATGGGGGCGAAATAGGATCGACACGCGTGGTAAAGGCTTGGTTTTCGCCCGGCATTGTACCGCCGTTATCGGGCTACCTTTACAAATGCCAACGACAACGAGGCATTTGCCGTAGCCGCATAGCGCTACGACGGGGCTCGGGAGGCGCCTGGCAACAGAAGCCTCCCACCCGTCCCCAAGGGCGGGGCGAACAGTGGAGGCAGGTTTGGGCGAAGACACCGACAACGATCCCTTGCGCTACGACCACTGGGTGGAGGAGGCGCTGCGCGCGGTCATTCGCCGGGCGCTGGCCTATACCGCCGAGTTCGGCCTGCCGGGCGACCATCACTTCTACGTCACCTTCCGCACCGACGCGCCCAACGTAATCCTGCCGGGCTACCTTCGCGCCCAGCATCCCCAGGACATGACCATCGTGCTCCAGAACCAGTTCTGGGATTTGGAGGTCACGGGCGACGGGTTCTCCATCTCGCTCCGGTTCAAGGGGCGGCTCGAGCGCCTGTTCATCCCGTTCGAGGCGGTCACCGCCTTCGCCGACCCCCACGTCAATTTCGGCCTGCAGCTCCAGATGATCGAGTTCCCGGGCGAGGGCGACGACGCCGCCCGCGAAAGCGTGGACGAGGACGAGGCGGAGGACGCGCCCGAAGAAACCCCCAAGGGCGAAGTCGTGGCCCTGGACGCGTTTCGAAAAAAATAGCAAACTCCCCGACCGAAATTCCCGGCGCGCCCGATGGGCCGCGCCCACGAACGCGTAACGACGCATAAACAGGGAGGATGACCCAATGAGCGACTACGTCCATCACACCATGTTCCCCATGGGCGAGGACACCACGGAGTACCGCAAGGTTTCCGGCGACTACGTGGGAACGACCGAGATCAACGGAAAAACCGTCCTCACGGTGGACCCGAAGGCGCTGACCGAGCTGGCCTTCCACGCCATGCGCGACGTCTCGCACCTGCTGCGCGCCTCGCACTTGAACCAGATCAAGGCGATCCTCGAAGACCCCGAAGCGTCCGACAACGACAAGTTCGTGGCGCTGGACCTTCTGAAGAACGCCAACATCGCGGCGGCCGGGGTGCTGCCCAGCTGCCAGGACACCGGCACCGCCATCGTCATGGGCAAGAAGGGCCAGTCGGTGTGGACCGGCGGCGGTGACGAGGCCGCGCTGTCCGAGGGCGTCAAGCGCGCTTATGAGGAGCTGAACCTGCGCTACAGCCAGGTCGCGGCCCTGGACATGTACGAAGAGGCCAACACCGGCGACAACCTGCCGGCGCAAATCGACCTGTTCGCCACCGACGGCGACGCTTACAAGTTCCTGTTCATGGCCAAGGGCGGCGGGTCCGCCAACAAGACCTTCCTGTTCCAGCAGACCAAGGCGCTGTTGACCCCGGACACCCTGGCCACGTTCCTGAAGAACAACATCAAAACGCTCGGCACCGCCGCGTGCCCGCCGTATCACCTCGCCATCGTCATCGGCGGCACCTCGGCCGAGTTGAACCTGAAGACCGTGAAGCTGGCCAGCGCGCGCTACTACGACGGCCTGCCCACCACGGGCAACAAATACGGCCAGGCCTTCCGCGACGTGGAGCTTGAGAAAACCGTCCACAAGATTACCCAGGACCTGGGTCTCGGCGCCCAGTTCGGCGGCAAGTACTTCTGCCACGACGTCCGCGTCATCCGGCTCCCGCGCCACGGCGCGTCGTGCCCGGTGGGCATCGGCGTGTCGTGTTCCGCCGACCGCCAGATTCTGGCCAAGATCACCAAGGACGGGCTGTTCGTCGAGAAGCTCGAGACCGATCCCGCCAAGTACATGCCCGACGTGGACGAGGCGACCCTGCTCAAGGGCGACGTGGTCAAGGTCGATCTCAACCGCCCCATGGACGAGATCCGGGCGGAACTCTCCAAGCATCCGATCAAGACCCGGCTCAGCCTCACCGGCTCGCTCGTGGTCGCCCGCGATATCGCCCACGCCAAGCTGAAGGAGCGTCTCGACTCCGGCCAGGGCCTGCCCGACTACTTCAAGGACAAGGCGGTCTACTACGCCGGTCCCGCCAAGACGCCGGAAGGCATGGCGTCGGGCTCGTTCGGCCCGACCACGGCCGGGCGCATGGACGCCTACGTGGATATGTTCCAGGCCGCCGGAGGCTCCATGGTCATGCTGGCCAAGGGCAACCGCTCCCAGGCCGTGACCGACGCCTGCAAGAAGTACGGCGGCTTCTACCTCGGCTCCATCGGCGGACCGGCGGCGCGGCTCGCCCAGGACTGCATCAAGAAAGTGGAATGCATCGAGTACCCCGAACTCGGCATGGAGGCGATCTGGCAAATCGACGTGGTCGACTTCCCCGCCTTCATCATCGTCGACGACAAGGGCAACGACTTCTTCGCCGAGGT
>CAYFNC010000020.1:0-58097 GCA_964344345.1 uncultured Hyphomicrobiales bacterium | reverse complement strand
CCGACATGGTCGCCGCGCCCTGAAGCCATCCGCCCGGGGTTTTGCCGGTGTTACTGATCGCGTGCGTCGACTTTCCGCCCGCCGCGGCCCTACCGCCTCAGGTCCATGTTCTTCCACCCCGGCGGGGCCAGAAGCGCTTCCGGCGGCTTAAGGCGCGAGGCGTAGTCCATGATGGCCTCCACCTCGATGCCGTTCAGGTCCTTGCTCTGGGCGATCATTTCGGGATCGCCGTTGCGGCGCTTGCCGTCGCGGATCCAGCGGAACTGGCGCACCAGGTACAGGTAATGCTGTCCGCCGATGCGGGGAATGAACCGCTCAGCGTCGCCCTGGCCGTCCTCGCCGTGGCATTTCAGGCAGTGCTTCTTGTACAGCTTCTCGCCCTTGCGCAAGGCGTTGCCGGCGCCGACGCCGGGCTGGGGGTTCATGGGCAGCTCCGCGACGTAGGCGGCGACATCCGCGACGGCCTGGGCGCCGCCGATGGTCTCGGGATTTGCGTAGGGCAGCATGGTGGGCGTGTCGCGCTTCTTCGCGCGAATGTCGGCGAGTTGCTTGATCAGGACCGGATAATGCTGCCCCGCGAGCATGGGGATGGAGCCATCCTCGCGCCCCCAGGCCTCGGGCAGGTGGCATAGGCTGCAAACCTCGAACACGCCGCGCCCGTTGACCGGATTGGGGCGGAGCGCAAGCGCCTTCTCCATCTCGTCCTGGGCCGGATCCTCCTCCGCGAACGCCGCCGACGTCCAGACGGCCAACGCCGCCGCCAGAACCCGAAACACGCTACGCTTCATGTCCCTCCTCCACTGGGTTTCTATTGGGCGCGGCGCGCGCCCATGGCCTCGAGATGAGTCTTGCATCGGTTGGCCGCCGCGATGGCCTCGAGCCGGCGCAGGAACGCCTGCTCGGCCCAAAGCGTGGCGTTGATCCAGTCCTTGCGCGCCGCCGCGCCCTCGGCCCATTTCGCCGCCTGTCCCGCCGCGCCCTTTTGGTCTTTCGCGTCGCGAAGCAGCTCGCGCGCGAGCGGAAAGTCCTGATAGTTATAGTCGGTCAGCGATTTCAACAAACGGCCCACTTCATCCGCCAGCCCCTTCGCGGCCTTGGCCTGGTGCTGGAAGTCGGCCTCGGCGTAGACAACCTGCGGCGCGCCCTTTTCCGGCTCCGCCCCCTGGGGCCTGACCAGGAGATATCCCCGAAGCTCCACGTCGGCGAGCCCCGCGGGCCCTCCGGCCTGGAACGGATAGACCCCGGCCCTGGGCGCCTCCAGAACCAGCGTCGCCGTCTCGCCGGGATCGAGGGACAGGCCGGCGGGCGCGCCCCGGACCGTGAACCCCATGGCTCGCCCCTCCGCGCCCTCCAGGTTGGTGACGTGGAAATGGACGGTCTCGCCCTCCTCCGCCTCGAGCACTTCGGGCGTCAGGCGGTGGCGGTCGATGGACGCGATCACGTGGACGCCGTCCTCCGCGCGCGCCACCCGCTCCTGGCCCGCGCGGGCGTGGCGGGCGTGGCGCAGGCGGGATCGGCTGTCCCAACCGGCGCGGAAACGCAGGTCCGGGTTCAAGCGCTCGACCGAAACCGCGACCGCCTGGCCGCCGTCGCCAAGCGCCACGGGGGCGTCGCGGGCCACCGCCATTCTGGCTCCGGCCAGGCTGATCAGCTGATGGTTTCGCGGCTGGCGCGGACCGACCGGCGCGAACAGGCCCGCGCCGACGCGGTTGAGCGACACCAGCCATTTCCCCTGGGGCGCGGCGGTCTCGCCTTCCATGGCGGCGACGAAGCCAGGGGAGAAATGCGCCCCGACCGAGTCCAGCGCCTTTCCCTCGCAGTAATCCCAGCGCGTGATCCGGCTTTCCACCACGGCCGGGGTGACGGCGCGGCAGACCCCGTCCAGAAACTGGGTGTTCATGGCGCCGCGCCCGACCTCGACGAAGTGCTGGATCACCTTGTCCGGGTCCATGACCGGAACCCCGAAATCGTCGCGGCCGACCATTTGCCCGGCGGCGGCGAAGGCGCGGATTTCCTGGACTCTATAGACGAAAGCGCGTCCGTCCAGTTTGCCGGTCACGATCACGTGGCTGCCGTCGGGCGTCACGTCGACGCCCCGGACGTTGCGGGGCGAGGGAATGGCGAACAGCGCGCCCTTTTTCGACGCGACGTCGAGGGGAAGCACCTTGTGGCCGTTGACGGTCTTGGCGTTTCCGTTCTCGACCAATTCGGCGGCCTTGCGCCAGTCGATCACCATCACGAAATCGCTGGGCGCCTGGGCGCATCCGGCGGCCAGCGGCGGGCGGGCGCGGGTTTTGGCTCCGCCGTGGCGCTCGACGCAGAACGAACCCACGAAGGCGAGCCCGTCGCTTTCGCCCTTGCCGAAATCCGCCGGTCCCTGTCCATAGGGCGGAAGCGCCACGGAGAACGACATTTCCGGCACCACCCTGCCCCCCGCGGGATCGAAGCGCCAGAACGTCGCCGCGCCGCGCCAGGACGCGTCCATGGCCGCCAAGGGCGCGTAACCGCCGCCCAAGGGCGCGGGTTGGCGCGAGACCTGAAGCGCGTATTCGCTGTTGGGCGAAACGGCGACCCCGTCGGCGGACGCCTGCACCGGATTGACCGCCACCTGACGGACCACGAAGTCCTTCAGGTCGATGACGGCGAGCCTGGGCGTGTTGCCGTCGGAGGCGAACAGCCAGCGGCCGTCGTAGGCGCTTCCGGTTTCGGAAAGCGCCACGCCGCGAACGTCGCCGCCCACAAGCCCCCCCGCCTCGTCGAACTGGGCCATGGATTCCGCGGCCACCCCATGGCCGTGGCCGGGCGCGGCGGCGAACACCGGGATTTCCGCGAGCAGCCGCATGGACGGAACGCCGTGAACCAGAACCTGCCCGCCGACGCCTCCGGAGGCGAAGACAAGGAACGCGTCCCGCTTTCCCGGGGCGACGTAGCTTTCCAGGGCGAGCCGCGCCCGCTCCCCGCTCAGGCCCAGGCGTTTCGCCGTGGCGTCGAGCGACTCCGCCGCCTCGACGCAAAGGGCCGGAACCATCAAGGCCAGCCCCGCCGCCAATCCGAATAACCACCGCGCCATGGTCGATTCGCCCCCTTGAAAGAATACCCGGCCTTTCTTACAGCGCATCGCCCTTCAACGGAAGCGGTTCGGTCGGAAAAGTCGCCCGTTGCGCCCATGCCCCGAATCGGATTAATGCCGTTCCGGAAGGGAAATAATAGGATCAGCCCATGGCCAGGAAATATTTCGGCACGGATGGAATTCGCGGCACGGCCAACACCGAACCCATGACCGCCGAAACCGCGCTCAGGGTCGGCATGGCGGCCGGGCGCTATTTCACGCGCGGCGACCACCGCCATCGGGTCCTGATCGGCAAGGACACCCGGCTTTCGGGCTACATGATCGAACCGGCTCTGACGGCGGGCTTCATCTCCATGGGGCTCGACGTATTCCTGGTCGGGCCGATGCCGACGCCCGCCGTGGCCATGCTGACCCGCTCCCTTCGCGCGGATCTGGGCGTGATGATTTCCGCCTCCCACAACCCCTTTCAGGACAACGGCGTCAAGCTGTTCGGCCCCGACGGCTTCAAGCTGTCCGACCAGGTGGAGGAGGAAATCGAGACCCTGATGGCCAACGGCCTGAACAACCACCTCGCCCGACCCAAGGACCTTGGCCGCGCCATGCGACTCGACGACGCCCAAGGGCGCTATGTGGAGTTCGTCAAGCAGACCTTTCCCCGGGGGCTCCGCCTCGACGGGATCAAGGTGGTGGTGGACTGCGCCCACGGCGCCGCCTACAAGGTCGCGCCCGACATCCTGTGGGAGCTTGGGGCCGACGTCATTCCCGTCGGCGTCGATCCCGACGGCTACAACATCAACGAGGGCTGCGGCTCCACCGACACCGAGCTCATGCGCGGCCTGACCGTCAGCGAGGGCGCGGACATCGGCATCGCGCTCGACGGCGACGCCGACCGGGTCCTGGTCGCCGACGAAAAGGGACGGCTGGTGGACGGCGACCAGCTCATGGGCCTGATGGCGGGGGCGCTTGATCGGGCCGGGACGCTCAAGGGCGGCGGCGTGGTCGCGACCGTGATGTCCAACCTGGGGCTCGAGCGTTATTTGGCGAGCCAGGGCCAGCACCTGCACCGCACGCCGGTCGGCGACCGCTACGTGGTCGAACACATGCGCGAGCACGGCTACAACCTGGGAGGCGAGCAGTCGGGGCATATCATCCTCGGCGACCATTCCACCACCGGCGACGGCCTGATCGCCGCCTTGCAGGTCATGGCCGCCGTGGTCCAGTCCGACAAGCCCGCGAGCGAGGCCTGCCGCCTGTTCGACCCGATCCCCCAACTGTTGAAGAACGTCCGTTACGAAAGCGGCCAGCCGCTGGAGGCGAAATCGGTGCAGGACGCCATCGCCGAGGGCGAGGCCAAACTCGAGAAATCGGGTCGCCTGCTGATCCGCAAATCCGGAACCGAGCCCTTGATCCGGGTCATGGCCGAGGGCGACGACGACGCGCTCGTCAACCAGGTGGTGGACGATATCGTCGCCGAGGTCCGGCGCGCGGCGGCGGCCAACGGCAACGGCCACTGATGCAAGGCCGCGTCCTGGTCGTGGCGGGATCGGATTCCGGCGGCGGCGCCGGCGTCCAGGCGGACATAAAAACCATCACCCTGCTGGGCGGCCACGCCATGACCGCGATCACCGCGCTGACCGCCCAGAACACGCTGGGCGTCCACGCGATCCACGACGTTCCCCCCGACTTCGTCGCCGAACAGATGCGAACGGCGCTGGA
The DNA here is from genome assembly GCA_964344345.1 of uncultured Hyphomicrobiales bacterium. Taxonomy (GTDB): domain Bacteria; phylum Pseudomonadota; class Alphaproteobacteria; order Rhodospirillales; family CAYFNC01; genus CAYFNC01. Next base: position 53,311 of record CAYFNC010000020.1, on the reverse strand, counting down.
CGACATCGGGGCCGACTGCGTCAAGATCGGCATGGCCCGCACCGCCGAGGCCATCGAGGCCATCGCGAACGCGCTTCCCGACGGCGTTCCCGTGGTGCTGGACCCGGTGATGGTGGCCAAGGGCGGCGCGTCGCTGATGGAGGACGCCCGCGCGCTCAAGAACCGCCTCCTTCCCCGCGCGTCGGTCCTCACCCCCAACATTCCCGAGGCCGAGGCTCTCACGGGCCTTTCCATCCAAGGCCCGGACGACATGGCGCCCGCCGCCCGCGCCCTCGCCGCCATGACCGGCGGGGCCGTCCTGTTGAAGGGCGGGCACCTGGAGGGCGACGACCTGGTCGATCTGCTGTGGGAGAACGGCCAGGAACGCGTGTTCAAGGGAAAGCGCCTCGACACGCCCCACACCCACGGCACCGGCTGCACCATGGCGTCCGCCGTGGCGACGGGGATCGCGCAGGGAATGGAGCTTGCGGACGCCGTGGCCCGGGCCCGGGACTTCGTCACCGCCGCCATCCGCGCCGCGCCGGGGCTTGGCGGGGGCCATGGGCCTCTCGGGCACGGACGAGCGCTTAAGACCAGTGGTCATTAATCCCCAAGGAAATGGACGACCACCTGGCGGCGGTGGGGGCGGGCTCGGTGCTCGGCCAGATACACGCCTTGCCAGGTCCCGAGCAGCATCCGCCCGCCGCCGACCGGTATGGTCATGGAAACGTCGGTCACGGCGCTTTTGATGTGGGCGGGCATGTCGTCGGGGCCTTCCATGGTGTGGCGCTGCCAGGGCTGGTTTTCCGGCGCCATGCGATCGAGGAACCCGACCATGTCGGCCTGGACGCTGGGATCGGCGTTCTCCTGGATCATCAGGGACGCGCTGGTGTGGCGGCAGAACACGTTGAGAAGCCCGGTCCTGCCCCCTTCCCGCGCCAGCCAGCGCGCGATTTCGCCGGTAATTTCATAGAGCCCCTTGCCCCGGGTCTCGATGGTCAGGATGGTCTGCGCGTTGATCATGGCTTCGGCCGCTCCCGGCCTTCCTCCCAGACTTCACGCATAAGACGGTATACCTCGGGAGCCTGTCCGTAAAGCTGGGCGCGCCGTTCGGGGAAATACGGGCTTTTGGCCAGAAAGGCCAAGCTGAACTCGGCGAAGAACTCCTTTTCGTCGGCGAGTCCTGGATGGCCCTTGAGCAGGGTGTTTTTCGACGCCTTCTTCCAGGTCTTCCCGATCCGCTCGTTGTCGAAGCCGAGGACGCGATGGTGGAAGGCGTGGGCCAGTTCGTGCAGCAGGGCGAATGGCCGGTCCTTGCGAGACTCCAGATAGCGCTCCGCGTCGGGGATCTCGATGGCTTTCTCCTTGTCCGGGTTGCGGCCGTTGTGGAACAGCCATTCCCGCGAGGCGTGGTAGCGCGCGACAGCCGCGTCGCCCTCGGCCGCTGGATTTTTCCAATGGACCCAGATGGGAACAGCGTGCAAATCGCGGAGCGCCGTCCTGGGAATCCTGCGGTTCAACTCGTCCAGGTCCTCGCGAAGGCGGGTTTCCAATCTCTCGGCGATCCGTTCGCGCTTTTCGTCGCGAAGGTCCTTGTGAACGCGCAATATCCATCCCCGAACCACCTGGGTCCGGAACTCGTTTGACGGCTGGTATTTTTCCTGGTCGGCGCCTTCGAGGGCCGAGGCGAGCGCGGGCGCGGCAGCAAGAAGAAGGATCGCCGCGCCGAACGCCCTACAAAGCCAAATGCTTGGCGACGAAGGCTTCCACCTCTTCATCGCTCCATCCCTTGTCCTGGAGCGCCTTGCGGACATTGGCGATGTTGACGTTGGGATAGGTGTGGCAGGCCTCGGTGGCGTGGGTGGTCTCGTCCACGATGCGGAAATCGAACGGCCGCTCCTCGCTGCGGAAAACCTCGTAGTTGAGGATCTGGTCGATCTGGTTGTCCGGCAGGAAGGTCAGAATCCTGGGCTTCAGGTCGTACAGGCCCTCGGGCTTTGCGTAATCGACCGCGGTGATGATCAGTTCGTCGCCCGTCTGGCAGGTCCGTGCGGCCGCGCCGTTCAGGATGCAGCACCGCGATCCCGCCTCGCCGTAGATGACGTAGGTGGAGATCCTGGCTCCGGTGCTCTTGTTCCAGACGTAGACGAACTCGAGCGGATAGATTCCCGCCATCTGGCACTGTTCGGGGTCCAGGCTTACGGAGCCGTGATAGTTCAAATCAGCGGCGGTGACCCGAATGCCATGCAGCTTGGCGCGGGCGATTTTGAGCATCAAGGCGCTCCTTGATATTACTGGTTCCCTGGGCGGCCTAGGCGCCGTGCGCCAAATCCGGTCTCCTCGCAACAACCGGGGCTCGGAAGGCGGCAGTTTTACGCCCAAACGAGGGGATTATTCAACCCCAAACCTTCATTTTTCCGTACCGGTGCAGGTCCTTGCCCCATTCGCGCAGCCAGGCGCGAGCCCAATCCGCGTCCCCGACCAATCCCCTTACGGCGCGCCAGAAATCCGGGCCGTGGTCATGATGGCGGAGATGGGCGACCTCGTGGGCCGCGACGTAGTCCAATATGCGCTCGGGCGCCATCACCAGCCGCCAGGAAAAGGACAGCCCCCCCTTGGCCGAGCAAGACCCCCAGCGCGAGCGGGTGTCGCGAACGGTGATGCGGCCCCTTTTCACGCCGAGCGCGGCGCAATGGCGGTCGGCCCGCGCCGAAAGCTCGCGCCGGGCTTCGGTCCGGAACCAATCGCCAAGCCGGCGCTCCAAATGCTCCGGGCGCCCGGCGACGACGATTTCGTCCCCCTCGAGTCGCGCGTTCCCCCGCCCCTCGGGCGCGTGGCGGACCCGGCGCATACGGCCGAGATGCGGAACCAGCGCGCCGTCCTCGAACGGGACCGGGGGAAGCCGGGACCCCATCTGCCCCGCAATCCAGGCGGACTTGCGCCGGGCGAGACCGAGCGCCTCGGCGTCGGGCGCGTGGGGCGGCAAGGTGACCACCACCCCGGGACCGTCCCCGTCCATGCGCAGGATCAGACGCCGCGCCCGGGCGTTGCGCCTGACGCGCACCGGGACGGGTTGCCCTTCGATGACGATTTCCATGGCGATTGGGGATTACAGGCCCTGGGGGTTCCCGTCGATGAACGCGCCCTTGCTGACCGTGCGCTTTTTGTAGCGGAACTCGATCGCGCCCTTTCCGTCGGAGAACACGGCGTAGCAGCGCTGGCGGCCGTGGGCGTTCTCCTCCTTGGTCGTGTAAACGCGGCAAAGCCTGCCGTCGTCGTCGACCCACCATTTGCCCTGGTCGCTTTTTCCCGACGCGCTGCGGTTGGCGAGGCCGCCGTCCGCCTTGAAGAACATGACGAAGGTCTTGCCCTTGTGCTTGCCGACGGCGATCTCCGCCTCGTAGGTCTTGCCCGCGACCATGGCCTTCAGGGCCTCGGCGTCCACGGGGGTCTGATCGGACCAGGCCGGCAAAGCGGCCAGGATCAGCGCAAGGAATGCCGCCAGGGTGACGGCGAGGGAGAGCATGCGTCCGTTGGTCATTGTCCTACTCCGTATCCGGGCCGTCCAGGAACTCCTCCTTGCGGAAGAGCGCCACGAGGGCGATGCCCTCGGCCGCCAGGTTTTCCTCGGCCCCTTCCTGGCGATCGACGATGGCGACGACCGTGTCCACCTTGCATCCGCGCTCGCGGACCGCGGCCACCGCCTTCATGGTGGACCCGCCCGTGGTGGTCACGTCGTCGAAAAGAATCACCCGCGCCCCGTCGTCCAAATGGCCGTCGACGCGGTTCAGCGTACCGTGGGTCTTGGCCTTTTCCCTGACGTAGAAGGCGCGGAGCGGCTTGGACCCCTGGCTTTTCATGCTAACGGCCGTCACCAGCGGGATCGCGCCCATGGCGAGGCCGCCTATGAAATCCGCCTCCGCCCCGCCCAGCCGGTCCAGGACCGCCTCGGCGACCAGGTTGGCGCCCTCGGGATCCAGCATGATCTTCTTCATGTCGAAGAGAATTTTGCTCTTGCGGCCGGAAACAAGGGTGAACTCGCGCCCCTTGAGCACGGAAAGCTCTGCGATCAGCGTCTTCAGCCGCTCACGGCGTTCACTGTCTTGGGGCATGTTCTGGAATCCACTTTCGACAAGCGGCGCAAAAATAGGGGTTCGGCCGCCGTTGTCCAGTCAAATTCTTCTTGAGCCCACGTTGCAGAATACGCCCACGGGGTTAAAATAACGAAAAGCCCGCAGAGGCGACCGGGAGGAGACCATGGTTACATTGACGAAAATCTACACGAAAGGCGGCGATTCGGGCCAAACCTCGCTCGGCGACGGGCAGCGGGTGGCCAAGCACGCGCTCCGGGTCGAGGCCTACGGCGTGGTGGACGAAGCCAACTCCGCCATCGGACTCGCCCGGATGGACGACAACGCCGAGGCGGACGCCATGTTGGAGCGAATCCAGAACGACATGTTCGACCTCGGCGCCGATCTTTGCACGCCCGAGGACGGAAAAAAGGCCGAGGGCGCGCTCAGAATCGACGAATCCCAGGTGGAGCGCCTGGAAAAGGAAATCGACGAGATGAACGCCGAGCTGACGCCGCTCACCTCGTTCGTCCTTCCAGGCGGCTCATACGCCTCCGCCCGGCTGCATTTCGCCCGCGCGGTGACCCGCCGGGCCGAGCGGCTGACCGTTCTTCTGGCGGAAGGCGAGGCGGTCAATCCCGCCGCGATCCGCTACCTGAACCGGCTTTCCGACCATCTTTTCGTGCTGGCGCGCTATCTGAACGAGAAAGGCGCCGCCGACGTGCTGTGGCGGCCCGGCGCCAACCGCTGAACCAAAGGCGCGAACGCGTCCAGCGTCGTTGACATCACAAGGGCAACTGCTTACTGTGCAGGTGCGAAAAGAATTGCGTCGCGGCGCAATATCCGGAAAATCCGGACGGCGCGGCCGCTATGCGCGCGAATACCGCCGAACCCGGTTCGCGGTTTGGGAGCAGGGAGTTCATGAAGGTACTGGTCGCCGTCAAAAGGGTCGTCGACTACAACGTCAAGATCCGCGTCAAGGCCGACAATACCGGCGTGGACGCGGCGGACGTGAAGATGTCCATGAATCCCTTCGACGAAATCGCGCTCGAGGAAGCCGTCCGCCTGAAAGAGGCCGGAACGGCGTCCGAAGTGGTGGCCGTATCCTTCGGCGTCGGCCAATGCCGGGACACGCTGCGCACGGCGTTGGCCATGGGAGCCGACCGGGCCATCCTGGTCGAGACCGACGTGGCGTTGGAGCCGCTCGCTGTAGCCAAGCTCCTGGCCGCGCTCTGCGAGCGGGAAAAACCCGATCTGGCGCTTACCGGCAAGCAGGCCATCGACGACGACTCGAACCAGGCGGGCCAGATGCTGGCCGGTCTTCTCGGATGGGGCCAGGGGGCGTTCGCGTCCGCGTTGAAGGTCGCCGACGGCGAGGCCGAGGTCGCTTGCGAGGTGGACGGCGGAACGGAAATCCTCTCCCTTGCGCTTCCGGCCGTGGTCACGGCGGACCTGCGCCTCAACACGCCGCGCTTCGCCACCCTTCCCAACATCATGAAGGCGCGCAAGAAGCCCATCGAAACCTTGACCACCCAGGACCTGGGCGTGGACGTCGCGCCGCGCCAGGAAATCCTCCGGGTCGAAGAGCCGCCCAGGCGCGCGCCCGGCGTCCGCATCGCGAGCGCCGCCGAACTGGCGGACAAGCTCGTCAACGAAACGAAGGTGATCCCATGAGCGTGCTGGTGATCGCCGACCACGACAACAAGGCCCTGCGGCCCGCGACGCGCAGCGCCATCACCGCCGCCCGCGCGCTCGGCGACGCGACGGTTCTGGTGGCGGGCCGCGACTGCCGCGCGGTTGCCGATGACGCCGCGGGCGTCGCCGGGGTCGCCAAGGTTCTTCTCGCCGACTCTCCGACGTTGGAGCATGGCCAAGCCGAGGCCCTGGCCCCGATGGCCGCCGAAATGGCCAAGGATTTCGGTTACGTCCTGGCGCCGGCGACCAGCAACGGCAAGAACATTACGCCCAGGATCGCTGCGCTTCTGGACGTCGCCCAGATTTCCGACATCACCGCGATCGAGACCGAGGACACCTTCGTCCGGCCGATCTACGCGGGCAACGCGCTGGCCACCGTGCGTTCGAACGACCCGATCAAGGTCGCCACCGTGCGCGCCACGGCCTTCCCGCCCGCGCCCAACCAGGACGTTCCGGGCGAGATCGAGGAAATCTCCCCGCCCGAGGATCCGGGCCTGTCGCGCTTCGTCGCAAGGAAGGCCGGGGCCAGCGGACGGACGGACCTCGCCAGCGCGCGCATCGTCGTCGCGGGCGGCCGCGGCGTCGGCGGCGCCGAGGGCTTCGGACTGATCGAGGGGCTCGCCGACAAGCTCGGCGCGGCCGTTGGCGCATCGCGCGCCGCCGTGGACGCGGGATACGCGACCAACGACATGCAGGTGGGCCAGACCGGAAAGGTCGTGGCCCCGGACCTTTACATCGCCGTCGGCGTTTCGGGCGCGATCCAGCATCTCGCCGGAATGAAGGACAGCAAGATCATCGTCGCCATCAACAAGGACGAGGACGCGCCGATTTTCGACGTCGCGGACTATGGTCTGGTGGCGGACTTGTTTACGGCTCTGCCCGAACTTTCGGCGGAATTGGACAAGAGACTTTAGTAGAGAGACACCTAACCTCAAGGGGGCAAGAATGGCCAAGAACGTAGAAACTGTAGGGATCATTGGCGCCGGCCAGATGGGTACCGGCATCGCGCACGTGTTCGCGCTGACCGGCTACGATGTCCGGGTTTCCGACATCAGCGAGGAACAGCTCGGCAAGATGGTCAAGCGCATCGAGAAGGACATGGACCGCCAGCTCAAGCGCGAAGTCATCACCGAGGACGACATGAAGACCGCCATGGGCCGTATCAAGACCGGCACCGACATGTCCATTTTCGGCGACTGCGACCTGGTGATCGAGGCCGCGACCGAGAACCAGGACCTGAAGGTCAAGATCTTCGGCGCGCTCTGCGAGCACCTGAACGACGACTGCATCGTGGTGACCAACACCTCGTCGATCTCGGTCACCCGTCTCGGCGCCGCCACCGACCGTCCGGGCAAGTTCATGGGCATGCACTTCATGAACCCTGTGCCCCGCATGGAGTTGGTGGAGATCATCCGCGGCATCCCGACCGAGGAAGAGACCTTCAACACCATCAAGGAAGTCACCATCAGCCTGGGCAAGGTCCCCGTGGTGGCCGAGGACTTCCCGGCCTTCGTGGTCAACCGCATCCTGGTTCCGATGCTGAACGAGGCCGTCTACGTGCTGTACGAGGGCGTGGGCTCGGTCGAGAGCATCGACAACGCCATGCGCCTCGGCGCCCACCATCCCATGGGCCCGCTGACCCTGATGGACTTCATCGGCCTGGACACCTGCCTGGCCGTGATGAACGTGCTGCACGAAGGCATGGCGGACACCAAGTACCGCCCCTGCCCGCTTCTGGTGAAGTACGTGGAGGCCGGATGGCTGGGCCGCAAGACCGGCCGGGGCTTCTACGACTATTCCGGCGAGAAGCCGGTCCCGACCCGCTAAGCGGCCGGGAAGAGGACTTTCGGCGAGCGGGGCTTCGGCCCCGCTTTCCTTTGTCCGAACGCGAAAGGGAGGAACATGCTGGGACGGTTGAAGGCGTTCCTGTCGGGCGACGACAAGGACGAAACGGAAAGCCCGGACGACGCGCTTCGCGTGGCGACGGCCGCCTTGCTGGTTGAACTGGCCCGCATGGATGAACATGTAGACCCCGCGGAGCACGACGCCATCGTCGCCTTGCTCGGCGACCGGTTCGAGCTTGGCCGCGAAGAAATCGACGCCTTGATCGAACAGGGAAAAAATGCGGCGGACGACGCCGTGGAGCTTTACGGGTTCGCGCGAATCGTGAAGGATCGCTGGGACCATGAAGACAGGATACGTCTTGTCGAAATGCTGTGGGAAGTGGCGCTGGCCGACGGCCGCCTCGACGATTTCGAGACCGGGCTGATGCGTCGCCTGACCGGCCTTGTCTACGTATCCGACCGGGAAAGCGCGGAGGCGCGGCAAAGGGTTCGGACCCGCCTCCAGGAGAACTGACGGAGACCGTTATGACCTACGTCGTCACCGAGAACTGCATCAAGTGCAAGTACACGGACTGTGTCGAGGTCTGTCCCGTGGATTGCTTCTACGAGGGCGAGAACTTCCTGGTCATCCATCCGGACGAATGCATCGACTGCGGCGTGTGCGAACCCGAATGCCCGGCCGAGGCCATCTTCCCCGACACCGAGCCCGACACCGAGATGTGGGTGGAGATCAACAAGAAATACGCCCTTGTCTGGCCCAACATCATCCGGGAGAAAGATCCCCTGCCCGACGCCGACGAATGGAAGGGCAAGCCCGGCAAGTTGGAGTTGCTGAGCGAGAACCCGGGCGAGGGAACATAGCCGTAGCGCCTTCCGCGCGCATCCGTTCTCCCAACATCAAAAGCTTTCCCGCATCGGTCGAGCCCCAACCCGGGTGAAAATGTGAATTTTTGTCCGATCCCCCGACAGAAGGGGTGTATCTTTGTCACAATTATGTTATGTTCTTTTTGCCGGTCGGCGGGGCCGGCGCCCGGTTGTTCAAGGCGCAAGATTCGAAAATCGAATCGCTTCCGAGGGGGAGCAACCAAAACTGACGCATGCGGGCCGACATTAAACTGGAATCGACAATGGTTCTGGAGGTCGTATACGCGCGTCATCCAACACGCACGCAGCGAATGAAGAGAGAGAAATACAACAATGGCTGAAGAGTTGGATTTTGCATCAGGCGACTTCGTGGTCTATCCCACCCACGGCGTGGGCCGGGTTGATGGCGTCGAGACCAGTGAGATCGCCGGACATAAACTGCAGTTGTTCGTGGTGTCCTTCGATCGGGACCGCATGACCCTCAGGGTTCCGGTCTCCAAGGCGCGCACGTCCGGGCTCCGCAAGCTCAGCACCCGCAAGATCATGGACAACGCGCTGACCACCTTGAAGGGGCGCGCCAGGATCAAGCGCACCATGTGGAGCCGCCGCGCCCAGGAATACGAAGCCAAGATCAATTCCGGCGATCCCGTCTCCATCGCCGAGGTCGTTCGCGACCTGCACCGCAACGTCGGACAGCCGGACCAGTCGTTCAGCGAACGCCAGATCTACGAGGCGGCCCTCGATCGTCTGGCCTGCGAACTGGCGGCGGTCGAAAAGACCGACAAGGATTCCGCCACCGAGAAGCTTGAGCAGCTTCTCGCCGCTTAATCCAGGCTCTTCGGCGGGCGGCTCCCCGTCCGTCGGAACTTCCCGGGGCCCGCGCGCGAATGACGGAAAATGCGCCCTTCGCCACATTACGGGTTTCCCGCCTGAGTTGGGCGGTGGGGGCCGTGCATGGCGAGGCGCGCAAGCTCCGCGCCCTTCACGTGGCCCTGTCGCGAAAGATCAACCCCGGCGACTACCTGATCTACACCGGCAACGTTCTCGGCCGCGGCCCCGCCGTGGGCGAGGCCATGTTCGAGATGCTGTCGTTCAGGCGCTATTTCATCGCGCGGCCGGGCGTGGAGCCCGGCGACGTGATCTTCCTGCGCGGCGGGCAAGAGGAAATGTGGGAGCGGACTCTGGACCTGCACCGCGCCCGCGCGCCCGCGCCGGTGATGGAATGGATGCTGCGCCACGGTCTCGGCGCGACGCTGGCCGCCTATGGCGCGGCGGCCGAGGACGCCATGGAAGCGGCTCAGGCGGGCGGAGAGAAGCTCCGGCGCTGGGTCGCGGTCCTTCGGGCCACCATGGCGGCGCGGGACGGCTGCGCGTCGTTCATGGACGCCCTGGTCCATTACGCCAAGACCGAGCACGACACGCTGATGTTCGTCAATTCCGGGATCAACCCCGAACGCGCCCTGGACGAACAGGGCGACGCCTTTTGGTGGGGCGGCCCCTTGTTCGACGAGTTGACCAGCTTCTACAAGGGCGGGACCCGCGTGATCCGGGGCTATGACCCCAAGCGCCGGAGCGTCGCCAGCCACGAGGGCTGGGCGACCATCGATTCCGGCTGCGGCTTCGGCGGCGGCCTGACCGCCGCCTGCTTCGACCCGGCGGGCAACCAGGTGGACGTCATTCAGGTCTGATCGTCATTCTTCGGAAGATGGACCGTGAAAACCGTTCCGACGCCGGGCTCGGACTCGCATTCGATGTGCCCGCGCATCCTGCGCACCAGGGCGTCCACGTAGGCCAGCCCCATGCCGTCGCCCGGGATCGATTCCTCCCGGTTCAGCCTTTGGAAAATCTGGAAGGCCTTGGGAATGTCCTCGGGCCGCATGCCTCGGCCGTTGTCGGCGATCCTAAGGACGAACTCCGACGCCGTCGCTTTCACCGAAACCTCGATCCGTCCGGGACGCTCGGGGTCAAGGAACTTGATCGCGTTGGACATCAGGTTGTGCAGGATCTGGGTCAACGCCATGCGGTCGGACGACACGTCTTCGGTTTCCCCAATGACCAGTTCGATATTGTTTTCCGAAATCTGGAAGGCGAAGGAGTCGATCACCTGCTCCGTCAAGCCCGCCACGTCGATGGTGGTGATTTCCAGGTTGTGCTTGCCGGCGCGGGACAGCTTCAACAGATGGTCGATCTGGTAGTTCATGCGCTGGACGCTGGTGCGCATGTATTCGATGGCCTCGGGGATGGATTCCTGCAGCGCCATGGCGGCGCGGCCCTTGCCCATCTGATTGGGGTCGGACCAGACCTTGACGACGTCGCCGACGGATTCGTTGATTTCCTCGATGAACCCGGCGACGCTGGCCAAGGGCGAACGCAGGTCATGGGAGACGATGTAAGCGAACTGCTGCAGTTCATCGTTGGCGCGCCGCAGATCGTCGGCCTGGCGCACCAGGGCGTCATTGGCCTCGGCGAGGGCGGCGGTGCGGTTGTAAAGGTCCAGGAACACCTTGACCTTGGACAACAGGATGGTGTCGTCGAGGGGCTTTTCCAGGAAATCCACCGCGCCCGAGTCGTATCCCTTGATGCGGTGCAACTCGTCCTTGTAGGCGGCGGTGATGAAGATGATGGGGATGTTCTGGCCGCCCTCCTTGCCGGTCAGGAGCTCGGCCACCTCGTACCCGTCCATGCCCGGCATCTGCACGTCAAGCAGGATCAGGGCGAATTCATGGTCCAGGGTGAGCGCGAGGGCGTCGTTGCCGTTCAGCGCCTCGTGCACCTCGGCGTCCACTGATTTGAGCAGAGCCCGCAAGGCCGCAAGGTTGGCCGCCTTGTCGTCGACGATCAGGATTTTCGGGCGCGCGTTCATGCCATGGCCGTCCGTTCGCCCACGGCGGCCGTCAACGCCTCGGACAACGCCTCCACGGTCCCGAGGACGTCCGCTCCGGCCCGTCCGAGCGCCGCGCGGGGCATTTCGGACGCCTCGGCATCGCTCGGGTCCTGAATCATCGCCATTCCACCGCGTTTCCTGATAAGCCCCAGACCGGCGGCGCCGTCGTTGTTGGCGCCGGTGAGAACGATCCCAATCAGCTTACCACCATACACATCCGATGCGGTCTCGAACAATACATCTATGGAAGGGCGCGCGTGGGATACCCTTGCGTCCACCGAAAGCGCCATGGTCCGATCACGCTCCATCAACAAATGGTACCCCGGTGGCGCGATGTAAACCCCGCCGGGGCGAACCGGCTCCTTTTCCTCGGCTTCGGAGACGGAAAGCGCGCACTTGCCGTCCAAAATCTCGGCCATCAACCCGCCCGCGTCCGGCGACATGTGGGCGGCGACGATGACGGGAATGGGAAAACCGCCGGGCAGAGGGGCCAACAGGCGTTGAAGCGCCGCCAATCCGCCACTGGAGCATCCGACCACCACCGCCTCCCATCGCGGGGTCATTGGGCGCCTTCCGCTTCGGGGCGCTTCTGGAAGATGCGCTCGTTCTGGGCGATGACGCGGAAGCTCTCCATGACCTCGGAAAAACGGATGCACTCCTTGGTCCCGATGCACAGGAAGCCCCCGCGGGCCAGGCTGTCGCGGAACAACCGCAGCACCTTGTTCTGGAGCGTGTTGTCGAAATAGATGAACACGTTGCGGCACAACACCAGCTCCATCTCGCAAAACACCCCGTCCGCGCCCAGATTGTGGTGGGCGAACACGATCTTGCTCCGAAGGCTCTCGTCCATGCGCCCGAAGCCGTAGCGTTCGTGGTAATAGTCCTGGAGCGTCCCCTTGCCCCCGGCCCGGCGGTAGTTCCTCTCGTGGACTTCGAGAGCCTCGATGGGATAGACACCCTCCTCGGCGGCGTGGAGCGCGGTGTCGTTGATGTCGGTGGCGTAGATCATGGCCTTGTCCAGCAACCCCTCCTCGGCCAGCAGGATGGCGAGCGAATAGACCTCCTCGCCGGTGGCGCAGCCCGCCTGCCAGACGTTGATCCGCGGAAACGAGCGAAGGACGGGGATCACCTGTTCGCGCATGGCCTTGAAGACAACCGGGTCGCGGAACATCTCGGTGACCGGCACCGACAAGTTGGATAGGATTTCCGGCAGGATCCCCTCGTCGCGCATGACCATGGGGATCAGGCCGGAAATGGAGGCGCGGCCGAACTTATGCGCCAGCCCCCGCACCCGCCGCGTCAGGGAGGCGCGCGCGTAATTCGCGAAATCGTACCCGTGGCGACGGCGCACCGCGTCGATGAACAGCTCCAGTTCGATGGTCTCGATTTCAAGCGGGTCCACCGCCGGGCTCCTAGTTCTTCGACAACATGCCGCGGATCATGTCGAGCAGCGCGTCCGTGTCGATGGGCTTGGACAGGTAGTCGTCGGCGCCGGCCTCGAGGCACTTCTCCCTGTCGCCCCGCATGGCCTTGGCGGTCACGGCGATGATGGGAACCGCCTTGAACCGGTCCTGCTTGCGGATTTCGCGCATGGTCTCGTATCCGTCCATGCCGGGCATCATGATGTCCATCAGGATCAGGTCCACGCCCGGGTTCTCGTCGAGCTGGGACAGGGCCTTCAGCCCGTCCTTGGCCATCAGGGTCTTCAACCCCTTGGAGCGCAGCAGCTTGGAGAGCGCGAAGGTGTTGCGCATGTCGTCGTCCACCACCAGGACCGTTCCCTCCAAGACGTCCTTGGGAGCGGCCTCCACTTTTTTCCCGCCGAGGGCCAGGACGTTCGCGCGGACGCTGTGCAGGAACAGGGTGACCTCGTCCAGCAGCCGCTCCGGCGATCGCGCGCCCTTGATGACGATGCTGTCGGTGTATTCGCGCAGCTCCAGGTTCTGCTCTTCGGTCAACTCCGCGCCCGAATAGACCACCACCGGCGGCATGTCCATATCCGGATCGGCGGCGGCGGCGAGAAGCTCCTGGCCGCTCATCCCCGGAAGGCCCAAGTCCAGAATGACGCAGTCGAAGGCCCCGTCCTTGAGCTTCGCCAAGGCGTCCTCGCCGGACAAGGCCTCGACGATGTCCACGTCCTTGTCGTCGAGCAAAGAGTGGATCGCCTTGCGGGACGCCGCGTCGTCCTCGACCACCAGAAGCTTCCTCGGCTGGCCTTCGGCGAAATGCTCCAGTCGGTCCAGGGCGGACGACACCTGCTCCTTGGTCACGGGCTTGGTCAGATAGCCGACGGCGCCCTTGTCCATGCCGCGCCCGCGTTCGTCCATTGCGGTGATGAAGTGGACGGGAATGTGGCGGGTTCCCTCGTCCCGCTTCAGCTCGTCCATCACCCGCCAACCATCCATGCCCGGCAGGCCGACGTCGAGCACGACGCCGAACGGCGAGAGCTTCCGAGCCCACTTCAGCCCGGACTCCCCGTCGCCCGCGACCACGCACTTGAAACCCTTTTCCCGGACCATCTTGTACAGAATTTTGGCGAAGGCGGGGTCGTCCTCGATGGCCAGGATGACCCGGTCGCCCTCGGCGATGTCGTCGCGGTCGTCGTCCACCGGGGGCGGGGACGGGGGACGCTCCGGAGCCGGCAGCGGTTCGGGCGGCGGCTCGGACGGCGGCGCGGGCTCGGCGGCTTCATCGAGGGCCTCGGGAAGCAGAAGGGTGAAGACGCTGCCCTTCCCCTCTTCGCTGTCGAGATGGATCGCGCCGCCGAGAAGGCGGGACATCTCGCGCGCGATGGAAAGGCCGAGGCCGGTGCCGCCATAGCGCCTGGACAACGTCCCGTCCACCTGCTCGAAGGCGTGAAAGACCTTGTTCCGCATGTCGTCCGGAATGCCGATGCCGGTGTCGCGAGCCTCGAAGGCGACGGTCTTGCCAGGAGGAACGCCGTCCAGCCCGAACGGCGCGTCCGCGTCCAGGCGCCGGATGGTCAGGCCGACCGAGCCTCGTTCGGTGAACTTGAAGCCGTTGGCCAGCAGGTTGTTGAGAACCTGCATCAACCGCGCCTCGTCCGTATGGAAGCGCGTCGGCAGGTTGTCGGCCTTCGTGACCGTGAACGCCAGCCCCTTCTCCTCGGCCACGTGGGCGAAGCGGCGGGTCAGGACGGAAACGATGTCGTCGAAATCCACGTCGGCGGGATGCAGTTCGACCTTGCCCGCCTCGACCTTGGACAGATCGAGGATGTCGTTGATCAGGTTCAAGAGGTCCGAACCGCTGTCGTGAATGATGGACAGGCTTTCGACCTGGTCCTCGGTCAGGTTGCCCTCGTCATTGTCGGACAGGCTTTTCGACAGAATCAGAAGACTGTTCAGCGGCGTGCGCAGCTCGTGCGACATGTTGGCCAGAAATTCGGATTTGTAGCGGCTGGCGACCTCGACCTCGTGGGCCTTGGCCTTGATCTCGTCCTGGGCGACCTCCAATTCGTCCCTTTGCGTCTCCAGCGCCTCGCTCTTCTGGCGCAGTTCCTCGTTGGAGGCTTCGAGCTCCTCGCGCTGGGCGTTCAGGGTCTCCTCGCTGGCGCGCAACTCCTCGGTCTGGGACTCCAGGGCCTGGGTCTTTTCGCGCAGCTCCTCGTTGGAGGCCTGAAGCTCCTCCTGCTGGGCCTTCAGCTCCAGTTCGTTGGCGGAAAGCCGTTCCGCCTGGACCTGGGTGCGCTCCAACAGCGAGCGGGTCTGGGTCGCGCGCGTCATGTTGTCCAGGTTGACGGCGATGACCGGCGTCAGCTCTTCCAGGAAGTTCCGCCCCCGCTCGTCGATTTCGACGAAGGTGGCGATTTCGAAGGCGCCCAGGAGCTTTTCGTTCAATACGATGGGAACCGCCATCAGGCGAATCGGCGTCCCCTCCCCAAGGCCGGAGCTTATCCGCACGTAGTCCGAGGGCGCCTCGGTCAAGAGGATCGGCTTTTTCTCCAGCGCGCACTGGCCAAGGAGCCCCTCGCCGAGCGCGAAGGCGTTGGCGAGCCCCCGCCGCTCCCGATAGCCGTAGCCGCCAATCAGCTTCAGCTCGCGCGCCTCCTCGTCCCAGGCGTGGAACACCGCGTGCCCGGCGCCCAACACCGGGGCCACGTGGGACAGGACGGCGTCGGCGAAGGCGCCGGCGTCGTCCGCCTGCTGAACCGCCGAGGACACGGCGGCCACGTTGGTCTTGATCCAGTTCTGCTCGCCCAACTCCAGCGTGGTGTCGTTGAAGACGTCCGAAGCCCTTGCGATCTCCCCCACCTCGTCCTTGCGGTCCGTCCCGGTGATGGCCACGTCCTGGCGACCGCCCGCGATGTCCGTCAAGGCCTGGGTGATCTCGCCCAGCGGACGCGTGATCCCCCGGGTGATCAGGTACGCCAGGACGGCGGCGGCGAGCGCCATGCCGAGAACCAGATAGATCATGAACTCGTTCGCCGCCCGCCTGCGGGCCTCGGACCCCTTCATGAACTCGGCCGCCTTGCCGTGGGCGAATTCGATCAGGCCCTCCATGTGCCTGTTCAGAACCCGGACGTGGTCGGCGCCCTTGCCCTTGGTGATCTCGGCCGCCTCGTCCCGGCGGCCTTCGCGCATGAGGTGGATCACCTCCTCGCGGATGGAGCGCCATTGCCGGAAGGCCTCGATCGCGTTTTCCACCTGCTGGGACTCGCCCAGGAACCGCTCCCGGACGACGTCGAAATGCTTGAAGACCCGGGCCTCGTGGTCGTCGACCCGCTTGACCGCCAGATCGATGTCCTTGCCCGCGCGCGCCAGCGCCACGTCCTTCATGTAACGGTGCATGGCGATGATGTCGGCGTTGGCGGCGAGAACGGCGTTGCTGACCGCGAGCGGATGGCGGTAAAGCCTGGCCGTCAGCTCCGCCAGTTCGTTCATGCTGCGGTAGGCGCTGAAGCCCAAGAACACGGTCAACGCGATCAGCCCCGCGAACCCAAGGGTCAATCGCCATTTGATGCGCAAATTTCTCACGGTCTTTCCTGCGTTTCCAGGACCAAGGCGCGCCACGCGCGCGACGAACGGTGGGCAATGGTAACTTTCTGCCTACCACTGGGCAAATATTGCCGGGTGGGAATCACGGAAAAAATCTCCCGAAATGGTTAACGAGCGATTCCGGCCATGGCGACCGGATTGGCGCAAAAGTTAACAAACCCCGAAATCCCCGTCATCGAACCACTAGGCAATTATTGCCTAGTGGACATGCCGCCCCTTAGCGGAAAAAATAAATTCATTTTATTTCAATGCACTAACAGCGAAAGAAAAGTTGGCACGGGTTTTGAAATGCTTGTGGGCGAACCGAAGCGGCGAACATCTCACCGCTTCTAACAAAAACCAAAACACGACACACCGTCGTGCGGCGACCAGAAGGTCGAAAGAGACGAATACGATGACGCCCATGGAGCAGAACGGCCCCAGCCATCGAAACAACGCCCCCGCGGGCGCCCCGGTCGTGGTCCGCCACGGTCTGATCGCGGCGAGGGACGAGGTTCTTTCGAAGGCTTTCTACAGGCCCTCTTTCCGGACGGCCCCCGCAGCCCACGCGCTGGTCATCGCCCTGCAGATCGCGGAGGACTTCGCGCCATGCTGACCATGCTCCCCCATGACCGCAGCAACGGCGTTCGCGTCGGCGTCCCCCACGCCGCGCCCCCCGCATGGATGATCGCAAGTCTCGAGGCCGAAAAGACGGCGCGCGAAGGTTTGTCGAACAATACGGTTGGGACCGCTACCGGAGCTCTCTCTCCCCTCCCCCTCCCCTCCCCCCAGGAGAGTCCGGGAATGGTTCGACCAGGCTTCCGCGAACCCTGAGCCAAGGCGGGCGGCTCTCTCCCCTCCCCCTCCCCCTCGAAGCCGCCCGCCCCTCTCTCTCCCCCGCAGCGGAAGCCTAAAAAGACCACGCCGCGTCCTTCCCCCCCCTCCCGGGACGCGGCGTGGCGCTTTTTTGGAAAGGGGAATCCGGTCTACACTGCGTCCATGGATTGGATCCTCGCCATTTGGGCCGTCGCGACCCTGGCCGCGGCCTTTTTCGCGTCCCTTGTCGGAACGGGCGCGGTCCTTCGCGCGCTTCGGGCGCGGGCCATCCTGGACCACCCCAACGAACGCAGCAGCCACAGCACGCCGACGCCGCGCGGCGGCGGCGTGGCGGTGACGGGGGTTCTGGTTCTCGCCTTATTCGCCATCGCCTTGGCCACGAACGCGCCGAAGGGCGAGGCGGCCGCCGTCCTCGGCGGGGCGTTGACCTTGGCGGCGGTATCCTGGCTGGACGACCTCCGCGGCCTTTCGGCCCTAAGCCGCCTGGCCGCGCACGCGGCGGCGGTCACGGTCGTCCTTGTCGCGGCCCCGGCGGGCGCGCCCCCGTTCGGCGGCGTCCTTCCGCCCCCGTTCGAGACCGTGGCGGCCGGAATCCTTTGGGTCTGGTTCATCAACCTGTTCAATTTCATGGACGGAATCGACGGAATCTCCGGGGTGGAGACCGCGAGCATCGGGGTCGGCGCGGCGCTGGTGGGGATTGTCGGCGGCCTTGGGGCCGCGCCGGTTCTGTTCGGGCTGGCGGCGGCGGGCGCGGCGCTCGGTTTTCTGAAATGGAACTGGGCGCCGGCGAAAATTTTTCTGGGCGACGTGGGCAGCGTGCCCATCGGGTTCCTTCTGGGCTGGCTGCTGCTGAACCTGTCCGGGGCGGGCCAGCCCGAGGCGGCGCTGATCCTGCCGCTTTACTACCTCGCCGACGCCACCATCACGCTCGGCCGCCGGGCGCTCCGGGGCGAGAAGATCTGGCGCGCCCACCGCGAGCACTTCTACCAGATCGCCGTCCAGGCGGGCGCGAGCCACGGCCGGGTCGGCGCCATGGTCCTGGTCGCGAACGCGGCGCTGGTCGGGCTCGCCGTCACGGCCGCCATGGGAATGAGCCCGCCCGCTCTCGGCGGCGCTTGCGTCGTGGTTGCCGTGTTGCTAATCCTGCTCGGCGCGGGAAAGACCTCCGCGCCGGAGAGCGGCCCTTCATGAAAATCCTGTTTTTCACAGAGAACTTCCCCCCCGAGACCAACGCGGCCGCAACCCGCGTGTACGAGCGCGCCTGCTATTGGGTTCGCTGGGGCCACCAGGTCACGGTGGTCACATGCGCGCCGAACTTCCCCGTGGGCCGGGTGTTTCCCGGCTACGAAAACAGCTGGTATCAGGTGGAGGAAATGTCGGGAATCCGCGTGGTGCGGGTCAAGACCTTCATCGCGCCGAACAAAGGCGTCATCAAGCGCGCGCTGGACTTCCTCAGCTACCTGGTCACCGGCCTTCCCGCCGGAATGATCCAGGAAAAGCCCGACGTGGTGACGTCCACCTCGCCCCAGTTCTTCGCCGCCGTGGCGGGCTGGCTGCTTGGCGCGACCCGAGGCGTGCCGTTCGTGTTCGAACTGGGCGACCTGTGGCCCGCGTCCATCCACGCCGTCGGCGTCATGCGCAAGAACATGGCCCTGAAATTGATGGAGAAGCTAGAGCTGCATCTCTACAGGAAATCCGCCGCCGTGGTCGCGCTGACCAGCGCGTTCAAGGAGAACCTGATGAGGCGCGGCATCGACGGAAATAAGATCGCCGTGGTCATCAACGGAGTGGAGTTGGACCGATACGAGCCCCGGGAGCGGGACGCGGAGCTCAGCGCCGAATGGGACCTGGACGGGTGTTTCGTCGTCGGCTACGTCGGCACCCACGGAATGGCGCACGGCCTTCGCAACGTTCTGGACACGGCGGAACTTCTCCTCGACGTCAAGGACCTGCGTTTCATGCTGGTGGGGTCCGGCGCGGAACGCGAGGTCCTGATCGAGGAGGCGCACGCCCGCCGCCTCAGCAACGTGGTGTTCATTCCGCCGCAAAAGAAGGAGAACATGCCCGCGATTTGGAGTCTCTGCGACGTGGCCCTTGTCCACCTCAAGGGGTCGGAACTGTTCGCGGGCGTGATCCCGTCCAAGATCTTCGAGGCCATGGGCATGGGGCTGCCCCTGATCCTGGCGTCCCCCGAGGGCGAGGCCAGCCGCATCCTGCAGGGCGACAAGGCGGGCGCGTGGGCGCCGGCGGAGGAACCCGAGGCGCTGGCCCAGGCGGTCATGAAGATGAAAGACAACCAACACCATCGAACCCAATGCGCCGCCAACAGCCTCAAGGCCGCGCCGAACCACAGCCGCGAGCACCAAGCCAAGGAAATGATCCGGGTGCTGGAGATGGTGGCCGAAGGTCGGCGCGGCGAGATCGGCGCGGTCGGAGCCGCCTGATGCGGGTTCTGGTGACAGGCGCGAGCGGATTCGTCGGCCGCGCGGCCCGCCCGGCGCTGCAGGCGCGCGGCCACGAGGTCGTGGGCGCCGCGCGCAATCCCGGCCAAGGACTGGGCGGGGTGGAGATCCGCCGCATCCCCGACATCGACGGCGAGACGGACTGGACCGAGGCGCTCGACGGGATCGAGGCCGTGGTTCATTTGGCCGCCCGCGTCCATGTGATGAAGGAAACCGCAGAGGACCCGACCGCGGCCTTCCGCCGCATCAACCTGGACGGCGCCCGAGCCCTCGCGGAGCAAGCGGCCAAGGCAGGCGTCGCGCGTCTGGTTTACGTCAGCACGGTCAAGGTCAACGGGGAGGCCTCGGCCGACGCGCCCTTTCGCGAATCGGACCCGCCCGCCCCGGCCGACCCCTATGGCGAATCCAAAATGCACGCCGAGAAGGCATTGCTGCAAATCGGCCAGGACACGGGGATGGAGGTGGTCTGCGTCCGCCCGCCTCTGGTCTACGGCCCCGGGGCAAAAGGTAATTTCCTTAGTCTGTTGAAGCTCTGCCGCAAGGGGCTTCCCTTGCCGCTTGGCGCGGTGGACAACCGCCGCAGCCTGATTTACCTGGGCAACCTGGCCGACGCCATCGCCGTGTGCGTAGATCATCCCGCCGCTTCGGGCCGAACCTTCCTTGTCCGCGACGGCGAGGACGTCTCCACGGCCGAGCTGATCCACCGCGTCTGCGCCTCGCTCGGAACGTCCGCGAGGCTGTTTCCGGCGCCCGCGTCCCTGCTGCGCCTAGCGGGATCGGCGCTGGGAAAACAGGCGACGGTCTCGCGCCTTCTTGACTCCCTGGCCGTGGATGACGGAGAAATCCGGAGAACGCTCGGATGGACGCCGCCGCACACCCTGGACCAGGGGCTTCGCGAAACGGCGGACTGGTTCCTGTCCGGCATCGATTAGGCCCGAAACATCCATGCGCCATATTCTGACACGCTTTCGCCGCGGCTACGTCGTTTTCACCCATGACCTGATCATGGCGGCGGCGTCGTTCGTCCTGACCTTGTACCTGCGCCTGGGCGCCGACAGGCTGAAGTGGACGTCGGATTGGCTGTTGGAGGGAACTATCCTTTTCACCCTGGTGTGCGGCGGTGTGTTCTGGTCCATGCGACTTTACCGAGGGGTCTGGCGCTACGCCTCGCTGCCGGACCTGATCGCGATCACCAAGTCGGCGACGCTGGCGATCCTGATCATGACGGTGTTGATGTTCGCCTGGACCCGGTTGGAGTTCATGCCGCGCTCGGCGCCTTTCCTGAACTGGTTCGTGCTGATGGCCTTGTTGGGCGCGCCCCGGTTCCTGTATCGCCTGGCCAAAGACCGCCACTTCGGGACCGAGATCGCGCGCGACGCCCATCCCCGGGTGCCGGTGCTTCTGGCGGGCGCGGGCGACGGGGCCGAGATGTTCATCCGCGCGCTGGACGCCTCCCCCGAGGCCGCCTACCGCATCGAGGGCATCCTGGCCGAAAAGCCCGGACGCGTCGGGCGACGCATTCGCGACGTCGAGGTGCTGGGAACCCTGGACGATTTGGCGGACGTGGTTGATCGCCTTCGAGCCGGCGACATCCGCCCTCAACGCCTGGTTCTGACCAAGGACGACATGGACGGCGCCGAGGTCCGGGAGCTATTGGAGAAGGCGGACGCGCTCGGCATGACGCTCGCCCGCGCGCCTCGGCACACGGAATTGCGCGCGGGGCACGCGGACAGGCTGTCGATCCAGCCGGTGGACCTCGAGGACCTTCTCGGCCGCCCCCAGACCACCTTGGACCGCGAGGCGATGCGCGCGCTGGTCAAGGGCAAACGGGTGCTTGTCACCGGCGCGGGCGGGAGCATCGGGTCCGAACTGGTCCGCCAGGCCGCGAACCTGGAGCCCAAGACCTTGCTCCTTTTGGACAGCTCGGAATTCGCGCTCTACACCATCGACATGGAGATGGCGAACCGGCATCCGGGACTGGATCGCCACGCGGTCATCGCGGACGTGCGCGACGAGGCCCGCATCCGCTCCCTCTTCGACGAACTTCGACCCGAGCTGGTGTTCCACGCCGCGGCCCTGAAACACGTTCCGCTGGTCGAGGACAACCCGTTCGAAGGCGCCATGACCAACATCGTCGGCACCGCCAACGTGGCCGAGGCCTGCCTGGCGTTCGAGGCCGACGCCATGGTCCAGATATCCACCGACAAGGCCATCAATCCCTCCAGCGTCATGGGCGTGACCAAGCGCGTCGCCGAGGCCTACTGCCAGGCCCTGGACCTGGATGGCGGCGGGGCCAAGGGAACCCATTTCGTCACCGTGCGTTTTGGCAACGTGCTGGGCTCGACGGGCTCGGTGGTGCCTTTGTTTCAGAAGCAATTGGCCCAGGGCGGCCCCATCACCATCACCCATCCGGACATGAAGCGCTACTTCATGACCATCCGCGAGGCGGTGGAACTGGTGCTGGA
The DNA here is from genome assembly GCA_964344345.1 of uncultured Hyphomicrobiales bacterium. Lineage (GTDB taxonomy): Bacteria > Pseudomonadota > Alphaproteobacteria > Rhodospirillales > CAYFNC01 > CAYFNC01. Next base: position 31,217 of record CAYFNC010000020.1, on the reverse strand, counting down.
AGCCTCGGTCCTCGGCGCCAAGGGACGCGAGCACGAGGGCCGCATCTTCGTCCTCGACATGGGCGAGCCGGTCAAGATCGTCGATCTCGCCCGCCAGATGATCCGGCTCGCGGGCCTGCGCCCCGACGACGACGTCGCCATCGAATTCATCGGCGTGCGCCCGGGCGAAAAGCTGTTCGAGGAAATCTTCCACGGCAACGAGCCCGTGGCGCCCACCCAGTACCCCGGCATCATGCAGGCCGCGCCCCGGGCCGCCGACGCCGCCGTCATGCGTGAAAGGGCGGCGGAGATCGCAACGGTGTGCGCCCGCGCCGACGAAGAGCGTCTGTTCGAAATCATTCACGAACTCGCGCCCGAATATCAGCGGAGAAAGACGGCGGAAACGTCGGTCAGCTGACCGATTCCATCATCTCGACGAAGCGGTGGAACAGGTAGTGGCTGTCCTGCGGGCCCGGCGAGGCCTCGGGATGGTACTGGACCGAAAAGGCGGGCTTGTCCTCGACCCGGATGCCCTCGAGCGACTTGTCGAACAGCGACGCGTGGGTTTCGGCCACATTCGCCGGAAGACTGTCGCGATCAACCACGAAGCCGTGGTTCTGGCTGGTGATCTCGACCCGGCCGGTGGCCAGGTCCTTGACCGGATGGTTCCCCCCCCGGTGGCCCAGATGCATCTTGAAGGTCTTGGCCCCAAGCGCGATGGCCAGCATCTGGTGGCCCAGGCAAATGCCGAAGGTCGGGACGTTCTTTTCAAGGATGGCGCGGATGGTCGGGACCGCGTACTCCCCGGTCGCCGCCGGATCGCCCGGGCCGTTGGACAGGAACACCCCGTCGGGATTCATGGCCATGATGTCTTCCGCCGACGTCTGCGCCGGGACCACGCTCACTCGGCAGCCCGACGCCGCCAGGCAGCGCAGGATGTTGCGCTTGGCCCCGAAGTCCATGGCGACCACGTGGAAACGAGGATCGTTCTGCAGTCCGTAGCCCTGTCCGATGGCCCAGGTGGTCTCGTTCCAGGCGTAGGGTTCGGCGCAGGTGACCTCCTTGGCCAGGTCCATGCCTTCGAGCCCCTGGAACGAATCGGCGATCATGCGGACCGCGTCCAGGTCGATGGGCTCGTCCGGCAGGTGGATCACCGCGCCCGACGGGGCGCCGCCGTCTCGGATCCTGCGGGTCAGGCGCCGCGTGTCCACGCCGGTGAGCGCGACTAGGTCGTGGCGCTTCAGCCAGGCGTCGAGATCCGCCATGGCGCGGTAGTTCGCCGGGTCGGTAATGTCCGTCCTCAGGATGCAGCCGCGCACGGCGGGCGAAAGGGTCTCGATATCCTCCTCGTTCGTCCCCACATTTCCTATATGAGGAAAGGTGAAGGTGATGATCTGCCCCGCATAGGACGGATCGGTGAGGATTTCCTGGTAACCGGTCATGGAGGTGTTGAAGCAGACCTCGCCCACCGCAACCCCCACGGCCCCGGCGCCGACCCCCCGGAACACGGACCCGTCGGAGAGCACCAGGGCGGCGTTCCTCTTGCGGCCGGGCGCGTTTGACGAAGCGGGCTGGGACATGGGCGAAGTTCCTCGAACGTGTCGAGCTTCCACCCGCGCCCAAGCGTTCCCGTTTGGTCGGGGGCGCGCGAACGCTGACGATGCGGCGGAGTCTCTTGAAAGAGGACTTCTAAGCAAAGATGACGCTGCCGTCAAGACCTGGAGAAAAGAAAAATTCCTTATTTTTCAACAATCTAAAAAAATGTGACATCTGTTTGCCTTTTTAACGCTTTTTGGGTAACGTCCCGCGTCCCGTGATAGGGAGGTAGCGCCCGGATGATCCGAGAACAGTTGTCCGAAGCCTTGCGAGAGGCCACGGCTGTGGGTGACGACATCACCGTCGGAACCCTGCGCCTGATCCTGGCCGCGCTTCGGGATCGGGAAACCGCTCACCGCTCCAGCGACTCCGTGGACGACATCAGCGAATCCGAAATGCTCGGCGTGCTTCAAGACATGGTGCGCCAGCGCCGAGAAAGCATCCAGCAGTTCAGGGCCGACGGCCGCGACGACCTCGCAGACCGCGAGGAGGCGGAAATCGACATCATCGAACGCTTCATGCCGGCCCAGCTCAGCGACGAGGAGATCGACCAGGCGGTGAAGGCCGTCATTGCCGATCTGGGCGCGGGATCGTTCAAGGACCTTGGCCGGACCATGACCGCGCTGAAGAAGCGCTACAACGGCCGCATGGACATGAACCGGGCCGGGGTCTGCGCCCGCGAGCGATTGGGTAAGCGCGCCGCCCTGTGAATCCCGTGAATAGCGGGGATAATCCCGCCCTTCGCGCCCTCGCCCAGCGAACGCCGTCGAACTATAGTTCTCGACTGCTCCGGAACCCTGGAATCGCCCGATGGCCTTCACCAGCCAATTTCTCGAGGAATTGAAGGCCCGCCTGTCGGTCCCGGACATCGTCGGGCGCCGGGTCCGCCTGACCCGCAAGGGCAAGGAGCATCAGGGCCTCTGCCCCTTCCACAATGAAAAGACGCCGTCGTTCTACGTCTACGACGACCATTACCACTGTTTCGGCTGCGGCGCCCACGGCAGCGGCGTCGATTTCGTGATGGAGACCGAGGGCCTGTCATTCCCCGAAGCGGTGGAGCGCCTCGCCCACGAAGTCGGCATGGAGATCCCCGTCGACACCCCGGAAGAGCGCGAACGCGCCAAGCGCCGCCAGACCCTGCACGAGGTCATGGAGACCGCGTGCAAATACTTCGAACGCTCGCTTCGAATGCCCGAGGGACGGGCCGCGCTGGAGTACCTGAACGGCCGTGGCCTGGACGACGCGGCGATCGCGCGCTTCCGCCTCGGCTTCGCGCCCGACGGCCGGGGATTGTTGAAGGCGGCCATGGCCCGCGAAGGCGCGGACGAGGCGCAGATAGAGGCCGCGGGCCTGATCAAACGCCCCGACGACGGCCGCGCGCCTTACGAATACTTTCGCGGCCGGGTGATGTTCCCCATCACCGACCGGCGGGGCCGGGTCATCGCCTTCGGCGGGCGCATTCTGGGGGATGGGGAGCCCAAGTACCTGAACTCCCCGGAAACCGAGCTGTTTAGGAAAAGCCGCGTGCTCTATGGCCTCGCCCACGCGATGGGGCCAGCGCGCAAGGCCGGGCGCGTGGTGGTGGCCGAGGGCTACATGGACGTGATCGCGCTGGCCTTGGCCGGGATCGAGAACGCGGTCGCGCCCTTGGGAACCGCCTTGACCGAGGACCAGATCGCCGAGCTTTGGCGCTTGGTTCCCGAACCCATTCTCTGCTTTGACGGCGACGCCGCCGGGCAACGGGCGGCGGCGCGGGCGGCGGAGCGGGCCCTGCCGGGTCTTCGCTCCGGTCTTCGCCTGCGTTTCGCCATGCTTCCCGAGGGCGACGACCCGGACACGATGATCCGTCGCGGCGGCGCAGAGGCGATGGAGCGGGTGCTGGACGCGGCGCAGCCGCTGTCCCAGGTGCTCTGGACCATGGAGGCGCCGTCGGGCATGCCGTCCGCGCCCGAAGACAAGGCCGACCTGTTCAAGAGGCTGAAGAGCCACGCCCAGCGCATCGAGGACCCGGACCTGCGGGGCTCCTTCCTGGACGCCATGCGCGCGCGCATCTGGCCGCCCCGGGACCGAAACGCCCCCCAACGCAAGCAGGACCCGATGGCGTCCGCCGTCATGACCGGACGGGAGCACGCGAACCGCGAGCGCGTGGACAAGACCCTCAGGCGCGAACAGATCCTCCTCGCCGTTCTCGTGGCCCATCCGGACCTGTTCGACGAGGTGGGAGAGCGCCTTGGATCGCTTGCGTTTTCCGCCCCTGAGCTTGACAACCTCCGTCAAGAGGTTTTAAAGACGCTGGCCGGAGAAGTCGGTCTTGATTCGGCGGGATTGCAACACCACCTCAGGGAATGTGGTTTTTCCGAGGCCGTGGACGCTCTGCTGAGCCCGAACGTCTACAGCCACGCGTTTTTCGCCCGCGCCGACGCTCCCCTGGATACGGCGAGGGAAGGCTGGGAAGAAACGTACGCTTTTCATGTCATGGACGATCTCAGAAACGAAGTGCACAACGCCAGGGACCGCCTAGCGGGGGATACGTCCGACAGAAACGTTGATGGATTGCGCGCCCTGCTAAGGGAGCAGTGGGACCGCGCGAGCGACGAGGACGCGCCTTCCGCCGGCGGATAGGCGATGGAAAACAGGGACGGTGATGGCGAACAAAGCGACAGCCGCGCAGGAAAACAGGGAAGGCCAGGAAGAAAGCACGGACAGCCCGCTGCTGGACACCCTTGGCGCTTCCGTCAAGAAAATGATCGCCAAGGGCAAGGAGCGCGGCTACGTCACCTATGAAGAGCTGAATTCCACCCTGCCCCCCGACCAGGTGTCGTCCGAGCAGATCGAGGACACCATGACCATGCTGTCCGAAATGGGCATCAACGTGGTCGAGAGCGAGGACAGCGAGGAAGCCCAGAACCGCCAGGAAAGCGGCGAGACCGAACAGGCCGCGGCGGGCAACGTCGATGAGAACGACCTGGGCCGCACCGACGACCCCGTGCGCATGTACCTCCGCGAAATGGGCAGCGTCGAGCTGTTGTCCCGCGAGGGCGAGATCGCCATCGCCAAGCGCATCGAGGCCGGCCGCGAAATGATGATCGGCGGCATCTGCGAAAGCCCACTGACCATCCGCGCCATCGTCGCCTGGCACGACCTGTTGGGCGAGAACTCGATCCTGCTCCGCGACATCATCGATCTGGAGACCACCTACGGCGGCGGCCCCGGCGCCGACGCGACCGAGGAAGGCGAGGGTGGAGCCGAGGGCGAGGGAACCGCCGAGGGCGAAGGGACAGCCGAGGGCGAAGAGTCCACGAAAACCGAGGGCGAGGCGCCCTCGGAAGAAAAGCAACCCGAACCCGCCGAAGCTGGCGAGGAGAAACCCGAGGACGGAGAGTCCGCCGAGGGTGAAGAGGGTCAAGAGGATCAAGAAGGCGAACAGGGCGAAAAAGCCGAAGGCGAAACCGACGACGACGACGACGACGGCCAGGAGATCAGCCTCTCGCTCGCCGCCATGGAGGCTCGCCTCATCCCGCTGGTCCTGGATATCTTCGAGCAGATCGCCGCCACCTACAACAAGCTCCATAAGCTTCAGAAAAAGCGCCTCGACCTGCTGCAGAAGGGCGAGGAGCCCAAGCCATCCCAGGAAAAGCGCTACAACAAGCTTCGGCGCGAATTGGTCGAGTTGATGGAGGACGTCCACCTCAACAACGCCCGCATCGAACAGTTGGTCGAGCAGCTTTACGACCTGAACCGCGCCCTAATGACCCTCGAAGGCCGCCTTTTGCGGCTCGCCACCACCTGCAAGGTCAAGCGCGAGGACTTCCTGGAGCATTACCGGGGCCACGAACTCGACCCCGGCTGGGTGGAAAGGGTGAGCGAACTGCCCGGCAAGCCCTGGAAACGCTTCGTCGATCGCCACGGCGAGGAAGTGGTCGAACTGCGCGACGCCATCGCCGACATCTCGCGCGAGGCCGGGCTGCCGATCCCCGAATTCCGCCGCATCGTCTCCACCGTGCAACGGGGCGAGCGCGAGGCCGCCAAGGCCAAGAAGGAAATGATCGAGGCCAACCTCAGGCTCGTGATCTCCATCGCCAAGAAGTACACCAACCGCGGCCTGCAGTTCCTGGACCTGATCCAGGAAGGCAACATCGGCCTGATGAAGGCGGTGGACAAATTCGAGTACCGGCGCGGCTACAAGTTCTCCACCTACGCCACCTGGTGGATCCGCCAAGCCATCACCCGCTCCATCGCGGATCAGGCTCGCACCATCCGCATCCCGGTGCACATGATCGAGACCATCAACAAGCTGGTCCGCACCTCGCGCCAGATGCTCCACGAGATCGGACGCGAGCCGACGCCGGAGGAACTGGCGGAAAAGCTCTCGATGCCGTTGGAAAAAGTCCGCAAGGTGCTCAAGATCGCCAAGGAGCCCATCAGCCTCGAAACCCCCATCGGCGACGAGGAGGACAGCCACCTCGGCGACTTCATCGAGGACAAGAACGCGGTCCAGCCCTTGGACGCCGCGATCCAAGGCAACCTGCGAGAGACCACCACCCGGGTGCTGTCAAGCCTGACGCCCCGCGAGGAGCGCGTGCTCCGAATGCGGTTCGGCATCGGCATGAACACGGACCACACCTTGGAAGAGGTCGGCCAGCAGTTCTCGGTCACCCGCGAACGCATCCGCCAGATCGAGGCCAAGGCGCTCCGCAAGCTGAAGCACCCCTCGCGCTCGCGGAAGCTCAGGAGCTTCCTGGACTATTAGTCTCGTCCTCGTCGAACAATATCCGGTTCGCGGCGCCGTCCAGGTCGTCGAATTGCCCCGATCGCAGGGCCCACAGGAACGCGGCCAATCCCAGGCAGCCCAGGAACAGGGCCACGGGTATCAAGACCAGCAACGCGTCCATGCTCAGCCCCTTCCCCTCAACCGCAAGGCGTTGGCGATCACCATGAGCGACGACGCCGACATGGCCGCCGCCGCGACCAGGGGCGTCACCATCCCGGCCATGGCCAGCGGCACGGTCACCGCATTATAGGCGAAGGCGAGCGCGAAGTTCATCCGGATCAACCCCTGGGCGCGCCGGGCCACGTCGATTGTCTCGACCACAGGCCCGAGCCGATCGCCCTGGAACACCACGTCGGCGGCGGTCTGGCTCACGTCCATGGCCGTCGACGGCGACATGGAGGCGTGGGCGGCGGCCAGCGCGGGCGCGTCGTTGAGCCCGTCGCCCACCATCAGCGCGCGCTTGCCCTCTTTCTCGATAGCCTGAAGCTCGGCGTGCTTTTCCCCGGGAACGCATGCGGCCTTCCAGTCCGCGATCCCCACCGCTTTCGCGACGTCGGCGACCACGTCGGACCGGTCGCCGGACAGCAGCCTGACCCCGAGCCCCCGCCCCTTCAAGGCCGCGACGACCTCCGATGCGTCGTCGCGGACCTGGTCGGCGAAGCGGAACCGGACCGGCTCGCGGCCCGGGCGGGCGAGCCACAGCTCCGGCCCGTCGGCGGCCCCGTCTCCGACGCCGCACCATTCGCGGGAGCCAAGGCGCGTCTCCCTCGCCTGCAGCCCCTTGCCCGGAAACTCCTCCACGCCCCCGGCGACGGCGACGCCCGGCGCGGCGGCGACGAGGGAACGGGCCAGGGGGTGGCGACTCGCGGCGGCGAGCGCGGCGGCCTCGGCCAGGGCGTCGTCCGGGATTTCGTCGGCGTTCGTCAATCGAAGACGGCCTAGCGTCAAGGCGCCGGTCTTGTCGAAGGCGGCTGTCTCGATCTCGGCCAGCCGCTCCAGCGCCGAGCCCGACTTGACCAGAATCCCCCGGCGCATCAGGCGCGCCAGCGCGATGACGTTGACCGCCGGAACCGCCAGCCCCAGCGCGCAAGGGCACGTGATGATCAGCACCGAAATGGCGTTGAGCAACGCCTCGCGCCACGACGCGTCCCCCCCCCAGAACCAGCCGAGGAACGCGGCCAGCGCCAGCACATGGACGACCGGCGCGTACCATCGCGCCACCCGGTCGGCGACGGCGACATAACGGGACCGGGATTGCTCCGCGCTTTCCATCAGCCGGACGATCTCGGCGAGCAACGTCCCCTCGCCCACGGCGCCGATCTCGATGGTCAAGGGTTGGTTCAGGTTCAGGGTTCCGGCGAAGACGCGATCCCCCGGCTTGACCGGAACCGGCCGCGACTCGCCGGTGACCAGGGACGCGTCCACCTCGCTCTCGCCGGACATGACCACGCCGTCCACCGCGATGCGCTCCCCGGCCGCGGCCAGGGCCAGCATGCCTGGGCGCACCGCGTCGGGGGCGAGCACATGGCTGGTCCCGTCGTCGCCGATCACGGTGACGGCGGTGGCGTTCAGGCGCAGCAACCTTTCCGCCGCCGACCAAGCCTTCGATCGCGCCCGCTGGTCCAGATAGCGGCCGATCAGCAGGAAGAATAGAAGCGAAACGGCGGAATCGAAATAGGCGTGCGCGCCGCCCTGCATGGTCTCATAAAGGCTCATACCCGCCGCTAGCGCGACGGCGAGCGAGATGGGCGTGTCCATGTTCATCCGCCCGGCCGCGAGCGCGCCGAGCGCCGAGCGGTAGAACGGGATTCCGGCGTAAGCGATGGCGGGGAGCGCGATCAGGGCCGAAATCCAGTGCATCAGGTCGCGGGTGGAGGCCAGCATGTCCTGAGCATGTCCGGCCCAAATCGACACCGACAGCAACATCACGTTGCCCGCCGCGAACCCTGCGACGGCCATGGCGCGGAGCAACTCCTTCTCACGGCGTTTGGCCGCGTCGTCCAGGATGGCGGGATCGAAAGGCAGAAGCCGATAGCCGAGCCGCGCGACCGAGGACACGAGCATGTCGGGCTCGGCCCGGCCGATCCAACGCAAGGTCAGGCGGCGCGTGGTCATGTTGACCCGGGCGGTCAGCACCCCGGGTTCATGGGACAGCACCGACTCGATCAGCCAGACGCAGGCGGCGCAGTGCAGACCCTCGACCATCAGATGGAGGGCCTGGACGCCGTCCTCGTCGGTTTGGACATGGGACGCGTAATCCCGGGGCGGACCGTCCTCGTTGGGGCGCATGGGCTGGACCTCGGAGTCGAGGCAACGGCGCCGGTAATAGGCGTCGAGCCCCATGCCCCGGATCGTCTCGAACGCCGCCTCGCAGCCCGCGCAACAGAACCGCGCGCCGTCCCCCACCGCCTGTCCGCAGTGAAGGCAGGAACTCACGGCGCGACGATCTTGCGGCTTTCCTGATGGACCGCGCCGTCCAGGCTCGCCACCACCCGGAGCTTCCATTGGCCGGGCAAGGGCGGGGCGAGGGAGCCGCGATAGACGCCCGCGCCCTGATGGGCGAGCTGGGCCCCGACGTCGTGGCCCTGGTGGGTCGGGCGGATCAGTTCGGCCTGGACCTCCAAGCCCTCCAGCGGGTTTCCGTTCCGATCGGCGAATTCCACCGCGAGCCCGCGTTCGTCGAAGGCGTAGGTCATGCGCCAACCCCGCTCGGCCTGCGCCTTGGCTCCCGCCAGGTTCTCGTTGTAGGCGAGGCCCTTGCGGTAGTGGCCGTCGGTCTCGAGGCCCGAGAAGCTGTCCAGCGCGGTGAACACCATGCCCGCGTTCACGCAGATCACCAGGGTCATGCCCGCGACGAAGACCCAGGGGATCCAGCGATAGGTTTTCTTGTTCTCGGTCATGGCGTCCTCATTTTTTCGGTCCGGCGAAGACGGCGCCGTGGCGGCGCTCCAGGCCGGTCGCGTTGTCCTTCAAGACGAATTCCAGGTCCGTGGCCTTGCCGTCCAACGCCTCGGGCCCGGCGGCGACCAGGACGCGGAAGGCGCCCACGTCGTCGGGGGGCACGGGCAGCCTGGCCACCCGGCTTCCCCTGGGGGCGTGGCCGATGACCTCGATGGTCGCGCCCTCGATCCCCTCCACGGTCAGGGTGTAGGACTTGGTCAACTGCTCCATGTTCAGGATTTTGTACGTGTACCCGTTGCGGATTCCACCGTCCGACAGCCGGACGAACAACGGCGCCCGGTCGCGAAGCACGTTGATTTCCAAGGTGTCGCGGGTGATCAGCGAGAAGATCATGGCCCCGGTCACCGCGATCAGGACCAGGCCATAGAACGCCGTGCGCGGCCGGAAGCACCGAATGCCGGTTGGTTTCCCTTCGGCGCGGGCGTTCTGATTGAAGATGGAATCGTAGCTGACCAGCCCCCTCGGACGGCTGAACCGGTCCATGACCGCATTGCAGGCGTCGACGCACAGCGCGCAGCCGATGCAGGCGAGCTGGTTGCCCTTGCGGATGTCCACGCCCGTCGGGCAGACATGAAAGCAAAGACCGCAATCGACGCAGTCGCCCCGGTCCTTGAAGTCCTGGCCCTTGCGGAACTTGCCGCGCGGCTCGCCGCGCCAGTCCTCGTAGGTGACGATGAGCGAATGCTCGTCGAACATGGCGCTCTGAAACCGGGGCCAGGGGCACATGTAGATGCAGATCTGCTCGCGCGCGAAGGCGGCGAAGAAATACGTGGTGGACGTGAACAGGCCCAGGAACAGATAGATCGTCGAACTCGCCTGGCCGGAGAAGATGTCCACGGTCAGCTTGAACGCGTCGTCGAAGTAGAGGACGAAGGCGTAACCGGTGACGAATCCCACGAACGCCCACAGAAAGTGTTTGACCGTCTTTTTCCAGAGCTTGCCCACCGACCAGGGGGCCTTGTCCAGCCTGATCCGGGCGTTGCGCTCGCCCTCCACCAGCCGTTCGATCCAGACGAAGATGTCGGTCCACACCGTCTGCGGGCACAGGAATCCGCACCACAAGCGCCCGGCCAAGGCGGTGGCCAGGAACAGGCCGACGGCGGCGAAGATCAGGATGCCGGTCAGGTAATAAACTTCCTGCGGCCAGATCTCGATCCACATGAAGTAGGCGCGGCGGCCGGGGATGTCGAACAGGAAAGCCTGGTCCGGGGCGCTGCCCCCGCCCCGGTCCCAGCGGAACCACGGCAGGATCAGGTAAAGCCCTATGAAGGTCCAGGTGGCGATCCACTTCAGGCTTCGAAACACCCCCTTGACGTTGCGGGGGTGGATCTTCTCGTGGGCGGCGTAGAGGTTGCGCTTGGCGCTGGCTTGGGGCGCGCCGAGAGCGGGATGGTCGCGGGGGGTCGTGCTGTCCATGGCTGTTCTCTCTTGTTTTCGCCTGGATTCAGGCCGTACCCCCCGCCACCGGCCCCATGTATTCCGCTCCTATTGGCCACCGCCGCGCGAATGGACATAGATGGCGGCTTGTTTGATGGCGTTGCCGTCCAGGCGTCCCTCCCACGCGGGCATCACGCCGTGGCGGGGCATTTTGACCTGGGCCATGATCGCGTCCCGGTCCTTGCTGTAGAGCCAGATGGCGTCGGCCAGGTTGGGCGCGCCGAGTTCGGTCATGCCCTTGCCGTCCTCGCCGTGGCAGGCGGCGCAGTTCTCGTCGAACACCGCCTTGCCTTGGCCCGGGGCGACCGCGCCCGAGGACAGGCTCACGACGTAATCCGCCACCGCCCCGATGTCCGCGTCGGACAGGGTCCCGTCCCCGAACGGCGGCATTTCGGACTGGCGGGTGTCGTCGTGGTCGGCGCGCACGCCATAGCGGATGGTGGCCTCGATGTCGGCGAGGGTCCCGCCCCACAGCCAGTCGTTGTCCGCCAGCACCGGATAGGCCGGCGCCCCCTGCCCGCCCGCGCCGTGGCACGGCGCGCAGTTCTCGTTGAACACGAACTTGCCGCCGATCATGGCGTAGCGCAGAAGCTCGGGATCGGCCGCGATCTCCTCGACCGACTTGGTTTCGAACTTGGCGATCCAGAACGAACGCTCCTGCTTTTGCATCTTCAGGTCCTGGGCCAGCTCCGCGCGGGACGAAAAACCGAGAACGCCCTTGGTGTAGTCCGCCAGCGTCGGCCACGCGGGGTACAGCGCCCAGTAGACCAGAGCCCAGGCGATGGTGACGTAGAAGGTGTAGAGCCACCAGCGCGGCAACGGGGTGTTCAGCTCCTTGATGCCGTCCCATTCGTGACCGGTGGTCTCGGTCCCGGTTACGGCGTCCTTTTCCTTATTCTCCATGAGGCTTGCCTCCGTCAAAATCGTCGTTCAGGGGGATGGCGCCGTAGCCTTCCAGCCGTTCGCGGTTCGCAGGGCGAAACACCCAGAACATCACGCCGCAAAACAGCACGACCAGCCACACCAGCCACGCGGGCCCGAGGAATTCCTGCAAGGCGTCCAGATCCATGGCTTTTCTCCCTTACCGGTGCGAGAGTTCCGGCTTGAACGACGTGAAGTCCACCAGCGTCCCCAGCATCTGGAGATAGGCCACCATGGCGTCCATCTCGGTGACGCGCGTGGGATCGCCGTCGAAGTTGCTCGCCTTCGCCTTGGGATAGCGCGCGGCCATCGCGTCCGCGTCGGCGTCCTCGTTCCCCGCCTGGGCCAGCATGTCGGCCTTGGCGTTGGCGATCTGGTCGTCGGTGTAGGGAACGCCGACGATGCGGAGCGTCTTCATGCGCTCGGCGGCCTCGTCCAGATCGAGCTCCTTGTCCATCAGGAACGGATAGCCCGGCATGACCGATTCCGGGACCACGCCGCGCGGATCGATCAGGTGCGCCACGTGCCAGTCGTCGGAGTACTTGCCGCCGACCCGGGCCAGATCGGGTCCGGTGCGCTTGGAGCCCCACTGGAACGGATGGTCGTACATGCTCTCGGCGGCGAGGCTGTAGTGGCCGTAGCGCTCGACCTCGTCGCGGAAGGGCCGGACCATCTGGCTGTGGCAGAGGTAGCACCCCTCGCGCACGTAGATGTCCCGTCCCATCAGCTCCAGCGGCGTGTTGGGGCGCATGCCTTCCACCTTCTCGATGGTCTGATCCATGGCGAACAGGGGCACGAGTTGCACCAGCCCGCCGATGGAGACCGTGATCAGGATGGCGATCGCGAGAAGGACCGTGTTGGTTTCGAGTATTTCGTGCTTCATGGTCTTTCCCCCCGATCAGGCTTTGGCCGCGACGGAAGCGCCGTCGAAGGCCGCCTCGTCGCGGACGTCGCCCTTCGCCGTCTTCCACAGGTTGTACGCCATGATCAGCGCGCCCAAGAGGAACAGAACCCCTCCGCCCGCGCGGATGATGTAGTAGGGATGCATGGCCTCGACCGTCTCGATGAACGAGAACTGCAGGAAACCCAAGTCGTCGTAGGCGCGCCACATCAGGCCCTGCATGATTCCCGATATCCACATGGACGTGATGTAGAGCACGATGCCGACCGTGGAGAGCCAGAAGTGGTAGGTCACCATGCGCAGGCTGTAGAGCCGCTCGCGGTTCCAAAGCTTGGGCGCCAGGTAGTACAGCGCGCCGAAGCTCACCAACGCGACCCAGCCGAGCGCGCCGGAATGCACGTGCCCGATGGTCCAGTCGGTGTAGTGGCTGAGCGAGTTCACCGCCTTGATCGACATCAGCGGGCCTTCGAAGGTGCTCATGCCGTAAAACCCGAGCGACGCCACCATCAGCCGGAGGACCGGATCGGTGCGGAGCTTATGCCACGCGCCCGAGAGCGTCATGATCCCGTTGATCATGCCCCCCCACGACGGCATCCACAGCATGATCGAGAACGTCATGCCCAGCGTCTGGGCCCAGTCGGGCAGCGCCGTGTAATGCAGGTGATGCGGCCCGGCCCAGATGTAGAGGAAGATCAGCGTCCAGAAGTGGACGATGGACAGCCGATAGGAATACACCGGCCGCTCCGCCTGCTTGGGCACGAAGTAGTACATGATGCCGAGGAAGCCCGCGGTCAGGAAGAAGCCCACCGCGTTGTGGCCGTACCACCACTGGGTCATGGCGTCCTGGACGCCGGCCCAGATCACGTAGCTCTTGGTCCCGGTCCAGGACACGGGCACCGCCAGGTTGTTGGTGATGTGCAGGACCGCTACGGTCAGGATGAAGGCGAGGTAGAACCAGTTGGCGACGTAGATGTGGGGTTCGCGACGCTTGATCAGCGTGCCCGCGTAGGCCAGCAGGTAGGCGACCCAGACCAGGGTCAGCAGCAGGTCCACGTACCATTCCGGCTCGGCGTACTCCTTGCCCTGGCTGATGCCGAGCAGGTAGCCCGTACCCGCGAGCACGATCACCGTCTGGTAGCCCCAGAACACCAAATTGGCCAGCGCGGGGCCGCCGAACAGGCCGACGCGGCAGGTGCGCTGAACAACGTAGAACGACGTGCCGATCAGCACGTTGCCGCCGAAGGCGAAGATCACCGCCGACGTGTGCAAGGGGCGAAGGCGCCCGAACGTGGTCCATTCCAGATCCAGGTTCAAGACCGGAAACGCGAGTTGAAGCGCGATGATCACGCCCACCAGGAAACCCGCAATGCCCCAGAAAACGGCGGCGGTGGTGAATTTCCTGATGAAATCCTCTTGCCAGTCCATTCCCGGGGCGGTTGTCGCTTGGTTCATCCGTTAGACTCCCCTCAAACGAAATCGATGACGGAAGGGACTCCTCCCCTTCCGACGCAACGTTTAAGGCGCCGAACGCTATGGACGACGCCGTCTATCCTCTTGGAGTCTCGCAGCCGTGTGTTCGCTATGGTTGATTATTATTCGAACACGCCCAACCTCGAATTATCGCGGTCGGTGGGATGCTAGGGTTGAATTAGGGGGCTGTCAATTAGAATTCTAAAATATACATGTAAAATAACACCGCTTCGCATTCACGCCGCCAGCGTCCAGGCCATCCAGCCCAGAATCGCCGCGTTGAGGAGCATCAGGGCCGGCGCGGCGCGGCTCGCGGCCGCTCCCCATCGCCGCCCGGCCACGTGTCCTGCGAAACCGACCGCGACCAACGCCGGAACGGTTCCAAGGGCGAAGGCGAGCATGCCGAAGGCCCCGGCCAAGGGGTCGGCGGTCGAGGACGCCGCCGCCAACGCCCCGTACGCCAAGCCGCAAGGAATGAACCCCAACAGAACGCCAAGGGCGTATCCCCGCCATCCCGACGGGTTGCGAAGCAGCGGGCCGACCCTGTCGCCGACCTGCCGGGACCACCAGCCCCCTTGCGAATCGCCGGACCCGCCCTTCAGAAGGCCCAGCTTCCGCAATCCATATCCAACGAACACCAGGGCGGCGAAGGACAGCAGGGCCGCCGAAATCCACTTGAGCCACGTCATCCCGGCCAATGAGCCGACGACCACCCCCGCCCCGGCGCCGAGGACGGCGTAGGTGGTGGCGCGGCCGAAATGGTAGGGAGCCAGGGCCGCCCCCGCCATGCGATGAAGCTCGCTCATGCCGCTCGCGGGAACGGTCTCCAACCGCGCGACCACCTGGGCCAGCACGAACGGGCTGCACATGCCGACGCAATGGCTGGCGCTTCCGAAAAGACCCGCGAGGAACAGGCTGAGGAGAATATGGCCATGGTCCCGGACCACGGCGTGGCACTGGCCCAATCCGGCCTGAAGCAGATACAGGACGCTCGAATCTTGCTCCATCGCCTTCGACCATCGGTTAATCAGCAAATACTAATATTGTCGCGCCGCGCAAGATGTCCAGTGTCCTTGGCGACGAAAATGAATGCGCGCCAAGGCGTTTCGGACAAACGTCCGAGGATTATTCTTGATTCGGAGCGGTCCGGTCGGATGCCGGAATCACGCGGCGGCGACCGCCCGCGTACAGGCCGTCGAAGACACCGCGTCGGTTCAGGCGACGGCGGCTTCCGCCTCGGGTTCGGCCTTGGCCGCGTCCTTTTCGGCGGATTTCTCCTCCGCGTCCGCGCCCTCTTCCGGGACGTCGGGCTGGGCGTCCTGTCCGGACTGTTTTTGGCGGTTGCCCCGCTGTCCCTGTCCGCCGTCGGTGTTGAGCAGGCGATAGTAATGCTCCGCATGCTGCAGATAGCTTTCCGCCGCGATGCGGTCGCCCGACGACGATGCGTCCCGAGCCAAGGACAGATATTTTTCGAGCACCTGCTGCGCGCTGCCCCGGACCTTCACCTCCGGTCCGTTGCTTTCGAAATTCTGTCCCTTGACGGACTGGTGGCGCTTGCCGTTGTTGCGGGAACGGGTCCGTCTTCCACTGGAGTGTTTCATGACACCACTTTTTGGCTTTTGTTTCCGCCCTCGCCCGGTCGCGGCTGAAGGCCATCGGCCTTCGCGACCCTGAAATCCATCGAGTTTTTGCCCGTAGGATGTTCGGACGTTTCAAACGTCTTGGACGAGGTCCCCTGTGGCCACATATCGACCACATCTCTATATAAAACGTAGTCGGGAACCGGCCGGTTTCCAAGCCCTTTTTTGATTACGATTCCGTGGCTACCGGCTTGGCCGCGACCACGCGGGGAATACCGGACAGGTCCTTTTTGATTTCAAAGACTTCCAAGCCGCTCTCGACAAGAAGCGCCGCCACCGCGTCCGCCTGGCCCACGCCCGCCTCGATGAAAACCGCGCCGTTCACGGCCAGGATTCGCCTCAACCCGGGAATCAAAGCCCGGTACGCCGTCATGCCGTCCACGCCCCCGCTGATGGCCACCAGGGGCTCGAAAGCCGCGACCTCGGGGGCCAGCCCCGGCATGTCCACGTCGGGCACGTAGGGGGGGTTGGAGACCACCAGGTCGTATCCCCCCTCCTCCAGCCCCCGGGTCCAGTCCCCGGTCCGAAACTCCGCCCGGTCCGCGAGCCCCAGTCGGTCCGCGTTCTCCCCGGCGACCGCGAGTGCGGCCGGGCTGACGTCCACCCCGGTCCCAGTCGCCGAAGGCAGCTCGTGAAGAAGCGACAGCAGCAGGCACCCGCTCCCGGTCCCGAGATCGAGAACGGACCTTGGCGGATGCTTCCCGGCCCAGGCCAGCGCCGCCTCGACAAGAGTTTCGGAATCGGGGCGCGGGGTCAGGGTGTCGGCGGTGACCTTGAACGGCAGGGACCAGAACTCCCTCTCCCCAAGGATCTGCGCCATGGGTTCGCGCGCGGCGCGGCGTTCGGCCAAGGCGCGGAGACGATTTTCGGCGTCCTCGGGAACGGGACGCTCGGGATGGCCCGCGATGGCCTCGGCCGAGACGTTCATGGCGCGGCGAAGCAACAGGCGCGCCTCCATTCGGGAATTGGGAATCCCGGCGCCGGACAGCCGCCTTGCGGTTTCGGTCAATAGAACGCCGACGGTGGGGCGGGTCACGACACCTCGGCCAGGCGGGCGGCTTGGTCCTCGGCGGTGAGCGCGTCGACGACTTCGTCCAAGTCGCCCTCCATCACCCGGTCCAGCTTGTGGAGCGTCAGGTTGATGCGGTGGTCGGTCACGCGGCCTTGGGGGAAGTTGTAGGTGCGGATGCGCTCGGACCGGTCGCCCGAGCCCACCTGGGAGCGGCGGTCGGCGGCGCGCTCCGCGTCCACGCGGGCGCGTTCGGCCTCGAACAGGCGGGCGCGAAGGATCTTCATGGCCTTGGCCTTGTTCTTGTGCTGGGACTTCTCGTCCTGCTGGGAGACCACGATGCCGGTGGGGATGTGGGTGATGCGCACGGCGCTGTCGGTGGTGTTGACCGACTGTCCGCCCGGGCCGGAGGCTCGGAACACGTCGATGCGGAGATCCTTGTCCTCGACCTTCACGTCAACCTCTTCCGCCTCGGGCAGGACGGCGACGGTGGCCGCCGAGGTATGGATGCGCCCGCCGGACTCGGTTTCCGGCACCCGCTGGACCCGGTGGACGCCGGACTCGAACTTCAGCCGGGCGAACACGCCTGATCCGGTGATGGTGGCCTGAGCCTCCTTGTAGCCGCCGATGCCGGTCTCGTTCACGTCCATCAGTTCGAATTTCCAGCGCCTGCCTTCGGCGTAGCGCTGGTACATGCGGAACAGGTCGGCGGCGAACAGGGCTGCCTCGTCCCCGCCGGTGCCGGCGCGGACCTCCAGGATGGCGTTGCGCTCGTCCGCCTCGTCCTTGGGCAGCAGGAGGAGCTTGAGCCGGTGCTCGAGCTCGGGAAGCTTCTCCTTGAGCTCCTGAAGCTCGGCCTCGGCCATCTCGCGCATCTCGGCGTCGCCATCGGGGTCGTCCATCAGCTCCTGCAGGTCGCCCAGCTCGGACTGGGCCGAGCGCAGCCCGGCGATGGCCTCGACGATGGGTCCCAGCTCGGAATACTCCTTGGACAGCTTGACGAATTCGTCGGACGACTGGCCGTCGGGATTGGCCATGGCCTGGCCGATTTCCTCGTGGCGGGCGACGACCTTGTCCAGTTTGGCTTCCAGGCTCACCGGCCGCCCTCCTCATTGAAACGGGCCAAATGCCCCTCCAGCGCGTCCAACGCCACCTCGGCCTGCTCGCCGCTTTCCATGTCGCGAACGGTGGCGACGCCTTTGGCGGCCTCGTCAGACCCCAGAATGACCGAGGCGCGGGCCCTGAGCTTGTCCGCGCGCTTGATGCGCTTCTTCATGTTGCCGGAGAACCCGAGGTCCACAACGAAGCCCGCCCTGCGCAGGCGCTGGGCGATGGAAAGCGCCAGCTCGCCCTCGTCGCCCCCGACCGGGATAACGGCGATGGGGCGCGGCGCGTCTGGGACGCCCTCGGCCAGCATGGCGAGGCGCTCCACCCCCGCGGCCCAGCCGACGCCCGGCGTCGGCGCGCCGCCCATCTGCTTGATAAGCCCGTCGTAACGTCCGCCCGCCAGCACCGTGCCCTGGGCGCCCAGCGCGTCGGTGGTGAACTCGAACGCCGTGTGGCAATAGTAATCCAGCCCCCGCACCAGCTTGGGATTCAGGACGAACCCGACCCCCGCCGTCTCCAACCCCCGGGCCAGTTCGTCGAAGAAGGCCCTGGACGCGTCGTTCAGGCAGTCGCCCAAGACCGGGGCGTCGGCGACGATGGCCTTGTCGCCCTCGTCCTTGGAATCGAGGATGCGGAGCGGGTTGCGCTCCATCCGCTCCCGGCTGTCCTCCGACAAGGCGTCGCGATGGCCGCGCAGGTAATCCAGCAGCACGTCGCGATAGGCGGCGCGGCTTTCGCTGTCGCCCAGGCTGTTCAACTCCAACTTCACCTTATCGCCGAGCCCCAAGTCATTGAGAAAATGGGCGGCCATGGCGATGACCTCGACGTCGCCCCGAGCGCCCTCGACGCCCAGAAGCTCCACGCCCACCTGGTGGAACTGGCGCTGGCGGCCCTTTTGCGGACGCTCGCGGCGGAACATGGGGCCGCGATAGAAGAACTTCAGCGGAAGCTCCTGAACCAGCTTGTTGGAGATGAAGGCGCGGGCCACCCCGGCCGTGCCCTCGGGCCTGAGGGTTACGCTCTCGCCCGAACTGTCGAAGGTGTACATCTCCTTGGTCACGATGTCCGACGTGTCGCCCAGCGTGCGCGAGAACACCTCGGTGAATTCAAAGATGGGCGTCGCCATCTCGGCGTAGCCGTAGCGTGCGCAGACGCCGCGCGCCGTGTCCTCCACGTGACGGTGGCGGCGCATGTCTTCGGGCAACAGGTCGTGGACGCCCCGTACGGGCTGCAACGCGGCCATGGTTTCCTTTCCTTATCCGGCGGCGCCGAAGCGGCGCTCCACGTAATCGTCGACCATCCGGCGGAATTCCCGGGCCAGGGCGTCGGCGTCGCCCTTCAGCACCTTGACCCGCTCCCCATCCACGTAGACGGGCGCGGAGGGCTCCTCTCCGGTTCCGGGCAGGCTGATGCCGATGTCGGCGTGCTTGCTTTCCCCGGGCCCATTGACAACGCAGCCCATGACGGCGACCGACATGCGCTCCACGCCCAGGTATTTCTCCCGCCAGGTCGGCATGCTGTCGCGGATGTGGGTCTGGATGTCGTCCGCCAGGACCTGGAACACGGTGGACGTGGTCCGCCCGCAGCCGGGGCACGCGGTCACCAAGGGCTGGAAGGCGCGAAGCCCCATGGTCTGGAGGATTTGCTGGGAGACCACGACCTCCTCGGTCCGATCGCCCCCGGGCTCGGGCGTCAGCGAAACCCGGATGGTGTCGCCGATCCCTTCCTGCAGCAGCACCGCCAGCGCGGCGGTGGAAGCGACGATCCCCTTCGACCCCATGCCCGCCTCGGTCAATCCAAGGTGAAGGGCGTAGTCGCCGCTGTTGGCGAGCCTGCGATAGACGTCGATCAGGTCCTGGACCTCGCTCACCTTGCACGACAGCACGATCTTGTCGCGGCCCAAGCCGATCTCTTCCGCCCGCTTGGCGCTTTCGATGGCGGAGACCACCAGGGCCTCGCGGGTGACTTCGGCCAGGTCCTTCGGAACCGGAAGCGCGTTGTTGCGATCCATCATCCGGGCCATCAGGTCCTGGTCCAGGCTGCCCCAGTTGACGCCGATGCGCACCGGACGGTCGTGCTTCAACGCCACCTCGATCATGGACGAGAAATGGGCGTCGCCCGCGTCGCCCTTGCCCACGTTGCCGGGATTGATCCGGTACTTGGCCAAGGCCTCCGCGCAGGCCGGGTGGTCGGTCAGAAGCTTGTGCCCGATGAAATGGAAATCGCCCACCAGCGGAACGCCGAGCCCCATGGCGTCCAGCTTCTCGCGGATATGGGGCACGGCGGCGGCGGACTCGGCGCGGTCCACGGTGACCCGCACCAGTTCGGATCCCGCCCGCGCCAGCGCCGCGACCTGGGCCACGGTGCCTTCGACGTCGGCGGTGTCGGTGTTGGTCATGGACTGCACCACCACCGGCGCGCCGCCGCCCATGGTGACGGAACCGACGCGCACGGCCACGGTCTCGCGCCGCGTGACGGGTGGGTTGGCCTGGGACATTGTCCATCCTTGTCAGAATCAGAAGCGTTATTTGCCGCAACCGAAGCCGGGCGGTCAATGGCGGATACGGGGAAAAGCGGCTATCGGCCCGAAAGCAGGCTTCCGGGATTGAGGGAAACGTTGCGGCGCACCGCGCCCAGGGCGCCCAGGGACGGGGCCTTGGTCCCGTCCACCATGATGTCGAGCGCGCCCGCGTTGCCGGTCAGAAGCGTCAGGCCCGGGCGATTCGGAACGCGGTAGGTATCGTCGGCGCGCATGAGTTGGCTGAGAAGGATTTTATTGGACTCGGTGTCGCGCACCTGCACCCAGGCGTCCATGCGAGCCACCAGGACCACGCGGGCGTCGGCGTTCTCCTGGCCGAAGGCCTCGCCTTGGCCTTCCCCGGCGGCGTCGGGCTCGGCGGCTGGCGCTTCGGGCGCGGGGGGCGGCGCGGTGGTTTCCGCGACCTCGGCCTCCTCGGCGGGCTCGGACGGGGTCGGAGCGGGCTCCTCGGCAACGGGCTCGGGTTGGGGTTCGGGCGCGGCTTGCGGTTCGGGCTGGGTTTCCTCGGGCGGGGAGCCCTCGGACTCGACCTTGGCGGGCTTCGCGGGCTTGGGCGCAGGCGGGGCCGCGTCGGGCTTCTGGGGCTCGGTGACCTCCTCCACCGTGGGCTCGCCCGGAGGCGGCGACTCGGTTTCGGGCAGCAACGTCGACAGCCGCTCTGGCACCGGCAGAACCCCCTCTTCCCCGAAAATGGAGGTCTCGGACGTGGACACGTACCAGCCGCCGTAGCCCAGCAGCAGAATCAGCACGCCGATCAGAATGACCGCGCCCTTGGGCACCCCGTATTCGGGAATGGGAGAGAAAACGTAAAGCTCCCCGTTTCCGGACTGGCCCGAGGTCTCGAGCTTGAACCGGCGCAGCACCTCGTCGCTGTCGAGCCCCAGGTGCTCGGCGTAGGCGCGCACGAAACCGCCCGCGTAGGCCGGTCCAGGCAGGTCGTCGTATCGCCCCTCCTCGATGGCCTCGAGATAGGGACGGCGAATCCGAAGGGTCTGAGCCACGTCGGGCAGGCTCTGCCCCTGCCGGTTTCGCGACGCCTTGAGGATGCCGCCGACGCTTGCGCTTCGGCTCTCCTCGGCCGGCGCGGAGGGCTCGTAATCAGGGGATTGCTGATCCGTGTCCGCCACGATTGAAAACGCCCCTACCCCATTCAACACCAGTGCATTGTGACAAGAAATACTGGAAATTCAAGGGCTAATCAATTGACATCAAATCAAGACGTTATGATCTCTTGCGAACGCCCGGAGATTGGAGCGAACAGAGCGCCGGGTCGGCGACATCAAGCCGTGTAGGTATTCTTCCAGTGTTGGAATATAAAGGCCTCTAATCATTGCCTTTATTGGGCCGACCGAGGTGGGCGGAATTGAAATTCTCCTGACACCAAGGCCGATCAGGGCCATGCACTCCAGCGGACGCCCCGCCATTTCCCCGCATATGGTCACCGGGACGTCGGCCTGGTCGCAGCGGGCCACCACCGAGCCCAGGAATCCGAGCGCGGCCGGAGACAGCGGGTCGTACCGGTCGGCCAGCAGGGGATTGTTTCGGTCGCTGGCGAACATGAACTGCAGAAGGTCGTTGCTGCCGATGGAGACGAAGTCCACCCGTTCGAGCAGGGGTTCGATCTGCAGGGCCAGGGCGGGCACCTCCAGCATCACCCCGGCGAGCACAACGGTCGGAGTCGGCGCCCCTGAAGCCTGGGCGTTTTCCAGCAGGTCGTCGAGCAGCTTTCGCGCTTCGTCGAACTCCACCACCTCGGAAACCATCGGGAACATCACCCGAAGCTCCTTGCCCGCCGCCGCGCGGATCAGGGCGGTGAGCTGCTGCACCAGAACCGCCGGGCGGTCCAAGGACACGCGGATCGCCCGCCAGCCCATGGCCGGGTTCTCTTCGGACGAGCGAGGCCAGTAGGGCAGGTCCTTGTCGCCGCCAAGGTCCAGGGTGCGGAACGCCACCGGACGCCCGCCGACGCCATCCAGGATGCGCCCATAAAGCTTGCGCTGGGCCTCCACGTCCGGGAACTCGGACCGCACCATGAACGGAATCTCGGTCCGGTACAGACCGATCCCGTCCGCCCCCCATTCGTCCAGGTGGCCGAGGTCGGCGAGAAGGCCCGCGTTGATCCTGACGTCGATCCTTTGGCCGTCCAGGCTTTCGGCGGGCTTGTCGCGTAGCATGGCCCATTCGGCCTTGCGCTGGGCGCGGGCGGCGAGGTTTTCCTCGAAGGTCTCGAGAACGTCCTCGCCGGGACGGATCAGGACCTGGGAGCCGTCGCCGTCGACGATAACCTGGTCGCCCGGGTCCAGCCGGGACAGAACGGTTCCGGCCCTGCCCACAACCGGGATGTCGAGCGCGCGTGCGACGATGGCGGCGTGGGAGGTGGCGGACCCCTCCTCCAGCACCAGCCCCTTGATCCGGACGCGGTCGTAGTCCAACAGCTCCGCCGGCCCCATGCTTCGCGCCACCAGGATGGCGTTTTCCGGCAGGTCGGCCTGGCGGACCGGACCCAAAAGGTGCTGGAGCAGACGATGGGCCAGATCGTCGAAATCGTGCATGCGCTCGCGGATGTAGTCGTCCTCGATCCCGGCCATGCGGGCGCGGATGTCGTTCTGGACCTTCTGCACCGCCGCCTCGGCGGTCAGGCCGCTTTCGATGGCTTCCTCGATCCTGGCGACCCAACCCGCATCCTCGGCGATCAGGCGATAGGTGTCCAGGATCTCCCGGTGCTCTCCCGCGTCGTCCAGGTCGTCGGAGGCGAGCATGGCGTCGAGCGCGCCCTGCATCTCGGTCATGGCGGCGTCCAGGCGCTTGCGCTCCAGCGCCGTGTCCTCGGCGACCACGTCGTCCAGAATGAATGTGGGCTGATGCAGAACCGCCACGCCCATGCCGAGCCCTGGCCCGAGGCTCACGCCCTCGATCCTTTGGGGCAAATGGAAGGCGTCGGTGGTGTCGCCGGAACGTCCGATGTCGGCGCGGCTGACCAAGTCGCCGGCGCCGATCATTTCGGCCAGGACCATGGCGACGGTTTCCAGGGCCTCGGTCTCCTCGTCGGCGAAGGCCCGGCTCTCTCGGCTCTGCACCACCAGGACGCCAACCACCCGGCCGTCGCGCAGGATGGGAACGCCCATCAGGGAATCGAAAACTTCCTCGCCTGTCTGGGGCCGGAAGGCGAAGTCCGGATGGTTGCGCACATCGTCAAACGCCATGGGCCTAGCCTTGGCGGCGATGGTGCCGACAAGGCCCTCGCTGATCCGAAGGTGGGTGTGGTGCACGGCGTCGGGACGCAGGCCCCGGGTCGCGAACAGCTCCAGCATGTCGCCCGGTCGGCGGACGTAGACCGAGCACACCTCGGTCCCCATGCCGCCCGCGATTTCGCCGACCACGCCGTCGAGCCGTTCCTGCCCCTCTCCCGATCCGGCCATGACATCGCGGACCCGAGAGAGAATCCTCCGGGTCGTCGCGATGGGATCGGTCTGGGTCATGATCAGTCGGCCCCGGAGGCCCCCCGGGAGGCGAGCAGCGCCCTGGCCTGCTCCACCAGTTCGTCGATGATTTCGCGGGTCGGCTGCTCCTTGGACACCATGCCGACGCTCTGGCCCGCCATCAGGGAGCCGCCGTCCACGTCGCCGTCGATGACCGCGCGCTTGAGCGCGCCCGCCCAGTACAGCTCGATCTCGAGCTGGGCCTCCTTCATCGCCAGTTCCCCGCTCTGATGGCGGGCGATCACCTCGCGCTGGACTTCCTGGAAGCGCTTGGAGCCCTCGTTCTCGATGGCGCGGACCGGGATCACCGGGAAACGGGGATCAAGCTGCACGGTCGGCATGGCGTCGCGCGCGTTGGCCTTGATGAAGGCCTTCTTGAAGTCCGCATGGGCGATGGATTCCTCGGCGCAGACGAAACGGGTGCCGAGCTGGCAGCCCGCCGCCCCCATCTCCAGATACGACACGATGGCCTCGCCCCGGCCGATGCCGCCGGCGACGAACACCGGGACGTCGGTGATGTGGGGCAGGATTTCCTGGACCAGGACGCTGGTGGACACGGGACCGATGTGGCCGCCCGCCTCGGCGCCCTCGATAACCAGGGCGTCGGCGCCGTTCTTCACCAGGCGCTTGGCCAAGGCCAGGGCCGGGGCGAAGCAGATGACCTTGGCCCCGCCCTCCTTGACCTTCTTGATCGACGGGTTGGACGGCAGCCCGCCCGCCAGCACCACATGGCTGACCTTGCGCTCCAGGCAGACGTCGATCAGCGCGTCGAGCTCCGGGTGCATGGTGATCAGATTGACGCCGAAGGACTCGCCGGTCAGCGCCTGGGTCGCCTTGATTTCCTCATCGAGCTGGTCCGGCATCATGGAGCCGCAGGCGATGACTCCAAACCCGCCGGCATTCGAGATGGCCGAAACCAAGTGGCGCTCGGACAGCCAGGACATGGCGCCGCCCATGATGGCGTGACGGCAACCGAGAAACGCGCGCCCCCGCGCCCAGAGTTCGTCGAGCTTCGCCGCCGCGTCCACAATGTCCCCCTTATCGATTGTCTTAGGCGTCCAGGCCGTAGGCGCTGTGAAGCGAGCGCACGGCCAGTTCCGAATATTCCTCCGACACGATCACGCTGACCTTGATTTCGGAGGTGGTGATGGCCTGGATGTTGATGCCCTTGTCGGCCAGGGTCTTGAACATCTTCTGGGCCACGCCCGCGTGGCTGCGCATGCCGATGCCGACCACAGAGACCTTGGCCACGTCCGGGTCCTGCAGCAGCGCCTCGTAGCCCAACTCCTCCTTGCGGGATTCGAGGACTTCCACCGCCCGCTCGAGATCGACGTTGCCGACCGTGAAGGTCAGGTCCGTCGCCGTCCCGTCCGGCGAGATGTTCTGGACGATCATGTCCACGTTGACGTTGGCCTCGGCCAACGGGCCGAAGATGGACGCCGCCACGCCGGGATGGTCGGGCACGGAGACCAGGGTCACCTTGGCCTCGTCCCGGCTGAACGCGATACCGCTGACAATTTCCTTTTCCACGATTTCCACCTCGTCCACGACCAGGGTGCCGGGCGCGTCGGTGAAGCTGGACAGCACCTGCACCCGCACGCCGGTCTTCATGGCCAGCTCGACCGACCGGATTTGTAGAACCTTGGCCCCGACCGAGGCCATTTCAAGCATTTCCTCGTAACTGATTTTATCCAGCTTGCGCGCCTTGGCAACGTTGCGGGGATCGGCGGTGTAGATGCCGTCCACGTCGGTGTAGATGTCGCACCGGTCAGCCTTCAGGGCCGCCGCGAGCGCAACCGCGCTGGTGTCCGAGCCGCCGCGCCCGAGCGTGGCGACCCGGCCTTCGGGCGAAATCCCCTGGAAGCCCGCGCAGACGCAGACCATCCCCTGCTCCATCGCCGCGATCAGGTCGTCGCCCTCAACGGTCTTGATCCGCGCCTTGCCGTGGGCGTCGTCGGTGCGGAGCGGAATCTGCCACCCCTGCCAAGACCGCGCCGGAACCCCGATTTCATGGAGCGCGAGAGAGAGAAGCCCGGACGTCACCTGCTCGCCGGTGGCGACGACCGCGTCGTATTCGCGCTGGTCGGCCAGGCCCTCGAAGGAATCCACATAGTCCACGAGCTGGTTGGTGACCCCCGCCATGGCCGAGACCACCACGGCCACCTGATGGCCGGCGTCGGCTTCGCGCTTGACCCTTTGGGCCACCACGCGGATGCGGTCGATATCGGCGACGGACGTTCCGCCGAACTTCATTACAATGCGCGCCATGGGTATAACCGGAATGCGTTCGAATTGGGCCGCGGGGCGAAACTGCCCCGTGGCGGGCGCGCATTCTTATCCTATACTATATATCGGAGGCAACCCCGCCCCCGTTTGCAGGAACCCGATTTATGGTCCAAGCCAGCACCGACGCTTCCCAGCAACCCCTGCCCGACGGCGGCACCGCGTCGGCCGAGGAGCTCGCCCGCTTCGCCGCCATGGCCGAGGCCTGGTGGGACCCGGACGGCAAGTTCAAGCCCTTGCACCGGCTGAACCCGCCCCGCATCGACTACATCCGCCTGACCGCCGCCAGGCACTTCGGCCTCGACCCCCACGCGGATCAGCCGTTGAAGGGGCTCAGCCTTTTGGACGTCGGCTGCGGCGGGGGATTGCTGAGCGAGCCCATGCGGCGGCTCGGGGCGGAGGTGACCGGCGTCGACGCGCTGGAGCGCAACATCGGCATCGCGTCGGTCCACGCCGAGGAAGGCGGCCTCGACATCGACTACCGCTGCATGCTGCCCGAGGTCCTGGCCGAAAGCGGGGAGACCTTCGACATCGTGCTGACCATGGAGATCATCGAGCACGTGGCCGACCTGGACGCCTTCGCCGAAGCCTGCGCCAAGCTCGCCAAGCCCGGCGGCGCCTGGTTCCTGTCCACGGTCAACCGGACCTTGAAATCCCTCGCGCTCGCCAAGGTGATGGCAGAATACGTGCTACGCTGGCTTCCGGCGGGCACCCACGACTGGAGCAAATTCGTCAAGCCGTCGGAACTCGCCCGAGCGCTCCGCAACCAAGGGGCGGAGGTGAAGAACCTGACCGGCGTCACCTACAACCCGCTGGTGGACGAATGGTTCACCAGCCGGGACCTGACGGTGAACTACATGGCCTACGCGACAAAGCCCAATAATTAAGCGTTCCGCGTCTCGTATCCGAGCCGAATTCTCCAGCATTCCCACTTCTTACGCCAAGCGCCACGCATGTTTGACGTTGTTATTTTCCAAAAAATGAAAAGAATAAGGGCGACGCTTTTCACCCTTGCTTGATCGAGGCCATGCGATGCCGATACCGCCCTGTCTTCCTTGGTCCGCCTTGGGCGCGGTCGCGGGCGCCGTCGTCGCCTGCGTCTCGAACCGCCGAAAGGCCAAGCGCGCGCGCCCCGCAACGAAGGGCGAGAAAAAAGCCGCCGCCGTGAAGCAAAAGGTCGAGCGCCTGAAGGCGCGGGAAAGCGCGCTTCTGCAGACCGTCCGCAGGCTCGAACGGGACGTGGAGGCCCAGCGCCAGGTCAAGCTGGCCGAACTGGATCAGGAGATGGCGAACCAGAAGAAGCTCGCCATCAACGAGTTGATGGCCTGGTCGGACGCGGAAAAACACCGCCTCGCCCGCCAATACGGAAAGGAATACCAACCCGTGGACAGCGGGGCGCGCGCGGAGATTACGACCAAGTTCGACGACGAATTCGACCAGATTCGCGCCTTCCTGGCCGCTTTCGCCAATAACGAGAAGCCGATCTCGGAGAAGGACATCCTGCAGTTTCTCGATCGCAAGCGGGCCGAACGCTCGGCCCACGCCCCCTGACCGACAAACGTTCTCCGTCCACAAGCGCTGTTGCCCGCGCGCGGTTGTATGCTAAGCTTGACGCTTGTTCGAATCGCCATATGCGGGGGGCGCGTTCGCATGAAGGAACTGGACTTCGATATCCTGCCGGATACCGTGGGATATCATTTACGGCGGGCTCAGATCGCCTTGTTCGCCAATTTCAACCGGGCCGTAGGCGCCCGGAAAATCACCGCCGGGCAGTTCGGCGTTCTCACCTTGATCGGGGCCAACCAGGGCCTGACCCAGTCCGCGCTGGCGCGCGCGGTGGGAATCGAACGCTCCACCATGGTCGCCACCATCGACCTGCTGCAGAAAAAGGAGTTGGTGGAGCGCCGCCCGTCGCCCAAGGACCGACGGTCCAACGCGCTCTACCTCAGCGAAAAGGGCGTCGCCATGGTGGACGACCTGAAACGCATCGTGCGCGAGCACGAGGACCAGGTGCTCGCGAGCCTCTCGGGCGAGGAGCGCGAGGCGCTCCGCGACATGCTGAGCCGCATCTGGACCAGTTATTCGTAGTCTCTATTTCAAGACCTGGGGCAGCCACAACGTCAGGGCGGGAACCGCCGCCAACAGGGCGATCCGCACAAGGTCCGAGATCAGGAACGGCGCCACCCCGCGATAGATGCGTCCCATGGGCACCCCGGGAATCAGGTTCTTGATCACGAACACGTTCAGCCCCACCGGCGGCGTGATCAGGCCCATCTCGACCACGATCAAGGCCAGGATGCCGAACCAGATCTTGACGTCCTCGACCCCCATGCCGAAATCCAGCCCGGCGATCACCGGCCAGAACACCGGAACGGTCAAGAGAACCATGGACAGCGAATCCAAAACGCACCCCAACACCACATACGCCGCGAGAATCGCCGCCAGGATCAGGTAGGGAGGCCAGCCGCTGTCCCCGGCCAGCATGGCGAGCGTGGACGGAATGCCGGTCAGCGCAAGAAAGGCGTTGAACAGGTCGGCGCCCAACAGGACCAGAAAGATCATGCCCGTGGCCTCCGCCGCGCCCAGAAGGCTTTCGCGCAGGCCCTCCCAGCGCATTCCGCCCTTGAGGACGGCCAGGATCCCGACGCCGAAGGCTCCGACGGCGGCGCCCTCGGTGGGCGTGAACTTGCCGGAATAGATGCCGCCGATGACGACGATGAAGATCAGGACCACCGTCCAGACCTGTCCCAGCCCCTTGATCTTGTCCATCAGGATGGTCTTGGGCCCCGCCGGGCCCGCGTCGGGGTCGAGCGCGGCCTGGACCGCGATGGCGGCGAGATACCCGACGGCCGCCAGCGCGCCCGGAATGAACGCCGCCTTGAACAGGGTGGCCACGTTGGCGTCCACCAGCACCGCGTACAGCACCACCACCACCGACGGCGGGATCAGGACGCCCAGCGTGCCTCCGGCGGCGAGCGCGCCGCTGGCGAGGGAATCGGAATAGCCGTAACGCTTCAATTCCGGCAACGCCACCCGGCCCATGGTGGCCGCCGTGGCGAGGGACGATCCGCAAATGGCGCCGAAGCCCGCGCACGCCCCCACCGCCGCCATGGCCATGCCGCCGCGAAAGGCGCCGAACCACAGGCGCGCCGCCCGAAACAACGCCGCGCCCATGCCCGCGCGGGTGGCGAACTGGCCCATCAGCAAGAACAGGGGAACCACCGACAGGTCATAGGCGCTGAACCGCCAATAGGCCGCCGTCTTCAGATAATTGATCAACGGGTCCCAGCCGGACAGCAGGACGTATCCCGCCCCACCAACGCCCAGCATGGCCACGGCGACCGGAATCCGGAGCGCCAGAACGGCCAAAAGCCCGACCAGGGCGACAACGCCGATCGCCGCCTCGCTCAAAAGGCCTCCTCGCCCTTCAGGGCCCGCCAGGCGGTATGGAGCGCGACCAGGGACAGCAACGCCGACGACGCCACCATGGGCGCGAAGCCCCACCAGCGCGCCACGCCAAGCACGATGGTCTTCTCCCCGGTCGCCTTCATCTCCAGACCTCCGATCCCCATGCGCCAGGCGAGCAAGGCGGCGAAGGCGGCCAGCATCAGCGCGCCGAGGGACACCAGGACACGAACGAAACCTGGCGGCAGCCTCCGCGCGAATACGTCGATGGCGATGTTGCCGCCCCGCATCTGGCAATGGGGCAGAAAGGCGAAGACGGCGATGGCGCAGCCGATCTCCACCAACTCGAAATCGCCGGACACCGGCGCGTTCAGGAGGTTCCGCCCGGTCACGCTGACCACCGTCAACGTGGCCATGGCGACCAGGACCGCGCCGCCGCCGATGGCGAGCCACTCGGACGCGCGGGCGAGCGCGCGGCCGACCGGGTCGGTCGGCGGAATATGGGAAGACGTCATTGCGAGGCCTTGGCCGTGTATTTCTCCACCAACGCCAGGGCGTCGTCGTAAAGCGCCCGGCCGTTCAGCCCCCGCGCATCCATGTCGGCGATCCAGGCGTCGATGACGGGCCGGGTCGCGGCCTTCCAGCGCGCCGCCTCGTCCGGGCCCAGGACGTCGATGGTGTTGCCACGGTCAAGGGCCATTTTCTTGCCCGGACCGGCGGCTTCGTCCCACACGCGCCCGATCTGGCCCGCGAGCGCCAACCCGCCGGACTCGTCGATCACCTTGCGAAGTTCGGGACCGAGGGAATCGTAGCGCTTCTTGTTCATGGCCATCATGAACACGGTGGTGTAGAGCCCCCTGTCCCCGCCCAACAAGGTGTGGTGCTTGACCAGTTCGGGCACGCGAAGCGGATAGGCCACCTCGAACGGAATCACCGCGCCATCCACGACGCCCTTGGCCAGCGCCTGGGGCACCTGGGGCACGGGCATGCCCACCGGCACCGCGCCCAAAGCCTTCAATGCCTCGTTGATCACGCGGGTGGGCGCGCGGACCTTGACGCCCTTCATGTCGTCCAGGCTTCGGATGCGGATCTCGCGCATGTGGAAGGCCCCGGCTTCGTGGACGTGGACCAGGATGGGATGGACGTCCTTGAATTCGTCGCGGGCGTGGCGGACGTAGAACTCCCACGCCGCCTGGCTGGTGGCCTCGGCGGTGGAGATCATGAACGGCAGTTCGAACGCCTCCATGATGGGAAAGCGTCCGGCGGTGTAGCCCGGCAGGGTCCAGACCACGTCGGCGACGCCGTCCCGGGCTTGGTCGTACAGTTGGTTGGCCTTGCCGCCCAACTGCATGGCGGGAAAGATACGGACCTTGATGCGGCCTTGGGATTCGCGCTCCACCCTCTCGGCCCAGGGGACGAGAAGCTTTGCGTGGGTGACGGACGTGGTCGGCAGGAAGTGATGGACCTTTAACGTCACGACAGCCGCGGACGTGATTCCAGCGCCGGAAAAATAAAACGATAGCGCCACTAACAAAGCCGCCAAGCGGCGAAATAAATGCGCCGACATTGCTTCCCCCATGCGACAAGGCCGCGACGCCCCGTCCATTCGGCCAACGGGGGGAGCCTAACTCATTGCGGCTGTGGGGGGAAGGGGGGAATCAGCGACGACGTCCGCCGACGACGACCACGGGACGGCGTCCCGGACGGATAAGCTTGGAG
>CAYFNC010000019.1:0-60604 GCA_964344345.1 uncultured Hyphomicrobiales bacterium | reverse complement strand
CGCACTTTGGGTGGGTGCTGAAAAAAACATGCCAAAAGGCTGACCCTGCGCCTAGCGAAATGTTCGCGCTGTGTTCTGGTTGGGGTTTTCGAAACCACCCCCCTACGGCAGCCCCAGATTGAACCCGAACCGCTGGGCGATGTCGCGGGCAATATCGTGGACATCTTATCTATTGAACCTCATACCTCCTCCCCCCTTTTTCTTGAGGCCGCCGCGCCCCGGTTCTATGGTGTTCCCGGAAGGGAGAACGGCCCATGACCGAGGGCGTGCGCTACGCATTCGAGGACGTTCCGTCGCCGGGCGAGGTCCGGGAGGCGGCGCAGGGGGTTTACTGGCTGCGCATGCCGCTGCCGTTCAAGCTCAACCACATCAACCTCTGGCTTCTGGACGACGGCGACGGCTGGACCGTGGTGGACACGGGCATCAACCGGCCCGAGGTCCGCGCCGCCTGGAAGACCGTGTTCGACAGCCATTTCCAGGGCAAGCCGCTGAAGCGCGTCATCGTCACCCATTTCCACCCCGACCACATGGGGCTCGCGGGCTGGCTGACCGAGCGGTTCGACGTCCAGCTTTGGGCCCCCATGGGCGAATGGGCCTACGCCCGGATGCTGAAGTTGGACACCGGGCCCCGGAACCGGCGCGACTTCATCCGGTTCTATCGCCGGGCGGGCTTCACCGACGACATGATGGCGGCGGTGGAGGAGCGCCGGGTGTCGTACCCAAACCGCATCTCGCCCGTGCCCTTCGACGTACGCCGCATCTGGGACGGGGAGGCCATATCCATCGGCGGGCGCGAATGGCGGGTCATGACCGGATTCGGCCATTCGCCGGAGCATGCGAGCCTGTTCTGCGAGGCGGACAAGATCATGATTTCCGGCGACCAGGTCCTGCCGCACATAAGCCCCAACATCAGCGTCTGGCCGCAAGAGCCGGAATCGAACCCGCTGGCCCTGTATCTCGACAGCCTGCCCATCTTCAAGCCGCTGCCGGAAGAGACCTATGTCCTGCCCAGCCACATCAAGCCCTTCACCGGCCTCCACGCCCGCGTCGACGACCTGGCGCATCACCACGATGAACGGCTGGAGGAGACCTGGGAGGCCTGCGGCGAGCCCCGCACCGGCGTCGAGGTGCTCGGCCGCCTGTTCACCCGCGAACTGGACAGCCACCAGCTGTTCTTCGCCATCGGCGAGAGCCTGGCGCACCTGCATTACCTGGTCGGCGAGGGTCGGCTCCGGGAGGGGCGGGACAAGGACGGGGTGGCGCGGTTCGAAAGGGTTGGCTGAAAACGAAACCGGCGCCCCATGGGGCGCCGGATCCGTAACCTGTCACGCAGAGGGCGTTACATGACCATGGCGGCCTGGAACGTCTGCGGGATGTCCTTGGCCATGTCGGCCATGTCCGCCATCTCCGTCTGGTCGCAGTAAAGGCCGTAGAGCGTCTCGATGACGGTCTCGGCTTCGCGGCCGGACAGCGAGTAGTAGATGGTCTGGGCCTCGCGGCGGGTCTTGACCAGATCGTCGCGGCGAAGGCGCGCGAGATGCTGGGACAGCGCCGACTGGCTGAGGCCGATGATTTTCTCGAGCTCGCTGACGCATTTCTCGCCGTTGGTGAGTTGGCAGAGGATCATCAAGCGATGCTGATTGCTCATTGCCTTGAGGAGCGTACTGGCGCGCCTGGCGTTTTCTTGTAATTTTTGCAGTTGCATGACCCTGTCGTGTCTCCCGTCAGATAATGACCTTTTCTACGCCAGCCTCCACCAGCGAAACTCGTTTCGATCACCGTGACATCCGACGACGCTTTTGATTCTAAAGGAAAAGCTTGTTCGTCCGGCGTCTTGGCGACCCCCCTAGATGGTTCTTATGCTCTTAACGGCAAATCCAATCTAATCCAATTCTGCCCGTTGCGCTATATTTTTTTAATTACCCGTTTTGCAGTGCAAAATACCGCAATGCGGTATGGCGCTTGAACTTGCGGCTCTGGCCGTCAGAGTTTTCCACACAACGGAAAGCCCTCCAGCAACCCATGCGTTGGACGGCATTTTGCTGAAATTAGAACCTAATACAAGGTCTTTTTGGAAAAGGTTTTATTTCAACAAGTTCGCATATACCAATGATGATTTCACGCGTGAGAAAGGATGTCCGGCTCGAAAAAAGACATGAAATTTACGTTGAACCCGAGGATTTGGGACCATTCAGGATCAATTCCATAGCGTCATTATCGGACTATTTCGCCGATTCGCTTCGAGCCGCGAAAAGAGACAGCAGGGCCGGAACGATGGCCAGGGTCAGCACGGCGGACAGGGCGAGGCCGCCCACCACCACCGATCCCAGCCCCCGGTAAAGCTCGGACCCCGCGCCGGGGAACAGCACAAGGGGCAGCATGCCGAACACGCTGGTCAACGTGGACATGAAAATGGGGCGGATGCGGTTCTTGGTCGCCTCGATCAAGGCGTCCTCGAACCCCATGGCGTCGTCGCGGCGGTGGTGGATCGTCTGATGCACCAACAGGATGGCGTTATTGACCACGATGCCGACCAGGATCACGAACCCCAGCATGGTCAGCATGTCGAGGGGGTGGTGGACGAACAGGTTCAACAGCGCGAGCCCGCCGATTCCCCCGGCCGTGGCCAACGGCACCGACAACAAGATGATGACGGGATAGACGAAGCTGTCGAACAGCACCGCCAAAATCAGATAGACGATGGCGATGGCCAACAGCATGTCCCACATCATGTGGTCCCAGGTCTCCACCAGTTTGTCCGCCGTGCCGGACAGGTGCATGCGGACTCCTTGGGGCAGGGATTTCGCCATCGGGGCCATGACGTCCGCCTGGATGGTCTCCATGGCTGTCTCGAGCGGCGTCAGGCTGGAGGGGCGAAGCTCCAACGTCACCGTGCGCTCACGCTCCATGTGGCGGATTTCGGTGGGGCCGGACGTGACCTCGACCCGGGCGAGCGCGCTCAGGGGCGTGATGCGGCCGTCGCCGGTGACCATGGGCAGGTTGTCGATGCCCTGGGTGCGCTCGACCCGGCCTTCGGGGCCCTTGAGGGTCAAATCGATGCGCTTGCCGTCCACGGTGATCTCGGCGACGCGAAGCCCGTCGTTGAAGGCGTCGAGCGTTTGGCCGAAGGCGCGCGCGGTGACCATGTTGTCGGCGAGCCGCACCCGGTCGGGATAGACCCGGACCTCGGGCGCGCCGAGCTCCAGCCCCGGTTTGGCGCGGAACTGGTGCCCCTCGTTCCTTGGGAAGCGCGCCCGGATGGTTCCGGCCGCCCGGCCCGCCGCGTCCATCAGGCGTTCCAGGTCGGGCCCCGAGATGTTCAGCTCGATCGAGCGCCCGCCGCCGATGGCGCGGCCGAACAGGGACGGCTGGGTGATGAAGCCGAAGGTGCCGGGCTCCTTGAACACGGGCTTGCGCAGGATGGGGATCAGCTCCCGCACCCTGGAGTGGTCCGCCGACCGCGCGCCGAGGAAGGTGGTGGAGCGACGGGCGACGAAGAAGAAATGCTCGATCCGGGGCGGCTCGCCCTCCTTGGATTCCCTGTCGCCGTCCTTGACGAACAGGGGACGGATGGCGTCCTCCACCGTCCGGGCGATGCCGGTTGTGGTCTCCAGGTTGTAGCCCGGCGGCGGCTGGATGACGCCGAACACCAGGTTGCGGTTGCCTTCGGGCAGGTACTCCAGCTTGGGCAGGAACAGCCACGTCGCCAAGGCCGTCGCCCCGCAAATTCCCCCGACCACCGCCAAAGCCAGCGCGCGGCTGGCGATGACGCGGTGGGTGAGGCCGAGGACGAAGGCGGTGAAGGCCGCGCCGAAATGGTCGAAGCCGTGCAGCCTGCGCGTTCCCGTCTCGGCGAGCGGCTTTCTGAGCAGCCAGTTCGACAGCGCCGGGATCACCGTGATCGCCACGATCAGCGACAACAGCACCGCCACCGACAGCGCCACCGCGATGTCGCGGAACAGCTGGCCCACCTCAAGCTCCATGATCAGCACCGGCGTGAACACCATGACCGTTGTCAAGGCCGAGACCATCACCGCGCCCCACACTTGGCGCGCGCCCTCGAACGCGGCCTCGCGGGCCGGACGGCCTTCCTGGCGCAGGCGGAAGATGTTCTCCAGCACCACGATGGCCGCGTCCACCACCATGCCGACGGCGAAGGCGATGCCGGCCAGCGAGATCACGTTGATGGACCGGCCCATGAACGCCATGGCGACGAAGGCCCCGACCACGGACACCGGGATGGCGAGGCTAACGATCAGCGTGGCCCGCCCGGAGCGCAGGAACAGCAACAGCACCATGGCGGCGAGAACGCCGCCCACGTAGATGTTCTGATGCACCAGGTCGATGGCCGAATGGATATAGAGGGTCTCGTCGTAGACCTGTTTCAGGTTCAGCCCCTCGCGAGGCAGGGCGTCCCGGTTCAGCTCGTCCACCGCCTGGTAGATCCCGGCCATGGTCTCGATCACGTTGGCGCCGGTTTCGCGCACCGCGTTGAAGGCGATCGCGGGTTGGCCCAACACCCGGATGGCCGCCGTCGCGTCCTTGAAGCCGAAGTCCACCCTGGCGATGTCGCCGACGGTGACCCGGGCGATGGAGCCGGTCTCGGCGTCCGCGTCGCTGCGGACGACCACTTGGCGCACCTGTTGGGGCGATGTCAGCTCGCCCTCGGAGCGGACCACGTAGCGGCGCTTGCCTTCCTCGACCTTCCCGGCCGAGACCGAGACGTTGGCGGCGCGAAGCGCGTCCACCATTTCCGGCACGGTCAGGCCGTAGCGGGCCAGGGCCTCGGGGTCGATCACCACCTGAAGCTCGCGCTCCGAGCCTCCGAATATGTTGATCCTGGACACGCCCCGGACCCGCTCCATCCGCTCCTGGACCACGTCCTCGATAAAATCGCGATAGGTTTCCACGGGGCGTTGGTTGTCCGGGTTGCGGCGGACCACGAACCAGGCGATGGGCCGGTCCTCGCTGCCCGCCGTGTCCAACGTGGGCTCGTCCGTTTCCTCCGGATACCCGGTGACGCGGTCGAGCCGGTTGGAGACCAGCAACAGCGCCTTGTCCATGTTCTGGCCGATGGAGAATTCCAGCGTGATCCGGCCGCGCCCGTCCTCGGACCGGCTGGTCATCTCGTCCAGGCCCTCCAGCCCGCGGAGCACCTCTTCCTGGCGGTTGACCACCTCGCGCTCCACCTCGGCGGGGGCGGCGCCGAACCAGTTGGTGGAGATGTTGATCACCGGCTTGCGGATGTCGGGGGTGAGTTGGATGGGAATGGTGGTCAGCGCCACCAGCCCGAACATGACCACCATGAGCACCGCCGCGATCACGGCGATCGGGCGCTCGATGGCGATCCGGATCAGGTTCATCCGCCTTGTCCCGCCTTGACCGGTTGGCCGGGGCGCAGGCGTTCGTTGCCGCGGGTCACCACCATCTCGCCCGCCTTCAGGCCGTCCAGGACCTCGAACCGCTCGCCCACCGCCTGGCCCAGCTTGACCGGGCGGATCTGGGCCTTGCCGTCGATGATCACGAACACCACGGTCTCGCCCTTGCGGCGGAGCGCCGCGTCCTTGTGCACCGACAAGACGTCGCGGGGCGCGCCCGCCGGAATGTCGATGTAAACCGTCTGGTTGGACGCGAGCCCGGCGGCGTCCAGGTCATGGACGAAGCGGACCGTCCTGGTCCTGGTCCTGGGGTTCTCTTCCGGCACCACGGCGCGCACCCTTGCTTTCCCGGTCGTCTCCCCAAGGCGGAAGGCGACCGGGGTTCCGGGCGCGAGCCCGGCGATCCGCCCGCTCGGAACGTCTGCCTCGATCTCCATGTTCCGGTCGTCGATGAGGGTCACCACCTTGGCGCCGATGCCGAGGAAGGCGCCGGCCTCGGTGTGCCGCTCGGAAATCACGCCGGCGAAGGGCGCGCGGATGTCGGCGTTGTAAAGATCGATTTCGGCGAGCTTTTTCTCCGCCGTGGCGCTTTGCAGGGCGGCGCGGGCCTCCGTGAGGGCGCTTTTTGCGCGGACCACCTCGTGCCGCTTGTCGTCGAAGCGGGCCTGGCTGAACGCCGCCGACTTTCGCAGCCGCTCCAGACGTTTCAGCTCTTCCTGGAACAGGGCGAGTTGCGCCTTGGCGGTGTTCACCGCCGCCGAGGCCTCTGAAACGCGGGCGTCGTTCAGCCGCTTTTTCCAATCCAGGGCGTCCTTGCGGATCACGGCGACGATGGAATCCTTCGCCACGCGGTCGCCCACCTGGACCAGGACCTCGTGAACCGGTCCGGCGATGCGCGCCGCGATCACGCCCGACTGGCGCGCCACCAGCCGTCCGATCACCGGCGCGGTCTGCTTCAAGGGCGCGATCCTGGCCGCGTCGGCGGCGACCAGCGCGGGACGGCCGCCCCCCGCCCAGGCCGAAGCCGGGCCGAGCAAAACCAGAAGCGCGAAAAGATAAAGAAAACGTGCGGCCATATCGCCAACCAGCGCCGGTGAACCCCGAAAACATATCGGGTGGGGACGACGCGTTTTCCACCCGACGGTTGATGTCCAGGGCATATTGCGCCCCCCCGGCCCGGCAGTCCAGAGCTTGGAAAAAAAACGCTAATTCCCTTGGCGCCGGGTCTCCGTTGCCGCAAAATGCGGCCCAGAAGGAAGGGGGCGACGCCCATGGCGACTTATTATTACACCCACCCCATCTGCGTGAAGCACGACATGGGGAACTGGCATCCGGAAAGCCCCGAGCGTCTGGAGACCATCCATCGCGTCCTGGACGGCGAGGACTTCAAGGGCCTGGAGCGCCGGTCCTGCCCCATGGGCGAGACCAAGGACATCGAGCGCGTGCACACGCCCGCCTACGTCAAGAACACCTTCGACAACATGCCCAAGACCGGCCGGGTGCACCTGGACCCGGACACGGCCGTTTGCCCCGAGTCCGGGGAGGCGGCCCTTCGCGGCGTCGGGGGCATCTGCGCCGCCGTGGACGCGGTGATGAGCGGGTCGGCCGCCAACGCGTTCTGCGCCATCCGCCCGCCGGGCCACCACGCCGAGGTGGATCGGGCCATGGGGTTCTGCCTGTTCAACAACATCGCCATCGCCGCCCAGTACGCCCGCGCCAACCACGGGATCGAGCGGGTGGCGGCCATCGATTTCGATGTGCATCACGGCAACGGCACCCAGCACCAGTTCCAGGACGACGCCAATCTATTCTACGCTTCCAGCCACCAATACCCGTGCTATCCGGGCACCGGATCGAAGGGAGAGACCGGCGTCGCCGACAACATCGTCAACTGCCCGTTGGAGCCCGGCAGCGGCTCGCCCGAGTTCAAGCGCGCTTACGAGTCGCGCATTTTGCCCGCGCTTCGGGCCTTCAAGCCGGAGTTGGTTTTGATCTCGGCCGGGTTCGACGCCCATTATCGCGACCCGCTGGCCCAGCTTCGCCTCGCCGACGCCGATTACGCCTGGGTGACGCGGGAACTGTGCGACGTGGCGGCGGAATGCTGTGAAAACAAGGTGATTTCCACGTTGGAAGGGGGCTACGACCTCACGGCGCTCGCGGTGGGGGTGGAGCTGCACGTCAAAGCCCTCATGGACGCCTGAGGCGATAAGCGTTTGGGCGCGGTGGGAAAATCTTGACCCTGCGCCGTAACAATCTCTAGACTTTCGCATCGCGGGTGAGGGGGCCATGAGCAAAAACGCCGTCCCGCCGGACATAGCCTCCTTGGGGTTCGAGGAGGCGCTGTCCGAACTGGAAGACGTCGTCAGGCGCCTGGAGGATGGGTCCGGGAAGCTCGACGAAGCCATTACCGCCTACGAACGCGGCGCGGCCTTGAAACGCCATTGCGAGGCCAAGCTCCAAGAAGCGCGCGCGCGCGTCGAAAAGGTTGTTCTCGCCCCCGACGGCGCCGTGGGAACGGAGCCCATGGACCTGGATTGAGGCTTGGGACTTGGAAGATTTCAAACGAACACTGAACGCCGCGGCCGAAGAGGTCGAGCAGGCTCTGGATGTTCTTTTGGCCCTGGACGACGTGCCGGAGGCCCGCGTGATCGAGGCCATGCGCTATTCCAGCCTGGGCGGCGGCAAGCGCGTGCGCCCGTTCATGGTGCTGGGCGGCGCGTCCCTGTTCGGAGTGTCCCGGGATTCGGCGCTTCGTGTCGCCTCCGCCATCGAGATGGTGCATTGCTACTCCCTGGTCCACGACGATCTTCCGGCCATGGACGACGACGATCTGCGCCGGGGGCGTCCCACCTGCCATATCGAATACGACGAGGCGACGGCCATTCTCGCGGGCGACGCCCTCCTGACCAAGGCGTTCGAGGTGCTCGCCGAGGAGGACACCCACGTCGACCCCCGGGTGCGCGCCGATCTGGTTTTGGCCTTGGCCAAGGCTTCGGGCCACGCGGGCATGGTCGGCGGCCAGATGATGGACATCGTCGCCGAAAGCCGGGAGCAAGCGCTTGACATGGCCGAGATCACCCGGCTGCAACAGTTGAAGACCGGCGCGCTGATCTTGTTTTCGTGCGAGGCCGGGGCGATCCTTGGCAAGGCGGAGGAAGCGGCCCACCACGCGCTCAGGGCCTACGCCCACGACTTGGGACTCGCTTTCCAGATCGTCGACGATCTGCTGGACGTGGAGGGCACTCCGGAAGAGGTCGGCAAGCAGACCGGCAAGGACGCGGACGCCGGAAAAGCGACCTTCGTTTCCCTGCTGGGCGTGGACAACGCGCGCCAGCGGGCCAACATGCTGGCCGACCAAGCCATCGCGCATCTTGACCTTTTCGGCGATAGGGCCGATTCCTTAAAGGACTTGGCGCGCTTCGTGGTCAAACGGCGGACTTAAGGAACGTGATGTAGTGGCAGAAAAAAGCAACACGCCTTTGCTGGACACCATCAAGGATCCGGCGGACACGCGCGGACTGACGAAGGAGCAACTCGTCCAGCTCGCGACGGAGCTTCGCGACGAAACGGTGCGGGTGGTGTCGTTCACCGGCGGACATCTCGGCGCCTCGCTGGGCGTGGTCGAGTTGACCCTCGCGCTCCACCACGTGTTCGACACGCCCAAGGACCGGCTGATCTGGGACGTGGGCCATCAGTGCTATCCCCACAAGATCCTGACCGGGCGGCGCGAGCAGATGCGTACGCTCCGCCAGGGCGGGGGGCTTTCGGGCTTCACCAAGCGCGCCGAAAGCGAATACGACCCCTTCGGCGCCGGGCACAGCTCCACGTCCATCTCCGCCGGGCTCGGCATGTCCATGGCCCATGCGCTGGACGGCGGCAACGGCCACGCCATCGCGGTGATCGGCGACGGCTCCATGAGCGCGGGCATGGCGTACGAGGCCATGAACAACGCGGGCGCCACCGATTCCCGGCTAATCGTCATCCTGAACGACAACGACATGTCCATCGATCGGCCGGTGGGCGCGCTCAGCGCCTATCTCTCCCGGTTGATCTCGTCCAAGCCGTTCCGGTCCATCCGCCACTTCGCCAAGGACGTTTCCAAGCGCTTCCCGCGCGGGCTCGAGGAAGTCGCTCGCAAGGCCGAGGAGTACGCTCGCGGCATGGTCACCGGCGGCACCCTGTTCGAGGAGTTGGGCTTCTATTACGTCGGTCCCATCGACGGCCACAATTTCGACCACCTTCTGCCGGTTCTGAAGAATCTTCGCGACGACGAGGAGCCGGGGCCGGTGCTTCTGCACGTAGTGACCCGCAAGGGACACGGATACGAGCCCGCCGAGAAGGCGCCGGACAAGTACCACGGCGTCGGCAAGTTCGACGTGGTCACCGGCGAGCAGGTCAAGGTCAAGGCCAACGCGCCCACCTACACCAAGATGCTTTCCGAGGCCCTGATGAAGGAGGCGGAGAACGACGACAAGATCGTCGCGGTCACCGCCGCCATGCCCACGGGCACCGGACTTGACACGTTCCAGGCCAAGTATCCCGAGCGCTGCTT
Organism: uncultured Hyphomicrobiales bacterium; assembly: GCA_964344345.1. Classification (GTDB taxonomy): domain Bacteria; phylum Pseudomonadota; class Alphaproteobacteria; order Rhodospirillales; family CAYFNC01; genus CAYFNC01. The sequence goes on along the minus strand of CAYFNC010000019.1, from coordinate 50,674 downwards.
CGACGTCGGCATCGCCGAACAGCACGCGGTCACCTTCGCCGCCGGCATGGCGTGCGAGGGCTACAAGCCGTTCGTCGCCATCTACTCCACCTTCATGCAGCGCGCCTACGACCAAGTGGTTCACGACGTGGCGCTTCAGAGGCTGCCCGTGCGCCTTTGCATGGACCGGGCCGGGCTCGTGGGCGCGGACGGCTCCACCCACGCCGGGGCCTACGACGTGGCGTTCCTCGCCTGTATCCCTGAAATCGTGCTGATGGCGGCGGCCGACGAGGCCGACATGATGCACATGGTCGCGACCCAGGTGGCCTATGACGAGGGCCCGACGGCGCTTCGCTATCCCAGGGGCGAGGGCGTGGGCGTCGAGCTGCCTTCGCGGGGGACCATTCTCGACATCGGCAAGGGGCGGGTGATGCGCGAGGGGACGACGGTCGCCATCCTGACACTGGGTCCCCGCTTGGCCGAGGGGCTCCTCGCAGCGGAGGAGCTTGCGGCGCGGGGGCTCTCCACCACCGTGGCCGACGCCCGCTTCGCCAAGCCCATCGACACCGACCTGATCCGCCGCTTGGCGCGCGAGCACGAGGTGCTGATCACCGCCGAGGAAGGCTCCATGGGCGGTTTCGCCACCCTGGTCATGCACTTCCTGGCGAACGAGGGGCTGTTGGACAACGGGCTCAAGTTCCGTCCCATGACCCTGCCGGACCGCTTCATCCATCACGACGCGCCCCGCGTCCAGTACGACAAGGCGGGCCTGAACGCGTCGCACATGGTGGCGACCGCGCTGACGGCGCTCGGCCGCGCCGACGAAATCGCGGAGCCCGCCCGGGCGTGAAGCCTCGGAAAATCCGTCTCGACCAGCTTCTTATCGATCGCGGCCTCGCGGAAAGCCGAACGCGCGCTCAGGCGCTGGTCATGGCCGGGCTGGTCTATTCCGACACCCGGCGCCTGGACAAGGCGGGCGCGCAGGTCGCGGACGACATCCCCATCGAAGTCAAGGGTCAGGACCATCCCTGGGTGTCCAGGGGCGGGATCAAGCTGGCCCATGGGCTGGATCAATTCGAAATCGATCCAGAAGGTCTGGTCTGCCTCGACGTCGGCGCGTCCACGGGCGGTTTCACGGATGTGCTCTTGAGCCGGGGCGCGGCCAAGGTCTTCGCTCTGGACGTGGGGCGGGGGCAGTTGGCCTGGAAGCTGCGCCAGGACCCCCGCGTCGTGGTGATGGAGCGGACCAACGCCCGCTATCTCGACCGCGAAGCCATCCCAGAGCCCATCGATCTGATCGTTTGCGACGCCAGCTTCATCGGGCTCGAGACCGTTCTTCCGGCGCCTTTGTCGCTCGCGGCGGACGAGTCGATTCTCGTCGCGCTGATCAAGCCCCAGTTCGAGGTCGGCAGGGGCCGGGTGGGGAAGGGCGGCGTGGTTCGCGACCCGGAACTCCGCGCCGAGTCGCGCGATCGGATCGTGAATTGGCTGAACCAAAGGGATGGATGGAGCGTTCTCGGAACCGCCGAAAGCCCCATCCGCGGACCCGAGGGAAATGTGGAATTCCTTGTTGTTGCGCGCAATTCGCGCGGTTCGTGACGGGAGCGCCAAGATTTCAAGACTTTCCAAGCCGTCGCGCCAAAGCCTATGATCGGTCGGGGAAATTCTGGAGAGAACGAGGCATGTCGGAACCCGAGGTACTGACGATTCCGGAAGCCGCCGTGGTGACGGAAATGTCCACCAAGGAGGCCATGGACGTCGTCGAGCAGGACCTTCCGAGGACGTTCGTCATCAATCGCGAGGACGGGCCGCGCCTGACGATGGACGGAGTCGTCTGCCTGGCGCTGTCGGTCAAGATCGGGCGCTACATGTCCCAGGGCGCGCGCCGCCGCATCTACCACATGCTGGGCGAGGACCGCAGCGCCCGGTCCGATTCCTTCACACCCACCATCCGCAAGCAGGTGGAGGAGGCCAGGCGTTGGGTGGACATGCGCTTGAAACGGTTCCGCTATGCGCTCGCCATGGTCAAGGTCGACCGCGACATCCTGGGCGGGGAGCCGCACCTGGAAGGCACCCGCATCCCGGTCAACCTGGTCAGCCGCCTTCTCGACCAGGACGTTTCCGAATACGACCTGATCCAGCAGTATCCAGGCCTGAACACGGCGTTGATCGAGGCGGCGCGCTATTACGTGCGGCTCACGCCCGTGCGCGCGACGCCCGCGCGCCAGCCCTGGCACGAACTTCGCCCCGACTCGATCCGTAAGCGGAGGCGCATGGCATGAGCGGTTCGCGTCCCGAGTTCCTGATCGACGACTGCCTTTCGATCCGCCTGTTGAAGACGGCGGCTGAGCGGGGCTATTCGGCCGCCTACGCCCGCGAGGCCGAGCTGGATTCCACCAAGGACAAGGATTTGTTCAAGGTGGTGGAGGAAACCGGCATGGTGCTGGTCACCGGCAACACCCACGAACTGGGGCCGGCCTACGACCGCGAGAGCCTGAACGCGGGGGTCATCCTGATCCGCCCTGTGGTTTCGGCGAAGGAGCAGGACCAGCTTTTCCGCGCCGCGCTTGACGACTTGGTCGCCGATTCCGATCTCAAGGGATCGGCCATGGACGTGGACTTCGAGGGCTGGCAGATCGTGATCCGGCGCTATCGCCTGCCTTAGAACTTCTTCGCCGCGATCGCCTTTTCCGTCATGTGCCGCATGCGGATGTGCTGGGCCAGGACATGCATCAGGGTCTGGTGGACGTCCTCGACCACGCCGTAGTTGTCGCCGTTGACGTGCAGGCGGAGCGTGGAGATATCCGCCAAGCGCCCGCCATCAAATCCGGTGAAGGCGATGACCTCCAACCGGTTCTCCCGCGCCCATTGGGCGGCGCGGACGACGTTCTCGGAATTACCCGAAGAACTGATCACCAACAGCGCGTCGCCCAGGCGCGCCTGGCTGCGAAGCTGGTAGACGAACACGTCCTCCCAGGAAATGTCGTTGGCGATGGCCGAGAGCAGGGGCATATTCGCGGTTAGGCTGATCACGTGGGGGATGACCTCGGTGTCGGTCTGGATCAGCTTGGCGTGGTCGCCGACGAACGAGTTGGCGATGGCCGCCGAACCGCCGTTGCCGCAGACGTACAGGGTCCCGCCCTGGCGGTAGACGGTGTCGAGCAGGTCGCCGACGGCCTTCAATTGCTCCATGTCCACCGAACCCAACGCCACGTCGAGCCGTTTGCGGTAGGCGTTGTAGAAATCGGAGGCATCTTCTATGCGCACGTCCGGGAATGTCATGGCCAAGCCCCTTTGGGTCTCGCGAAATGGTTCGATATCAGCCGGTTCCGGCGATGAAACGAGCCTAACACGGCGATAATGAAGAATCCCATAACCCCCCGTCCCGAAGGAAAAAGGGATGCGCGGGCGGGTATTGTGGAGTAGAGTGAACGCGCTTTGACGTGGGGGGTGAACGTGGAAAATCAACAGACTGGCGAAGAAATCCGGGACGACGGGCCCACCGATTCCGTCTCGGGCACGGCCGAGTACAACTGGCTTTTCGCCCGCCTTCCCCCCTGGGTCACGGACACCATGTCCAACGAGCAGCGCGAGGCCATCCATCAGGCCATCACCGACGCCGACGGCCGCGCGCCGCCGGTGAACATCCGCGCCAGCCTTCCGATGATGGGGCGCAATTTCTTCGTCACCATCGTGGCGGGCGAGGAAATGCGTAGCGCCGCCCGGCGCGCCCACGAACGCACCCGCTATCCTTTGCGCACCGTCGCCAATATTTTCTTCTTCATCGGGGTTGCGACGCTGTTCTACATGATGGCGCTGGCGGGGCTGGCGATTCATTCGGCCATCGTCGAGTTCTGATCCCGGGACGTCCGCCTTGTCGATTCCCTTGAACGAAAGGCTGATCGTCGCCCTCGACGTTCCCTCCGTGGACGAGGCGCGGACGCTTGTCCGCGTCCTCGGCGACAGCGTCAATTACTACAAGATCGGCCTGCAGCTCCAATACGCGGGCGGCCTCGTCTTCGCCGAGGAGCTGATCGGTAACGGGAAAAAGGTGTTTCTTGACAGCAAGTTCCTCGACATCGGACAGACCGTTTCGAGCGCGGTCGCCAACGTGGTCCGCATGGGGGTGAGCCTTCTGACCGTTCACGCCTACCGCCACGCCATCCGCGCGGCGGTCGAGGCCCGGGGCGATTCCGACTTGGCCATCATGGCGGTGACCGTGCTGACCAGCATGGACGAGGGCGATCTCCGCGATCTTGGCTATCCCGAGGGGGTGGAGCCCGTGGACCTGGTGCTCCGCCGCGCGCGGATGGCCTATGACGAGAACTGCGACGGGGTGATCTGTTCGGGTCGGGAAGTGGGGCTGGTGCGCCAAGCCACCGGCGGAAAGCTGAAGCTGATCACCCCCGGCATCCGACCCGCCGGCGCCGACGTCCAGGACCAGAAACGCGTGACGACCCCGGCCATGGCCATCAAGGACGGCGCCGACCATCTGGTGGTGGGGCGACCGATTTTGAAGGCCGATGACCCAAAGTCCACCGCCATCGCGATTAATGATGAAATCCGGAACGCGCTTTCCGGGCAATAAGCGATTGTTGTTAAGATTCGGCCCAGGATGGCTTTCGTCTGAATTGCGCGTCAGGTAAGATCAATGGCAATCCATGCTCTTGATAACGTCGCCATGACAACGTCGCCAGTCATAGAAGTCGAGAAGGCGCCGGACCGCCGCCGCGGCGGCCCGCGTTTCTATGGCAACATCATGCAGGTGTTGGAGGTGACCTCCGACTTGGTCTGCATCTGCCTGGAAGGCCGGATTTCGCAAATCAACACGGCCGGGTTCCATATGCTTGGCGCCGAAAGCGCGGATGAGATCAAGGGGCGCGCGTTTCAAGAGTTTCTCGCCGACGACTTCGCCGAGGTTTTCGACGACTTCCTGGTCTCCATGTATGGGGAGACCGAGCCCTTTCCCTGCAAGCTTGTGGGGCTCGACGGTTCGGACGTGAACGTGACCGTCACCGTGTTCCGCGCGCGCGAGCTCGGGCCGGAAGGCGTGGTGGTTCTGGTCAAGGACATCACCCACGAACACTGGCTGTCCACCATGGCCTATCAGGGGCTGCAACGCTCCCGCATGTTGTTGGAGAATTCGGTCAATCTGATTTGCGCCTGCCGGGACAAGGAGGTCACGTTCATCAATGGGGCGGGAGTGGCCATGCTCGGGGGCGCGGACGCTTCCGATTTCATCGGGCGCCCGCTGAGCGAGCTGTTCCATGACGACTACCGCGCCGTGTTCGAGGACGGTGCGGCCTATCTGGTGAGCGAGGGCATGCTTCCCGCGCGGCTGCAGCGCCGCGACGGCGAGGTCCTGGACGCGGAAGTCACGGTGACGGCCTTCGACGGAGACGCGGACGAGGACGCGGAGTACATGTTGGAGGCCCGCGACATCACCGCCCACAACTTGGCCGTCCACGAACTGCACAAGATCAATACCGAGCTGGAGGACCGGGTCCAGGAGCGCACCAAGGCCCTGGAGCGCGAGGTGGAGATTCGCCGCAAGGCGGAAAACAGGCTGCGCGAGGCGGCGACTCACGACGGTCTGACCGGCCTGCCCAACCGGGGCCTATTGATGGACCGGCTGAACACCGCCATCCACCGGGCGCATCGCAATGACGATCTGCTCGCGCTTCTGTTCCTCGATCTTGACGGGTTCAAGGAGATCAACGACACCCGTGGCCACGACGCCGGAGACATCGTTCTTCAGGAAATTTCCCGAAGGCTTGACAATGCGGTTCGCGAGACCGACACGGTGGCGCGGATGGGCGGGGACGAATTCGTGGTCCTGCTGACCGACGTCGCCGGTCGCGACTGCGTCTACGACATTGCCTCGAAGGTTCTCGAGGTCGTCTCCCATCCCGTCCATCTGGAGCCGAACGAGGCCGTCGTAGGCGTCAGCATCGGCGTCGCCATGTATCCCATGGACGGAACCAGCTCCAAGGAGTTGTTGATGCAGTCGGACCAGGCCATGTACGACGTCAAGCGCAAGGGAAAGAACAGCATTGTCTTCGCCGGCGACGTCGACTGAGGATCCCGCGCAATCCCGTCGGCCGCTTTTGATCCTGCTGGCGATGCTGGCCCTATTCCATTTCGAGGTCGGGCTGACGGTCCGCAACCTGGCGCTGTTTCCGACGACCGAGGCCGAGTTGGAGACGCAGTTCCTGGACGAGTTCCAGCACGTGTCCTTCGTGATGCGGATGCGCCAGGACCCGAGCCTGTTTCCCGACTATGAGGACATGCGCGACGTCGGTTTCGACGACCAGTCCCGTTTCGACGGGCCCCACCTCCATCTGCGCCACCCGTCGTTCTATTACCTGGCGATGTCGGTTTTCGTCGATCCCAACGGCGCGACGCTGTTGGACAACGCCATGCGGCTTCGGCTGGTCAACGCGCTGATTTCCCTGCTCGCCGTGGGATTGCTGCTGTTCGCGGCCCAGCGCCTGTTTTCAGACCCGGCCATGGCGCTGGGTTTCGCCGCCACCGTGGTTCTTTGTCCGAAAGTCGGCTTCATCGCCGGTCTGGTCAACAACGACAACTTGGCGCTCCTGGGCGGCGCCGTCGCGCTGATCGGTCTTGTTCGGGCGGCGGAGGGCGATCGCGGGGTTGGGACCGCCGCCCTGCTGGGCGCGGGTTTCGCCGTCGCCGCCTTGGCCAAGTTGACGGCGGGGCTTCTTGTCGGGATCGGGATCCTCGCGCTCCATTTTCCATTCTGGCGCGAAATGGCGAAGGAGCGAAGGACTTGGCTCTATATCGGGCTGCTCGGCGCGTTGGCCCTTATTGGCGTGGCGCCGTACCTCGCCAACATCGCCAAATACGGCTTTCCCATCTATCCCGCCCCGGGCCTGCCTTCCGCGCCGGTCGAGGAAAGGGTCGCGCTCGACTGGCTCGGGTTCCTGGGCTGGTTCTTTCGGCGCATCGGCTACACCTGGACGCATTTGAACCGGGACGCCTTCGATCTTCTGGGGCTCGTCGCCGTCGTCGGGATCGCCCTGTTCGGCGCCTGGAAAGGGGAGGGGGCGGCGGGCCGCGTCGCCCGGGCCGGGCTGGTCGCCGTCGGGCTGGTGCTTCTGGTCAACTACGCCTTCACCTTCAAGAATCATGTCCAGCATGGATACATGTACGGCATGCATTTCCGTTATTACCTGCCCATGTGGGGCGCCGTGGCCCTTGGCGTCGGGCTTGGCGTCGGACGCATCCCGGACGGCTGGGCGCGCTGGGGCGCGGTGGCGATGCTGTCGGCGTTATTGATCTGGGGGCACGCGGTCCCGCTGGCGACAACGGGCCTTGCGTCCAGGCTGTGACCGCCGTCCTACAAAGCGGGGCCCGGACGTGGTAGGAATGGGGCCATGGTCAAGCTGATCGTCCAGATCCCATGCTTCAACGAGGCCGGAACCCTGCCGGGCGCCGTCGCCGATATCCCGCGCGCCATCGACGGCGTGGACAATGTCGAGATCCTGGTGATCGACGACGGCTCCGACGACGGCACCGCCGATGCCGCCCGCGCCGCCGGGGTCGAGCACGTGGTGCGCCATCGCCGCAACCAGGGGCTCGCCGCCGCGTTTCGCACCGGTCTCGACGAATGCCTGAAGCGAGGGGCCGACGTCGTCGTCAACACGGACGGCGACAACCAGTACGCGGGCGCCGACATTCCCAAGCTGATCCGCCCCATCCTGGACGGCGACGCCGATATCGTCATCGGCGACCGTCGAACATCCGACAATCCCCACTTTTCCCCGGCCAAGCGCAGGTTGCAGCGGTTGGGGAGCTTCGCCGTCCGTTCCCTGTCCGGGCTCGACGTTCCCGACGCGGTCAGCGGGTTCCGCGCCATGTCGCGCGAAGCCGCGATCCGCCTCAATATCGTCTCGTCCTTCAGCTACACCATCGAGATGCTGATCCAGGCCGCGCACAAGAAGATGGCCGTGGCCTCCGTGCCCATCGCCACCAATCCCAAGACCCGGGAGTCGCGTCTGTTCAGGTCCGTGCCGGAATTCATGCTCCGTTCCGGCGTGACCGGGCTTCGCATGTACGCCATGTACAAGCCGTTGCAGACGTTTTTCCTGATCGGACTGGTTTTGGCGCTGGTCGGCGCGGCGCCTGTGCTTCGGTTCTTGTATTTGTTCTTCACCGAAGGCGGGCAGGGGCACGTGCAGTCGCTGGTGCTGGGCGGCGTGTTCCTGGTGATGGGCTTCATCAGCCTGTTGTTCGGGCTCGCGGCCGACCTGGTGAACTTCAACCGCCGCCTGATGGAGAATGCGCTCGAAAAGGTCCGCCGGATGGAGCTCGGCGACGGGGAGGATTAGAGTGGGCGAATTCGTTTCGTTGTCTCTGGGCAGGGTCCTGTGCATTTCGACCTCGGGCATCGGCAACACCATTATGTTCACGCCGTTCCTTGCGGCGCTGAAACGCCATCGTCCTTCGCTCGCCGTCGATTTGCTGACATGGACGCATGAAGAAGGGGAGAGCCTGAGGCGGAGCGGCCTGATCGACACCTTTTTCCATTTTCCCCGCAGCCATTTGGGGAAGCTTGGATTGCTGCTGTCTCTTCGGAGCAGGCGCTACGATTGCTCGGTTACGGCGTTTCCGTCCAATCGCTGGCATTTCGCCGTCCTGTCCTTCGCCATCGGGGCCAGGGATCGCGTCGTTCATGGCTACGCCCATGGACGCCTACGTTCGCTTTCCTTTCTTTTCAACAGGAAGGTCTCCGCCTTGGAGGGGCTGCACGACGTTGAAAACAATCTCAGATTGTTGGACGCCTTTGGCCTTCCAGCGGAAAAGGGCGAACCGTTTTTCATTCTTGACGCCGAAGTAAGCGTGGATGACTGGCTCGCCAGCGAGAAGATACCGCAAGGAGTCCCAATCGCGGGCGTTCATGCCGGCGCGGGCCGGATCGGCGGACGAAAGAAGTGGGGGTTGGACAATTTCGCGCGCGAAGCCAAGGCCTACCTGAACAAAGAGCCCGAAGGCCGCGTCGTCTTATTCGGAGGGCCTGAGGAGTTGGAGGAGCGTCGAGAGCTGTCGATGAAAATCGCATCTTCGCGCGTTCATATTTTCGAGGGATCTCTCGCCGAGACCGCGGCCTGCATCGCGCGATGCAGCTTCTTCGTGTCCAACGACACCGGGCTGATGCACGTTGCGGCTGCTTTCGAGATTCCGCAAAAGGCCGTGTTCGTCGCCACGAATCCGACCCGCACCCGTCCCAGGAACGAGCTTGCGGAGGTGGTCGATCTGACCGACGGGACGGACTATCCCTATCCGTTCCGAAGCTGCGTCTCATGATGCGGGCCGCATCCGGGTGGCGGAAAGCGATCCTGGCGACCGCGTTCGCGACTCTCGCCGCCGGTTGCTGGATTTCCATCGATCGCCATCCCGAGGTTCTGGTCAACCTCGCGTTCTGGCCCGTCGCGGCGCTGGCGCTTTTCGCCATTCCCTTGTCAACGGCCGTCAACGCCTTCGAGACCGTGATCGCGGGGCGCGTGATCGGGGTGAAGATTCCGTTCCCGGCCGCGCTCGAGATCACCATCATCGGCTCGGCCGCCAACATGCTGCCGCTTCCGGGCGGGAGCGTGGTCCGCGTCGCCGGGCTGAAGGCCCATGGCGGCAGGCTTGGCGCGGGCGTGCGGGCGACGGTTCTGCTGGCCCTGGTCTGGGCCGGGGTCGCCTTCGCAGTCGCCGGAGGGGCGCTCTGGGCGCTCGGCCAAAACGGGTTCTGGTTTGCGGCCGTCGGGGGCGCGTTGTTGGTGGGGGGGCTAGGCGCGATCGGATGGGAGACCGGCGGGCTCCGCGTTCCCTTGATGGCCCTGGCCCAGAAAGCGGCGCTGGTGGTCTTGGACGGCGTCCGGCTGCATCTGGCGCTATTAGCCATTGGTGTGGTTTCGGGCGGGATGGAGGCGCTGGTGCTGGCGTCGTCCAGCGTGGTGGGATCGGCCGTGTCCGTGGTTCCGGCCGGGCTCGGCGTGCGCGAGGCGGCGGCAGCCTATCTGGCCGGTTTGGCGGGGCTCGAGATGGAATTCGGCTTCCTGGCGTCGATGGCGGACCGGATCGTCGCCTTCGCCCTTCTCGCGCTCGCCGCGGGCGTCCTACTCCGACGGCTTGGCGGCGGGCTTGTTGGAGATGACTGATACCTCGACGCGGCGGTTCTTGGCGCGGTTCTCGGGGGTGTCGTTGGGGACCAACGGGCGGCTGTCGGCGAATCCCTGGACCGTGATGCGGCTGCTGTCGAAATTGTGCTCGTTGATGAACTGGTGGACCACGGAGGCGGCGCGGGCCGACGAAAGGTCCCAGTTGGACCGGTATTGCCCTCCCGACATGGGCACGTTGTCGGTGTGGTCCGAGACGATGATCTGACCCTTGGTTTTTTTCAGCACCGGGGCCAGCTTGTCCAGCGTTTCGCCGAACTTGAGCGTCAGGGTGCCCGAGCCGGACGGAAAAGCGATCTCGCTGGGAAAGCGCATGACCACGGCGTCGCCCGAACGCTCCACCTGGATGCCCGATCCGGCGATTTCGTCGGCGATGGCCTCGCGGAGCGCGCCGCGAAGCTCCTCCATCTTTTCCTCCTGCATCTTTTTCGCTTGCTCCTCGATTTCCTCCTCGGACATTTCCTGGGGGATTTCGACGGTGACGGTCTTGACCTCGACCTGGGAGCGCGAGGGGTCGAGTTCGGAGGCGGCCTTCTTGAACTTGGAGCCTTCCAGCTCGATCATGCCGGACAGCTTGTCCTCGCGCGCGATGCCGAAGGCGTCGCGCATGGCGCCGGCGATGGCCTTGTACTGGATCACGTCCATTTCGGCGAAGGTCAGAAGCAGCACGAAAAGCGTCAACAGCAGCGACATCAGGTCGGCGAACGTGACCATCCACAAAGGGGCTCCGGCCGGGCACTTGTCACCCATGTTCCGCTCCTGAGGCCAAAGGGCTCACGTCTACTTTTTCTTCTTCTTCTTCTTGTCGTCGCCGCCTTCATCGCCGCCGCCCGAGCCACCGGCGGGCAGGTAGACAGACAGCATTTCGCGAAGGACGTTGGGGTTCTGGCTGCTGCCGATTTGGATGATGGCGTCCACGATCAAGTCGAAGGTCTGCTTGTCCTTGGTGGTCTTGAAGGACAGTTTGTCGGCGATGGGCAAGGCCATCAGGTTCGCGATCAGCGCGCCGTAGAACGTGGTGAGCATGGCGACCGCCATGGCGGGGCCGATGGTGGAGGGATCGTCCAGGTTCGCCAGCATCTGCACCAAGCCGACAAGGGTGCCCAGCATCCCGAACGCCGGCGCCGAATCGCCGATGCCCCGGAACATGGTCTCGCCGGTTTCCTGGCGCAGGATCGTCAGGTTGACCTCGCGCGTGACGGTTTCCTTGACCACGTCGATGTTGTGGCCGTCCAGGCACATGCGGATGCCCTTGTTGAAGAATTCGTTCTCGATGGTGACGCTTTCAAGGCCCAGTAGGCCCTTCTGGCGGACGATGGTGGCGAGTTCCACGGCCTGATCCACCAACTGCTGGGGATCGCTGACCGTGTTCTTGAAGGCGATCGACGCGCCGATCTTGAAGGCGCCGGCCACGTCGGACAAGGTGAACTTGATCAGGGTGGCGGAGGCGGTCCCGCCGAACACGATCAGAAGGCTGGGGATGTTGATGAACGACCCGAAATCCCCGCCCAGAAAAATAGCGGTGACGATAACGCCCAACCCGGCCAAGAGACCAATCAGCGTGGCTATGTCCATCGCCGTTCCCGTCGATACCTAAATTATCAGACCGATTGGGAAAAGCCGCGAAACCCCTTCGCGCCCCCATCACCTCGGACACCCCGGAAATATGTAAGGCAATGGGTGATATATTTAAAGCCCTTTCAATCGAAAGGGGGGCGCAGTCTGTGGACGCGTCGCGGAAAGATATTATAAAACAGTAAGATGTGGAAAAAACGCGAGGCTCAGTCCGTCACCTTCTCCGCCTCGCCGGTGAACGAGGGAAGGCCATGGCGCTCGGCGCCGGGGCGGTAGCCGATGCTTTGGTACTCGCCGCCCTCGCGATAGATGAAGTGGTCCCAACCGTCCACCCAGGCCAGATGCAGCACCTTGCCTTCCATGGACCACGTGCCGTTCTCCAGGTTGGTGCGGTAGCTGAAGGCGGTGCCGTCCATATGGAGAGAGACGAACTGATCCTTTCCCCTGTCATCGGGAAAGCGCCAGGTTCCCACGGGGTCGAAGGTCGGCGTTTCGGCCACGCCGGCGGCGGCGAGGACAAGGCAAAGACCCAAGGCCAATACGGCGAGAGTGCGCATGGACGGACTCCTGCGAATAGCGTTTCCAGAATCTATTATATCAGGCGTTGATCGCCGAATTAATAGCGTTGTACTCGTGAACGTACCGAAGCAGGTTCTCGGCGTGCGAACGCAGGGAATGCATGGCGCCCGCGTCGAAGTCCTTGTCCAGGCGCTGGGCCATGTATTCGACCATCTTGGCCTCGCGGATCGCGCTGTTCAGGCGGGCCTTGGCGTTATGGCTGGTCTGAGCGTCGTGATGGATCATGAATCTCTCCCTCGTAAATCCCCACGCCGATGATTAACGCCCAAAGGGAAAAAAAACGTTAACCCCCGTCTTCGCGCGGGAGTCTCCGTTTTCTCGAGGAAAGCTGCGCGACAGTCAGGGCGAGGCCGGCGAGGAGCAATCCCGCGCTCCCAAGCGCGTCCGTGCCGGGCGGCGCGATCAAAAGCCGCCCGCACCCGACCAGGACGAGGAACAGGGCCAGCGCCGTCATCCCCGCCGCCGCGATCCCCTGGAGCAGCGCGCGCCTCGGCTTGGCCGGATCCTCGCCCAAGGCTTCGGCCGCGCGGGCCCAGAAGCCCACGGGCCGGACCTTCCGGTAAAAATCGGCGAGAACCTTTGGGTCCGTCGAAGGGGTGAAGAACGTGACGCCGACCGCGGCCGAGGTGGTGACGGCGGCCATGATCGCGAGCCTGAGCCATTCATGCTCCGCATCGGTTCCAAACACGATCAACAGCAGCGGCGCCGTGACCAGGGACGCGGCCATGGCCGCCAGTTCGGAATAGAGCGTGATCCGCTCCCACACCCAGCGCAGGACCAGAACCGCCCCCATGCCCGCGCCGAACAGAAGCGAAATGAACCACGCGGTCTGGATCGAGCCCAGGTTGGCCATGACCGCCAGCGCGAAGGTCAGAATCAGAACGTTGGAGAGCCTGGCGACCAGGACCAGTTCGCGTCCCGACGCCTCCCGCCCGCGCCAATGGCGGCACACCAGGCGGCCGTAGATGTCGTTGCTCCAATACGAAGCGCCCCAGTTCAGGTGCGTGTCCACGGTCGAGGCCAGCGCGGCGAGCAGCCCGGTCAGCATCAAGCCCCTGGCGCCCGGCGGAAGCAATTCCTCGATCCCGGTCACGAACAGGATTTCCCGGGACGCCGCGAATCCGTCGCCGCCCGTCGCTTCGGGCGCGAAGGGATAGACCACAAGAAGGCCCACCGCGATCATGACCCACAGCAGGCTGCGCAGGAAGATTTGCAGCCAGGCGAAGACCACGCCAGCGGTCCGGGCGTCGCGGTCGGTGCGGCAGGCCATGGACCGCTGGGCCAGATAGCCGGTGCCGTCCGAATTCATCTGAAACAGCCACTGCAGTCCGATAATCATCAGGAACGGAAGCAACAGGTCCGACGCTCCCCTTGGGCCCCAGGACAGCATGTCCCCCGCGCGCTCGGTCCCGTAAAGCGCCTGGACACGGTCCGCCAATCCGCCGAGACCGCCCGCCGCATCCACGCAAGCCCAGGCGTAGATCGCGGTTCCGACCATGGCGATGGCGAACTGGACCATATCCGTGTTCACCACGCCCCTGAGCCCGCCGGTCGCGGAGTAAAGCGCGGTGAAGGCGAGAATCAGCAGGATCGAGATCAAGGCGTCGGCGTTGGCCGCGACAGGGTCGCCCCCGGCGAGTCCCGCCCCCAAATCGAGTCCCAGTCCCGCGACCAGAGCGGCGACGGGGGCGAACAGCGCGTCCGGCAGCCATGCATGCCACGGCAGGAACACCTCGGCGATGCGCACCGCCGCCACCATGACCATGGCGAGCACCACGCAATTGATGACCGTGCCGTAATAGATGGCCTTGAGCGCGCGAAGCGGCAGCACGGCCGCGCCGCTGTAACGGATCTCGGTCAACTCGGCGTCGGTCAGCACCCCGCTTCTGCGCCAGAGCGCGGCGAAGACGAACGCCATCAACAGAAAGGCGAGCGCGTAAATCCAAAGCCGCCACAGCGCGAACACCCCCGCCGTCGCCACCAGCCCGGTGACCAGAAGGGGCGTGTCGGCGGCGAACTGGGTCGCGGCCATGGATACGCCCGCCTTCCAGCCCGAAAGCGTCCGTCCGGCGAGGAAATACTCCTCCATGCCCCGAGACGCCTTGCGCCGCGCGCGGAAACCGGAGCTCAAGGCGTAGGCGACGAAGGCGATCACGATCATGAAGTCGAGCATCGTGCGAATTCCCGCATGGAGTCCGTTGGCGCCAGGAAAAGATAGCACCCTTTTTCCATTCCATCGGGGAATCTCGCTTGAATCGGGGAGACGAGTCACAATGTTTCTTGTTGGGGGTGGTCTTGTCGTTTGCGATCATGTTGTTTGCCCGTTAGCCTATGTGTCGGCGAAGAGGGGCAAAGCAAGGCAGCGCTAGGGGCGAAGATGGGGAAGTATCGCGTTCTCTATATCCTCGTCGCGATCATGACCGTTCTTTCGATGGTCATCGGCGGCGTCGCCATCGGGGTTCTTCATCAAACGGCCATGCGCCATGCGGGCTCGGAGTTGACCGCCGCGGTCAAGACCCAGGCGCGCCTGATCGACGCCATCGCGCGTTTCGACCGCGCGTTCACCTCGGATTTTCCCGCCGGCGCCGACAAGGCCACCATTGCGCAGATCAGGGACGCCTTCGCCACCTACAACGGCTTCGGCGAAACCGGGGAATTCGTGGTCGGGAAGCGCGACGGGAAGTCCATCGTCTTTATCCTCAGACAACGAAACATTCAGTTGGAAAAGCCCGCGCCCGTGCCGATCGATTCCACCTTGGCCGAGCCCATGCGCCTCGCGCTCGCCGGGCGGTCCGGAACCATCGAGGCCCTGGACTACCGCGCGGTCAAGGTTCTGGCGGCCTATGAGCCCATCGGGGAGCTTTCGATGGGGCTGGTGGCCAAGATCGACGTTTCCGAAATCCGGGCGCCGTTCATCCGGGCCGTGTACATCGTCGGCGTGGTCGCGATTGTCGCCATCGTCATCGGAAGCTGGCTGTTCTATCGCGCCACCAGTCCCGTGGTGCGCCGTCTGGAGCGCCAGACCGAGGACCTGCGCTCCGAGATCAGCGAACGCAAGCTGGCTGAAATTCAGTTGAGAAAACTGTCGGAAGCGATGAACCAGAGCCCCAACATGGTGTTCATCACCGACTTGCAAGGCAACATCGAATACGTCAATCCGCGCTTCACGGAAATGACCGGCTATTCGGCAGACGAGGCCATCGGTATGAACCCCCGCATCCTGAAATCCGCCGACATGCCGGCCGAGGTGTTCGCGGAAATGTGGGAAACCCTGTTGTCCGGCCGGGAGTGGCGGGGCGAAGTCAAGGACCGGCGCAAGGATGGCGGCGCGTTCTGGGCCTCCATGGTCGCCGCGCCGGTGTTGGACGAGCATGGCGCGCTTTCCCACTTCATCGCCATCCACGAGGACATCACCGACAAGAAGCTTGTCGAAGAGCAAACGCGCCGCGCCCGGGAACAGGCGGAAATCGCCAACCGGGCGAAATCGGAGCTCATCGCCAACATGAGCCACGAACTACGCACCCCCTTGAACGCGGTCATCGGTTTTTCCGACGGCATCATGCAACAGATGTTCGGGCCGGTGGGGAGCGAGAAATACCTGGAGTACGCGAGCGACATTCATTCCTCGGGCCAGCATCTCTTGGAGCTGATCAACGACATCCTGGACGTGTCCGTTCTCGAGGCCGGACGGTTAGAGCTGCACGAGGAGCGCCTGTCCGTTCCCGACCTGGTCGAGGCGTCCCTTCGCCTGGTGTCGCCCAGGGCCGGGCAGGGAGGCGTGCGCATTTCGGCGGACTGTTCTCCGAGCTTCCCCTTGCTTTGCGCCGATCCCAGGCGGATGAAGCAGATCCTGCTCAATCTTCTTTCCAACGCCGTCAAGTTCACGCCGGACGGCGGGGAGGTTTCCGTGGACTGTCGCATGAACGGGGAGGGCGGACTCGCCATCTCGGTCCGGGACACGGGCATCGGCATGACCGAGGAGGAACTCGCCAAGGCGATGACCGAATTCGGCCAGGTCGACAGCGGCCTCGACCGCAAGCACGAGGGAACCGGCCTGGGCCTGCCGCTGACCAAGGGGCTGGTCGAGGTGCATGGCGGAACGCTGTCCATCGAAAGCGAGCGCGGAAAGGGAACCGTGGCGACGGTGCGCCTGCCCGCCAGCCGCATGGTCGAGTCCTTCGGCGAAGCGGTGGCTCAGTAACGCTCCAGCCACGCCTGAAACATCAACACGTTCCAGAGCGCGTGCGGGCGTGGGCGGCGGCCGGAAATGTGGTCCGCCCACCAGCGCCCAACCATGTCCGCGTCGAAATACCCTTCCATGCGAAGCCGCGCGGGGTCGAGCAGCCTTCCCGCCCAGTCGCGGAGCGGCCCCTTGAGCCAGCGGTCCAGCGGAACGGCGAAGCCGGACTTGGGCGCGTTCGCGAACAGGCGCTCGGGCACGCGTCGGTGCAGAACGTCGCGGAGAACCGACTTGGTTCGTCCGCCCCGTATCTTCAAATCGGTGGGAAGCCGCCAGGCGAAGGAGACCACGTCCGGGTCCAGCAGGGGCACCCGGGCCTCGAGCCCCACCGCCATGCTGGCGCGGTCCACCTTGGTCAGGATGTCGTCGGGCAGGTAGCCTATCGTGTCCAGGAACTGCATATGCCCCAGCGCGCCCCTTGTGATCGGGGCGGTCGCCGGAGGCTCTTCCCCGCCGAGGACCAAGCCCCGGGTCTCCACCCCGTGGCAGGACAGGACGCGGTGCGCTTCCGAAATGTCGTTGCAGCCCAGCACGGAGGCGAGCTTGCCCATCTTCTCCGCCCCCTGGCGCAAGCCGAGCGCGGGGCCGAGCCCGTCCCACATCGCGTCGGGCGCGGCGCGTATCGCACCGGCGGCGAGCGCGCGGAGCGGCTGGGGCAGGCGACGCTGGCGCGGCCAATGGCGCTCGGCCCAAAGGTGGCGGTTATAGCCCCCGAACAGCTCGTCCCCGCCGTCTCCGGACAGGACCACGGTGACGCGCTCGCGGGCGAAACGGGACACCAGCATGGTGGGAATCTGCGACGAGTCCGCGAAGGGCTCGTCATAGAATTCGGGTATGGCCGGAACCAGGTCGAGGGCGTCTTGGGACGTGACGGTCAGGGCGTGGTGGGTTGCCCCCAGATGACGGGCGACGGCCTCGGCCTGTTTCGACTCGTCGTATTCGGCCTCGTCGAACCCGATTGCGAAGGTCTGGACGTCCCCGGACATCAGGGAGGCCACGGTCGAGGAATCCACCCCGCCGGACAGGAATACGCCGAGGGGAACGTCGGACACCAGTCGCCGCTCAACCGCTTGGCCGAGTAGGCGCTCCAGTTCGTCCGTAGCGTCGGTTGCGGAAATGTCCAAGGGCGTCTGGGAGGCGACGGCCGACATGTCCCAGTAGCGGGTGATTTTCGGCTCCTCTCCCGGCCTGTAGGTCAGGATGGTCCCGGGCTCCAGCTTGGCGGCGCCCTTCCATATGCACATGGGCGCGGGAACGCAGGACCGCCGGGCGTAGGCCGCGAGCGCGTCGCGGTCGATGTCCCCGCGCCATCCGGGGTGGGCGGCGATGGCCTTGAGCTCGGATGCGAACAGGAACAGGCCGTCGGTCCGCGCCCAATAAAGCGGCTTGATTCCCATCCGGTCGCGGGCGAGGGTCAAAATCCGCTCGGCGCGGTCCCAGAGCGCGAAGGCGAACATGCCGTTGGCGCGCGTCACCGTTTCCTCGACGCCCCATTGGGCGCAGGCGTGGAGCAAGACCTCGGTGTCGGAGGTTCCGCGAAAGGCGACGTCCTTGGCCTCCAGCTCGGCCCGCATGGGCTCGATGTCGTAAAGCTCGCCGTTGTAGACCAGATGGAACCGGCCGTTGGGCGTCGCCATGGGCTGGGCGCCGGTGGGGCTGAGATCGCGAACCGCGAGCCTGCGGTGCGCCAGCGCGACGCCGTCCCGAAACCAGATTCCCGCGTCGTCCGGCCCGCGATGGGCGAGCGAGTTCGCCATGCGGGCGGCGACGATGCCCGGGTCCGCCGTCTCGCCCTTCAGTTCGATGAAACCCGCGACGCCGCACATGGTCAGCCCCCCACGCGCGAAGACTGGGAGAACCGCATGGCCGAGGAGAAAACCCGGTTGAACAGAGCCGTCGGCAAAACCTTGTGAATCGCGAGGAGTCCGAACAGCATCCACGCCGGATACGCCCGGGGCGCGTCCTTCCATTCCCGCCGCGCCGCCAGCAGGGCGGGAAGGCGATAGAGCGCCGGGTTGCGGTGCTGGATATCCCTCCAAAGCTGGGCGTGGAGGCGGTTGGACAGGCTTTGCAGCATGCCCGACGCGCTGACCCGATAGACGAACAATGGCTCGGGAACCGCGACGCCCGCGCGGCCCGCGCCGCCGAGCCGGATGTTGAACTCCCAGTCCTCGTATCCGCGACGCATGGTCTCGTCGTAGCCGCCGACGCCTTCCCAGATTTCCCGGCGCATCAACAGGGAATAGGGCAACTGGTTCAGGAAAAGTTGGGTGAAGCGGTTGTAGCCCTTTTCCAGAACGCCCTCCTTGTCCCCGACCATGCGAAGGTGCGCGAAGGCGAAGTCCGCGCCGCTGTCGTCCAGGGCGGCGCGAGCCTTTTCCAGGAAAGTCGGCTCCAACGCATCGTCGCAGTCGAGAGGCAGCAGGAGCCGTCCTTTCGCCTCGGCCATGCCCGCGTTCCGGGCGGCGGCGAGGCCCATGTTGTCCTGGCGCTTGACCCGGACCGGGGCTTGAAGGTTCTCCAGCAGGCGGAGGGTCTCCGCGTCGTCGGACCCGTCGTCCACCACCACCACCTCGAAATCGCGGAAGGTCTGGCTCTCCAGGCTCGCCAGCGCGCCGGGAAGGAACGCGCCGCCGTTGTAGCAGGGGATGACCACGCTGATTTCAGGCATGGCGCGCGTCCAGAAGCCATTGGAACACCTGGGCGTGGCGCTCCAGCCAGGGGCGGATGTCGAACCTTTCCACCGCGCGGGCCCGCGCCGTCTGGGCCATGGCGTCCCGTTTTTCGGCGATGGCCATCATGCCGTCTGCGACGGCGTCTGGCGAGGGTAGCAGGGGCTCGTCCCAGCTTTCCCCGGTCTTAAGCCCGACGCCCGCATCGGGGCCGACCAGTTCCGGCGGCCCGCCCGTGTCGGCGTGCAGCACCGGCAACCCGGCCGCCATGGCCTCGATGACGGTGGACGGGCAGGCGTCGTTGTGGTTGGTGTTGACGTAGGCCCCGTGGGACGCGAACAGGGCGGGCGCGCTTTCCTGGGAGTAGGGGCCCAGGAACGAGACGCTGTCCTGGACGCCGAGGCTTTCGGCGCGCGCCCGGGCCCCGGCCGAAGCCTCCGGCGCAACGGTCCCCGCGATGGCGAGCGTGGCCTCGAGGCCCTGTTTCCTGGCCGCCGCCAATCCCGCGATGGTGGTCTCCAGGCGATAGGCCTGATGGGCCTGGACCTTTCCGGCGGCGAGGAAGGTAAGCGCGCCCTCGGACGGCTCGGCCGCCGGGCGGAAGCGTTCGGTGTCGACCGCGTTGTAGAGAACCTCGCTCGGCCCGTCCCGCTCGCCCAGGAATTTCTCGGCGGCGCGGCGGCAGAATTCGCTTTGATGAAACACGTGGTCGGCCAGGTGGTATTGCCGGGCCATGCGGCGGTTCTCCGCTTCCCAGTCGCCGTCGTACCAGGCGGGATAGAACACGCCGTTCTGGTTGGCGACGATGGGGATTCGGCGCCGTTTCAGCGATTCGAGCGCGGCCGGGGTCAAATAGGGCGCGTTGCTGAGGACGTAGACCAGGTTGTAGCGCCAGGGATGCTCGGGAAAGGCCTGGGCCAGCTTCTTCACCTTGACCTTGGGGCCGCCGCCGTCGCCCGCCCGCGCCCCGCCGTAATAGAGCCTCGGCGCGCCGCCGCCGCCCGAAGTCGCCCGGCTGAGCGTGCCGTGAAGCCCAAGCGCCATGCGGTATCCGCTTCTCAGGACCCGTTTGGAAAGCGGGTCTTCGAGGCGGGGCGGGGGCGCTTTTTCCGGGCTGGTCGTCGCGGCGCTCACACCTTGGGGTCCCCTGCTGCGGCCATGGGATGGTTATCCAGCATTTCCAAAAGATTGCCAAGACCGGGAAGAACCCCTTATTTTCGCCACGGTTGCCGAAAAAGGGAATTGGAAGCCGCCGCATGGCTCAGAAATCAGCACTTATCACCGGCGTGACGGGACAGGACGGCGCCTTTTTGGCGGAATTGCTCCTTGAAAAGGGGTATGTGGTCCATGGGATCAAGCGTCGTTCGTCGTCGTTCAACACGGCGCGCGTGGATCATCTGTATTCGGATCCCCACAAGGACGACGTCCGGTTTTTCATGCACTACGGCGACTTGACCGACGCCACCAACCTGATTCGGCTGATGCAGGAAACCCGGCCGGACGAGATCTATAACCTCGCCGCCCAAAGCCACGTGCAGGTGAGCTTCGAGACCCCGGAGTACACCGCCAACTCCGACGCGCTTGGGACCCTCCGTTTGCTCGAAGCCATACGCATCTTGAACATGAGCGGAACGGTGCGGTTCTATCAGGCCTCCACGTCCGAGCTTTTCGGCAACGCGCCGGTAAGCCCCCAGAACGAAAACACGCCGTTCCAGCCCCGCAGCCCCTACGCCGCGGCCAAGCTGTACGCCTACTGGATCACGGTGAACTATCGCGAGGCTTACGGCTTCCACGCCTCCAACGGCATCCTTTTCAACCACGAAGGCCCAACCCGGGGCGAGACCTTCGTCACCCGCAAGATTTCCCGCGCGGTGGCGGCGATCCACCTGGGGCTCGAGGACAAGCTGTTCATCGGAAATCTGGACGCCAAGCGTGACTGGGGCCACGCCCGTGACTACGTGGAGGGGATGTGGAGGATCCTGCAGCAGCCCGAACCCGACGACTACGTCCTCGCCACCGGCGAGTCCCATTCCGTCCGCGAGTTCATCGAACACGCCTTCGCCGAGGTGGACAGAACCATCGAATGGCGGGGAAGCGGCGTGGACGAGAAGGGAATCGATGCGAAGACCGGCCTTGTCCTGGTCGAGGTGGATAAACGCTACTTCCGGCCCACCGAGGTCGACGCCCTTTTGGGCGACGCAACCAAGGCGCACGAAGCGCTTGGCTGGCGTCACACGACCGCCTTCGACGATCTGGTGCGCGAGATGGTGCGCGCTGATCTGGACGAGATGCGAGCGAATCGGGGCCTTGGCGATGTCCGATGACCTTGGACGCGTCGAGACGCCGTATTCGCTGGCGGGAAAAAGGATCTGGGTGGCCGGGCACGGGGGCATGGTGGGATCGGCCATCGTCCGCAGGCTGGCGCGCATCGATTGCGAGTTGCTGACCTCCACCAGGGGGGACGCCGACCTTCGTCGTCAAGGCGAGGTCGAGGACTGGATGGAGGCCAACAAGCCCCAGGCCGTCTTCCTCGCCGCCGCCACCGTCGGCGGGATATGGGCCAACGCCACGCGTCCGGCGGAATTCATCTACGACAACCTGATGATCGAAACCAACGTCATCAACGCCGCCCGGGACATTGGCGTCGAAAAGATGCTGGTCATGGGTTCGGCCTGCATCTACCCCCGCATGGCGCCCCAGCCCATTCCCGAGGACGCCCTGCTGACCGGCCCGCTGGAGTTGACCAACGAGGCCTACGCGGTGGCCAAGATCGCCGGGATCAAGATGTCCGAGGCCTATCGGACCCAATACGGCTGCGACTTCATCTGCGCCCAGCCCAACAACCTGTTCGGCCCCGGCGACAATTTCGACCTGGAGAACAGCCACGTGGTTCCCGCCCTGATGGCCAAGGCGCACGCGGCCAAGCTGTCCGGCGCAAAGTCCATGGAGGTCTGGGGAACGGGTTCGCCGCTCAGGGAGTTCCTCTTCATCGACGACCTAGCCGACGCCTTGGTTTTCTTGATGGAAAACTATTCCGGGCCGGTCCAGGTCAATATCGGCAGCGGCGAGGAAATGACCATCCGGCAACTTGCGGAAACCGTCATTGACGTCGTCGGCTTCGAGGGCGAACTGGTCTTCAACACGGACAAGCCGGACGGCACGCCCCGGAAGCTTCTGGACGTGTCCCATTTGAAGGAACTGGGGTGGAGCCCTCGGACCTCGGTCCGCGCCGGGCTCGAGGCGACTTATCGCTGGTTCCTGGAAAACGGGGACCGGCTCAGAAGCGGCCGGTAGGCCTTTTCGTATAGCATCTCTCCCACCTTTTCCCAGTCGTGCCGCTCCGCCGTGTTGCGGCCGCGCGCGCGCATGCGCTCGGCGCGGCCGTCATCGGAAACGACGCCCGCGGCCTTTTCGGTCAAGGCGGCCACGTCCTCGACGGAAACCAGGGCTCCGTTCAGCCCGTCCTCCACCAGGTCGTCGGCCATGCCGACCCGGGTGGTGACGACGGGAACGCCGGACGCCATGCCTTCCAGGATCGCCTTGGGTCCGCCTTCCTCCCTGGACGTCACCAGGTAGAGGTCGAGCGCGTGGTAGCAGCGGGCGAGGTCGGGGAAATCCTCCACGAACAAATGATGGTATGGAACGCCATGGCGCTCCAGCCCCGCTTTGACGTATCCCCTGGCCGGACCGGTCAGAAGGACGAATACCGGGATGTCACGCGCCAGCTTGGCGGCGGCCTCCACCAAGATGTCGGGGCCCTTGATCAGCTTGGGCTCCATGCCGTCGCCCCAGCCGACGCCGTCCTTCTGGAACGAGCCGATGCAGACCGCCCCTTCGGGCGCGCCCAGCCGAGCCCGCGCCGTCGCCCGCTCTTCCTCGGTGGGCGGGTGGAACAGGGCGGTATCGACGCCCAGGGGGACCCTGACCAGCTTTTCCGCCGGAACCCCCCATTCCAGAAGCCGGGATTCTGTGACGCCGGCCGCCGTGACCACTCGGTCGATGCCGTTCAGGTTATTCATGAAATAATCCACGTGGCGCGCCATGTCCGGCCCGTCCTCGGGCTTGCCGTGGAAATAGGTCACCACCACGGGATTGGTGGGGGAGGCCGCCTTGGCCCAGAGCTCCCACAGGAATTGGGAGCCGAAATGCGCGACCCGGCGGAACAACCGCTCGGGCCGCTCGGTGACGACGACGGTTCCAGGGTGTGCGGCTTCGATGGCGCGGGCGTACTGGATTCCGTCCCAGCGGATGGACCAGTCCGCCTTTTCCACCACATAGGCCACGGGCGGGGCGTCGGACCGCCATAGCCCCGCCGCGTCGAGCGCGCTCCAGCCAAGACGCATCGCGCGGCGGGCCAGGCTTGCAGCGAGGGGGCGCAACGCGGCCATCACCAGGGCGCCTGCGCCAGAAGAAACGCAAAAGGCTGGCGCAGCCAGGAGAGGCGAGCGGCCTTGACGGCCTCGCGCCTGGAGACCAGGTCCTCGAACAGGTCCACGTATTCGTTCGCCATTTTCTCCGCCGTGTTGGCGTAAGCGGCCATGCGGCTCTTCCAGGATGCGTAGTCCCGGACCATGCGCGCGAGGGCGGCCTCGAAATCGTCCGGGCCGTCGAACGCGACGCCGAAGCCGTCGCAGTATTCGGGCAGCGCCCCGCTGTTGCGATAGAGCAGGGGAAGCCCCGAAAGCGCGCCCTCGATGTGGTGCATGCCCGCGGGCTCGTTGATCGAGGCGGTGAGGTAAACGTGGTGGCGCTTCAATTCCGCCGCCAGCTCTTGTCCGTCCAGGGGCGGGACGTGGCGCGCGTGACGGAACGACTGACTGTCGGGAAGGTTTCCCACATAGGTGAATTCCAGCTTTTCCCGCCAGCGGCCCTCGCCCAACAGCCGGTCCAGCAGCCGGTAGACGTCGAACCCCTTCATGGCGTGCCCGCCCCAATGGTGGGTGACGAGCCGCAAGGGTTGGGCGCCGTCCCAGGCGGCGGCGCCGACCGCGTTGAAGACCCTGTCGTCCGCGCCGTTCAGGATTACCGACCACGAGCCGCCCCGACGCCAGACGTCGAGCTTTTCCAGCCAAGAGCCGATGAACACGGTGTGGTCGGCGGCCCTATTGGCGAGGCGGAGGCGAAAATTCATGGTTCGCGCGCCCTTGCGCTCGTCGCATTCGTTGATGCGATGAACCGCGACCGCGTTCGGGTTGCGAAAGGCGAGATAGCGCCAGGCCCGTCCGACGGTGAAGGACTGCTGGGGATTGCGGGAGCGCGGGTCGGTGATCAGGACCAGGTCCACGTCCGGGTCCTCGAGGTCGTATCGGACCTGGTGGCCGCGCGCTTCCAACGCCTCGACCAGGGCGGCCGCGAATCGGTTGCCGCCGCCCCATGCGCCTTGCCTTGGACGCTGTCCGATTGCGGCCTTCACGATCCGATTCCGATTTCCCGGGTTTTAATTCCGCACATTGCGTCCATATAATATACGGTTTTGACGCTCCGCGCCCGTTTCGGAACGTGGAGGGGGGGAACGCTTCGAAACGAAACGGCTGTTCGCGGGGCCCGTCCATGGACATGGAAGACGAAAACGCGTTGTTGCGCGCCAATGTCGGCGCATTGAACCAATACATCAAGCGCGCCAGACAAGAGATTGTAAGGCTTAGCGATCCGGACGGGCAAAGAAGCCCGTTCGAGACCATGGACGTCCGACTCGACGCCATCCTCCACGCCATGAACGCCGCCAACGAAGCCATCATGTCGGCGGTTGACAAGAACGACGAAATCCTCGGCATGTTGCGCGAAAGGACCACCGACAATCGCCAACTCGCCCTGCTCGACCAGATCGCCGATTACGGGACCGAGATCATGGACGCCTGCTCTTTCCACCGCGCGACCGGCGAACAGGCGTGCAAGGTGGCGAAATCCTTGACCTACGTGGAAAACCGCATCAACCATGTGGCCGACGCGCTGGGCCGCGAAAAGCTGGGCCCGGATCTTAGCGAAGACGAGCGGGACGAAATCGAGGCCCTGTTCGACTGAAGAAAACGCCAGGACGGAGAATCATTAATGCTCAAATCGATGCTTGCCGCATGCGCCATCGCCTTCGGCGCGAGCATGGCCGCCGAGGAGGTTTACGCCGGAGACCCGGAAAACACCCTATATCTCGACCTGAAGGATGGTCGCGTTGTTATTGAAATGCGGCCGGATTTGGCTCCGAAACACGTGGCTCGCATCAAGGAGCTGACCCGCCAGGGCTTCTATGACGGACTGCTCTTCCACAGGGTGATCGCGGGCTTCATGGCCCAGACCGGCGACCCCAAGGGCGACGGCACCGGGGGCTCGGGCGTGAACCTGAAGGCCGAATTCTCCGACGAGCCGTTCCGGCGCGGCACGGTGGGCATGGCCCGGTCCAGTTCGCCCCACAGCGCCGATTCCCAGTTCTTCATCTGCTTCGCCCGCACCCGCTGGCTGGACAACGAGTACACGGTCTGGGGCCAGGTGGTCGAGGGCATGAAGTACGTCGGCATGATCAAACGGGGCGACAAGGCCGACAACGGGGCCGTGGCCGACCCGGACAAGATCGTCCGCATGCAGGTGGCCGCCGACGCCAAGGGGAATTAGCCCCCGGTGATCCGGTTTTTCGCATCCCACCCGACGGCGGCGAACCTTTTGATGGTGGCGTTCATCGTCATCGGGCTGGTCGCCGCTCCGTCGGTCAAGCGCGAAACCTTTCCCGACATCCCCCCGACCGAGGTCGAGGTCCGCGTTTCCTATCCCGGCGGAACCGCCGAGGAGGTCGAGGAGGCGATCTGCCAGCGCATCGAGGACGCGGTGGACGGCGTCCAGAACATGGACGAGAAGCGCTGTGATTCCCGCGAGGGCTTGGCCATCGCGACCCTCGACATGCGCGAGGACGCCGACTTCGCCCGCTTTCTCGACGACGTGAAGAGCGAAGTCGACGCCATCGATTCCTTTCCCGACGACGCCGAGACCCCGGTGATTCGCCAGTTGGGACGGACGGACTTCGTGGCGTCGGTGGCGGTTGCGGGACCCATGGCGGCTCCGGACCTGAAGGCCTACGCCGAGGGGCTGAAGGATCGGCTCTTGCGGCTCGACGGCGTCTCCAAGGTCACCATCGAGGGATTTTCCGACCACCAGATCCGCATCGAGATTCCGGCGACCACACTGCGCCAGTACGGGCTCAGCGTCGATGGGCTCGCAGACACCATCGCGCGCCAGAGCGTGGACCTGCCGAGCGGCGACATCGAAAGCGGCGATTCCACCGTTCTGATCCGCTTCACCGACGAACGCCGCGCCCCCCGGGAGTTCGAGGACTTGGTGGTTGTGAGCGCCGCCAGCGGGGCGGAAATCCGCCTGGGCGACATCGCCCGGGTCACCGACACCTTCGAGAAGGCGGAGGAGAACAGCGTCTTCAACGGCGAGCGCGCCGCCTACCTGGTGGTGGAGAAGGCCCGCGACAACGATACGCTGAGCGTGGTGGACCAACTCCGCGCCTTCCTCGAGACCGAACGGGCCAAGGCCCCGCCGACCCTGAGCCTGGAACTGACCCAGGACATCTCTTCCATCGTCCGCGACCGTTTGAACATGCTGCTGAGAAACGGCCTGCAGGGGTTGGGGCTGGTGTTTCTGGTCATGTGGGCGTTCTTTTCCCTGCGCTATTCGTTTTGGGTCACCATGGGGCTTCCGGTGGCGTTTCTGGGGACCATCGCGGGGATGGCGGCGTTCGGCTACTCCTTCGACATGATCACCATGGTGGGGCTTCTGATCGCGGTGGGACTTCTGATGGACGACGCCATCGTGATCTCCGAGAACATCGCCGCCCACCGCCGCATGGGCAAGCCGCCGGTCGAGGCCGCCGTGGACGGGGCGAAGCAGGTGCTTCCAGGCGTGATCTCGTCCTTTTTCACCACGGTGTGCGTCTTCGGGGCGTTGGCGTTCATGCAGGGGCATCTGGGCTCGGTGCTCAAGGTCATGCCGGTGGTGCTCACCATCACGCTCGCCATCAGCCTGGTCGAGGCGTTCTGGATCCTGCCCCATCACCTGATGGGGGCGCTCGAATCCGACCAGGACAAGAAGCCCGGAGCCATCCGCGTCCGCATCGAGGCCGGGATCGACTGGACGCGCGAGAACGTGGTCGGGCGCGTCGTGGACTGGTCGGTGACCAACCGCTACATGGCGCTCGGCCTGGTGCTGATGGCGTTTCTGGGCGCGGTCTCGATGCTGGCCGGCGGGGTGTTGAAGTTCCGGGCCTTTCCCGACCTGGACGGCGACGTGATCGAGGCCCGGGTGCTATTGCCCCAGGGAACCCCGCTCGCCCGCACCGAGCAGGTGGTGGACGGCGTGATCGCATCCCTTCGGGAGGTGGAGCGCGAATGGGCCCCTCGCCAGCCTCAGGGCCAATCCCTGGTCCGCAACGTCGGCGTCCAGTACGGCAAGAACGCCGACGCGTTCGAGAGCGGCCCCCACGTGGCCACCATCTCCGTTGATCTTCTTGGCGCCGAGGTCCGCGACGCCAAGCTCGACGAGTTGTTGGGGCGCTGGCGGGAGCTGACCGGGCGCATTCCCGACGTGATCGCGATCAAGTTCTCGGAGCGCGTCATCGGCCCGGCCGGACGGCCCATCGATATCCGCTTGCTCGGCGACGACCTGGGCGAGTTGAAGGCGGCGTCGCTCGAACTGCTCGACTGGCTTGGGGGCTATCGTGGCGTGTTCGACCTGACCGACGACCTGCGCCCGGGAAAGCCCGAGGCCCGCATCCGTTTGCGAGAGGGCGCGTCCGCGCTCGGGCTCACGGCCAAGGACATCGCGGCCCAACTCCGATCCGCCTTCCAGGGCAAGAAGGCGGCCGAAGTCCAGTCGGGTTCGGAATCCTACGAGGTCGAAATCCGCCTGACGTTGGAAGACCGCGACAGCCTGGCGGACCTGGAGTATTTCACCGTGACCGCGCCCGGCGGTGAACAGGTGCCGCTGGACGCCGTCGCCGTGGTGGAGCGGGGCAGGGGCGTCGGGCGCATCCACCGGGTCGACGGACGGCGCACCGTGACCATCCAGGGCCAAATCGACGACGACGCCACCAACGCCAACGAACTGGTCCGCGACACCCGCGCCCGCTTCCTACCCGAACTGGCCAAGCGCTTTCCCGGCGTCGAGGTGGAGTTCCAGGGGCAGGCCAAGGAGTCGTCGAAAACAGGGTCGTCGCTTCGCCGCAATTTCCTGGTCGGGCTGGTCGGCGTATTCCTGATCCTGAGCTTCCAGTTCAGAAGTTACATAGAGCCCGTTGTGGTCATGGCGATTATTCCCCTGGCGCTTGTCGGCGTCGTGATGGGGCACGCGCTGCTGGGGCTGGAAATCTCCATGCCGAGCCTGGTGGGCGCGGCGTCCTTGGCCGGCGTGGTGGTCAACGATTCGATCCTCTTGGTCCGGTTCATCAAGCTTAGGCGCGCCGAGGGGCTCGACATCGTCGCGGCCGCGACCCGAGCGTCCCGGGAGCGTTTCCGCGCCATCCTGCTCACCTCGCTCACCACCGTGGCCGGGCTCACGCCGTTGTTGTTCGAGCGCAGCCTGCAGGCCCAGGTCCTGGCCCCGCTGGTGACCAGCCTGGCCTTCGGGCTCAGCGTCACCACCATGCTGGTGCTGATCGTGGTGCCGTCGTTCTACGCCGTGTTGGACGACTTCGGGCTGGCCAGGCCGCCGGACGAAGCGGGAGTTTCTGGACACGCCTGAGCGCACTGCATAAGATTTGTTCCTGGGCTGGTCTTGGATGGGCGCGATGTCGATCGATACGGAAATGGCGTTGATTCTGGCGGAAATGCGCCAGGACTTCATCGAAACCGCCGAGGACCGCTTGAAGGACGCCGCCGCAGCCTTGGTCGCGCTGGACAGCGGCGAGGGCCGCGCGCGCGACCACATGATGACCGTCAAGCGCAGCATCCACGGGGTCAAGGGCCTGGGCGGGACCTTCGGCTTCCCCGGCGTGTCCACCATCTGCCACGCCATCGAGGACTACATCGAAACCTCGCGCGACATCGGGCGGGACGAGGTTCGGGACATCCAGATGTTCATCGACAGGATCGAAGCCATCCTGGAGAGGGGCGAGGACAT
Source organism: uncultured Hyphomicrobiales bacterium (assembly GCA_964344345.1). GTDB lineage: Bacteria > Pseudomonadota > Alphaproteobacteria > Rhodospirillales > CAYFNC01 > CAYFNC01. The sequence continues at coordinate 21,338 of CAYFNC010000019.1, read as the reverse complement.
GCCCGCCAACGTGGTCGCCGACATGATCCACGACCTGCCCTTGCGCCGGAACGCGTCGAAGGTCTCGGCGCTCAGCGGCGCGACGCGGGTGCTGTTGCTGATGCCCAAGGGCATCCAGCGCAAGATCGTCGGAGGCGAGCTTTCGAGCTTCGGTTTCGACGTCATTATCGCCGACGAGCCCATCGAGGCCATCGACCTCGCGCTCGCCCACCGCCCCGACATCATTGTGACCGGCATGCAGGTGGGACGGCTGACCGGGCTGGAGCTGGCGCACGTGTTCTCCAAGCTCGAGGCGACGTTCCACGCCCTGGTGCTTTTGGTGATCTCGACAGACCTGCCGGCCGCGAAGACGAGGGATCTTCCCCCCAACGTGAAGATCCTGAAAAAGGGCGTGACCTTTTCCCGGAACCTGTTCTCCTTCATGCGGGAATCGGGTTTTCTCCAATAGGCGTCCCCGGATTGCGCTTCGGCGCTTGCCTTGTCGGGCGAGTTGAGGCCCAATGGATTCATGGTCGCCCTGCAGCTCGCATTGGACTTCACCAGCCTGGACGACGCCTTGGCCATCGCCGAGGCGGCGGCCCACCACGTCGATATCCTGGAAGTGGGCACGCCCCTGATCAAGGCCGAGGGCCTAAGCGCCGTCTCGCGCCTGAAGGACCTCTATCCCGACCATCAGGTGGTCGCGGACATGAAGACCATGGACACCGGCTTCATGGAGGCGGAGCTCGCCTTTCGCGCCGGGGCCGACATCGCCACCGTTCTCGGCGCGGCCGCGCGCGAAACCATCGAGGCCGCGCTCGACGCCGCCGACAAGTGCGGTCGCAAGGTGATGGTGGACTCCATCGGCGTTGCGGACGGGCCCGGGCTGGTGAAAAAAATCGACGGGCTCGGCGTTCACTGGCTGGTGATCCACACCGGCATCGACCAGCAAGGAGCGGGCCATTCGCCCTTCGCCGACCTGGACACGGTCCATGGATTGGATTTCGACGCCGGGCTGGCCCTGGTCGGCGGGCTCAACGCCAAGTCCATGGCGGCGCTTGCGGACTATCCCCGGGTCGATCTGGTGATGGTGGGGGGCGCTGTGACGCGGACCGACGATCCCGGGCGTTCGGCCCAGGAGATCCGCGAGGCCGTCGCGGCTATTCCCCGGAAAGCTTCTTGAGCTTTTTATCGAGGGCGGCCTGGGCTTCCTGCCCAAGCTGGAACGCGACGGCGTAGCCTTCCTGGAACCGGCGCACCACGCGGGCGTTCATGGGGGCGTGGCCGTCGATGTGAAGCTGCACGAATAGGGCGTTGTCCACGGGCGGCGGGGCGCTCAACGCGGCGCCGCCGGAGGAGATGTCGACGACTTCGCCTTTGTGTTCGGTTTCCTCGATAACGGCGCGGAAGGGCGTGTTGACGACGACGCGCTCGTGGCGGCGCCGGCTTCTGCCCTTGGACAGGTTGACGTCGTCCTGGCTCTTGATCGCGAGTGCGGCGTTGGCGGGCATTTCCTGGTCCTTTTCGTCGTTCATGGCCGCGTCGCCAATTCCTTTCCACGATCCCAGTCTACGTCTTCTCCGCCCTGATTTCTGTGACGGGCGTTACAACCCCGCTTGCGGCAGCTTCCCCATGATTTCGCGCAGGAAGTCATAAAAGAAGGACTCGCCCGGATAGCCCAGGATCCGGCCGTATTCGCGCCCGTCATGGACCACCACGAAGGTGGGGGTGTAGACGACGCCCTTGACGTACGTCAGTTCGTCCGGCCGGTCCTCGTCGGTCCAGACCTTGCGCATGGGTACGGCTTGGCCCTCGTCGGTCTTGGCGTAGACCGCGCCGACCTCGCCCTGCCAGATTTCGCACCATTCGCAGCCTTCCCGCACGAAGACCAGAAGCTCGGCCGCCATGGCCCGGGGAGACAGGGACAGACAAAGGAGGCTCGCCAGGAATGCGGTTCGAAACGGCATGGTCAAATCCTCGTCAACAGGGCTTCGCGGGCTTGGTCGGGCGTCATGTCCTCGTTTTCGCCCATCATTTCGCCCCGCGCGCGGAAACGCTCGGCGACGATGTCCGCCGCGTCCGGTCCGATATCGTAATCGGAAAGGCGCGTCTTGACGCCGAGGCTTTGGAAAAATTCCTCGGTCCGGGCGATGGCGGCGTCGATGTCGGACAGGCCCCAGACCCGCTCGGCGAACTGTTTCAGCTTGTCAGCCTTTTGCGTCTTTCGGACCGACAGGACGCCAGGCAGCGCCACGGCCAGCGACTGGGCGTGGTCGATTCCGTAAAGCGCCGTCAACTCGTGGCCGATGTAGTGGGTGGACCAGTCCTGAGGGACGCCGCAGGCGATAAGTCCGTTCAACGCCTGTGTCGCGCACCAGAACAGGTTGGCGCGAGCGTCGTAATCGGTGGGATCGGCCAGGGTCTTGGGCCCTTCCTCGATCAAGGTCAGAAGGATCGCTTCCGACTGGCGGTCCTGAAGCGGGGCGTCCGCCGGTTGGGTGGCGTACTGCTCCATCACGTGGACGAAGGCGTCGACCACGCCGTTGGCCACCTGGCGCGCGGGCAGCGAGAACGATGTTTCCGGGTCAAGGACCGAAAAGCGAGGGAAAAGCGCGGGTCCGCCGAAGGGAAGCTTCTCTTGAGTGGAATCCCTGGAAATCACCGCGTACCCGTTCATTTCGGACCCGGTGGCCGGAAGGGTTAGGACCGCGCCCAGGGGCAGGGCGTTCTCCACCTCGGCGTGCTCGGCCACCATGTCCCAGGGATCGTCGCCTTGGTAAGGGACGGCGGCGGCGATGAACTTGGTTCCGTCCAGGACCGAACCGCCGCCGACGGCCAGCAGGAAGGCCACGCCTTCCTTGCGGCTGAGCTCGACCGCCTTCATCAGGGTCTCGTAGCGGGGATTGGGCTCGATTCCGCCGAATTCAAGGACATCCCGGCCCTGGAGCGCCGTTATGACCTGCTCATGAACCCCGTTGTTCTTGATGGAGCCGCCGCCGTATGTCACCAGGATCCGCCCGTCCCGTGGCGCGAGTCCGTCGAGTTTGGCGATGGCGCCCCGGCCGAACGCGACCTTGACCGGGTTAAGGAATGTAAAGTTTTGCATGTTTCTCCCTTCGTATTATTACAAAAATATACACAACGTTACTGGATATCAGCAACCATTCTGAAACATCCTGGTTATATTGTTTCATGACGCCTGTTGAACGGCGGCATGGTCGAAGGAGGAGTTTGATGGCTTCCGTGGTTCGTCCGATCGGTTCGACAGAGGATTTCATGGGCATCCGGGATCTTGCGCTGGAATGCGAACGCATTTGGTCCGGGATCAAAGGCCCCGGGATCGGGACGGTGGAGGCGAAGCGCAGGGATTTTCGCCGCCTCATCGGGCTCCAGCGGCGATTGGCCGAAATAATTCGCGAGCACAATCTGCATTTCGGCGCGGCGACCAGAAGCGCCGAGATGGAGATGCGGGTCATCAGCGAAGAGATGACCCGCAACCACATTCTCTGGTCAAACGCCCCAAATTACGGGGGCTGAGCCGCCTATCGACTGACGGCCGTCACATCTGGCATACTCTTTCCCTGCTAGCATGCTTGTTGACCCGAGCGGCGGGAGAGACGCCTTGAAATTCCTTCTGATGGCCCTGGCGCTGTTGTTCTGGTGCTCCTCCGCCCAGGCGGAGGAGGACACGAAGGCCGAGGCGGAGACCGAGACCGAGGCCGCGCCAAAGCCCCCGCCCGTTTCGGACCTCAACGTCCTGCTCGAAAAAATCGAACAGGGGCTCGAGGCCGACGACGACGTCACCGAGCACATCCGCGAAATCAAGCGCCAAGCCTACAACGGAAAGGCGGAGGCCATGGCCATGCTGGGCGACCTGCACGCCGATGGCAAGGGCGTCTACCATAGCCATTCCAAGGCCTGGACTTGGTACCGCCAGGCGGCGAGAAAGAAGAACCTGGACGCCATCATGAAGGTGGCCCACGCCTTCGAATGGGGCAAGGGCGTGCCGCGCCACATGGCCAAGGCCAAGAAATGGTACGAACGCGCCGCCGAAGAGGGGAATATAGAGGCCATGCTGTGGCTGGCGCGGATCTATACGGACGGCATGGACGGCGTGCGGCCGGACGAAAAGCTCGCCGACCGCTGGATCAAGAAGGTGGAGGAAGCCCAGGCGGCCCCGACCGAGGAGGAAGCCGCCGAGGAGGAGCCCGCCGAAGAGCAAACCGCAGAGGAAGAACCGGCCCCGGAACCCGTGGAACAGGCCGAATCCGACGCCGAGGCCGCGCTCGCCGCCGCCAACGAAAAGGTCAAGGCCCAGATGGGCGACGTGATGGAGACTATCGGCTCCGTCGGCAAGGAGGCGGACGCCAAGGGGCCGGCCCACTTCATCGACCTGGTCCAGGTTGCGCCCAGCGAGGCGAAGGCGCGCGCCATGACCACCAAGCCGGATGCGGCGCTCCTCGATTTCAAGCGTCGCTACATCGCCGCCGTCAACGGCGGCAACACTCAGATCCTGCGCAAGCTGATCCACTCCGAGACGATCAGCTGCGCCATGGGCGACGGACCAGGCGACCCGAATTCCTTTGTGATCAAGGAAGTGCGCCGCCCCATCCCCAAACGCCACACCGCGAGCATGGAGCCGGTGCTGCCCGACCAGCCCCTGTTCTTCGAGGATTTTCTGTTCTATCCGGTCCGGCCCACCCACAGGATGCGCATCGACTTCATGTCCGAGCCCGGCAAGACCGTCAGCATCATTCGCGATCTGATCTACCATAGAAAGAACAAGACTTGGCGCATCGTGACCCCGTGCCCGGCCCAGCCCCAGGAAACGGCCGAGGGGTGATCCGCTCCTCGGACATCGCGCCTCCCATCGCCATTGCGGTCGCGATGGCTCTCGTCTGCGTGGCCGATCAGGCCTATCAGTCCATGCGCACCGACATGGGCATATACCTCTACGCCGGTTGGGTTCTGGCCGAGGGCGGGACGGTCTACCTGGATTTCTGGGAGCACAAGGGGCCGCTGTTCTTTCTCCTGAACGCTGTCGGGGCCTGGCTCACGCCTGGGAAGGGGCTGGGCCTGGTCCTGTTCGAAGGCGCCATGGTCGCGGGGGCCTTCATCGTGTTGGAGCGCTTGCTGAGGCGGCGTTTGGGGCTGGAGTGGTCGTTCCTCGCGGTTCTGTTCGCGCTCGCCGCCTACCTGCATTTCTACCACTACGGCGGGTTCGTCCAGACGCTCGCGGTTCCGGCCCAGGTCGCGGCCATGGCCGGGTTCCTGGGCGCGCTGGACCGGGGGGGGCGTGGATGGTTTCTCCTGGTCGGGTTCGCCTTCGCCTGGGGGGCGTTGCTGCTGCCAACGTCGGGCGCGTCGGCGAGCGTCTTCGCCGTGGTCCTGTTCGTTCATGGCTGGCGGAGCCGGGGCTTCGGGGAAGCCGCCGTCCGGGGGCTGTGGATGAGCGCGGGGGCGCTGTCCCTGATCGTCCCCATGGTCGCCTGGGTCTGGGCCGAGGGAGCGGTGGCGGCGGGGCTGGAGCAGTACCTGATCTACAATTTCCTCTACGTGGACAACGCGGGCGGGGGCCATCGGCTGGAATCGGCCATGTTCTTCCTGTTCCATCTGGTGGGCGTCGGGCTGTTCGCCCTGCTGCCGTCGGGGCTGGTCGGGATCGGCGCGCTCGGGCGCTGGGTCGGCGCGGGCCTGGCCGCGGCCGTGGCGCTGGAGTTCGCCATGGTGATCCTGTCGGGGCGCACCTACACCCATTACGCCGCCAACATGGCTGTGGCGACCGCGCCCTTCGTCGCGCTGGCGCTCGCCCGCCTGATGCCCGATCGCATCCGCGCCTTGGGGCTCCTGGTCGCTTTGGTCCCGTCGGGCGTGCTTGGATATCACGCGTGGGAGGCCGTCAAGGGGACCACGGACCGCGACCGCCAACGCGCCGTGGTCGAATACGTCCGCGAGGCGACAAGCCCCGACGAAACCGTCCTGGTCCTCGGCGTGGACCCCAGCTTGAACTTCATGGCCGAACGGCGCTCGCCCACACGCTACATGCACCAGCTTCCGCTCGCCTTCCCGGGCTTCGGCACGCCGGAGCGGGTGGGGGCGTTCCTGGACGGGCTGAAGGCCGCGCCGCCCGCGCTCGTGGTGGACACCCACGACGGAAATTTCACCCCCATGGACGCGGAGACCCTTGCCGACGGGCGCATGGACGCGGGGCTGGACGTGGTCAGGGACTGGATTCTCGCCAACTACGCCAAGGAGACGGCCATGACCTGGGTCAAGAACCGGCCCGCCGTCATTTATCGCCGTCGGGGTCCTTGACCGCCCGGTCGCGCGCTGGGTGGACGGCGTCGACGATGTAATAGGGCCTGCTGGTCACCTCGTCGAAAATAAGCCGCACGTACTCCCCGATCACGCCCAGGAACAGCATGTTCAGGGACGCGAAGACCAACAGCAGCATCACGAACGACGTCCAGCCCGGCAGTTGGAAGAAGATCCAGAACTCCCATCCGGTGACGCGGAGCACGAAGAAGAACACGGTCAGCAACGAAAACACCACGGTCATGGTCAGCCCCAGCACCGTCAGGGCCCGAAGCGGCAGGCTGGAGAACGAGAACAACGCGTTCAGCCCGTCGTTGATCAAGCGCGACAAGGTCTGCTTCGGCCGCCCGGCGAAGCGCTTGTCGCGGTCGTAGGCCACGCGGGTCTGGCGGAAGCCGATGAAGGCGCGCAGGTTGGGGTAGCTCTTGTTGCGCTCCATGAACCGGCGGAGTTGGGCCGCCGCCCGGGCGTCGAGAAGCGAGAACACGCCCGCGTTGCGCTCCAGCCTGCTCGCGGTGGCGTACTGGATCAGCCGGTAATAGATCTCGAACAGGGCGAGCCGGAGTCTGGAATCCACCCGGCTTTGTTTGACGGTGTAGACGACCTGATGGCCTTGCTCCCATTGCTCGATTAGCTGGGGGATGACCTCGGGCGGGTCTTCGAGGTCGCCGTCCATCAACACCACCGCGTCGCACGCGCCCGCGTAATCGAGCCCCGCGTTGATGGCGTTCTGGTGTCCCCAGTTGCGCGAAAGCGAGATGACGGTCAACCGGGGCTCTGACGCCTGAAGCGCGGCGAGCTTGTTCGCCGTGGCGTCGCGGCTGCCGTCGTCCACGATCACGAACTCGAAACGATGGGGCTGGCCGTCCGCCATCTTGGCCAGGCGGGCGACAAGCTCCTCGACGATGCCCTCTTCGTCGAATACCGGGATGACGACGGCGATATCGGCCATGGGGGCAGTCTATCCCAAAAAGAACATCTTTTCGCGCCTGAACAGACGCGCGGCCTTCCAGAAGATCAGGACGGCGAGAAGGGTGGTGGTCAGGCTGGCCAGCGCCATGTGGCCGGGCTCGACCGATTCCTCGGCCACCAGTCGGGTGAACATGACCATCTGGCCCAGCACCGGGATGGCGGCGTTCCAGGTCTCGGGCTTCAGCGGGGACAACACCATGACCATGCCGGGAAGCGCCGGGACCAGGGGCAGAAGGCCGAGATAGATCTGCGCCTCCTTCATGGAGCGGGTGATCATGGCGATGGTCATCTGCAGCGTCACCGCCACCGCCATCAAGGGCAGCGCGATCAGGAACACGGTGGCGAAGACCTCGATCCCCGGCGGCGGCGTCATGTGGGGCGAGGTCCCCGCCGCCCAGCCGAGCAGGAACATGAAGGTGGCCAAATTGATCGCCACGGTCACCGCAGTGAACCCGAACGCGGCGGTCGATTTCGCCAACAGCAGCACCCAGCGCTCCACCGGCGCGATCAATAGGGGCTCCAGCGAGCCGCGCTCGCGCTCCCCGGCCGTGGTGTCGATGGAAAGATACACCGCGCCCAGGAAGATCATGAAGATGAACAAGGGCGGCATCAGGTTGTAGAAGAAGATGGCCAGGTTCCGCTCCCGCTTCACGTCCTCCTGCTTCAGAGTGATGGTCTCGCCGTAGTCCTCGGGCAGGCCGGCGGCGCGTGCGGTTTTCTTCGCGATGCGGGCGTTGTAGGCGTTGATCAGCCACTTCACCTTGGACGTGGACGACACGTTGGTCACCCGGGCGAGGTCCACAAGCATGGTGACGGTGAACTTGGTCGAGTCCCGCGCCTCGGGCGGGAAGATCACCACCAACGGCGCGGTTCCGTCGCGCACGGCGGCTCGCGGGTTTTCCGGGGCGTCGATCAGGGTGACGTTGTTGTCCTCCAGGAAGGCGACGAGCTCGGGCGCGTGCTCGGCCCCGATCGCCGGGACTTCGTGGATTTTTTCCTTGCGATACTGCAGGTTCTGGCCCGCGAAATACACCCCGCCGCCGAGAAGCATCGGTCCCAGAAGGGGATAGATCATGGCGAGGAAGATGCTGCGCCGGTCGCGAAGATGGTCCGTCAGCTCCTTTTTCAGGACGATCCAGAGCCGTCGATACCAGGGCCAGTCCATCATTGCGCGGCCCCCCGCTCGCCGACGGCGGCGACGAACACGTCTTCCAGGTCCTCGGCCCCCGTGCGCTCGCGCAGCTCGTCCTGGGTGCCCTGGGCGATGATGGCCCCGTCCGAGACGATGTAGAGGTCGTCGCAGAGCGCGGACACCTCGGCCATGATGTGGCTGGAGAGCAGGATGCAATGCCCCTGGTCGCGCATCTCGCGGATCAGGTCGCGCACGGCGCGGCTGCTGACCACGTCGAGTCCGTTGGTGGGCTCGTCCAGGATGATGTTCCGGGGGCCGTGGACCAGGGCTCGGGCCAGCGCCACTTTCAGCTCCTGGCCCCGGGAATAGCCCTTGGCGCGACGGTCGGCGAATTCGGTCATGCCGAGGCGCCGGATCAGGGTCTCTATGCGCTCTTCCAACTCCGGGCCTTTCAGTCCCTGCAGGTTGCCGTGGTAGCGCACGTGCTCGCGTCCGGTCAGGCGGGGATAGAGACCCCGGACGTCGGGCAGGACGCCGAGGCGGCTCTGCGCCCCGATCCGGTCCGCCTGCACGTCGATGCCGTCCACGAAGGCCGCGCCTCCGTCGGGGGCGAGCAGACCGTATACCACGCGAAACGCCGTGGTCTTGCCCGCGCCGTTGGGCCCGATCAGCCCCGTCACCCGCCCGTCGCGCGCCTCCAACGAAAGGCCATCGACCGCGACGACGCGGCCGAACGCTTTTCTCAGGGCTTCGATACGGATCATGGCGTCGATTATATGCCGGGGCGCGGCGAAATAAATCAATGCCGATCGGAGCGTCTGGGGTAATATCGTCATAACCGCCGACATCCCGCCAAGAGGATGCGTCCAGGAAAAGCGGAAAGGGTGGGAGGACATGGCATTCGCGAACGCGAGCATCAAGCGCCAGGTGAAGCTGGTTGCGTTGCTGACCCTGATGGGGTTCGCGTTCGTGGGCGCGGCCTACGTTCTCAGCTCCCACCAGCAAAAGACCATCCAGCAGAACCAGCTTCGCTCCGCCAAGGCCAAGCAGATGGCGGAAAGCATCAAGTACGGGTTCCTGTTGGCGCGGAAGTTGGAAAACGGCTTCATTCTGACCCGCGACCCGACACTGGCCGAAGAGCACGCCCGCGTGGTTCTAGGGCTGGGCCCGCCGCTCGCGACTCTGTCCGATTACCACGACGAGCCGGAAATCCAGGCCCTGATGGTCGAGATCCGAAAGGGCTTCGCCCAATACGTGGAGCAGTTCCAGGCGGTGGCGGCGGGCTACAAGCAGGTGGGGCTCGACGACGACCAGGGTCTCATGGCCCGACTGAACAACGCGGTCCAGCACGTGGAGAAGGAGCTCAGGACCTATAAGTCGACGAAGCTCGACAAAATTCTTCTGCGCATGCGAAGCCACGAGAAGGACTTCTTCCTGACCCTCGACGTCTGGAACATCGGTAGGGTCGAGGGGCTGGAAAAGGACTTCTTCGCCGCCATGGAGGGCCTGAAGGGCCTGACCTTTGACGAAGAGCTCGATCTCTCCGCCAAGCTCGCCGATTACGTCAAGGCGTTCCGGGAAGTGGCCAAGTTCCGCTTGGTGGTGGAGCAAAAGAAGCAGGTCATGGGCGGAATCCATGACCAGATCGCGCCCAAGCTGGACAAGATGGCCGCCGACGCCGACGAGGACCTTGCGATCGCGACCGAGGCGCTGGAAAGAACGCAAGATTACGCCTTCCGTTTGATGCTGGCGGGCATGGTGGTGATTTCGGCCGTCGTCTTCGGTTTGGCGATCCTGATCGGGCGCGCCATCAGCGACCCTGTCGACGCCATGACGGAAGCCATGCATCGCCTGTCCCATGGCGACCTGGACGCGGACATTCCCGGCGATGGATACGGCAACGAGATCGGCGAGATGGCCGAGGCGCTGAAGGTCTTCAAGGCCAACGCGATCAGGAACAAGAAACTGGAGGAGGAGAAATCCGCCGCGTCCGAGCGCCTCGCCGAAGAGCGACGGAAGGCCACGGCCGTGCTCGCCGACAACTTCGAGGAAAGCATCACGGGCGTGGTGGATGTGGTCTCCCGTTCGTCCCAAGGCATGCAGAAAACGGCCGAGTCCATGTCTTCGATCTCCGAAGACGTGTTCCAGCGCATCGTGACCGTGGCCCACGCCACCGGCCGCGCGACCGACAACATGAACAGCGTGTCGTCGGCCACCGACGAGTTGACTTCGTCCATCAACGAAATCAGCCGCCAGGTGGACCATTCCACCCGCACCGCCCGGAACGCCGTCGAGGTCGTGTCCGGAACCAACGAAAGAATTCAGGGGCTGGCCGACGCCGCCAACCGCATCGGCGAGGTGGTCTCCCTAATCAGCGAAATCGCAGAGCAGACCAACCTTCTGGCGCTCAACGCCACCATCGAGGCCGCGCGCGCCGGGACGGCGGGCAAGGGCTTCGCCGTGGTGGCGTCCGAGGTCAAGAACTTGGCGAATCAGACCTCGCGCGCGACCGGCGAGATCGGCCTTCAGGTGGACGGCATCCAATCCTCGACCCTGGACGCGGTCGAGGCGATCCGCAACATCGGCGCGATCATCGACGAGATGGACGAAATCTCGTCGGCCATCGCATCCGCCGTGGAGCAGCAGTCGGCCTCGACCATGGGCATCGTCCGCAACATCCAGAGCGCGGCGTCCAGCACCCAAGAAGTCGCCAACAACGTGGACGGCGTGCAGATGGCGGCGACCGAGGCGGGCGACGCCGCGCGCGACGTCCTCGACGCCTCGCGCAACCTGTCCCACGAGGCGGATTCGCTCCGCGGCGACGTTCAGCGCTTCATCGACCACATCCGAAGGCCCTGACATGCCGCAAACCATCGAAAAGCTTCCCGACGGTTTCGCCATTCTTTTCGATGAAAGGGTGACGTTCCGCGATCACGACGCCCTCTCCGACGCGCTCGCGCTGTTCGAGGGGGCGCGGGGCCTGCGCTGCGTGTTCGACCTGTCGGGAACCGAATTCGTCGATTCCGCCGCGCTCGGTCTGTTCCTGGTGGCCAGGGACAAGGCCGAGGAGAACGGCGTTTCGCTCAGCCTCAGGGGATGCCGGGGCAAGGTCCGGGACGTCTTGGAAGTCTCGCGGTTCGACGATCTGTTTGAAATCGAGGATTAACGGCCGCAAATCATGGGCGGGGAGGGAAGAACATGACCAAACACCTGATCATCGGCGCCGGTCCCGCGGGCGTGGTCGCCGCGGAAACCCTGAGGGACACGGATCCGGAAAGCTCCGTCACCATGGTCGGCGGAGAGCCTGGCGCGCCCTATTCGCGCATGGCCATCCCCTATGTCCTGACCGGGCGCATCGACGAGGACGGAACCCGTCTGCGGCCGGACGACGGGCATTGGGACCGCATCGGCGTCGCGCTCAAGGCCGGGCCGGTTGCGTCGATCTCGACCAAGGAGCGGGCCGCGACCCTCGCCGGTGGGGAGGTTCTGGAGTGGGACCGGTTGTTGATCGCGTCCGGCGCGCGACCGGTTCGGCCGGACATCCCCGGGCTCGACCACGAACGGGTGCGCCATTGCTGGACCCTGGACGACGCGCGGGCCATCGCCGCCCATGCGAAGAAGGGCGCGCGCGCGGTGGTGATCGGCGCGGGCTTCATCGGCTCCATCGTCATGGAGGCCCTATACGAGCGTGGTGTCGAGGTGGTCATGATCGAGGCGGCGGACCGCATGGCGGCGCGCATGCTGGACGAGACCGCCGCCGCGATGCTCAAGCGCTGGTGCGAGGGACTCGGCGTGCGGGTCCTGACGGGCCAAACCGTCGCCGGGGTGGCGGAGGCGGGGGATGGCCTGAAGGTCTCGCTCGCGGGCGGGGACGCGCTTCAGGCCGACGTGGTCGTCGTCGCCGCCGGAGTCGCGCCCAACGTGGATTTCCTGGCGGATAGCGGGATCGAGATCGATGCCGGCGTCCTGGTGGACGATCGCATGAAGACCGGCGCGAACGGCGTCTACGCCGCGGGCGACGTCGCCCAGGGGCGTGATTTCTCCACCGGAGGGCGCGTGGTCAACGCGGTCCAGCCCGTGGCCGTCGATCAGGGGCGCACTGCGGCTCTGAATATGGCGGGCGTGGATGCCGTCTATGGCGGGGGGCTGGCCATGAACGTGTTGGAGACCATGGGGCTGGTGTCGTCCGCCTTCGGCGACTGGCGCGGCAAGGGCGATTCGGCGCGGGTCGAGGGAGACGACAAGTACATGCGCGTGGAATTCGAAGGCGACCGCCTGATCGGCGCGGTCTCCGTCGGGAGGACCGACCATATCGGGGCGCTGCGCGGGCTGATCCAGGCGCGGATCCGCCTCGGCCCCTGGAAGGAGAGGCTGAAGACCGACCCCACCCGGATCGCCGAGGCCTTCGTCGCCCGCATCCATGGGTGATCCGTGAAGATCACGGTCAAGCTGTTCGCCCTGCTGGGCCGCTTTTTGCCTCCGAACGCCCGTGCGAACCAGATCGAGATGGACGCGCCGCCGGACGCCAGTCCCGAATCGATCCTGACCGGCCTCGGCGTCCCGTTGGAGCAATGCCATTTGGTCCTGGTCAACGGCGTCTACATCGAGCCCTCGGCGCGCGCTAACGCGTCCTTGAAGGAAGGCGATGTCCTCGCTGTCTGGCCGCCGATCGCGGGCGGCTGAGCCCATGGATTTCGAAACCGTCAAGGAAATGGGGTTCAGCCATGCCGAATTGTCGCGTCTGCTGCCCCGGGTCCTGGCGCGTCTGGGAGGGGTGCCCCGCGTTCTCGATTCGCCGCCGCGTTTCTTGATGGCCGAGGGCGGGCGCTCGGTGGAGATTCGGTTGGAGTCGGAAGATCGCCGGGCGCTTGGCCGCCTTTCCGTTCCCGTCACCCAGGTCCGGTTTTGTTTCGCGGGTTACGGCGCCGACGGCGCCGATCGTCTGTTGGAGGCGATCATGCGCGGCTTGCAGAGGGGAGGGGGGTGATGGGCGCGCCTGGTCCCGGCCACAACGCGGACGGCGCGACGATGACGATCGAGGCGCGTCTGTTCAACAGCCTTTCCGCCTTTCGCAAGGGCCAGGTGGGGCCGCTGACCCTGGCTCTTGAGGCAGGAAGCACGGTGGGCGATGTCGCCGACCGGGTCGGCGTTCCCAGGGACGCGATCCATCTGGCGTTCCACAACGGGCGACCGTTGATGGTGGGAGGACCCGGTCCGGCTCTGGGCGTATTGTTCGATCGGGCGCTGGACGATGGCGACGTGGTGGCCTTTTCCGGCCCGGCCCCGTTCAGTTGGGGATACGGCGCCCCGGTGGTTTAGGGAATCCGAAATAGGAAAGGGCGACGCCGTGAGGCGTCGCCCGATTTCCGTGAGGTCCGTAAACCGTGTGGGGTCTTACTTCTCGAAGTAGACTTCCACGCGACGGTTGCCGGCTTCCTTGACGCCGTCGGCCGTCGGGACCATCAGCTTGCTTTCGCCGTAGTGCTGCATGTCCATCACCCGGGACTTGATGCCGCGGCTGGCGAGAGCCTTGGCGACAGCCTGGGAGCGACGGATCGACAGACGGCGGTTGTAAGCGCTGTTGCCGGAGGTGTCGGTGTGGCCGCTGAGCAGGATCTGGTTCGGGCTCATGCTCTTCACGGCGGCTTCGATCTCGTTCAGGACCTTGTCGGCGCCGGCGTTGATGTCAGCGCTGTCGAAGTCGAAGTAGACGATGAAGGTCTTGACGATGCGCGGAGCCGGACCACCGACGCGCTCGACGGCGAGGTAGCCCATGCCGGCGGCGAGGCCCCAGCCTTCGCCATAGCCGAAGCCGAAGGGCATCAGCTTGACGTCGCTACCGACGCCGAGGAGACCGACCTGCATCTGCGGACCGGCGGAAGCGCGAAGCGTCCAGGTGCCGCCGAGGTACAGGCCCTCAAGCGTGGCGGAGCCGGAGGGATCGCCGAGACCGCTGACCACATACTCCATGTGGTCGTCGGCGCGGAAGGCCATGTCGACGCCGATCAAGGTGCCGGCGGTCGCCTTGTAGGGAGTGGTCGCGCCGTTCTGTTCGGTGAACGTGCAGTCGTACTCGTACTTGGAGTGGATAAGGATGGTGCCCCAAGACCCACCGGGAGCCTTGTGGCAGGAAAGAACGCCGGGCTCGGCGCTCGCCGGAGTGTAACCAAAAGCCATGGTCGCCAGGACCAGAGTCAGTGCTGAAAGATACTTACGCATCTCTCTCCCCCTGATTGCCAAAATGAATCTACAAAGAGCGCAGGGACCCAATACGCAGTTCGTAGCCATGGCCCCGGCCTCACACAATGTAAAGAAAACACTAATGCCCCTTGGAAAGCAAAAGAAAAGTGGATGTAAACGGCGCGGTTTATAGCGTTGCACCGCAACCCATTGAAAAACAATAAACCAGCAAGGGCGTGGTTTGCGGGAAAAATCGGGTTTTTCAGTGGGTTTCCAAGGCCGAGGACGGTTCGTGTAGCGAAAATAACACATTAACCACATCGCACTCGTTGTGAATTAACCATGGATACGCCCCGAAATAGGGAAAACGGCTTTGATCGGGGAGGCGCGGGGGAGTAAGTTTTGCCCGCGACGCGACGAAATCAAGCGCATGAAATACGAGGAATTGGAGGCGGCGTTGTCGTCCAAGGCCATTGAAAAGGTTCGCCTGCCGATCCTGGGAATGACCTGCGCCTCCTGCGCGTCCAGGGTCCAGGGCGTGCTGGAGAAGGTCCCGGGAATCGAGTCGGCGGCGGTCAATCTGGCTGCCGAGCAGGCCGACGTGGCCTTCGATTCCGATTCTCTTGGCGTTCCCGCCATCGCCGAGGCGATCGAAAAGACCGGTTTCACCGTTCCACCCTCTGAAATCGCCCTGTTGGTCGAAGGCATGACCTGCGCCGCGTGCTCGTCGCGGGTGGAATCGGCGCTCGGACGGATTCCGGGGGTATTGTCCGCCTCTGTCAACCTGGCCACTGGCGAGGCCCGGGCGCGTGTCGTGGGGCTCGGGGCCGTCGACCTCGCCCGTGCGGTGGAGAAAACCGGATTCGCCGTCTCGACGCTTGATGGAGAAGAGGAGAGGAGAGCGGACCGGGAGGCGGAGGAGGACGCGCGGGCCGCGAAAAGGGAATTGTCCCAGGTGGCCATGGCCACCGCCTTGACCGTTCCTTTCTGGGCGCAGATGGTCGCCATGTGGAGCGGCGGGGGCTGGACCCTGGCCCCGATCACCCAACTGGTTCTCGCCGCCGTGGTCCAATTCGCCCTGGGCGCGCGGTTTTTCGCCGCGTCCTGGAAGGCGCTTAGGGGCGGCGGGGCCAACATGGACCTTCTGGTGGTCTTGGGGACCACGGCGGCTTTCGGACTCAGCCTCCACAATTATTTTGTCGGCGGCCATCTCTATTTCGAGGCATCGGCGAGCGTCATCACCTTGGTTCTGTTCGGCCGCTGGCTGGAGGGGCGCGCCCGGCGGGGGACCACCGCCGCCATCCGCGCGCTGAGCGCGCTGCGGCCCGATATCGCCGTGGTGGAGCGGGACGGGGCAGAGCAAGAGGTTCCCGTGTCCCAAGTCCGTCCGGGCGACGTGGTCGTGGTCCGCCCGGGACAGCGGATCCCCGTGGACGGGGTGATTCTGGACGGCGTGTCCCAGGTGGACGAATCGCTCCTGACCGGCGAAAGCCTGCCCGTGGAGCGGTCGCAGGGGGACGAAGTCCCGGGCGGCGCCGTCAACGGCGAGGGCCTGCTGCGAATCCGCACCCTCGCCATCGGCGCCGAATCCCTGCTGGGCCGCGTCATCGCGCTTGTCCGCGACGCCCAGGCGACAAAGCCGCCGGTGCAGCGCCTAGTGGACAAGGTGGCCGCCGTCTTCGTTCCCGTGGTCGTCGCCATCGCGGCGGCGGCCCTCGCCTGGGGGCTCTATTCCGGGAATCCCGTGGACCAGGCGGTCATCGCGGCGGTGGCGGTCCTGGTGGTCGCGTGCCCCTGCGCGCTCGGCCTCGCCACGCCGACGGCGATCATGGTGGGGACCGGCATGGCGGCGAGGGCCGGAATCCTGATCAAGGACGCCGAGGCGTTGGAGCGCGCGCATAGGGTCTCCACCGTGGTGTTCGACAAGACCGGAACCCTGACCGAGGGCCGTCCCAAGGTGGTCGAGTCCATGCCCGCCGAGGGAGACGAGGCCGAACTCATCCGCCTCGCCGCCTCCGCCCAGAGGGGCAGCGAGCATCCGCTCGCTCGCGCCGTGCTCGCCCGGGCCGAGGCGCTTGGCCTCGACATCCCGCCTCCCTCCGGGTTCCAGGCCCGACCGGGCAAGGGCGTCGTGGCCGAGGCCGAAGGCCGCCACCTTTGCGTCGGCGGTCGCCGCCTCTTGGACGAGGAAGGCGTGGACGCCACCGGGCTGGAGCAATGGGCGTCCGCGCGCGAATCCGAGGGCCGCACCGTCATCTGGGTGGCCGAGACCGCGCCCGACCGCCATCTCCTGGGCGCCGTCGCCGTCGGGGATACGGTGAAAAAGTCGGCCTTGGAGGCCGTCGCGCGCCTTCGCGGCCGGGACGTCCAAGTGGTCATGATGACCGGCGACAACCGACATAGCGCCGAGGCCGTGGCCCGCGCGCTGGGGATCGAGCGCGTGCTGGCCGAGGTTCTGCCCGCCGACAAGGCCGGCGCCGTCGCCAAGTTGAAGGGCGAGGGCCGGGTGACCGCCATGGTCGGCGACGGGATCAACGACGCCCCCGCGCTCGCCGCCGCCGACGTGGGCTTCGCCATGGGAACGGGGACGGACGTGGCCATGAGCACGGCGGGGGTGACCCTGATGCGGGGCGATCCCAGCTTGGTGGCCGACGCCATCGACGCCTCGGCCGCCACCCATTCCAAGATCGCCCAGAACCTGTTCTGGGCCTTCATCTATAACGTGATCGCCATTCCGTTGGCTTTCGTAGGCGTTCTGACCCCGGCCGTGGCCGGGGCGGCCATGGCCATGAGCAGCGTCTCGGTGGTGAGCAACTCGCTCCTGCTCAGGCGTTGGCGGGCGGGGCGTTGACGACGCCGGGCGGCTGGGCTACGGGTTGGGCGTGACCATGCAAACGCCCAAGGGGCCGGAGCGCCCCATGACCGTCAAGCCCAACCCAAAACGGCAAGTTCTTTACGCCGCGATCATGCTCGCCTCGGTCATGGTCGGCTATTACGCCGCACCCATGCTTGCGGGCAAGGAGGAAGAAGAGACCGAGGTCGCGGCCAAAGCCACCGAGCCGCCCGCGCCCTGGTACCAAGGTCAGCCCGACCCGCCCAGTTTCATCACCGAGCCCGACGCGCCGCTGCTTCCCGAAACGGGGGTGGAGGACCATGACGCCCTCGCCTACGAGGAGGCGCTTCCCGACGACACTTATATGTCGCCGCCGCCCAAGCGGCCCCTGCGCCGGGTGGTGGTGATCGATCCCAACGCCCGACATCTGCCGCCGAGCGCCATGCCGAAACCCGCGCCGAAACCCGCTGCGGAGCCCGCGCCCGCGTCGCCGCCAGCCTCCATCACCGACCTGATCGAAACCCTGGAGGAGAATAAGCCGGCGCCCGACGATGTCGCCGCCCAGGAAACGCCGCCCGCGCCCGTGGAGGAAACGACGCCGGAGCCCGCGCCGCCCGTACAAGCCTCTCCCGAATCCGCGCCGGTCGAGGCGCCGCCTGAGACGCCCGCCGCGCAAGAGCCCCAGCCGCAAGCGGATCCGGTCCAGGAGGCCATCGAGATCGCCTCCTTGCCGCCGCAGGAGCCGCCTTCGGCCGCGCCGCCCGCGCCGGAGCCCGAGGTGCTGGCCCCGTCCGGGCCGCCCGCCTGGATGCGCAACGCCATGCCCGCGCCCAAGACCGGCGGACGGCCGATGATCGCCGTGGTGATCGACGACATGGGGATCGACCGGAAGCGGTCCGAAAGGATCGTATCCCTTCCGGGCGTGCTGACCACGGCCTATCTCTCCTACGCCAACGATCTTGCGGGACAGGCCGCGAGGGCCAGGGCCGCCGGGCGCGAAGTGATCCTGCACGTGCCTATGGAGCCCAAAAGCGCCAACGTGGACCCCGGCCCCGACGTGCTGCTGACCCGCCATTCCGAGGCGGAGATTCGCACCCGGCTTGCCGCCGCGCTCGACCGGTTCGACGGGTTCGCCGGAATCAACAACCACATGGGCAGCAAGTTCACCGCCCACGCGGAAGGCATGGGCGTGGTGCTGGACGAACTGGCGGCTCGGGGATTGCTGTTCCTGGATTCCAGGACGGCGGGAAGCACCGTGGGCTCGGCCATCGCCCGCGAGATCGGCGTGCCCACGGCGGAGCGCAACGTCTTCCTGGACAACGTGAACGAGGTCGGCGCGGTCATGGCGCGGCTGGCGGAAACCGAGCGGGTGGCGCGCCGCCAGGGTTTCGCGGTCGCCATCGGCCATCCTCGCGACGCCACCGTGGCGGCGCTCGCCAAATGGATGGGGGATGCGGCGCGGCGCGGATTCGTCCTTGTGCCGTTGTCCGCCGTGGTGGATCATTCGCCCCTGATGGCGGAATTGATGGTGGAGTAACATAAGGAGATTCCAATGGCCAACGCCTATCGCGTGAACGGCATGAGTTGCCAGGGTTGCGCCGCTTCGGTGACCCGCGCCATCCAGGGCGCGGCCCCGGGCGCGACCGTCGGCGTGGACCTCGACGCCGCGACCGTCAGCGTGGACGGCGCGGACGAGAACACCGTGAAGACCGCCGTCAACGACGCCGGTTACGAATTCGTCGGCGCGGCCGACTCATAATAGGGAGGGCGCGATGGCGGGCGGAAACTTCGATTTCCTGGACGACAACAGGGTCACCAACATCCTCTATCACCCCGGCCGCCGCGCCGAACCGCTTCAGAGCGGGCGCGAGGTCCGCATCGACGTGGGCGACGGGGTGGCGCTCGGCGGCGCGGTTTATTCGGCGGGCGCGGGCGCGCCGATGATTCTGTACTTCCACGGCAATGGCGAGATTGCGTCCGACTACGACATGCTGTCCCAGCTCTACACCGGCATGGGGATCACGCTGTTCGTGGTGGATTTTCGGGGCTACGGCGCCAGCGACGGCAGGCCCGCCGCGTCCAACCAGCTTTCCGACGCCGTCAAGGCCTATGACCAGGCCCGCGACGTTTTGGGCGAGGACGGGACCGGCCCCATGTTCCTGATGGGCCGGTCCATGGGCAGCGCGTCGGCCTTGGAAATCGCCGCGCGCGCGGGCGACGGGATCAAGGGCCTGATCATCGAAAGCGGCTTCGCGCGGAGTTTCGAGCTGATCGAACGCCTGGGCGGCCTCCGCCTCCCGGGCGCGGTCGAGGGCGAGCACGGCTTCGCCAACGCGGACAAGATGGCGCGGGTCAAGGTTCCGACGCTGGTCATCCACGGCCAGGACGACTGGATCATCCCCATCACCGACGGCCGCCAATTGTTCGAGGCCTGCCCGGCAGAGGACAAGACCATGGTCGAAATCCCGCACGCGGGCCACAACGATCTTCTGATGGTCGGGCAGCGGGAGTATTTCGGCTCGATCTTCGAACTGGTGCGGCGCTGCGTCGTCGGGGAAGGATAGCCCCGCCGTTATTCGAAGCGCTCCTCGTCCCAGGGGTCGCCCCTGGAGTGGTAGCCGCGCGCCTCCCAGTATCCCGGGGCGTCGTCGGCCAGAAAGACGATGTGCTTGAGCCACTTGGCGCTTTTCCAGAAATAGAGGCTAGGGACCACCAGGCGTACGGGGCCGCCGTGCTCGCGGGCCAAGGGCTCGCCGTTCAGGGCGTGGGCGATCACCGCGTCGTCGCCGAGCCGCTCCAAGGGCAGGTTGGTGGTGTAGCCGTCCGAGCCGTGCGCCACCAGGAACTTGGCCTCGGGCAGGACGCGGGCGACGCGGAGAAGGTGGCGGGCGCTCACCCCCTCCCAGACCTGATCCTTGACCGACCAGTCGGTGACGCAATGGATGTCCGCGGTCACCTTGACCTGGGGCTGCGCCATCAGGTCCCGCCAACCCCAATCAACGGCCGCGCCACCCGCCCCGCCACCGTCAGGCGCCAGTCGCGCCTATCCACCAGCGGACGGGTCCCGAGATCGAGCACCGGGAGTTTTCCTTCCCAATATTGTCCGGGGGGGAGGCGGGGTATGTTTGTCATGGATGCGGCCTCTTTTGTCTCTTGCTTTAGCAGGGTGCTGAAAAAGTCCTGTACCATCGAAACGCCGCCCGCGCCAAACCATCCGTGGCGTCATTCCCGCGTTTGCGAAGCTGGCGCGAAGCGCCTAAGCGGGAATCCATAATTTCTAGTGGGTTATGGATTCCGGCTCTCCGCTTCGTTACGGCCGGAATGACGGTTTCAGTGAACTCGCGGACTTATTCAGCAGCCTGTTAGAATAGAACATGCGCATACCGCAAAGAAAAAGGCCGCGCCCATCGGGACGCGGCCTTCTTTTCGCCGTATGGGTGGCTTGGACCTAGAAGCCCATGTCGCCCATGCCGCCCATGCCGCCCATGCCGCCGGGGGGCATGCCGCCGCCGCCGCCGCCGCCCTTCTCGGGCTTCTCGGCGATCATGGCTTCGGTGGTGATCAGGAGGCTGGCGACGGACGCCGCGTCCTGGAGCGCGGTGCGCACCACTTTGGCCGGGTCGATGACGCCGTCCTTGACCAGGTCGGTGTACTCGCCGGATTGGGCGTTGAAGCCGTGGTTCTGGTCCGTCTGGTCCAGCAGCTTGCCGGACACCACGGCGCCGTCGAAACCGGCGTTCTCCGCGATCTGGCGCAGCGGAGCCTGAAGGGCGCGCTTGACGATGCCGACGCCGACTTCCTGGTCGCTGTTGGAGGTCTCGACCTTGTCCAGGGCCACGGTGGCGTACAGCAGAGCCGTGCCGCCGCCGGGAACGATGCCTTCCTCGACCGCGGCGCGGGTGGCGTGCAGGGCGTCGTCGACGCGGT
>CAYFNC010000018.1:0-62784 GCA_964344345.1 uncultured Hyphomicrobiales bacterium | reverse complement strand
CGCGGGCGAAATCGTCATCTCGTCCGGCGGCGAGGAGGACGAGCTGATCTACTGACGTGGATCCTCGGCGAAGGGATGGCTGACATTCACAGGTTTCTATTCGAGACGTCTTTCGATATTCCCGACGAGCCCGAGCCTGTCGAGGAGGAGGCCGTCCTGGATGTCGTCGAGGAGCCGGTCGTCGAGGCCCCCCCGACCTTCAGCCAGGAGGAACTGGACGCCGCAGCCCAGCAGGGCCATCTCAACGGCCGCGAGGAAGGCGTGCGCGAGGCGATGGACTCCATCGACAAGCTGATCGCCGACTGCCTGGGCTCGCTCTCCCAGGTCATGCCCGAACTGTTCCAGGCCCAGGACCAGGCGTTCGAGACCATCAACCAGAACAGCCTGTCCATCGCGCTCGCCATCGTCCGCAAGATGATTCCCGACATGGCGCGCCAGAACGCGCTCGGCGAAATCGAGCGCGTGGTGATGATGTGCATGGACCGTATCCTCGACGAGCCACGCGTGACCGTGCGCGTCAACGACGCCATCGCCGAGCAGGTCAACGAACGCCTGGCCCAGGTGGTCATGGCGACCGGGTACGAAGGCCGGATGATGGTGCTGCCCGATCCGGCGATCCCCGCGGGCGATTGCGGCATCGAATGGTCCGGCGGCGGGGCCGAACGCGATTCCCGATCCCTGTGGGAGGAGGTCGACCGCATCGTCGAGGAGAACATGGGCGCGCTTCGCGAGGAGGGGATGGAGGAATTCGATTCGCCCGCCCCCGAAGCCGAGGAGCCGCTCGACGAGGCCGAACTCGAACCGGAACCGGAAGAGGCGCCGCCCGAGCCCGCGCCGGTCGAGGAAACGGACGCGGAGCAAGAACCGTTGCCAAACGACGGCGCGGAAATGTTAGAATCAACCGATTCGGAGGCCCCGCCCGAGACGGCGGAGCCCGAGGCGGCCGAACAAGCGGCCGGGGACGAAATGACCGAGGCGCCGGCGCCGCTCGACGAGGCTTCCGCCGAGGAGCCGCCAAGCGACGACGCCCAGGACGCGGGAGACGAGAATGGCTGACGAAAGCGACCTGAATCTGAACGACCTGGAGGACGACGCGCCCGCCCAGCCCGCCCCGCCCGAGGGCGGCTCGGACGAGCCGCAGACCATCGGCGACGCCTACGAGGACGAATACAGCGACCTGCCTCGCGGCGCCCAGGACCTGGAGGCGGTCTACGACATCCCGGTCCAGGTGTCCGCCGTGCTGGGCAAGGCCTCCATGCAGGTGAGCCAGCTGCTCAAGCTGGGCCGTGGCGCGGTGGTGGAGCTGGACCGCAAGGTCGGCGAGGCCATCGACATCTACGTCAACAACCGTCTGGTCGCCCGTGGCGAGGTGGTGGTGGTCGAGGACCGCCTGGGCGTGACCATGACGGAAATCATCAAGACGGAAAGGTCCTAGAACGCCGTGGCCGAGGGGGCGGTCGATATCCAGGTCGCGAAGGCCAAGTCCGCCCTGGATTTGGCGACCGTCATCGGCCTCGTGGCCGGATTCGGCCTGATCATTTCCGCCATCCTGCTCGGCGGCTCGGCGCTGACCTTCATCAACGCCCCGTCCATTCTTATCGTGATCGGCGGCACCTTGGCCGTGGTTACGGTCTCGTTCTCGTTGAAGGAGGTGTCGGGCGCGGGCAAAACCATCCTCCGCACCGTCCTGTACACCAGCCGCGACCCATCCGAGGCCGCGACCCAGGTCCTGCAGGCGGCCGAGCTGGCGCGCCGCCAGGGCGTGCTCGCCCTGCAAGGGGTGCTCGAGGGCATGAAGCCGGAGCCGTTCCTGCACAAGGGCATGTCCATGGTGGTCGACGGCACGTCCGGCGAGGAGATCGAGGCCATCCTGCGCAAGGACATCCAGGCGACGTCCCTGCGCCACGTCAAAAGCGGCGGCGTGCTGCGCAAGGCGGCGGAGTTCGCCCCCGCCATGGGCCTGATCGGCACCCTGATCGGTCTGGTGCAGATGCTGGGCAACCTCGACGACCCGTCCACCATCGGCCCCAGCATGGCGGTGGCGCTGCTCACCACCTTTTACGGCGCCGTTCTCGCGAACGTGGTATTCTCGCCCCTGGCCAACAAGCTGGAGCGCAACTCGAGCGAGGAGGCGCTGGTCAGCACGGTCTACATGATGGGCGCGGTCTCCATCGGGCGCCAAGAGAACCCCAGGCGCCTCGAGATGCTGTTGAACAGCGTTCTTCCACCGGCGAAAAGGGTGCAGTATTTCGACTGACCGGGTTAACTTGTCCATGTCGATGTTGCGAAAGCGAGAGAGTCCAGACACATGCGCCTGATGATCATCGGAACCCTGGAAGGCCAGATCGGCGCCGCGAGCCAGATCGCGATGGCGCGCGGGGCCAAGGTGACCCAGGCCGAGGACATCCCGACGGCGCTGGACGCCCTTCGCGCGGGCAAGGGCGCGGATCTGGTGCTGATCGACGTGGGCCAGGAGGTTGCGACCCTGGTCGCCAATCTGGAGGCCGAGCGCATCAACGTGCCCGTCGTCGCCTGCGGCGTCGGCTCCGACGCCCAGACCGCCGTCCAGGCCATCAAGGCCGGGGCCAAGGAATACCTGCCGCTTCCGCCCGACGCCGACCTGATCGCCGCCATCCTCGAGGCGGCGGCGGCCGAAAGCCACGAGATCATCCATCGCGACCCGCGCATGAGCGAGACCCTGAAGCTGGCGGCCCAGGTGGCGCCCAGCGAGGCCTCGATCCTTGTGGTCGGCGGGTCGGGCGTCGGCAAGGAGCTGATGGCCCGATACCTGCACCGCAACAGCAACCGCAAGGACGGCCCCTTCATCGCCGTCAACTGCGCCGCCATCCCCGAGAACCTTTTGGAATCCGAACTGTTCGGCCACGAGAAGGGCGCCTTCACCGGGGCCGTGGCGCGGCGCGTCGGCAAGTTCGAGGAGGCCGACGGCGGCACCCTCCTGCTCGACGAAATCAGCGAGATGGACATCCGGCTCCAGGCCAAGCTTCTCCGCGCCATCCAGGAGCGCGAGATCGACCGCGTCGGCGGCGGCCAGCCGGTCAAGGTCAACGTGCGCATCGTCGCCACCTCGAACCGCGACATGCCCGAAGAGGTTGCCAAGGGCAACTTCCGCCAGGACCTGTATTTCCGCCTGAACGTGGTGACGCTGGATATCCCCGACCTGAAGGACCGTCCGGGCGACATCCCCGTCCTCGCCGAGCATTTCGCCCGCAAGTACGCCGAGGCCAACGCCTTGGACTATAGGCCCGTGGGCGAGGGCGCGCTCGCCGCGCTGACCGCCTACCACTGGCCCGGCAACGTCCGCGAGTTGGAGAACACCCTGCACCGCGCCGTGTTGCTGGCGACGGGCGAGGAGATCGGGGCCGACGCCATCCGTCTGACCGACGCCGTCCAGCAAGGAGGCGCGGCCGCCTCGGACCCGTCCCAGCAGGGCGCCCAGGGCGCGGCCGAGCTGGTCGGGCGCACCGTCGCCGACGTGGAGCGTCAGTTGATCATCGACACCCTGCAGCACTGCCTGGGCAACCGGACCCACGCCGCCAACATCCTCGGCATCTCGATCCGGACGCTCCGCAACAAGCTGAAGCAGTACAACGAAAGCGGCCACGCCGTTCCCATGCCCGGCGAGGGAGCGCCCCAAACGGCGGCGCACGAGTAACGTAACGGAATTGAAAGGGCGCGCGCGACCCCATGGCTGACACGTCCGAAGGATCGGCCGAATCGCAAGAACCAGGCGTGGATTGGGATTCCGTCTGGGACAAGGTGAACAAGGCGCTTCGCCGCGGCGACATCGCGCTCGCGCTCGCGGTCACCGGGATCCTGGTCGTTCTGATTCTTCCCATGCCCACGTGGCTGCTGGACGTCAGCCTCGCCTTTTCCATCACCTTCTCCGTGCTGATCCTGATGACGGCGCTGTTCATCGAAAAGCCGTTGGAGTTCAGCGCGTTTCCGACCGTGCTTCTTCTCGCGACCATGACGCGCCTCGCGCTGAACCTGGCCTCCACGCGCCTGATCCTGGGCCACGGACACGAAGGCCCCCATGCCGCGGGCAAGGTGATCCAGGCCTTCGGCGGTTTCGTGATGGAAGGCAACTTCGTCATCGGCATCATCGTGTTCGCGATCCTGGTGATCGTGAACTTCGTCGTCATCACCAAGGGCTCGGGCCGCATCGCCGAGGTCGCGGCGCGCTTCACCTTGGACGCCATGCCCGGCAAGCAGATGGCCATCGACGCCGACCTGTCGTCGGGACTGATCGACGAGGACGAGGCCAAGTCGCGCCGCAAGGAGCTGGAGGACGAAAGCACCTTCTTCGGCGCCATGGACGGCGCGGCCAAGTTCGTTCGCGGCGACGCGGTCGCGGGCCTTCTGATCACCTTCATCAACGTGATCGGCGGCATGATCATCGGCGTGGCCCAGAACGACATGACCTTCATGGCCGCCGCCGATTCCTACACCAAGCTGACCGTCGGCGACGGTCTGGTGTCCCAGATCCCGGCGCTGATCGTGTCCACCGCCGCCGGCATGGTGGTCACCCAGGCGGGCGTGTCCGGCACCACGGAATCGGTGCTGTTCAAGCAGTTGGGCGGCCAGCCCAAGGCGCTCGGCGTCAGCTCGTTCCTGTTGACCTGCCTAGCCTTGATGCCGGGCATTCCGGGCATCCCATTCTTCTTCCTGGCCTCACTGACCGGCGGGCTCGCCTTCTACCAGCACAAGGCCAACGAAAAGCGGCGCGAGGAAGCGCTCAGGCTCGCGGCGGCCGAGGAGATGGAGGCCGCGCCGGTGGCCGAGGAGCCCATCTCCACCGCGCTCAAGATCGACTTTCTCAGGCTCGAACTGGGCTACGGCCTTCTGACGCTGATCAACAACCCGCGCGAGGGTCAGCGGCTCACCGACCAGATTAAGGCGCTGCGTCGCCAAATCGCCACCGACCAGGGCTTCGTCATGCCCTCGGTTCGCATCCAGGACAACATGCAGCTTCCCGCCAACGCCTACGTGGTCCGGGTCAAGGAAATCGACAGCGGCCGGGGCGAGCTGCGGCCGAACATGCTGCTGGTCATGGACCCCCGGGGCGAGGAGATCACCCTGCCCGGCGAAAAGACCACCGAGCCCACCTTTGGCCTTCCCGCCATGTGGATCGAGGAGTCCAACCGGGAAGAGGCGCTGTTCCGCGGCTACACCGTGGTCGATCCCTCCACCGTGATCACCACCCACCTGACCGAGGTGATCAAGGAGAACATGTCCGACCTGCTGTCCTTCGCCGAGACCCAGAAGCTGATGGACGAGCTCGACAAGGACCAGCAGAAGCTGATCGCCGACCTGATTCCCAACCAGATATCCGTCGGCGGCATCCAGCGGATCCTCCAGAACCTGCTGTCCGAACGGGTGTCGGTCCGCGATCTGCCCACCATCCTGGAAGGGGTGTCCGAGGCCTGCAGCCACACCCGAAACGTCACCATGATCACCGAACACGTCCGCGCCCGGCTCGCCCGGCAGATCAGCGACACAAACACCAACGAATCCGGCTTCATTCCGCTGGTGACCCTGTCGCCGGATTGGGAGCAGACCTTCGCCGAATCCCTGATCGGGCAGGGCGAGGACCGCCAGCTTTCGCTGCCGCCCACCAAGCTGCAGGAATTCATCACCGAACTGCGCAACGTGTTCGAGCGCCAGGCCATGATGGGCGAGACCCCGGTCCTGCTCACCAGTCCGGCCATCCGGCCCTACGTGCGGTCCATCGTCGAGCGCTTCCGCGCCATGACCACCGTCATGTCCCAGAACGAAGTCCATCCCAAGGCCCGGATCAAGACCGTGGGCCAGATTTAGGCTTTCCTTGCGTCTCGAAAGTCAATACGCATGAAATCGTTGAGTTTCGCCGCCGCAACAGGCAATTATACATGAGCCTCGATATAAGAAAGGCTGGGGGAGGACATGGCTGACTTGGATGAAATCGATCCCAAGGAAGTGACGGAGTTCTACAACACCGTCGTGCGCGAAGGCACGTTGGAAGGCCTCGAGAAGGCGTTGGAGGACGGCTCTTTCGTGCGTCCGTGGAAGGCGAAGCTGGTGAAGGACGAGATCGCGCGCCGCAAGAGCTTCTTGGAAAAGCGGGACAAGATCATCGCCGAGAATACGGCCCAACGGGAAAAGTTCGGCAAGATGTGGGGCTGGTCGATCACGTTCATTCTCGTCCTGGCCTTCATTGGCTTCATCCTGTCGACGATGGTTTCGTTCTAGCAGGCTTGGCGACTCCCCCTCGTTTGCTCCAAGATTTTTCGAAGCGTCGATTCCGCGAGGCGCCCTCCCGAAGGCAGGGTCAAGGCGTTATACGGAGGGAGCAGCCCCAGTTCCTTGGCCCTGAGAGCCGCGTCCACGTTCGCGGACAGCTCGCCAAAGAAGTTCATGGTGATACCGCCCGGAAAAAGGGTCGAAGCCTCGCCGGGCCTTGGTGGATCGACGCGCGTCGTAATTTCAAAAATTCTCTGGGCGTCGTTGTATCGACCATCGAGAAAAAGTATGTTGCCGAGTTTTATCGATGGTCCGACTTCCTCGCGTATGTCCGTGGCTTTGGAAATATCGCCTTGATGCAAATACAGCACGGAAAGGTGACCGCATATAGCCGAACGATTGCCGATGCGTCGATTCCGCGCCTCGGGAATGGAAACGACCGGTGAGAAAGGTTGATAATAGAACGGCTTAGAGTAAGATGATTCTGCGCGTGGCATGGTCGCCCGACGGTTGTTCATGCTTGTGTAAGCCTTTGATTTTTTTTAGGCCTTCCTACATGGTTCGCTCCTTTCGTTTCCAGTCCGAGGCATTCGGGCCATGCGTCTGAAGACCTTTTCCGCCCCCACCATGGCCGCCGCCATGGACCTGGTCCGCGACGAGCTTGGCCCCGACGCCATCATCGTCTCCTCCCAGCAAGGCCCCGGCGGCGGCCCCGCGCGGGTCACGGCCGCGTTGGAGCGCGCCGACGAGGCCCCGCTCGACCCCCGCGCGATGTCCGTCCCGTCGCCGGACGCCATCGCCAGGGCGCGGAGCGCCTTGGCCTTTCACGGCGCGCCGCTCGCGCTGGCCGAGCGGCTCTTGGCCGCGGCCGAAACCGCGTTCGGCGAGGACCCGTTCGCCATGGCGCTCGACGCCGAGTTCCTGTTCGCGCCCCTGGCCGACGCGCCGCAGGGAAAGCCCTTGATGCTGGTGGGGCCGCCCGGCATGGGCAAGACCGTGTCCACCGCCAAGCTGGCCGCCCGCGCGGTCATGGCGGGCGGGACCGCCGGGGTTGTCACCATGGACACCAAACGGGCGGGCGGCGTGGACCAGTTGGAGGCCCTGACCCGGCTGTTGGGGCTCAACCTGGTTCTCGCCGACGCGCCCGCCGACCTGCCAGACGCCGTCGGGACCTGCCCGCTGGCCGCGCCGATCATCATCGACACCGCCGGGACCAACCCCTTTAACGATTCCGAAATGGAGCAACTGGGAGAATCGATAACGGTTTCCGGTGCCGACGCCGTCCTGGTCCTGTCCGCCGGCGGCGACGCCATGGAATCGGCGGAAATCGCCCAGGCCTTCGCCGGCGTCGGCGCGACGCGCCTGCTGGTGACGCGCATCGACATGGCGCGCAGGCTGGGCGCCATGCTGGCCGCCGCCGACGCGGCCAAGCTCCGGTTCTGCGACGTCAGCGTCACGCCGCACGTGGCCGACGGACTCAGCGCCATCACGCCGACGGCGCTCGCGAGGCTTTTGATTCCCAACGGCGCCGAATTCGACGAAACTGTCAAAAACGAGAAGAGAACATGACCAACGGAACCAAAGGCCCGCCTCCCCGCGTCCGGGCCAAGGGACAGAACATCCTCGCCATCGCGTCCGGCAAGGGCGGCGTGGGCAAGACCGTGTTCGCCATCACCCTGGCCCACGCGCTGACCCGCGCCGGGAACCGCACGCTCTTGTTCGACGGCGATCTGGGCCTGGCCAACGTGGACATCCAGCTGGGCCTGATGCCCAAGCACGACCTGGGCGCGGTGCTGTCGGGGCGGCTGACGCTGAACCAGGCGACCATGGACTTCGAGGAGGGCGGCTTCGACATCATCGCCGGGCGGTCGGGCTCGGGCCGCCTCGCCAACTTGCCCTCGAGCAGGCTGCAGGTGCTGGGCGAGGATTTGTCCCTATTGGCCGCGACCTACGACAAGGTTCTTTTGGACATGGGCGCGGGCGTCGAGCGCACGGTGCGCCAGTTCACCAATCACGTGGGCGCGGTCATCGTGGTGACCACCGACGAGCCCACCTCGCTGACCGACGCCTACGCCTTCATCAAGGTCACCAACATGGAGCGGCCCAACACGGACCTTCGCATCGTGGTCAACATGGCCAACTCGACGCGGGAAGGCGAGCGCACCTATTCCACCCTGAACAAGGCCTGCGAGGGGTTTTTGAAAATCTCGCCGCCGCTGTTGGGCGTGGTGCGCAGGGACTCCAAGGTGCGCGAGACAATCCGCGCCCAGGCGCCGCTCTTGACCCGGTTTCCGTCGTGCGAGGCCGCCAACGACATCGAGGCCATCGCCGAGAAGCTGACGGAGTAGCCCCATGACCACCGTCGCGCCGCCTCCGCCTCCGCAGGTTCCGACCCAGTCCCTGCCGCCGCAGCCGACGGTGACCGTTCCCAATCCTCCCGTGGCCCTGGCCAAGCTCGCCCTCGGCGCGCGGCTCGAGGCCAACCTGCTGCTCGCCAAGGGGGGCGAGGCGCTTCCGCCCAACCAGGCCCAGGTCCAAACTCCGCTCGGAAACCTGACGCTCCAGGCCGGGTTTCCGTTGCCCAAGACGGGGACGCTGACGCTCCAGGTCCTGGCCCAGGGGCCCCAGCCCCAGCTTCTGGTCGCCGCCATCGACGGCAAGCCCACCGCCGCCGGGCTCAAGGCCATGCAGACCGCCGCCCAGGCCCAGACCGCGACGCCGAACCCGGCCGCCGCCGCCTCGGGCGCGCCCATCGTCAGCCTGGGCTCCACCGTCGCCGCAACGCTGATCAAAAGCTTCGCCGCCATGAACGCGTCCGCGCGGGCGACGGTCCAGAACATGACGCCGCAAACGCCGGGTCAGGCCCAAACCGCCGCGCCGTCGATCACGCCCCAGACCCCGACGACCGCCCAGGGGCAGGCGGCGGCCACGTCCCAGCCGGGCGGTCCGCCCGCCCAAGCCCAGACCACGCAAGGCGCGTCCCAGGCGTCCCAAGCCCAACCGGCGGTCAGGGCGGCGCAAGGCCAGGCCACGCAGGGCGGGGCGCAAGCGGGGCGACAGGGCGCGGCCCAGGCGGCCAAGCCGTCCGCCCCCACGGCGCTTCCGGCCGGGACCCAGGCCCAGGTGCGCATCGTCGCGACCCTGCCGCCGCCTCCGGGCGCGCCCCTGGTTCCGCCCGCGCCGGGAACGGCGGTCCTATCCGCCGGACAGACCCTGCGCGGCGTGGTGACGGGAGCCACGCCGTCGGGCCAGACCGTGGTGCAGACCGGGGCGGGGGTCCTGACGCTGGACAGCTCCGCCGCGCTGCCCAAGGGGACGAGCATCACGCTGCAGGTGGCGGGCGATCCCACCCCGCCCCGGGGCGGGGGGATGGCGGCGACCTTGCCGCCCGCGTCCGCCGAGGCGCTGCTGATGGGCCGGGACTGGCCCGCCTTCAAGGAGGCGATGCAGGTGCTGCGGGAGCTGAACCCCACCGCGACCCAGCAGTTCATGACCACCGCCATGCCCCGGGGCGACGCGGCGCTGGCCGCCACCATCCTCGGTTTCGTCTCGGCGCTGCGCCAGGGCGAAATCCGCAACTGGCTGGGCGAGGGCAACGTGCGCGAGCTTCAGCGCGGCCGCCCCGATCTTCTCGGCCGCCTGGGCGAGGACTTCAACCTTCTGGGCCGCATGGCCGAGGAGTCCCCGGCCAGGGACTGGCGCATCATGCTGGTGCCGTTCCAACTCGGCGAGGAGATGGAGCAGATCCGCATGCTGACGCGCCGCCACGGAGGCGACGAGGAGGACGGCGAGGACGGCGAGGGCGGCACGCGCTTCGTCCTGGACCTGGAGCTTTCGGCCGTCGGCCGCCTGCAGATCGACGGCTTGGTCCATCCCCGGCAAAAGCGGGTCGACCTGATCATCCGCACGGAAATAAGCCTGACCGGCAAGATGCGCGACGACATCCGAGGCATCTACCGCAATGCCGCCGAGATCACCGGCATGGTCGGCGGCGTCGCCTTCCAGTCCGGCCCGCCCAAGCCGCCCTTCGTCGAGGTCGATCCGGCGGACGTGGCCCAGGACCATCTCGGCGTGGTGGTGTGATGGAGGTCCAGGCCCGTCGCGCGAATCTGGAATGCGGCCCCAATCCGCAGGCGCGGCTGGATTACGTCGTCGAGCTCGAAGGCGCCGTCGGGGGGGCGAGCGTTCGGGTTCGCTACGTTCCCGACCGCGAGGTGGTGTCGGCGGACGCGTTCGCGCGCTACCTCGCCGTTGTCGAGGGATTGGCGTGGGAGACGCTCGAAGCCATGGCGGCGGCCGTGCTCGACGACGTCAACAACGAGGCCGTGCCCCGCTGGGTCCAGGTGACCGCGCGGCGCGACGGCCACGCCGTGATGCAGGAGGACCGCCAGCCTCAATGGGACAACAAGGCGCTGCTGTCGCGGCTCCAGCCCTTTTGAGTCCTTGACGTCGGCCATCCGGAACCCCAGGATTCACAACGTCAGTCATCGCACACGGGGAGGACGCCATGCACGTGACCATCGTCCACGTTCACGTCAAGGAAGACAAAATCGACGAATTCATCGCCGCCAGCCTGGAAAACCACGAGAATTCCGTGCGCGAGGCGGGCAATCGGCGCTTCGACGTGCTGCAGGACGTCAACGAGCCCACCAAGTTCATCTTGTACGAGGCCTACGCCACCGCCGAGGACGCGCTGGCCCACAAGGACACCCGGCACTACCTGACTTGGCGCGACTCGGTCGCCGACATGATGGCCGAACCGCGCCAGGGCGTGCCCTACAAGGCCCTGGCCCCGACGAGGTAGGCCCGTGCGGGAAATCCAGCCCTTCGGCATCGCTCGCCTGCCCCGGATCGTGTTCGGGGAGGGCGTCATCGACAAGCTCGCGGACGAGGTCGCGGGCTTCGGCATGCGGGCGTTGATCGTCACCGGGGCCAAGTCGTTCCGGGAATCCGCCCAATGGCAGACCCTGCTGGGCGGCCTGCAGTCCAACGGGGTGTCATGGGAGACCTTCTCGGTCGAGGACGAGCCGTCGCCCGAACTGGTGGACGAGGCGGTCCAGGGCTTGAAGGGCCGGGGAATCGACGTGGTCGCGGGCGTCGGCGGCGGCAGCGCCCTCGACGCCGCCAAGGCCATCGCCGGGCTGTTGCCGCTGGGCAATTCGGTCATGGACCATCTGGAGGGCGTGGGGCCGGAACTGCCGTACAAGGGGCCGTCCCTTCCGCTTATCGCCGCGCCGACCACGGCGGGCACCGGCAGCGAGGCGACCAAGAACGCGGTGCTCAGCCGCCGGGGCGAGGACGGGTTCAAGAAGTCGTTCCGCGACGAACAACTGGTCGCCCGGGTCGCGGTGGTGGACCCGGCGCTGCTGGCCAACTGCCCGCGTGACGTGATGGCCGCAAACGGCATGGACGCCTTCACCCAGCTTTTGGAGTCCTTCGTCTCGCTCAAGGCCAACCCAATGACCGACGCGCTCGCCTGGTCGGGGCTTGAGGCGTTCCGGGAGGGATTCTTTCCCGCGATGGAGGGCGATGCCGACGGACGCTCCCACCTTGCTTACGCGTCCCTGATGTCGGGAATCGCGCTGGCCCAGGCCGGGCTCGGCTCCGTGCACGGGCTGGCGCCGCCGTTGGGGTCGTTCTTCCCCATCGGCCACGGCGTCGCCTGCGGCACCGTGGTGGCCGAGGCGACCGACGTGAACATCCGCGCCTTGAAGGAGCGCGACCCGGACAGCCCGGCCTTGGAGAAATACGCCCGCGCCGCGGCGCTTTTGACCGGGCTTTCCATGGACGACCGGGACGACAGCCTGGAGGCGCTGGTCAAGCTGCTCCGCGAATGGACGGACAGGCTGGAGCTACCCCGCCTCGGCGCGCTTGGCGTCCAGGTCAAGGACCTGGACCGCATCGTCGCCGCCAGCCGGGGCAGCTCCATGAAATCCAACCCCATCGAACTGACCGACGGCGAGGTTGCGGAAATCGTTTCGCGTCGTTTATAGACTACGCCATCCCCATCGGACCGGAGGCCTTCATGCCCGACATCGCTTCGCTTCGTTTTCTGGTCGTGGACGACGAGGATTTCGTGCGGACGCTGACTTCGCGCGTGCTGGGGCACATGGGCGCGAAGGAGGTGGCTGCCGCGAGCGACGGCGCGGACGCGCTGAAGCATCTGGACGAGACCGACGTTCCGCCCGACGTCATCCTGCTCGACATGTCCATGCCCGGCATGGGCGGGGCCGAGGTTTTGGGCGAGCTGGCCGGCCGGGATTTCAAGGGCGCCGTCATCCTGGTCAGCGGCGAGGACGTGGAGACCCTGGAATTCGCCCAGGGCCTCGCCGTGCATCGGGAGACCAACGTGCTGGGTTACATCGTCAAGCCATTGAAAGCGGACGCCCTTCAAGAAATGCTCGCCAAGCTGGATTAGGGTGACGACCCCGCGCCGACCCGTTACACTGCATTGTTAGAGAGCCTATCGATGGGGATGGGGGCATGAGGGCTCGGTTCGCGTTTTTTCCGTTGGCTGTCCTTTTGGCGGTCCTTTGCGCCGCGCCCGCGTTCGCGGATGTCGCCCTGACCGAGGCGGAAAAGGCCTGGATCCGCGACAATCCCCGCATCCGCGTCCACAACGAAACCGACTGGCCGCCCTTCAACTTCTTCGAGGACGGTTCTCCCCAGGGCTATTCCATCGATTTCATGAACCTGCTGGCCGCCAAGGTCGGGCTCGAGGTCGAATACGCCACCGGCCCGACCTGGGACGAGTTCCTCGGCATGATGAAGCGCGGCGAGCTCGACGTCATGTTGAACATCGTCCGCACGCCGGAGCGGATGAAGTATTTGCTCTACACCCCGCCCTACGCCGACAACCCCAACACCATCCTCAGCAGGCGGAGCGCCCCCTATGAGAGCCTGGACCAGCTCGAAGGCAAGACCGTCGCCACGGTCAAGGGGTTCTTCTACGAGGAATTCCTGAGGCGCGACCATCCCGGGATCAAGATTCATCTGTCCGACACCGTTTTGGACGCCATGAAGGCCGTCAGCTTTTCCAAGGCGGACGCTGCGCTCGGCGAACTCGCCGTCTTCAACTTCCTGATGACCCGGCATATGATTTCCGATCTGGCGATTTCCGGCGAAGTCGAGATCGGCGACGAGGAGCTTTCGCTGCTCAACATCGCCACTCGCAAGGACCTGCCCACGCTCGCGTCCATCCTGGCCAAGGGGGTGAAGACCGTCACCCGCGACGAGCGCCGCGCGATCCAGAGGCGCTGGCTCGGCGGCGGCGTTCCCACCGCCGGGCCCAGGCCGAAAGCGGCGGTGGCGCTCACGGACGCGGAAAAGGCCTGGATCGCCGCCCATCCGACCGTCCGGCTCGGAACCGACACGGCTTGGCCGCCGTTCGATTTCGTGGACATCGACGGGCGGCACGCGGGCTATTCCGCCGATGTGCTCGCCCTGATCGGCGCGCGGTTGGGAATCGCCATCGAACGGATTCCCGGACTGACCTGGCCCCAGGCGGTCGAGGGAGTGCGGAAGCGCGATGTGGACATGCTCTCCGTCTGCGCCGAGACCGACGAGCGCTCCAAGTACATGACCTTCACCCGGCCGATCCTGAACCAATCCTGGGTGGTCGCGACCCGCTCGGGACACAGCCCGGTCTTCGACCTGGGCGACCTGATGAATAACAAGGTGGTGATGGCCGAGGGGTTTTCGGTCACCGACCTCAGCCGGGAGCTGTTTCCCGACGTGTCGTTCGAGACGGTTCCCACGCCGCTCGACGGCCTGAAGGCCGTCGCTTTCAGCCGAGCCGACGCCTATGTCGGATATCTCGGGGTCATCAGCCACCTGATCCAGGAGAACGGGCTGACCAACGTCCGGATCGCGGGCCTCGCGGGCCTTCCCGACCAGCCCATGAAAATCTGCGTCCGGTCCGACTGGCCGGAACTCGCGACGCTTCTGAACAAGGGGCTCAAAGCCATTTCGCGCGAGGAGATGAACGCGGTCAAGCGCAAGTGGATTCCCATTTCCGCCGACGCGGTGGCGAAGGCGGCGAAAACGGCCCGGCTGACCCCGGACGAGAAGGCCTGGCTCGCATCCCACCCGACCATCAGCGTCGGCAACGAGATCGACTGGCCGCCCTTCGATTTCGTCGAGGACGGCGAGCCCCGGGGACTCAGCATCGACACCATCCGGCTCGCGGCCCACAAGGTCGGCATGAGCCTGTCCTTCGTCAACGGTTACTCCTGGGCGGAGCTGGTCGAGATGTTCAAGGCCGGGGACATCGACGTCCTGCCCGCAATCTACATGACGCCCGAGCGCCGGGAATACATGGCCTTCACGTCGGGCTACGCCACCAATCCCTCGGTGCTGGTCACGCAAAAGGACAGGGCGGACATCCACTCCATCGACGACCTGAAGGGGAAAAAGGTCGCGGTGATCTCCGGCTTCGCGACCGCCGACGTGATGGCCGAGCGCTATCCCGAAATCGAACAGCTTCCGGTCGAGAACGTCGAACGGGGACTGAAGGCCGTTTCCTTCAATAACGCGGACGCCTTTATCGGAAGCCTCGGCGTCATCAGCCACATCCTGGAAACCACCGTCATCCCCAACGTCCGCATCGTCGGGGAGACCTGGCTCAAATCGCGCGAGGAAAACAGGCTCCATATAGCGGCGCACAAAAACAACGCGACCCTCGCCGCCATTCTGGACAAGGGCTTGGCCGCCATCACCGACGCCGAGCGCAGGCGTATCCGGAACAAGTGGATCGCCCTCGCCACCGAGGCGCCGGCGCAGGTCCCCGGGTCCATGGCGCTCGGCGAAGAGGAAAAGGCCTGGCTCGCCAAGCATCCGACCGTTCGGGTCATGGCGGGAACCTGGCCGCCGTTCCATTTCGTCGAGGGCGAGGAGCCCAAGGGGCTGGCGCTCGATTACGTAACCAAGGCGCTGGAGAAGCTCGGCCTCGAGCCGGAGTTCGTCCCCATGCTGTGGGCCGACGCGCTCGAAAGTATCTCGAAACAAGAGGCCGTGGATCTGCTGCCCACCATCGCTCGCAGCAAGGAAAGGGAGAAGCTGGTCAGGTTCACCAACGACTACCTGTCCTTTCCCTACGTGATCTTCACCCGCAAGGACGCCCCGCCGCTCTCCTCCCATGACGACCTCTATGGCCGGACCGTGGCGGTGGAGCGGGATTTCATCGCGCACAAACGACTGGTCCGGGACCATCCCGAAATCCGGCTTCAGGTGGTCGATACCTCGCGCAAGGCGTTGGAGGCGGTCTCCTTCGGCGAGGCGGACGCCTACGTCGGCAACCTGGCCGTGGGCGGCCACCTGATCGACCGGATCGGCCTGCATAACCTCAAGGTGGCGGCCAGGGCCGGGTACGGCGACGACGTCCAGGCCATGGGCGTGCGCAAGGACTGGCCGGAACTGGCGGCGCTGTTGAACAAGGCCCTGGCCTCGTTCACGGCCGAGGAGCATCACGCGCTCCGCAAGAAATGGCTGGGCGTGGCCGGGCTCGGCCCCGACGACGACTTGACCGTGACGAAGCGCGTCTTGACCAGCCAGGAGATGGTGTACCTCGCCGCCGCCGTCACCGCCGCCGTTGCGCTTCTGCTGGTCATGGGCTGGGTGGTTCGGCGCGCCTCGACCAAGTTCGACGATCTTTACGGCTCGTCCGAAATGCGGACCGTCGGGCTGGTGGTGGTCGGAGGGTTCCTCGCCGTCGTCGTGCTGTCCGCCCTGTTCGTGGTCGGCAAGGTCGAGGAGCAGGAGCGCGAGAAGACCGCGAACTCGCTCAACACCGTTCTCACAACCACCGAGGAGACGCTCTCGGTCTGGATGGAATCCTATCGCCGCCAGATCAACGGCATGGCCGCCGACCGTTGGCTGCGCATCCTCGCCGACAAGATGCTGCGCCATTCCAGGGACGCCAAGTCCATGGTCGAAAGCTCGATCATGGGCGATCTCAGGGATTTCTTCGAACGGCATCGCCCGGCCACCAAGGACATCGGCTTTTTCCTGATCGCGCCGGACCGGATCAACATCGGCTCCATGCGCGACGCCAACCTCGGCCGGGTCAGCCTGATCGAACAGCAGCGCCCGGATCTGCTCAAGCGCGCCTTCAACGGCGAGACCGTTGTGGTTCCCCCCATCCGCTCCGACGTGTCCTTGGGGACGTCCAACGCGGCGCCGCCCACCATGTTCTTCGCGGCGCCGATCCGCGGCCTGCAAGGCAAGGAGGTCATCGCCGTCCTCACCCTTCGCATCGACGTCACCAACGACTTCATGCGGGTCCTGAAGCTGGGGCGCCTCGGCCGGTCGGGGGAGACCTACGCGGTCGGCGCCGACGGCGTGCTTCTGAGCGAAAGCCGCTTCGACGAGATTATCCGGGGCCTCGGCCTGGTCGGGAAGGACGAGGACGCCATCTTGAACCTGCGGATGGGCGATCCGGGCGGGAATCTCGCGAGAGGCCACCCCCTGCCCGACGACCTCGCCGACCTTCCGCTCATCATGTCGGTCGCGGACGCCGTCGCCGGGCGGTCCGGCGCGAACGTCCGGGGCTATCGGGACTACCGGGGCGAGACCGTCTTCGGCGCCTGGACCTGGAACGCGGACTTGGGGCTCGGTCTGATCACCGAAATCGACGAGGCCGAGGCGCTGGGCTCGTTCCGCCACACCCGGAACTGGTTGCTGGGCCTGGTCGGGTCCACGGTCCTGTTCGGGTTGGGGCTGACGTTCCTGTCGCTGTGGATCGGCAACAGCGCCAACAAGGCCCTGACCGAGGCCCGCGACAAGCTCGAGGACCGGGTCGAAGAGCGCACCCGCGAGCTGGCGGAAGCCTCCGATAAGCTCAACCTCGCCCTCGACAACATGTCCGACGGCATCTTCCTGCTCGACCAGGATCTCAACTACGTCATGTTCAACGATCGCTACAAGGAGATGCTGGCCCTTCCCGACGCGATGATACGTGAAGGCGCGCCGGTCCGCGCCGTGGTGAGGGCCCTGGCCGAGCGCGGCGACTACGACGTGGACGACATCGACGCCTGGGTCGAGGAGCGCTTGGGCCAGATCGCGAAGGCGCAAACGACGAAGGTCGAGCTTCATGTCAAGAACGGCCTGATCCTGGAACTGCGCCAGTCGCCGACCACCGACGGCGGGGTCGTGGTCATCGCCACCGACATCACCGAGCGCAAGAAGTCCGAGCAAGCGCTCCAGGAAAGCCAGGAACGGTTCGAGTTGGCCGTGCGCGGAAGCGGGGACGGGCTCTGGGAGTTCGACTCCCGGACCTACGAGAACTGGTTCTCGCCCCGTTTCAAGGAGATGCTGGGCTTCGGCGACGACGAACTCGCCAATACCTTCGAAACCTGGAAAAGCCTTGTTCACGGAGAGGACGAAGAGGCCGCCGTGGCCGCGTTCGCCAACCACCTGGACAAGGACGTTCCCTACGACATCGAATACCGCATGCGGACCAGGGGCGGCGAATACCGTTGGTTCCGGGCGCGGGCCAAGTCGTTGCGGGACGAAAATGGACGCGCCTACCGCACCAGCGGTTCGGTCACCGACATCACCGAGCGCAAGGAGGCCGAGCGCGATCTCCTGGAAAGCCAGTCCCTGCTGGCCAAGCAGAACGACCTTCTCCAAGCGGTGCTCGACAGCATGGCCCAGGGGCTGGTGGCCTTCGACAAGGACCTGAAGCTCATCGCCTGGAACGACCACTACCTGACCATTCGCGACTATCCCAAGGCGATGGCCGAGACCGGACGCCCGTTCGCGGACTTCATGGAGTACGACGCCGAGCGCAAGGAGTTCGGCGACAAGGATCCCGAACGGGACATTCAGTTCCAGATCGAGCGCGCCCGCAAGTTCGAGCCCCACCAGTTCGAGCGTCGGCGTCCCGACGGACGCTACATCGAGGTGCGG
Source organism: uncultured Hyphomicrobiales bacterium (assembly GCA_964344345.1). Taxonomy (GTDB): domain Bacteria; phylum Pseudomonadota; class Alphaproteobacteria; order Rhodospirillales; family CAYFNC01; genus CAYFNC01. Next base: position 44,637 of record CAYFNC010000018.1, on the reverse strand, counting down.
GGCGGCCCCATTCCCGGCGGCGGTTTCGTCAGCACCTACACCGACATCACCGACCAGAAACAGGCCGAGGCCGCCTTGGCCGAGGCCGAGGAGCGCGGCCGCCTGATTCTGGAATCGGCGGGCGAGGGCATTTTCGGGCTCGACACCGAGGGCCGGAGCACCTTCGTCAACCCGGCGGCCTGCCGGATGCTGGGCTTCGAGCCCGACGAACTGGTCGGCCAGAGGCTCCATCCCCTGATCCACCACACCTACGCCGACGGGACGCCGTATCCGGCGGAGAACTGCCACATGCGGACCGCCTACACCCTGGGCGAGGTCAAGCACATCAACAACGAGGTGCTCTGGCGCAAGGACGGAACCAGCTTCCCCGCCGAATACCACGCCACCCCGATCCAAAAGGACGGCGAGTTGATCGGCGCCGTGGTGACCCTCACCGACATCACCCAGCGCAAGCGCATGCAGGTGGAGTTGATGGTGGCCAAGGAAAAGGCCGAATCCGCCAACCGGGCCAAGTCCAATTTCCTCGCCGCCATGAGCCACGAAATCCGCACGCCCATGAACGGGGTGATCGGCATGATCGACCTGTTGCGCGAGACCCCGCTCGACGACGATCAAAGCCAGATGATGCGCACGGTCCGCGATTCCGCGTTTTCGCTTTTGCAGATCATCAACGACATCCTCGATTTCTCGAAGATCGAGGCGGGCAAGATGGACATCGAAGCCATTCCCATCTCGATCCGCGACGTCATTGAGGGCGTGGGCGACACCTTGATGCCCAATGCGGCCAAGAAGGGCCTGGAATTGGCGGCCTTCGTCGATCCCGCCATTCCGCCCTCCGTCCTTGGCGATCAGGTTCGGGTGCGCCAGATCCTGTTCAATCTGGCGGGCAACGCCATCAAGTTCACCGAGAACACGAACGAGCGCCAAGGCCGGGTCGCCATCCGCGCCGAGCGGACCGACCGGTTCGGCGAGGACGTCTCGGGAGTCCGCTTCGCCATCGTCGACAACGGCATCGGCATGACCGAGGAGCAGACGGCCAAGCTGTTCCAGCCCTTCACCCAGGCGGAATCCTCGACCACGCGCCGCTTCGGCGGCACCGGGCTGGGGCTCAGCATCTCCAAGAACCTCGCCGACATCATGGGCGGCGAGATCGCGATCGAAAGCGAAAGCGGAAAGGGCTCCACCTTCTACGTGGCGATCCCCTTCGGCGCCGACCCGAAAGCGTCCGACAACGACGACGAAACGGACCTTTCGGGTCTCAAGCTTTTGGTCTGCGAGGGGCGCGAAGATGTCCGCGCCATCGTCGGGGCTTATCTCGAAACATGGGACGTGGCGTTCGAGTTGCTGGACGATCTCGACCGGGTCGAATCGATTCTCGCAGCCGCCGCCGAGGCGGGCGCGCCGTTCGACATCCTGGTCGTGGGCTCGGAATGGGGCATGGACCGGCAAAAGGCCGCCTGCGACGCCCTGCGCGAGGTCGCGGCGATCGAGGGGATACGCTTTGTCGTCTTGACCGACGACCGCAAGGCCAAGAAGGGCATGGTGTTGCCGGACAAGGTGGTGGTGGAGGACATGCCGCTCAAGCGCTCCCGCCTCAACCACGGGATCGCCATGGCCGCGGGCCGCGCCAGTCCTCAGGTCGAGGGCGAGGCCGCCGTCGAGGGCAAGGCCAAGGCCCCGACCGTCGAGGAGGCCCTGGCCATGGGCCGCCTGATCCTGGTCGCCGAGGACAACCTCACCAACCAGGACGTCATCCGCCGCCAGCTCGCGGTGCTGGGCCACGCCTGCGAGATGGCGGACAACGGGCGGATCGCCTTGGAGATGCTTCACGAAAAGGACTACGCCATCCTCTTGACCGACTGCCACATGCCGGAAATGGACGGCTACGAACTCACCGGCTGGGTGCGGAAGGTGGAGAAGGAGGACGGGGCCGAACGCCTGCCCATCGTCGCCATCACCGCCAACGCGCTTCAGGGCGAGGGCGACCGCTGCTTGGCGTCGGGCATGGACGGGTATCTGTCCAAGCCGTTGGAGATGGCCAAGCTGAAGGCCATGCTGAAAAAGTGGATGCCCGCGGGCGAGGAGGCAGACGCGCCGGAGCCGCCCGCGCCCGCGGGCGACGCGGGGACCGGCGACGTGGTCGATCCCAAGTTCCTGCGCGAAACCTTCGGCGACGACGAGAGCCTGATCGCCGAAATCCTTGGCGACTACCTGGAGCCCGCGACCGAAACCGTCGGCGAGATCGACGCCGCCTTCCACGCCCGCGACGCGGCGGGCGTCGGCGCGGCGGCCCACAAGCTGAAATCCTCTTCCCGGGCCATCGGCGCGGACGCGCTGGCCGATCTCTGCTTCGATCTGGAAAAGGCGGGAAAGGCCGAGGACTGGCCCGGGATCGAGGCGGGCCACGAGGCGCTCGGCCCCGCCTTCGCCGCCGTCACGGCCTTCATCCGCAAGGCGCCCGACGCGGAGGAAGCCAAGGAAAATCCTACGGACGCGGTCGATCCCAAATTCCTGCGCGAGACCTTCGGCGACGACGACGACCTGATCCGCGACATCCTCCAGGACTTCGTCGAGCCCGCGCGTGAGAACGCCAAGGAGCTCGAAGACGCCTTCGCCGCCCGGGACGCGGCGGCCGTGGGCGCGTCGGCGCACAAGCTGAAATCCTCGTCCCGCGCCGTCGGCGCCGACGAACTGGCCGATCTTTGTTCCGAGCTGGAAAAAGCGGGCAAGGCGGGCGACTGGGCCGCGCTGGACGAGAAAATGCCCGCGTTCCCCGGCTTGATCGAAAGCGTTCTAGAGTATATTCGGAAGCTGTGACCTAATTCGGAGATGGACATGATCAACCCCGCCAAAGTGCCCGTGCTCGTCGTCGACGACGACAGGTTCATGCGTCAACTGGTGGTGCGATTGCTGAGCGAACTGGGCTTCAAGAGCTCGGTCGAGGCCGAGGACGGCATGGACGCCATCAAACAAATGAAGGCGACGCAGCCGGAAGTCCAACTGGTGGTCCTGGACCTGGAGATGCCCAAGGTGGACGGCTTCCATTTTCTCGACCATGTCCGCAACAACCCGTCCGTCGGCTATCCCAACATTCCCATTATCGTGCTGACGGGGCACGCCAACCTGGAGAACATCCGCAAGGCTGCTGAATTCGGCATCCACGGCTTCCTGGTCAAGCCGGTGTCGAAGGCCAACTTGGAAAAACAGATCCAGCACGCGCTCTCGTCGCGACCCATCGATCCGGAACACTTCTCCTGATGGCGGACGGGGCGGCCATTCTCGTCGTCGAGGACGAAGCCTTCAATCGCGGCCTCCTCCTCCGCCACCTCGACAGGGAAGGCTATGAAAACGTCTCGGAGGCCGAGAACGGACGTTTGGCTCTCGAGGTCTTGCGGGACGGGAATTTCGATCTCGTGCTTCTCGACATCCAGATGCCGGAGATGGACGGGCTCGAGGTTCTCAGGGCCATGCGCGCCGAGGCGGCCCTCGCCGCCATTCCCGTGATCATGATCTCGGCGGTCGAGGAGCTGGACAGCATCGTTCGTTGCATCGAACTTGGGGCCGAGGACTACCTGCCCAAGCCCTTCAATCCCACCATCCTCCGCGCCCGGGTGGGGGCGAGCCTGGAAAAGAAGCGGCTTCGCGACAGGGAGCAGTCCTACCTGGCCGAAATCGAGGACGAAAAGCGCGTCATCGACGAACTGCTCGGCGTGATCCTGCCCGCGGCGGCGGCGGACGAGCTCAAGGAAAAGGGTTATGTGACGCCACGACGGTACGAGAACGTGGCGCTGCTGTTCTGCGACATCGTGGAGTTCACCGCCCATTGCGAACGGCGGGACGCCGCCGACGTGGTCGCCAACCTGCAGACCCTGTTCGAGGCCTTCGAGGACATCGCCGAGGCCCACGGGATGGAGAAGATCAAAACCGTCGGCGACGAGTTCATGGCCACCGCCAACCTTCTCCGCCCCAATCCCGAACCCTTGGCGACGGCCGCGCGCGCCGGGCTCGCCATGGCCCAGGCGGCGCGGGGGCTCGACCCCGGCTGGGAGGTGCGCGTCGGAGTCAACGCAGGCCCGGTGGCGGCCGGCATCGTGGGCCGCCAGAAATACCAGTTCGACGTCTGGGGGGACACGGTGAACACCGCGTCCCGGATGGCCGGGATCGGCAACCCAAGCGCCGTGGCCATGACTCTGGAGGCATGGCGATTGATTCAGGACGGTTTCGAGGGGCGCTCCTTGGGCGCGGCGATGGTCAAGGGCAAGGGCGAGGTCACGGTGATGGAGTGCTTCGCGGAGCGGTAGGTCAGTTTTCCTCGCCGAAGAGTTCGGCTTCGGCCTCATCCTCCTCGCGGGACTTCGCCTCGCTGCGGACGCCTTTTTCCTCCAGGATCTTTTCCACCTTGGCCAGGTTGCGCTCGGCCACGGCGGCTTGTTTCTTCTGGCCGTGGTCCTTGTAGACGGCGCAGGCCTCGGAAAAGGCCTTTGCGGCCGCCTCCAGCGCCTCCAGGTCCTTGGTCATCTTGCCGAGGCCGAACAGCGCCGAGCCCAGGTTGTTCTGGGTCGAGGCCCAGGACAGGGGCGCGTCCTTCTTCTTGCGCACATCGAGCACCGAGCGGCAGGCGTCCACCGCCTTTTCCAGCACGTCCGGATTGCGCAGGTGCTCGCCCAGAAGCTGGGCCGCCGGCGCCAGGTTGTTCATGGCGTCCGCCCAACGCTGGGGATGGGCGGTCCTGGTGTGGACCTGCATCACCTCCTGGAACCCGGCGATGGCCTGCTTCAACAGGTCGGTCTCGCCGCTGGCCAGGTCCATGCGGTAGAGCGCCAGCGCCTGACGCTGGCGGATCGGCGCCCATTCCAGGGGGAACTCGGCCCGGGTGATTTCGCGAAGCGCGTTGGAGAAGCAATCCGACGCCTTGGCCCAGGTTTCCGGATCGTCGGCCTTTTCCGCCCGCGCCTGCAGAAGATAGCCCAGATTGCGCTGGGCGTAGGCGCACTCCAGCGGCGCGTCCTTTTCCGTCAACGCGCCGAGCACGGCGTTGTAGCCGTCCATGGCCACGTCGATCAGATCCGACTTGTTGAATTCGCTCGCCACGATGGAGGTCAGGTTGGCGAAGCAGAGCTGGATTCGCACCCGCTCCTTCGTCGTCATGTCGGGGGGAAGATTGTTGAGCGCGGTGGTGGCGGCCGTCAACGCGTTGGGCAACGCGTCGCGGATCATGGCCTCGCGGTCCTCGTCGTCGACCAAGTGGATGTTGGCGAGGCCGATTCCCAATAGCAGCTGCGCGATTTCCGGCGTGAAATTCAGTGGAATCGGCAGGATGGCGTAGGGGCTGAAATACCCCGAGCGGTCTTCGTCCTCGACGCCGGGGGTGACGAACCGCAGGTGGAAGGCGCCGCCGGTCATGGGGATGGTTCCCCAGATCAGCAGGTCGGCCTTCTGCGCCTCGAGCCAGCGCCGGCCGAGCGCGCCCATGACCTTGACCAGTTCATCCTCGTTCCGCGCTTCGGGCATCTCCATCTTCTTGGCGACGGGACGGACGTTGAATCCCCGTTTTTTTTGCAGGCCCGCCAGCAGCATCTTGTGCATGTCGGCGCTGTTGGCGTCGGTGACGGGGCCGATTCGGATTTCCACCTTGTTGCCGGTCGTACGCTTGAACAGCCGGGCCATCATGCTCCAGATCGAACGGCTTTCCTCTTCCTGCTTTCCTTTCCCCTTTCCCTTTTTCCCGCCTTTCTTTTTCGAGGACTTGCCCTTCGACGACGCCTGGGGCGCGCCCTCGACCAAAAGGTCGTTGGTAGTGCGCAGTCTTTCGACCAGCTTGCCCATGACCGACATGGCCATGTCGGGCTCCTCGCGTAGCGCCTTGACGAAGGCCTCGCGGGTGATGACCTCGACCTTCACCTTGCCGACGGCCTTGGCGGTGGCGCTGCGGGCGCTTTGGTCCAGCACGCCCATCTCGCCGAACATCTCGCCCGGGCTCAGATGCGCGAGGCGCAGGGGACCGTCGCCGGAGTCCTTGGTCAGCTCCACCTCGCCGTTGATCAGGACGAACGCGTTCTTGCTCGCCTCTCCCTCGCGGAAGATGACGTCGCCGTCCTTGAATGTGCGTTCGGACTTCTTCGCCACCGCGTCCTCCGACTTGCGTCCTGGACAAGCATACGACTTCCGGCTTAAAAAAAAAATTATTCCGCCAAGGATTAACGATGTCATAAACAGCGCGGATTGCACAGTTGTAGCGCGTAAATCAGGGGGGCGAGAAGTGTTCAGGAAACAGACGGTCTCGATCTTCGTTCTGTCGCTGGGCCTTTTGGCCGCGGCGGACGCGCGCGCCGGCGCGGTGACGGCGATTTACGACATGGACGGCATGATGGGCCAGGTCCATCCCTTCGAGGCGGAGCATCGCTTGCGGACCGCCCCGCCCCCGCCGCCCGCGCCGGAGCCCGAGCCCATGCCCCAGGCGGCCGAGCTGCCGGAACCCGAGCCCGAAGAGGAGGGACTGGGCGGAATCCTGTCCGAGGTTCGCGTCGGCGCGCTGGCCCACGATTTCGGGCCGTTCAGTCACCAGAAGGAGGACGGCGTCGACGCCAACCTGGAATTTCTGTTCGTGTCTCCGGATTTCATGGAGTTGATCTGGTCGCCCCGCCCGCATATCGGCGGGCACTACAACACTTCGGGCGACACCAATCAGGTCTACGCCGGCCTGACCTGGGAATGGGATTTCTGGGAAAGCGACGTCGGAAACGCCTTCGCGGGGTTTAGCTGGGGCGGCGCGTACCATGACGGATCCCTCGACGACGACAAAGAGGGTAAGAAGCAACTGGGCTGCCACGTCCTGTTCCGCGAATCGGTCACCGCCGGATACCGCTTCGCCGGACACCACGGGATCATGGTGCACTTCGACCATATCTCCAACGCCAAGCTGTGCAGCACCAACGAGGGATTGGAGAGCTTGGGCGTTCGCTACGGCTACAAGTTCTGACCCTTGGACGACGCATTCGACGCCGAGGGCCAGGCCCTGCGCATGGCCAAGCTGTTGATGGAGCGCCACGGTCGCGACAAGGTCCTGGACCACGTGCAGGAGCGGATCGTCGATCTGGTGGAAAAGGAGCTCTACGACCAGCTTCCCGCCTGGAAGACCATCCACGCTGCCGTGGAGCACCTGCTTAGGGAGACGGACGCGGACGACGACGTCCGCCATTGAAGGAGCGCCCATGTCGAGGAAGCTTGTGGAGGTCCGGGTGACCGAGCGCGAGGAGCGGCTCGTCGAGCGCGCCTACTACGTCATGGTCCGCGAGGACGAGATGGACATCCTGGAAGGCGCGGTCAAGGACGGGGCCTTCGCGCCCTACGCAGCCGACGACAAGTGCCACACCATTTCGTCCAGGGTCGATTCCGTCAGCGTCGCCACCGTCCACGGCGTCAGGCCGCTCGAAGAGCACGCCATCCCCCAAAGCCTGATCATCGAGTAGCCGGGACATGAACGGCGCCGGGACGGCGATCCGCGTCCTGGGCCCGTTCGCGCTCGGCTATTTCCTGTCCTATCTGTTCCGGGTGGTCAACGCGGTGACCGCGCCCGGCATGGTCGCCGAGCTGGGGCTGGACGCGTCCGACCTGGGGCTGTTGACCAGCGCGTACTTTCTCGGCTTCGCCTCGATGCAGATTCCCATCGGCGTCGCGCTGGACCGGTTCGGGCCGCGCCGAACCGAGGCGGCGCTCCTGGTCCTGGCCGCCCTGGGCGCCGGCGTCTTCGCCGCGTCCGACGGCGTGGTCGGGCTCGTGGCCGGGCGGGCGATGATCGGGGCCGGGGTCGCCGCCTGCCTGATGGCGGCGTTCAAGGCCTTCGTCATCTGGTTCCCCTCCGACCGCTTGCCGCTGGTCAACGGCATCCAACTCGCTTCGGGCGGGCTGGGGGCGCTGGCGGGGGCCGCGCCGGTCCAGGCCGCGTTGTCGTTCACCGACTGGCGCGGGATTTCGATCGCGCTCGGGCTCATGGCTGCGGTGGCGGCGCTGGTCGTGCTCCGCGTCGTTCCCGAGCATCCCGCCGCGGCGCCAAGCGAAACCATGCGGGCGCGCCTGAAAGGCGTCTCCGGGATTTTCGCCAGCGGCGCGTTCTGGTCGGTCGCGCCCTTGACCGTGGCGTCCCAGGCGACGTTTCTGGGGGTGCAGACCCTTTGGGCGGGACCGTGGATGATCGACGCGGCCGGGTTCTCGGAGGCCGAGGCGGCGGAGCGGCTGTCGTGGATCGCCGCCGCCATGACCGTGGGCTTCGTCGGCTTCGGGATTCTTGGCGAGCGGCTGTCGCGCCTGGGGGTTCCGGTCGCGCGCGTGGCGCTCGCGGGCATGGTCGGATTCATGGCGGTCCAGGCCCCCATCGCCCTTGGGGAGGGACGGGACGCGGTCGGGTTCTGGGTCGCCTTCGGCTTTTTCGGGACCGCCGGGGTTCTGCCCTACGCCGCCCTCGCCGCCGCCTTCCCCGCCCACATGGCCGGACGGGTGATCACGGCCTTGAACCTGTTGGTGTTCGCCGCGGCCTTCGCCGTCCAGTGGGCGGTGGGATGGACGCTGGACCTGTGGCCGGTTCAGGACGGCGGCGGTTACGCGCCGGAGGGGTACCGCGCGGCGTTTCTGGGGCTTCTCGTCGTCCAGGGGCTCGCGCTTCCGGTCTGGCTTCTGCGCGAAAGGGCTTGGGGCGCGGGGCGCCATCTGGCATAAGGGCGTTATGGGACGGAAGGATAGACGCAAGGAGGCCGCCGAGGCCCGGAGGGCGGGGAGCAAACCTCTTCCCAAGCCCGACGCCCTGATGAAGAAGGCCCTGGCCCATCACAAGGCCGGGCGCATCGAGCGCGCGGCCAACGCCTACCGCCTTCTTCTGGAGCAGGAGCCGAACAAGGTCGAGGCCCGGATCAACCTGGGCGCGGCGCTGAAAACCCTCGGCGACGCCGAAGGCGCCGAGGAGAACTTCCGCGCCGTTCTCGAACTCCAGCCCGACAACGCGGGCGCGTTGTTCAACCTCGCCAACGCGCTTCGCGCCCGGGGCAAGGGGGACGATGCGGTCGAAACCTATCGCCAAACCCTGGAGAAGGACCCGGAATTCGCCCCGGCGCGTCAGAATCTGGGCCGGACGTTGCTGGAACTGGACCGCCTGGACGAGGCGGAGGAATGCTTCAGTTGGGTCATGGAGCGCCACACCGCCTACGCCGAGGCTTACGCCGACTTGGCCGCCGTCCAGAGAAGGCGGGGCCGGGTCGAGGACGCCGCCGCCACGCTTGGCCGGGGCGCGGCCATCGCGCCCGACAACGCCGCCATCCAGATGAAGCTGGGCGAGGTCCTGGCCGAGCTTGGACGCCACGCCCACGCCGCCGCCGCCTTCAACCAGGCCCTGGCCGCGAACCCGGCCCTGGACGAAGCCCAGGAGGGGCTTTCCCACGCGCTCGAAGCCATGGAACGCGCCGAAACCGACTCTTCCGCTGGGTAAAACCAGATGGTAACATGCCCCTGACGTCAATCGATTTGGGGTTGCCCATCCCTGGGGGGGATCGGGATGACGCGGGAGAAGGATATGGACGATCCACGTCCGCAACAGCTTTTGCTGTTGGAGCTTCTGATCATGTCCGGCGACATCGCCGTGGCCGACGGCATCGAGGGGTCGATCCTGGAGCGCACGGTGAACGAGTGCGAGCGGCGAGGCTGGATCACGCTCCGCCAATTCGGCGCCGGATTCCGCCAGGCCAGCATCACCGAAAAGGGCCGTATATTGGCCAAATCCCTAATGCCGACTTGATCGGGGGGCGGACTTCCTTTAGCGAATGGGAGCGTTGGGGGGAAACGCCGAATCATTCGCGTTGAAATCATGACATGACTGAACTCGGGTTGACGATGGAAATGGGAGTCGTGCTCGCCTTGTTGGCGTTCACGGTCTATTTGTTCGTTTCCGAAATCGTCCGCGTGGACGTGGCCGCCGTCCTTGTCATGGTGGTGCTCGGCGTGTTCGCGGCCTTTCCGGGGCTCGAGAACCTGGCCGACCACCGCCATCTGTTCGACGGCTTCGCCAGCAACGCGGTGATCTCCATCATCGCCGTCATGATCATCGGGGCCGGGTTGGACCGGACGGGGATCATGTCGCGCCTCGCGGTGCTGATCCTGAATTACGGCGGATCGACCGAGCGCCGGGTGATCCCGATCATTTCCGGCGCCGTCGGCGTGATCTCGTCGTTCATGCAGAACGTGGGCGCGGCGGCGCTGTTCCTGCCCGTGGTGTCCCGGATTTCGCTGCGCACCGGCACGCCGTTGTCCAGGCTTTTGATGCCCATGGGCTTTTGCGCCATTCTGGGCGGCACCATGACCATGGTGGGGTCGTCGCCGCTGATCCTGCTGAACGACCTGATCGCGACCACCAACGCCTCGTTGGCCCCGGACCAGAAGATGGCCCCGTTCGGCATGTTCTCGGTCACGCCCATCGGGGCCGCGCTGATCGCGGCGGGCATCCTGTACTTCATCTTGGTCGGTCGGTTCGTCCTGCCCACGGTGACGTCCGGCGACGACGAATCCGGCCACAGCGTTTCGGATTACTTTAACCGCCTCTACGGCCTGGATGGGCGCATCTACGAGATCTTCATTCCCGAGGACAGCCCGATCATCGGCGACCGCATCGTGGACCTGAACCACGAGTTCAACATCTACGTCATCGCCACAAACTACAAGGGCCGCACCCGCTTCGAGCCAGAAACCGACACCCAGATCGAAGGCGGCGCCAGGCTTGCGGTGATGGGCCCGCCCTTGGCCGTCAGCCTGTTCGTGGAGCAGAACGGCTTGATCCAGCGCGAGCGGCTCGAGGCCTTCGCCGAGGACTTGGTCGGAACCCACGCGGGCATTTCCGAGGTCGTGGTGCCGCCGGATTCCAACCTGATCGGCAAGTCGCCGAGCGATTTGGAGCTGCGCAAGACCTTCGGCCTGTCCCTTCTCGCCGTCAACCGGGGCGGCGAATGCATGGGCCGCATCGTGGCCAAGGACCAGGACCGCACTAGGCTCAGCCACCTTTCGCTGCAGGCGGGCGACACCCTGGTCAGCCACGTCCGGTGGGAGAACCTGGCGCGGCTCGAGCACGACCGCAACTTCGTGGTCGTGACCAGTGATTACCCGCACGAGGAGTTCCGGCCGAACAAGGTCCTGCCCGCGATGATCTTCTTTTTCATCGCCATCGGGCTGGTCCTGTTTTCCGACATGCGCCTGTCGTTGTGTCTGTTGACCGGGGCGGTGGGCATGGTGATCAGCCGCGTGCTCAGCATGGACGAGGCCTATCGCGCCGTGAACTGGACCACCGTGTTCCTGCTGGCAAGCCTGATCCCCTTGGGCCAGGCGGTGCAGCAGACGGGCACGGCGGAATGGATCGCCAATCAGATCATCGCCATGCTGGGCGACGTCCCCACCTGGGTGCTCCAGGCGGCCATCGCCGTGCTCGCCACCGTGTTCACCCTGGTGATGTCCAACGTGGGCGCGACGGTCCTTTTGGTGCCGCTCGCGATCAACATCGCGCTCGCGGCCGGGGCGGACCCGGCCATGTTCGCGCTGACGGTGGCGATTTCGACCTCGAACTCGTTTTTGATCCCGACCCATCAGGTGAACGCGCTGATCATGGGCCCGGCGGGCTACAAGGTCATGGATTTCGTGCGCTCCGGCAGCGTCATGACCGTGCTGTTCCTGGTGGTGTCGCTGGCGGTGATGAACATGATTTTTTAGCCCTTGAAAGGCTGCCAGAGGACGGTGTTCAGTTTTTCCGGCGCCGTTCGCCGCGCGTCGTTGAGATAGATTTCGTGGCGCCGGCCCGTCCTTTCCCCTCCGTTTTCCGCGATGAAGCCGTGCAGGCGCTCGATGGTCGGGCCCTCGGCGTCGTAAGGGCCGGTGTGGAGGATCTGGGCCGACGGGCCCTCGTCGAACGAATCGAAACGCAGCAGCGGCAGGGCGGGCGGATTTTTCTCGTCCTTGCGGTCCTCGGCTAAGGATTTCCTCGCGTTGGGATCGCCCTCTCCGTCGATCATCAGGAAGTTCATGGCCGGGACGTCTACGATCGAGACCGCCTTGCCGGTCGGTCGGTAGAGGTGTTTCAGCTCTTTCTTGAGATCGATCTTCTTCACGCCTCGGCCCCATGAAAAAGGCCGGCCCCGTCGAGCGGGGGCCGGCCTCGCGTTTCGTAACGCGTTCTTGGCGTCAGTAGCCGGCTTTGCGCTTGGATTCCGGCAGGCCGCCGATCTTGCCGCCGACCTTGGACGGCTGCTTGATGAACATGTCGTAGAGATCCTTGCTCCCGACCTTGCGGCCCCAGGCCTTGGACATGGCCTTGACGATATTACGGTCGTTGGGCTGGTTGCCCTGGTTGTTGATGTACTCGTCGCGCAGATAGTTGATGACGTCCCAATGTTCGCCGGTCAGTTCGGCGATTCCCTCGGACGCTGCGATTTCCTTGGCGACGTCTTCCGACCAATCCTCGATGTTGGCCAGATATCCTTCGCCAACGGTTTCCAAATCCGCATAACCCATTGTTTTCCTCCACGAGGTGTTCGTCTGATGATCCGTGGGCGGGGACATTAGCATGTTCCCCGCCCAAGGGAAATGAAACGGAGCCTTTCTACTGCACCACGATGCGCGGCGCGGCGGCGGCCTGTTCGGCCTGGATGGCGTCGATTTTCTCCCACACCCGATTCGCGATGGCGAGGTAGGATTTGGCGTGGGGGCTGTCCGGCTCGGACGAGACGATGGGATGGCCGCCGTCGGACGTTTCGCGGATGGCGATGTCCAGCGGGATCTCGCCCAGGAACTCCATGCCGGTGGTCTCGGCCTCGTTGCGCGCGCCGCCGTGGCTGAAGATGTCGGTGCGCTCGCCGCAGTGGGGGCAGGCGAAGTAGCTCATGTTCTCGACGATGCCCAGCACCGGCACGTTGACCTTGCGGAACATGTTGAGCCCCTTACGCGCGTCGGCGAGCGCGATGTCCTGGGGCGTGGAGACGATGACCGCGCCGGTCAGCGGCACCTGCTGCGCCATGGTGAGTTGGGCGTCGCCGGTTCCCGGCGGCATGTCCACCACCAAGCAGTCCAGGTCGCCCCAGTTGATGTCGCGCAGCATCTGCATCAGCGCCGTCTGCACCATGGGCCCGCGCCAGATGATCGGGGTCTCCTCCTCGACCAGCAGGCCGATGGACATGACCTTGACGCCGTGGTTCTCCATGGGGTCGAGGCGCGCGCCGTCGGACGACTTGGGCTCGCCCGAAAGATTCATCATGCGCGGCATGGATGGGCCGTAGATGTCCGCGTCCAGAAGCCCGACCGCCCGGCCCGCCGCCGCCATGGCGAGCGCCAGATTGGCCGCCGTGGTCGACTTGCCGACGCCGCCCTTGCCCGACGCCACCGCGATGATGGACTTCACGCCCGGAAGCAGTGGGCCTTCCGGGACATGGGGCCCCTGGGCGGCTTGCTGCTGCTGATCCTTTTCCGCGGTCAGCACGGCGGTGGTGGACAGCACGTTGGGCAGCGCCTGGACCGCGTCCTCGGCCTGCTTGCGCAGGGGCTCCATCTTGGCGCCGCGCTGGGGGTCCACCTCGATGGCGAAGACCACGTGCCCGTCCTGAGTGGTCAGTCCCTTGACCATGCCCAGGCTGACGATGTCCTGGCCCTTGTCCGGGTCCTTGATTTGGCTCAGGGCTTCAAGAATTTCCTTTTCGATTACCTCGGTCATAATTCCTCTCTCGTTCGCGTCTTCCGGGACGCTCGGTCCGGGCGTTGCGCGGCGGGCCAACCTGTCCTATAAGCGGTTGGCGAGCCGATTGGACAGTCAAGGCGGTCTTGATCCCCCTCGCTCGGCACATCAATTAACACTCGGTCGATAAATTACAAGTCCCTGATACGCGAAAGAACGCCGATCGGGGCTGGCGCAACAGACAAGGAGCCGAACCCATGCCTTGGAATCAAGAAGGCGGAGGTGGTCCCTGGGGCGGGGGCGGAGGCGGCGGAAACCGCGGCGGAGGCCCGTGGGGCCGTCAACCGGGCCCGCAACCCCCCGATCTGGAGGAGCTGCTGCGCCGCAGCCAGGACAAGGTCAAGCGCTTCGTTCCAGGCGGGCCAGGGATGTCGAAAACCGTGCTGCCGGTCCTGATGGCGCTCGGCCTGATGGCGTGGTTCGCCACCGGATTCTACAAGGTCGAGCCCGACCAGGTCGGCGTCGAGTTGGTGTTCGGCCGCTTCGACCCCGGAACCGGCGTGACCCAGCCCGGCCTGCGCTGGAACTTCCCCACCCCCATCGGTCAAGTCTACAAGCCCCAGGTCACCCGGGTGAACCAGGAGGAAGTGGGCTTCCGCGCCACCGGCAACCGCAGGGGCGGGGAGCTGATCCAGAACGTCTCCGACGAAAGCCTGATGCTGACCGGCGACGAGAACATCATCGATATCCAATTCGTGACCTTCTGGCGTATCAACGACGCGTCCAAATACCTGTTCCACATCCGCAATCCCGGTCCCACGGTCAAGGACGCGTCCGAAAGCGCCATGCGCGAGATCATCGGCAAGTCCGACTTCGAATACATCCGCACCAAGGGGCGCGCCCACGTGGAGCAAGAGGCCCGCGACCTGATCCAGCAGATCCTGAACAGCTACGGCTCGGGCATCGAGGTGACCGAGGTCAACCTGCAGAAGATCGACCCGCCGGGCAAGGTGCTCGACGCCTTCCGCGACGTCCAGGCCGCCCGCGCCGACAAGGAGCGCGTCATCAACGAGGCCACCGCCTATCACAACGAACGGGTCCAGAAAGCCGAGGGCGAGGCGGAGAAAATCCTCGCCGAGGCCGAGGGCTACAAACAGCAGGTCATCGCGATCGCCAACGGTAAGGCGCAGCGGTTCTTGTCGGTGCTGAAGCAGTACGAGGCCGACCCCGAGGTCACCCGCAGGCGCATGTACCTGGAGACCATGAAGGGCATCATGGAGCGCATGGACAAGGTCCTGATCGAAAACAAGGCCGGCGGGACCGGCGTGGTGCCGTACCTGCCGCTGAACCAGGCCGGCAAGCCCATCGGACAGGAGCAGAAGCGATGAACAACGCGCAAATGGCCGTTCTCGGCGTCATCGTCGTCCTGTCGGGCATCGTGGGTCTAGGCGCGGTCTTCACCGTCCACGAGACTGAACAGGCCATCGTCACCCAGTTCGGCGAGGTCAAGCGGGTGGTGAACAAGTCCGGCCTGCATTTCAAGATTCCCATCGCCCAAGAGGTGATCACCATCGATAAACGGGTTCTGGATTTCGACGCCAGACAGGAAGAGGTGCCGACCGGAGACCAAAAGCAGATCGTCGTCGACGCCTTTGTCCGCTACCGCATCGACAATCCTCTGGAGTTCTTCAAATCGGTCCGGAGCGAAAGCGTCCTGAACCAGCGCCTCGGCAAGGTGGTCAACGCCAGCTTGCGCCAGGAATTCGGCGACGTGTCGCTGGCCACCCTGCTGACGCCCAAGCGCAGCGATATGATCAAACGCATCGCCGAGCTGACGCGCAAAAACAGCAAGTCCTTCGGCATCGACGTGATCGACGTGCGCATCAAGCACATGGATTTGCCGGAGGAAAACAGCCAGGCCATCTATCGCCGGATGCAGACCCAGCGCGAACAGGAAGCCCGCAAGATCCGGGCGACCGGCGAAAAGGAATCCAAGCGCATCCGCGCCGACGCGGACAAGCAGTACACCATCATCCAGGCCAATGCCAGGCGCGATTCCGAACGCCTGCGCGGCGAGGGCGAGGGTAAGGCCCAGGCGATCTACAACGCGGCCTACGGCAAGAACCGGAAGTTCTACGATTTCTGGGACTCGCTCGACGCCATGAACACGGGCGTGGGCTCGTCTGTGCGCTACATCGGCTCGCCGGACAAGGACAACGACTTCTTCCGCTATTTCGGCGACATGGGCGGCGGGTTGAAGCCCAAGCGGTAGGGGGAGGCGAGTGGGGGACTTCCTGACCGCGCTCGGCCTCGCCATGGCCATCGAGGGCGCCGCCTACGCTCTGTTCCCGAACGCCATGCGCAGGATGATGGCCCAGGTGCTGGAGCAGCCGTCCAACATGATCCGCATGGTCGGGCTGTCGCTGGCGGCGCTCGGCGTCGGGGTGGTTTGGCTGGTCAGGGGTTGAAGGTCGCCATCGCGGCGCCATATTTCCCCGCCATACCGAATGAATCCAAGGGCCCAACTTCCGCGGGCCGGGAATTGCGAGGATCGAACGTGAAGACTTTATCCGCCACCAAAACGCTTCGGCTTTCCCTGTTCCTGGCCGCGCTGCTGCCGGCCGTCGCCGCTTTCGGCGTCGCCGTCCCGCCCGTCGCCCAGGCCCGGCCCGCGCCCGACAGCTTCGCCGACCTGGTCGAGAAGCTTCAGCCGGTGGTGGTCAACATTTCCACCACCCAGATGCTCGAAAGCCGCCTCGGCGGCGAGGCCATCCCGCTCCCCCCCGGAACCCCATTCGAGGAGTTCTTCAAGGACTTCCTGGAGCGCGGCCTGCCCAAGGGCAAGCGCCGGGCCAACTCGCTGGGGTCGGGCTTCATCGTGGACAAGCGGGGCTTCGTGGTCACCAACAACCACGTGATCCAGGACGCCGAGCAGATCGAGGTCACCCTGCACGACGGAACCAAGCTGGCGGCCGAGGTCGTCGGCAAGGACAAGAAGACCGACCTCGCCGTGCTCAAGGTGGAGACCGACCGCGACCTTCCCGTGGCCGCCTTCGGCGATTCGGACACGGCCAGGGTGGGCGACTGGGTCATCGCCATCGGCAATCCCTTGAACATGGAAGGCACGGTCACGGCGGGCATCATCTCGGCCAGGGGCCGGGACATCGCGTCGGGCCCCTACGACAACTTCATCCAGACCGACGCCGCCATCAACAAGGGCAATTCGGGCGGGCCGCTGTTCAACATGTCGGGCCGGGTGATCGGGGTCAACACCATGATCCTGTCGCCGTCCGGGGGCAGCGTCGGCATCGGCTTCTCCATTCCCGCCTCAATGGCCGAGCCCGTGGTGCGCCAGTTGATCGACACCGGGCGGGTCAGCCGCGGCTGGCTCGGCGTGCGCATCCAGAAGGTGACCGACGAGATCGCGGAATCGCTGGGCCTCGACAAGCCCATGGGCGCGCTGGTCGCCAAGGTGCAAAAGGACACCCCGGCCGAAAAGGCGGGCATGAAGAACGGCGACCTGATCCTGTCGTTCAACAATCAGCCGGTCACGGAAATGAAGCGCCTTCCCCGCATCGTCGCCGCGACCGAGGCCGGCGCGACCGTGCCGATGGAGATCCTGCGCAAAGGCAAGAAGATGACCCTGTCGGTCACCGTCGGCCAATTGAAGGCCGACGAGGAGGAAGAGGCCGAGGTCGCCTCGAAGAGCGAGGACAAGGGCAAGGGTGCCGACGTGGACACGGTCGAGGAGCTGGGGCTTTCGCTCAGCGCGCTCACGACGGGTCTCCGCGAAAAGCACGGCGTCGAGGACGGCGTCCAAGGCGTGCTCGTGGTGGACGTGGCGCGCAATTCGGCCGCCGCCGAGCGCAACATACGGCGCGGCGACGTGATCGTCGAGGCCAACCAGGTGGAGGTCTCGACGCCCAAGGAGTTCCGCGAGCAGTTCGAGGCGGTCAAGTCCCAGGGCGGCAAGCCCATGCTGTTGCTGGTCGCGGGCCAGGGCGGCATGCATTTCGTGCCGTTGAAGCTGGACAAGGCGAAGGATTAGTTCAGCGGGAATACGCTTCGCGGAACGCCCACATGGTTTCCATCCTGTCACGGGCCTCGGAGGTTATGTCCGGCGTCGCGTCTTCGAAGCGGCGCTCGAAGGCGTCGATGAGCGCGAGCTGGGCTTCCAGGAACGCGCGCGCGCCGTTGTCGTCCATGGCGCCCTTGGCCTTCGCGCGGTCCAGAAGCGGGCGCCAGTCGAGCGCCAGCGGCGCCTTCCGGTCGCGATGGGACAGCCAAGCGTCCTGGACCGGAAGGGCGGAAAGATACTCAAGCCCCGCTTCCAACGCCCGCCGCCCCGCCAGATAGTCGTTGCGTAGTTCTTCGTCGCGAATGCCGGAGGCGTCCGCCAGCAGCGGCGCCTGGGCCGAGAAGTCGCAGTCGAGCCCGTACTCCAAGGCCGCGCCGGGCGAGAGCCTGGGGTTCTCGGCCAAGTCCTCTTCGTCGGTGAACAGGTCCAAGGGCAGGACCCGGCACGCGGCCGGGCGGCGCTGGTGGATGGCGCAGACTTCGCCGTCGAGCGCGGGGCAAGCGCCGATCCAGTTCAGGGGCTCGGCGATCAGGCCGACGTAGACCGGGATGCCGCCCTCGTCCCCGCCGAGCTCGGAAAACCGGACCGACGGCGCGCTCGGCGGCGTGAAGGCGAAGCGGACTCGCGCGGCCATGACGAACGCGTCGGCGAGCGCCAAGCCCTCTTCGACGGTCAGCGTCGGGGCGGAATTGCAGCACATGCCGCACTTCGTGCAGTTAAAACGCAATCCCGCGCCCATGGCCCCCATGGCGGCCTGGCGCCAGCGCTCCATCTCTGAGTCCATGGCGGCCTATCCCTTGAGGATTTCCTTTTCGGCCTTGTCCCAGAATTCCTGGTCGCGGCCGTCGGGCTTGCCCGCCTCGAGCCACAGGAAGTACGCCCGGTCCTGGATGCGCTTCTTGTTGTAGCCTTCCAACAGGCCCTCGGAAATCTGCAGGTTGACGTTGATGATGGTGTCGAGCGTGCTTTCGGCGATCTCGGCGCCGGCCTTCATCACCGAGCCGGTGATGAAATCGGACAGACGCAGCAGGTTGGCCTTGGTGTCCGCTTGGCTGTCGTCGGTCCACTTGGATACGGACGAACTGATCGCGGTCCAGACCTCCACGTTCTTCTCCAGCGCCTCGGTCAGGCCCATCTTGTCGGCCAGGTTCTGGCGCGCGCGGTCCAGCGCGATGGCGGCCTCGCTCAGCACGAACGCGTCCTGTTCGGCGGGGGCCATGCTTTCGGGCGCGGGCTCGGCGTTCAGCTTGGTCTTGCGCGGCGCCTTCTTGGGCGCGGCCTTTTTGGCGGGGGCCTTTTTCGCCGTGGTCTTTTTCCGTGGCGCGGCCTTCTTGGGCTTGGCGGTCTTTTCGGTCATTCCCTGCTCCTTCGGACCTTGACAAACGGGCGTCGGTGTTGCGGTGTGCGCGTCGAAAAGGAAAGGACGAGGCCAAGGGCCATGAGCGATTCCCGTTACGACGATCTCTCCCTGCTTGGCGGCGGAGGCGCGGTTCCGCCGTCCCCCGATCGGGCGACGCTGGAAACCGTGGCGGACCCGCATGCGGGAACCGACTACATGGTCCGGTTCACCTGTCCCGAGTTCACCTCGCTCTGCCCGGTGACGGGACAGCCCGATTTCGCGCATCTGATGCTGGATTATATCCCGAACGGCCGCTTGCTGGAAAGCAAGTCGCTGAAGCTGTTCCTGGCCTCGTTCCGCAACCACGGGGCCTTTCACGAGGAATGCACCCTCGACATCGCCAAGCGCTGCGTGGAGGCGGCCAAGCCCAAGTGGCTGCGCATCGGGGGCTACTGGTATCCGCGCGGGGGCATCCCCATCGACGTCTTCCACCAGACCGGCCCCGCGCCCGAAGGCGTCTGGATCCCCGACCAGGGCGTCCCGCCCTATCGGGGGCGGGGGTAGAAAAAAAAGGGGCGCCGGGCGAGGGGGACCCGGCGCCCCTAGGGGGAGCGCGATTACGGCCGATGCGCGCTCAACCCCATCCGGTCAGTCATCGTCCGGATACAGTCGGGCGAAGCCGTCCTTGACCCGTTTGACGAAGGCCGGATCCTGTTCGCGCCAATAGCGCGGGTCCTGCATCATGTTGCGGAGCGAGGCCTCGTTGAGCGCCTCGCCGCCGGTGACGCCGCCGGTGACCAGCGCGGGCTCGTCGGTCCCGTTCACCATCATCCGGTGCATGGCGATGACGCCGTCATAAGAGCTGGCCAGCGCGTTGAAGACCGTCTCGGGGAAGTTGGCCTTGCCCCAATCGGCGATCTGGCGCGACAGGGTGCGCCACGTCTCGCCGCCGCCGAAGTGGCGGGCCAGGCGTTCCGCCTCGCCGTGCTGGGCCATCCAGCCGCCGATCTCGGTGATCATGGGCAGCAGGTGCTCGGCGGCCAGGTCGTATACCAGCTGCGCCTGCTCCTGGCTGAAGCCCGCCTGATGGAGCCGGGCGTTGAGGTCCGGGTCCGCGGCCACCATGGGGTGGGGCTCCTTGATGCGGTAGTCCTCGGCGTTGACCGGGATCGCCTGGCGGGCGGGCTCGCCGGTGCCGAGATGGCGCTCCAGGTCCAGGTAGGCTTTCAAAAGCGCGTCGGTGCGCACGCCGCCGGCGTCGTCGTCCCAGAACTTGTCGGGAAGCCCGTCCGGGCGGCCCGCCGCCTGGGCGACGATGGATGAAACGGTGGGCCGCTCGTGGGCCTGGGGTTCGGTGGTGTCGGTCATTGTCTTGGTCTCCTTTGGCTAAGATGTCTGCTTCACAAGGCGCCCCGGCGGCCGCGTTCGATCATCGCGGCGACGTAGGCCACCAGTTGCCGTTGCCCCTCGACGTAACGCAGCGTCCCGTCGGGGACCCCGGGGCCGAGCACCCGATCCAGGGTCTGGGCCTTCAGGTGCTCCATCACCCGGTCCGCGTCCGCGCCGCGAAAGCATCGGGCGAAGGCCTGCGCCAGGTCGGCGTCGGCTTCGGACGCGCCGGGAAGGGCTTGATGCTGGGGCTTGGGGTCGAACCAGGCCCAGCCGATTTCGGTCCGTTCGCTCATTGCCCCGCTCCTTGTCCGGCGACGGCCTCGACCGCCTTGGAGATTTGTTCGCTGATTTCCTCCATTCCGTCTTCGCCGAGCGCCTCCATGGCCTGTCCGGCCAACGCCTGAAGCTGCGCGGGGTCGCCGAGGGAGGTTCCGCCCATGGCGGCGTCCAGCGCCTGGACCGCCTCCTGGCGGATCAACTCTCCGGGCACGCCGAAGGTGCGGGCGAGGAAGCGGGCCATCTCGCCCGCGTTGACGATGGAGGCCGCCTCGGGTCCCAACTGGCCCAGCGCCTGTAGCCAGGTGAGGGCGCTCTGGCCCTCCTGGCGCGCGTGCTGGCGGGCCAGCGGGGAGCGGTATTCGAGCTCCACCATGCGGCCGTCGAGGCCGAGCTTGGGGATCTCGCCGCGGCGCGACAGGATGGATACGGCGCGGGTGACCAGCGGGGTCAGCAGCTCGGACTGGAGCCGCCCGTAAGTGGCGCCCAGAAGCCGGGCCATTTCGGCGGAGCGCTCCAGCACCTCGGTCGCGGTCATGCGCGGCCCGTTCACCTGGCCCAGCTTGTCGACCAGGAGCGCGTGGCGGATGCGCCCGCGCATGTCGTCGAGAAGGTTCTGGGACACGGCGAACTTGCCGGGCGCCTCCAACGGCGTCAGGCCCTTGGAGCCCACCGCCTTGGGGATGATGGTGCCGGGGGTAAGCTTCAGGTTGGAGAGGTTCAGAACCCCGTCGTCGTCCGCCTGCCAGATGCCGGTCACCGAGATGGTGGCGTTCTTCAAGATCAGCTCGACCACCTTGTTGGCGGTCTTGATATCCGGAAGCGCCTTCATCACCGGTGAGCGTCCGTAGATCTCCCCCGGCGCCTTGAGCCAGCGGAAGTTCAGGAACGGCGAGTGGGCGAAGCGGCCTTCCCGCAGCATTACGTGACTCTCTTCGTCGTTGGAGTCGCCCTCCAGCACGGCGGCGTAGGCGAAGCCCGCCTTGTCGGGGACGACCGCCTCGATCACCGGGACGCGCCCGTCGTCGGTCTGGTCGATCCGGTCGGTGACGGACTTGGGCAGCCGGACCTTGGGGAAACGGTCGCGGAACTGGGCCAGGGTCAATTCCGTCCGGCGGAAGGTGGTGTCGAGGCGGCCGGAAAGGCCCTCCTCGAACACGACCTGTCCCAGGGGGACGGCGGTGAAGCGGAACGCGGACGAATCGCCCGGCGGCGCCTCCTCGAACAGCAGACACGCGGTGCCCACCGTCACCAGGTCCAGGTAGGCCTGATGGATCTCGATCGCGAAGTTGGAGCGGTCGAAGTGGGAGCGAAGCGCCGTGGCGGCGTTGTCCAGCTCGGGCGCGAGCGTGTCGCGCTCCTCCTTGGACGCGTCGCGGCCGGGGCTGAGTCCGAACCACCGCGCCCAAGGCGGGGTGAGCTCGGCCAACAGGCTGGCGGCGAGCTGGTCGACCGCGTCCGGGGCGGTGCCGTCGAACAGTCGGTCGGTCTTCTTGCCGCCGGGCTCGGCTGGGGAAAGGGCGCCTTCGCGCTGGGGCAGGGCGAAGTCGTAGCATTGCTGCCAGTGGCCTTCCCAGGTCTCCCGACGCTCCCGCGCGCGGCGATAGCGCGCGACGGCGTCCTTGGGCGTGATGGTCGGCATGGTCATTCTCCCAACAGGCGTTTTTGGGTTTGCGCCTGGTTCGCGTTTCTGTTGTGGGTGTCCAGAACGCCCCGGTCAGACGTGGCGATCATGGACGCGCGGCCCCTGCGGCGGCGCTCCATCGCCTCCAGCCGGCGTTCGCGTTCCGCCTCTTCCGGATCGGGAAGCGGGTCCTCGGGGGGGGGCGGCGGTTTGGGAGAGCTGAAAAATCCACCCATGATTATGTTCCTCCTTTGTTCTATTCGAAGCCTCAAAAAAACGCCGAGTGGCTGTCCAAGTTTTCCTGGGCGCCCGTTCAAGCGGCGTCTGAAGGGTAATTATTCTGTTGATGGCACCTTGTCAAGGATATTTTTCCTTATATCGGAAATTTTGTTATGTGTTGGTGCAGGGCCCAGGGGGTCCAGACCAATGGGGCCTGGATTCCCAAAACCCGCTTCACCGCCTCGACGCAAGTGAGCGGGCCCCGGGGCGCGGGTTTCCTCGGCGCCTGGCGGATCCGGGTGGCGAGGACCGCGCACCCATGCTCCCGCAGCCAGTCCGCCACCATCCCGGACGGCAGGGGATCGCAGGAGAACAACTCGGTCTGGTGGGACATCAGGTTCATGAACACCCAGCGCGAATCGTCGCGGACCGCGATGTAGCAGTGGCGGAATCCGGGTTTTAGGAATCGGAGCCACCACAGCGTCGCCTCTCCGGTGAACACCACCAGCGCGGTTCCGGGCGCGTCCGGGGGCGGGGCGCTCACGCCGCGTCCCCTTGTCTTGCCGGTGGAATTTCGACGATTCCCTTGGCGCGGAGCACGGTGGTCAGCCGGTCGAGCGCTTCGTCCCACATCCGCGCCGCCCATTCCTCCTCCCGGCATCGCGGATCGGGCGGGCGGCCGAGCAGGCCGAATCGAGCAAGGGTCGTAAGGTGATGGCCCCCGATCCGCCCGGCGGCCTTCAGGGCCATGGCGGCGCGGTGGATGTCGTCGGGGTCGCAGGGGCGGACGATCTGGTCCACGCCGTCCTGGAAAACGCCGCCCTCCTGGCGCATGACCTGGCAGTGGACGTACCAGAACCAGGCGTCCTCGGTGGTGTCGAAGGGAACGCCGGGGACGTCCGACGCGGGGCGGGGGATGTAGCGAAGG
Organism: uncultured Hyphomicrobiales bacterium; assembly: GCA_964344345.1. Lineage (GTDB taxonomy): Bacteria > Pseudomonadota > Alphaproteobacteria > Rhodospirillales > CAYFNC01 > CAYFNC01. The sequence continues at coordinate 21,094 of CAYFNC010000018.1, read as the reverse complement.
CGCGCCACGACGGATTCTCCTCCCAACAAACGCGAACAAAACAAGAATATGGGAAGGATATCCGTAAATTTTCCTACGTCAAGATTTTTCAGCAATACGTTCCTAGTGCAATTTTCTCCCAGATGTAAGACCATGTTCCCATGCTGAAGCACGGCGACATCTGGCGGGCCATCGACCGCCTCGCTCGAGAGCACGGGCTGTCGGCCTCGGGGCTGGCGAAGCGCTCGGGCCTCGACCCGACCACGTTCAACAAGAGCAAACGCTTGACGCGGGAGGGAAAGCTCCGCTGGCCCAGCACCGAAAGCGTCTCGAAAATCCTCGCCGCCACCGGCGCGAGCCTCAGCGAATTCGTCTCCTACGTAGACGAGGGCGAGGGCGGCGGCGTGTTCCGCAACATCCCGCTCATCGGCCTGGCCCAGGCCGGATCCGACGGGTTTTTCGACGACGCGGGCTATCCGGCCGGGGGCGGATGGGACGAAATCCCCTTCCCCGACCTGGGCGACCCCCACGCCTACGCCCTGGAAATCTCCGGCGACAGCATGGAGCCCGTGTACAGGGACGGCGACCTGGTCATCGTCGCCCCCCACGCCAACATCCGCCGGGGCGACAGGATCGTCGCCAAAACGCTGGAGGGCGAGGTCATGGCCAAGCTCCTGCTGCGCCGCTCGGCCCGCAAGATCGAGCTCATGTCCTTCAACCCCGAGCACGAAAACCGCTCGCTCGGCGTCGAGGAACTCGACTGGATGGCGCGCATCGTCTGGGCCAGCCAGTAGCCCCATTCCCTTTCCCGCCCCGCCCGAATTCCGAGTTCGCGCCTTCACCGGAGCCGTCATTCCGACTAGGTTGGAGTTGATGCGCGACGCCATCGCGGGGCTGTGTCCCAGCCGGCATCTCTTCATTAACGCGGACGCGGCTGTGAAGAAGGTGAAGCGTCTGCGCGAGCAAGAGGGATAACTCTTGTTATCGCACGAGGTAAGCGTTAGATGTCGTTAAATCCTGGTAGATCGGCAAGGTTTTGGACTGTGTATTTTTCAGGATCTCCGCTTATATCAGGTATCCAAACGCCGATTTTTGCTTCACTAAAACCTTTCGACTTCATGAGGGCGGCAATTTTTTGTATATATATTTGTGGCGTAACACTATCCACTAGGCTAAATATTTCCATTCCTATTTTTGAGACCGCATATGAAGGAATGGAGATTTTATCTTGTAGTTTATCCGTGTAGAAAACCAATCCTATTTTGCCGTTATTAATTACAATATAATGGAAGCCATCACGCACTTGATCTTTTATAGGATGGTATTTTTTTCAAGTGTTCCTGACGTCCCGCTTAATATTCCGAGATCATCGAGGTAAATGAAATCTTCAAATGTAATGCATTGTTTCTTCATAGGTTCTTCCATTATTTTAAAAATTGCTTCATTAAAAACAAGAGGCGCCAGTTTATATAAAAGATTTGCATCGTCTACATTCATTCGTGATAAAAAATCTAGTGAATGTATGCTGAACGTCGCAGGCTTCCTCACCTCTCCGGTCAATACACGGCCCCAAAGTCTTTGCATCTCTTCTTTTGATACATCTTGAGCAAGGTTTCTCCAGCGCGCAAACCAGTCAGGATCGACAGGTTCATCGGATACCTCTTCTTCTTTTGAGTAATCGGCTTCTTCTTGGGCAAAAACACCAATCTTTCGAAGGTTGATTGACCTTTTTAGGCCGAGAACGAGTTTCTGCCGCTCATAAGATTGCATAAATCCAAAAATATCATTTGATGGATTTTCATCTGTCATTAATTGTAGTTCGCTAGAATTGTCAGCTGGCGCGGGAAGCGCGATAATATCTCCATTATTGTCCACTGCTTTTGTTCCAGCGCGTATCTCCTCAGATTCCTTTTCTGCTTGTGCAAGGATTAAAATTTCTTTTCGACGAGCTTCAGTTCGCGCGGTTGCATCTCGGATAGTTTGCCATGGCTTCGCATAAGCACCGATTCCTTTTTCAAGAGTATCGATGACCTTGATTAAAAGGTTTTCGCCAAGCCAACCATCAGGCATTTGTTCGCAATCGTTGCGTTGAGTGGAATATGCAATCTACATTAGATTTCTAATAAATGAAAGAGTTTGTATAAGAAGTTATATTTCGCGACCATCCTACATAATATTGTGTTCATTGTCATCAAGCTTGATGGCCCGGAAGATTAAGCTTGAGTTGGAGGCTTTGCTGCGTGGGTAGTGAAAATCCGCTTTAAACGGACGCCGTCGCAAACCTGAGCCATATGGCGGTCTCGCCGTCCACCAGCGGCGCGATGGCGTCCAGCACCCGGGCGTGGTAGGCGTTCAGCCAGTCCTTTTCCGCATCGGTCAGCATGTCCGCCGCCACCAGCGCGCGGTCAATGGGGACCAGGGTCAGGGGCTCGAAGCCGAGCATGCCGCGCTCCGCCCCGTCCGGCGCGTCGGCGGGAACCACCGCGATCAGGTTCTCGATGCGGATGCCGTATTCCCCCTCCTTGTAGTAGCCGGGTTCGTTCGACGTGACCATGCCGGGCTCCAGCGCCACGGCGCTTGGGGTCTTGGCGATGCGGTGCGGGCCTTCGTGGACCGACAGGTAGCTCCCGACCCCGTGGCCGGTTCCGTGCTCGTAATCGAGCCCCGCCTCCCACAGCGGGCGCCGAGCCAGGATATCGAGTTGCGAGCCCGTGGTTCCCTTGACGAAGCGGGCCGACGACAGCGCGATATGCCCCTTCAGCACGCGGGTGAAGCGGTCGCGCATTTCGGCGGTGGGCGCGCCGATGGCGACCGTGCGGGTGACGTCGGTGGTGCCGTCCAGGTACTGGGCCCCGGAATCGACCAGATACAGGCTTCCGCTTTTCAACGCCCGGTCGGTTTCGGGCGTGACCCGGTAATGCACGATGGCCCCGTTGGGCCCGGCGCCGGAAATGGTGGGGAAGCTGAGGCCCCGGAAGTTCCGGCCCTCGGCGCGGAACGCCTCCAGCCGGTCGGCGGCGGCGATTTCGCTGATCACGCCTTGGGGCGCGGTCTTGGCGAGCCAGCACAGGAACCGCGCCATGGCCGCGCCGTCACGGACGTGGGCGGCGCGGGCGCCGTCGAGTTCGGTCGGATTCTTGATCGCCTTGGGCTTGGCGCAGGGGTTGTCGCCCCGGTCCAGTTTCGCCCCGGCCTTGCGCAGTCGCTCGGCGATCCAGGCGGGCGTTCCCTCGCCATCGAGGCGCACCCGCGCCTTGTCCGCGCCGAGCCCGTCCAGGGCGGCGCCCAAATCCTCCGGCGCCATGAGCGCCACGGCGTCGTCGAAATGGCCGTCCAACCGCGGCGTTCGTTTCCTCGGGTCCAGGAACAGCGCGGCGCTTCCGTCCGCCCTGAGGATGGCGAAGGCCAGCGGCAGGGGCGAGAACGGGATGTCGGCCCCCCGGATATTGAACAGCCACGCGACCGAATCGGGTTGGGCCAACACGCAGGCGTCCTGACGCGCCTCGGTGAGCGTCAGGGCGACGCGGGCGCGCTTGTCCGCCGACGATTGTCCGGCGAATTCCATCGGGTGGGGAACGACGGGCTCTTGCGGCGGGTCGGGACGGTCGGGCCAGATGGCGTCGATGGGGTTCCCGTCCACCTCCACCAGCCGGGCCCCGGCGCGTTCGCACGCCTTTCGGAACGCCGCCGCCTGGTTGGCGTTATGGAGCCACGGGTCGTGGCCGATGCGCGCGCCCTTGGCCGCGTTGGCGGTGATCCAATCCGAGACCTTCTCTTCCGGGACCTTGTGGAAGGACCAAGCGTCGTTGTCGGCTTCGGCCCGCGCCTGCAGGGTGTAGCGGCCGTCGATGAACAGCGCCGCCTTCTTCCTCAGCGCCACGGCGGTCCCGGCGGACCCGGTGAAGCCCGACACCCACGCGAGCCGTTCGGCCGAGGCGGGCAGGTATTCGTTCAGGTGTTCGTCGGCGTGGGGGACCAGGAAGCCGTCCAGGTTCCGGCGGCGCATTTCCTCGCGGAGCTTTTCGAGCGCGTCGGTCATCGGAAGCGCGGTTCGCCCCCGTTGGCCTTGCGCCCGCCAGGGGGCGCGTCGTCGCGGCCGGGCCTGCCCACGGGATGGGTCAGGGTCCGGACCACGTAACCTTCGTCCCGAAGCGCCTGGACGACGTCCGCGCCGTCCCCATCCTTGGCGATGCGCGCCTTGGCCGCGTCCAGGGGGCTGGTCCCGGCGATCACGAGGATGCGGTTGACCACCGAGGCGAGCCGCCATCGGGTCATATCGACCTTGAGCACGAGGGATCCGTCCGGGGCCGCCTCGCCAACGCTTTCGACCGGGTCGGCCAAGGGCCGCGAACCGCCCTTGGCCAGGGTGGAGACGCGAAGCCACGCGTTGGCCGGGACCGCGCCCGAATTGGCGAGGGCGTATTCGACCCGGCACAGGCCCGAAGGCTTGGAAAGCGCGAACCGTCCGCCTTCGCCCAGCGCCACGGACACGGGCGCGACCCCGTCCAGGTTCGCCTGGGCGCAATCCTGGAACCGGGAAATCCGGGTTTCGGACGCGGTGACGGCGAAGGCGGCCACGTCCAATTTCGCCGGTTCGGGCTCCTTCGCCTCGGGTTCCTTCTCTTCCGCTTCGGGTTCTTTCTCTTCGGGCTCCTTGGCCGGGGGCTGTTCCGGCTTGGTTTCCGGTTCGGTCTCGACGGCCTGTTCGGGTTTGGTCTCGGGCGGTTTTTCTTGCGGCTTTTCCACCGGCTCCGTCGATTCAGGCTCGACCGGAACGGGCGTCACGGCGTTTTCGGAAAGTCGATCCTGGACCACCGCCGCGCCAAGCCCGCCCGCGAGCAGAAGAACCACGACCGCGGCCCACTTCATTCCGCCGCCGCGCTTTGGCGCGTCCATGACGGCGGGAACGGTTTTCGGCTTCAGGGGATCGCCGAGGCCGAGCGCGGTCAGGACTTCCCCGGCCTTGTCGGCGGGAACGACCTCGCAGCCGTCCGGCGCGCCCTTGGCGTGCTTGAGATTGGCGCGCGGGACGAACAGGGTGACGGGGACGCCCTGGGCCTTCAGCTCCTCGAACAGGGATTGAGAGGCCGCGACCTTTTCGTCCACGTGCTCGACCGGGCCGACCTGCAGGTGGTTGTTGACCTCGCCGGTGAGCCAGACGGCGCGGTCCGGTTTCTCGTCCTTGGCCGCCAACCGTCCGTCCGCCAACAGGGCGTGGGCCGCGAGCGCGCCCAGCTGCCAGCTCGACCCCGCGTCGATGGGGTGGGACACGTCCATGCGGAACGCGCCGTGGCCCCAGTATTTTTCGATGACCCCGGTCGGCTGGCGCACGAAGCGCTGATAGCCCGCGCTGACCGGAAGCGCGTCGGCCTTGAAGTCCAGGCACACCACGGACATGACCCCCGGGTCCTCCTCGACGACGCCGAGAACCCGCGACGGGCCTTCCGTCGTCGCGATGTACACCCGAACCGAACTCACGCGAGATAGATCTCCGAATTCTTGTCCCGAACGCCCTTGACCAGATCGGAGGTTTCCTCCGCCACCAATTGTATATCGCCGTCGAGCGCGTCCGGCAGCGGAAATTTCACCTGCCCAGGCGCGTCCTTGATGATGAACAGCGTATCGGGTGGAATCAGGCCGGGCGAGGTCTGGCGGATGGTGACGTAGACTTGGGCCGCGTCGGCCTTGGACGGCTTCAGGTCGATGCGGAAGCCCTCGCACTCGCGGCTTTCCAAGGCGCCCGAACTCGCCGCCGCCACCGGGCTCATGGCCGCCATGGACAGGTTGGACAGCAGGCGGCGGAAGGTGGCGCGCAAGCCGCCGTCGCGGGCGAGTTCGGCCTGGATGGCCGCGTCCTTGGCGCTTTCGCGCCGGGTGACGAAGGCGTGCAGGTCGGCGAAGCCGAACCGGCGCTTGGCCTCGGGCTCCTCGGCCCGGGCCTCGAAGGCCTTGTCCACGCCCATGAGCGCGTCGGTGGTCATCATCGCGTCGAAGGCCTGTTCGGCGGCGGCCCGCTGGGCCTCCGATAGCTTCCGCCATGTCTTCGTCATCGCACTTCTCCGTACAACAGGTTGAACTGGCGCGAGAACACCGCGTGGTCGGCGGCGTTCTGCGTCTCCCAGTCGCCTTCGGGAAGCCGGATGTCTTGGAGGGCGCCGACGAAGGATTTCAGCAGACCCGCGATTTCGCGAACCGCTGATGTCCCGTCACGGAAGCCCAGGGCGCCGTCGTCGTCCCGGGCGGTCTCGGTCGAGAAACCCTGGCGCGACAGGCCGCGCGTGGCCTTCTTGGCCTCGGCCATCAGGGCGGCGATGTCCTCGCCCGCCCGGGCCGGATTCGCGAGCGCGTCCAGCACCGTCCCGGCCACGTCGTCGCCGGGGCCGTCGGGCATGGCGGCCCGCAATCCCTCCATGTTCGGGGCGAGCGCGAGCAGAAGCTCCATGGCTTCCGCCCTGCGCGCCTCGACCAGAAGGAACAGGCTGGCCAGCAGCACGCGGCGGCAATGGCCCCGAAGCGCCCCGAAGGCCGAAACCCGTTCTTCGTAGGTTTCGGTCGCCGGGTCGTCGAGAAGGCCCTTGAGCGCCGCGCCCGTGTCCTGGCGCCTCAGCGCCTGGGTGATGCGGGCCTGGGCCTTGCCGAAGACCTCGCATCGCACCAGGGACAAAGGCATGTCCAGTCCGGTCCGTCCGCATTCCATGAGCAGCTCCAAGTCACCGGCCTCCCGCTTGTTCAGGAATTTGATTCCCGAGGCGGGGGGCTCGCCAAGGCTATGCAAGGGATTGGGCCGTTCCTCGACGGTGTCCATCATGCCGAGCAGGCTGTCGGGGTCGATTTCGCCCGATTCCCGGTCGGTTCCGATGGCGCGGGGGTTCTCGATTTCGTGCAGGTCGGCGGCGGCCTCCAAGGTCTGGCGCAGGCGGACGAAGGTGCGGAACACGGTCTGGAAGGTCCTGAAATCCCCGCCGCCGTCGCCGCCTTCGAGCGATTCCACCCGCCAGAAATCCAACACCGAGGCGTCGTCGATGTCGCCGGGGTCGAAGTCGCCGGACCAGCGTTCCTCCAGATAGCCGATAAGGGAATGGAACTTCCGCTGGTTCTGGGCGGACGGCAGGTTGTCCTTCAGGTAGTTGTAGACCAGCCGCGACAGCTCGTTGGCGTGCTCGGACACCACCGCCATGGTCGGCCCGGCCTTGACCATGCGCTTGAACAGGTCGTCCAGCGTCGGATACTCCAACGTGGTGATCAGGAACTCCAACAGCGCGGCCAGAAACGGCATGCGCCCGTAGCTGACGGAAAAGCGCCCGTCGGGATAGTCCACGTCCACCGCGCCGGACCCCGCCTCGAACCCCGGCCTGCGCCAGCCGCCCGCGTCGGTGAAGTCCAGGATGACGTTGTGGAAGGCGCCCGCCCGGGCGAGCTCCACCCCCCAGAACAGAGTCTCGAACCGCCCGCCGCCGCACGAATCGGCGATATTGACCAGGTGGCAAAGCTCCATCACCGCCGGGGCGTACGCCCTGCACGTGATGGTTTTGGCCAAATCGCGGCAAACCGGGGGGGTGTATCGGGGCTCGCCGCCCACGTCCGATTCGGACACCAATTGGAACGCGGCGACGAGCGCCGGGCTTTTCCCCGCCTCCAGAACCATGTGCTCGGCGGAAACGCCGCCATCCATCGAACCGGCCCCCATGCCTAAATCACGGGCATCTTAACGCGCATTGCGGTAACGGACCAGCGCTTTTGTCCATAAGAATCACCATGTTACGTTAATGCTGGCGCAATGCGGGGGTGATTTGCCCTGGGGATATCACCCCTACGGTTCCTCTTTCTTGGATGAACGGTATCGTGTATTCTGTCCACATCGAGGTGGAGGAGTGTGAATGGACTACGATATCCAGAACGACGGTGGTAACGCGACCGTGGCCTTGAAGGGGCGCCTGACGTTCGCCGACCACGAATCCTTCCGCGACATCGTGGACGTCTTCAAGGACGGGGGCGTGAAGGAATGCTCGCTCGACCTGTCCGGGTTGGAGTTCATCGATTCCGCGGGCCTCGGCCTGCTGCTGATCGTCCGGGACTCCGCCCAGGAGGCGAGCGCCTCGGTGTCCATCAGCGGCGCGCAAGGGGCCGTGAAAAAAATGTTGGAGATCGCCAAGTTCGGCGAGATCATTCCCATCGCCGACTGACCGGCGATATCGGTTATTACCGGATGGCGGCTTGGGCGTCGTCGCCGATAATATCGAACGGAATTAAGCAAGGGGGAAAGGCGCCGTGACCGATGGGGCGATCGACGCGCCGCCCATAGCCGAGAGCCGTGTGCTTGTCGTCGAGGACAATCCGCGCGTTCAGAAGCTTATCGAGGCGTTTCTGCTCACCATGGGCATTCGCAACATGGCCTTCGCCGACAACGGTGTCATTGGCCTGGAAAAGCTGCCCGAATTCCAGCCCGACCTGATCATTCTCGACATCATGATGCCGGAAATGAATGGGTTGGAGTTTCTGGGCCATCTCCGCGCCGATCCGGAATGGGGGCGCCTGCCGGTGCTGGTCCAGACCGCGCTGGGATCGCAAGAAGACGTCTCCAACATCTTCGCCGCCGGCGCCAACGACATGCTGACCAAGCCCCTGAACCGGGACGAGTTCACCCAGCGGGTCACCACGCACCTGACCAACCGCCTGCTCGCCCGCGCCTATGAGGAGCGCTTGCGACTGAACGGCGAACTCGACGCCGCCCGGCGCATGCAGGAAGCCCTGATGCCGCCCCGCACGGTGATCGAGGAGATCTTCGACAATTTCGGCGTCGCGGTCGATTCGTACTTTCAGACCTCGTCCGAACTCGGCGGCGATTTCTGGGGCGTGCGCGCGAACAAGGAGACCGATCCCGGCTTCGCCGTGTTTACCGCCGACTTTTCCGGCCATGGGCTGGGGGCCGCGCTGAACACCTTTCGGCTGCACACCTTGATGAACTACCTGCAGCCCGACGGCGACGATCCCGCCGAATACCTAGGCAAGATCAACCGCGAGCTTCGCGAGCTTTTGCCCCGGGGCCAGTACGCCACCATGTTCTATGGCGTCATCGACCTGAACGCCGATACCCTGACCTTCGCCGGCGCCGCCGCGCCGCCGCCGCTGTTTCGCGCCGGAAAGGACGGCCCGGTCACGGCGCTGGACGCCAGCGGCGTGCCGCTCGGCATGTCGGCGGGGACGACGTACCAGGACCAGACCATCGATTTCCCCCCGGGCTCGTCCTTGTTCCTGTACAGCGACGCCCTGTTCGAGACCGAACGCGCGGACAAGCCGCCCCTCGGCCTGGATGGGACCGAGGCGCTGTTGAACGAGGCCTTCGCCCAGAAGGAGCACGGGACCCTGGAATACCTTCTCGGGATGTTCCTCTCGGAAGTCGAGGCGCCCCTGCCCGACGACCTGACCACGGTGCTGGTGCGCCGCAAGGGATAAAGGAAAAGGGCCGGTCCAGGCCGCGCCCGAACCGGCCCCCTTGGTAGGAGGGGGAGGGGGGAAAGTCCTACCAATATTCCTGTCCTGCTTCGTAACCTTCGTTGTACCCTTCGCTCCAACCGCGGCGATAGGCGTTGCGCATGCGCTTGCGGCGCGGCTGGTACTCCGGCTCGGCGCCGTAGCGCGGCGCGGGCTGGTAGTAGGCGTTGTTGTTGTTGTAGGCGTTGTTTTGGGGCTGGGCCTGCTGCTGCTGCTGACCGGCGAGCGACGCGCCGACCAGACCGCCGATGACCGCGCCCGCGGCCGTGGTGGCGAGCTTGCCCTTGCCAGACCCCATCTGCGCGCCCAGGAGGCCGCCGCCGGCCGCGCCGACCAGGCCGCCGATCTGTTGGTTGGGGGTCATTCCGTTGCTGACGCAGCCGCCCAGCAGAAGGACGGCGAGAGCGGGAACCATCAGCTTTTTCATATCGAACTCTCCTATTCCACCGGCCGGGTTTTCCGGCGTTGATTTCCTTGACGCCGGGGCTATGGAAGAGGGTGGCGGTTTTTAGCGCCAGAGTTCGAAAAAATCGGTCTCGTCGATTTTGGAAAGCCGCTTTTTCACCTTTGTTACAAGGCGATATCGATCGTTTTCGGGAAGGGGAAGAAAGCCGCGATGAAGGGCGTTGGCGCGGACTTTCTGGACGATGACCACCAGTTCGCCATTATAAGAGTCGATGGCGTCGAGCATCCTTTGGTCCAGCTCGTCCAGGATCAGGATGTCGCCCAGGGGCCAGTCCATGGGCAGCGGATTGCGCCGGTCCGCCACGGTCCACCATCCGGCCAGGTCGGGCAGAAGCGCATACGGCGCGTCCCCCGCCTTGTCCACGGCGCGCTGGAGATCGGCCAGGAACGCGCCGGTGTTGGGGCCGGTCCGGATTCCGGCCATGCCCGGGAAGACGCCGCCGATGTCGGCGGTAAGCGCTTTCGCCGGCGCGTCGAGGTAGACATGCCGGTTGCGCGCTTCCCATTGCCGCTCCGCCCCCAAAAGCGCCAGCGCCGCGATCAAGACGGCCGTGACTTTGGGCGGATTCTGCAGGATCAGAAGCGCCGTCGCCATCAGCCCCGCCGCCAGCGCTGGCGTGTTGTAGCCGTACGAGATCGAGGCGCTCCACCCGGCGAGCGCGGCCAGGAAGGCGACGGTCGCCCGGGGCGAGCGCCACTGTCCCTCCATGACGAAATGGAGCCAGCTTCCGGCCGCGAGACCCGTCAATCCAAACGCCGGCGCCCACAAAAACCGCCCGTCCCCCATGGCGAGCGCGGCGGCCCCGATCAGGGCGGCGAGGACGAGAAGCGCCGCCAGGCCTTTCAGTCGCATGGCCGCCCAGCCGCAGGCCACGCCCCAGGGGAACGCGTACTCCCACAGATACCGGCGAACCCCGACCTCGACCAGTTCATGGCGGGCGGTGAGCTGGGCCAAGGCGTCCTGCAGCCCCCCGGCAGCGACGACGACGGCGATATAAAGAAGGCCCGGGAACGCGCCGAACAGCCACGCACGGGGCCTGCGGTAATCGTTCATGAACACGATGGCCGCCGGAACCAACAGCAGAAAATTCTGCTTGCAGAGATAGCCCAAGGCCATGACCAGGTAGCCCAGGTCCCTGCGCCCGTCCCGCTGGGACGTCGCGAGCCAAAGGCCGATCGCGGCGAAGAACAATCCGTCGATGGTGTTCCACGCCATGACCGGGAAATAGTGGCCGGACAGGACGAAGGCCAAGGCCGCAAGCGGAACCCGGAGCCAAAGCGACGCGCCCCCCGCAAGCCGCGCCATGGCCTCGGTCCAGGCCCAGGCCGCGACGGCGAGCTGGCCCCAAACGAACAGCCGGGACGCCATGTAGGCGTTCTCTCCGCCAAGGGCCGCGAACGGCGCGTGCAGGATGGCCGAGCCGACAAGGTGGATGGAGATGAAGTCCCGGTGCGGGATCTCGCCCTCGGCGATGCGCCGGGCCTGGGCCAGGATGAAGCCGTCGTCGGTGGGATTGAACCCCATCCACGAATAGGCCCAGTGCGCCAGACCGGCGGCGAGCGCGACGAACAGGGTCCCGGCGAGCGCGGGAATAAGGTAGTCTTCGCGTCTGTCGTCCAAGGGAGCGTTCACGCCGTGCGCCTTTCCATCCTGATCGCGTTGGCCCTGTCCGGCGTATTTCTGTTCCTGACCTCGCCGTCCGACACCGGCGGGGGCGGGGAGGTTCGTCCCGCCGTGGTCATCGCGGCCCAGGCGCGCCTGGCCGCGCTCGGCTTCGACCCCGGGCCGGTGGACGGGTTGCCCGGGCGACGGACGGCGGACGCGGTCCGCGCATACCAGCGCCACGCGGGGGAGCCGGAGACCGGCGTGGTCACGGGCCGTCTTCTGGTCATTGATCAAATCGCCCCATGAGCGCGCTTTCCGCCGGGCCCATGCCCGCCGCCGGAAGCGCGTCGCTGCCGACCAGGATCAGCGCCGCGCGCCGCCCGATGTCGCGGGCGAGCCGCTCCGCGTCCTCCAGCCTGTAGGGCGGGGCGGCAAGCAGCTTTTCGAGCGCCGCCATGTCGCCCCCCGCGCCCACGGGCCATAACCGGATGGTCCCGTCCGTCCCGCCGGTCGCCAGGGTTTTCCCGTCGGGGCTGAAAGCGGCAGAAACCGCAAAATCCTTGTGGCCGGGCAGGCGGCGGAGAAGCGCGCGGGTCTCGGCCGACCACAGCCGGGCCGTCTGTCGGTCCATGCTGTGGGAGACGGTCGTCAGCGTCCGCCCGTCCGGGCTGAAGGCCAACGCCCAAATCATCAAGGCGTGATGGCCGTTGAAGGCGCCGAGGGGTTTCCGGTCGGCGAGGGACCACATGCGCACCACCGAATCCGCCCCGGCCCCGGCCAGCGCGCCGCCGTCCGGGCTGAACGCCACCGCGCGGGCGATGTCGTCGAAGGGCGGGAAGGCGTGGACCGGCGCGCCGTCCCGCGCATTCCAAAGCCGGATGGCCTTGTCGTCGCCCGCGGTGGCGGCCAACGTCCCGTCGGGGCCGAGGGCGACGCCGCCGACGGGCTTTCCGCCGTGGCCCTCGACGCGCCAGAGCTCCTTCAGTTCCGGCAAGGACCAGGCCTTGGCCGCGCCGTCGTATCCCCCCGTGACCGCGAGGCCCTTCCGGGCGGCGAGGGCGAAGATCCAATGGTCGTGGGCGTCTTCGGCTTGGGCGACGACGGTTCCGTCGTCCGCGTCCCACAGCATCAGGCGGCGGTCGCGCCCGGCGCTCAGGACACGCCGCCCGCCGTCCACGAACGCCAAGGCGCGGACCGAATCCTCGTGGCCTCGGAAATCGAGCGCCATCGCGCCGTTCCTCCATATTCGGACCGCGTGGTCGTCGGATGCGGAGGCCAGCCCGGTGCCCTTGGGATGGAAGGCCAGCGCGCGAACGGTGGCGTCGTGGGCCTTGATGGCGTCCGTGTAGCGGCGCGGGGCCAGGCGCCAGACCTTGGCCGCGCCTTCCCGCCCGCCGGTGGCCAGCGTCCGCCCGTCGGGACTGATTCCCAACGAGGTGACGTTGTGGCTGTGGCCCTGAAGGACGGTGAGGGTGTCCAGCGACGCCGCGTCCCAGACGCGCGCGGTGGTGTCCTGGCTGGCCGACACGATCAGGTGGCCGTCGGGGGTGAAAGCGACGGCGTCCACCGACTTGGCGTGGCCCTTCAAGATGGCGGCGACCTCGCCCTTGGCCGTGTCCCAGACCTTGACCGTCTTGTCCCAGCTTCCCATGGCGAGGCGCCGCCCGTCGGGGGAATAGGCGAGGCTGCGGATCGGTTCGTCGAACGCCGCCGACCGGCCCCGCTCCCCGCCGGTCTCCACATCCCAGAACCGCACCGCCCGGTCGTCCCCGGCCGACGCCAGCGTCCGGACCGTGGGGTCGAAGGCGATGGCGTTGATGCGTCTACCCAGCGCCATGGTTCGTAACGCGCCGCCATCGCCGGCGTGGAGGTTGATGCGTCCATCCGCCCCGGCCGACGCGACGGTCTTTCCGTCCGGGGAAACCGCGAGCGCCGCGATAGCGCCTTCGTGCTTGGCGCCCATCTGCCCGACCGGTTGCAAGGACGGATCGAACAGCAGGACGCGCCCGTCCTCCGTCCCCGCCACGAGGCGTTCGCCCGCGAACGCGAGCGCGCGGACCTCCGCGTCTTCCGTCCACGATGCGGCCTTGCTCCCCGTCGCGTGGTCCCAAAGTTCGATCCCTGTCCCGCCGGTCGCGATGCGGGTTCCGTCCGGGGAAACCGCGACGGCGAGAGTGGGGCCCGCCGTTTGGATTCCCCGCTCCAGCGCCGCGTCGAGCGTCAGGGACGACAGAAAATCCCTGAGCCTTGGCCCCGGCTGGACGTCCGCCATCAGGCCTTCCTTGAGCGCGTGGGCGCCATAGAACGCGGCCGCCGCGCCCTCGTCGCGGGCGGCGGCCTCGCGGGCCTTGCGCACCAGAAGCTCGGCCAGTTGCAGGTGGCGCTTGCGCTCGGCCTCCAAGGCCTCCAGATGGCCCTGCCACCACACTCCGGCGATGGTGGTCAGCACCAAGGTCGCCAGCGCCGCCAACTGCGCCCGGAGCCAAAACCGCCGCTTTTTCTCGCGTTGCTTGAGCGCGTCGAAGTTGACGTCCAGCATGCCCGCGATGATTTTCAAAAGTCCGTTGGCGCGCCCGTCCTTGCCCTGGCGGAAGTCGGCGGCGATGGGGTCGGCGGGAATGTCGGTCAGCTCCCCGTTCTCGCCCAACTCGTATCGGAGCGACTTGGGGAAGCACTCCAACTGTCCGCCGCGCGGATTGTCGGAGGCGAAGGGCTCGCCGTCGATGATGACGCTGAGAATCCGGTCCTCGCGCCCGAGGCGCTTGAAGTAGAGAATCTCCTCGTTCACCCAGCGCGACACCGCCGAATTGGGCGAGCACACCACCAACAGGTAGCGCGACGCGCGGAGCGCTTCCTCGAGCTTGCCCCCGAGCGCCGACGATCCCGGAAGCTCCTCGCGGTCGCGGAACACGGGCAGGATGCGTTTGGGCGCGGTCCATTCGCGGCACGGCGCGCCCACCAGGCGCCCGGGCACCCGGTAGCGTTCGACCCGGCGATGCATCCAGCTCGCCACCGCGTCGTCTTGGTGGCTGTAGCTGATGAAGGCCCAGTACTTGTAGCTGTCCTCGCCGCCGGCCATGACTTTCCTTTCGTGGTGCGCCATTATCGGTAATCGTCGTCCAGGAGGAAACCGGGATATGAGCGAAAGCGACGCGGCCACCGCCCAGGACTGGCTGGACCGGGCCATCGAACAGGAAAAGAAGGGCGGATACTTCGCCGCCCACGACATCGCTGCGCACGGATTGGAGCATTTTCCGAACGACCCGTGGCTTGCGCACCGCGCCGTTTTGGCGCTCGCCCGCTCGGGCGCGACGGAGCGGGCCTGGGACAAGTACCGCGACTATAAGCTCGACGCCCGGTCGGAAGAGGACATCGTCGCCCTCGGCGCCCGCATCGCCAAGGACTTCGCCCTGAACGCGTCCGGCGTCGAGCGCAGGATGCGCGCCGCCGAGGCCGGGCGGGGCTACGAGGCGGCGTTCGAGGCCTCCGGCGGCTATTACTCCGCCATCAACGCCGCCACCATCTGGCTGCTGGCCGGGGACGGGGAGCGCTCGCGGACGCTGGCGGCCAAGGCGCTGGAGATTTGCGCCCGGACGAAGCCCGAGGACGACCACCCCTATTACCTGGCCGCGACCGAGGCCGAGGCGAACATCCTGCTGGGCCGGGAGGACGCGGCCAAGGCGGCGCTGGAGCGCGCCTTCGCACGCAACGACGGCGATTTCGCCGCCATG
The DNA here is from genome assembly GCA_964344345.1 of uncultured Hyphomicrobiales bacterium. Classification (GTDB taxonomy): domain Bacteria; phylum Pseudomonadota; class Alphaproteobacteria; order Rhodospirillales; family CAYFNC01; genus CAYFNC01. Next base: position 5,821 of record CAYFNC010000018.1, on the reverse strand, counting down.
GCCACCACCCGGCGCCAGCTTCGTCTGGCCTGCGAGGCGGTCGGGATCGACGACGCGGTCCTCGACGTTCTGGCCCCGCCCACCGTCGTCCATTATTCCGGTCACATGATCGGGGCGCGGTTTCCGGAATCCGAGGTCCCGGACGCGGCGCGCCGCATCGGCGACGCGTTGGAGCGCCACGGCGCCGGGTTCGGATACGGGTCCCTGGCCTGCGGCGCCGACATCCTGTTCGCCGAGGCCCTGCTGGCCCGGGGCGCGGAGCTGCATCTGGTGTTCCCTTTCGAGATCGCCGAGTTCAAGGCGGTTTCGGTCGATCGCGGCGAGGAGGGCTGGTCCGGGCGCTTCGACCATTGCTTGGCGCGCGCCGCCAGCGTGACCATGGCGACGGACGACGCGTATCTTGGCGACGACTACCTGTTCGCCTACGCCGCCAACCTGGCTATGGGGCTCGCGCTGCTCCGCGCCGCCAGCCTGGAGGCGCCGGCGCATCAGGTCGCGCTCTGGGACGGGCAAGGCGCCGGCGGCGACGCGGGCACCGCCGTGGACGTCGCGTTCTGGCGCGCGCGCGGGCTGGAATCGGACGTCATCGACGTCCCGCCCCTTCCGGTCGCGCCGTCTCCGCCCGCATCCGGGGACAAGGCGTCCAGGCGGGTGGCGCGGGCCATGCTGTTCGGGGACATGAAGGGGTTCAGCAAACTGACCGACCCCCAGATCGTGCTGTACGCGGAACACGTCCTTGGCCTGTTCGGCGACGTCCTGGCGCGCCACGGCGAGTCGGTGCTTCATCGCAACACGTGGGGCGACGGGCTCTACCTCGTGCTAGGCGACGCGCCCGAGGCGGCTCGGCTCGCGCTCGACCTGCAGGCGGCGGTCGGGGATATGGATTTCGAGGCCATCGGCCTGCCTCCGGGGTTCTCGCTCCGTCTCGGCGGGCACCTGGGGCCGGTGTTTCCCATGATCGACAAGGTCAGCGGCAACGAGAACTTCTTCGGGGCGCACGTCAGCCGCACGGCGCGGGTGGAGCCGGTGACCCCGCCGGGTTACGTCTACGTCACCGAGCCCTTCGCCGCCCGGCTCGCGCTCGAAAGCGGGTCCGAGTTCCGCTGCGAATACGTGGGCCACATGGACGCGGCCAAGGGATACGGGCGCATGCGCATGTACCTTCTGCGCGAGGCTAAACCTCGTAATTAGTTGAAATTTAACGTTCGAAGCCTCATAATCCGGCGCTGGGGATACGGATTATGATTGGGCGCATCATCAGCTTCTTCAGCCGGAGCTTTCCGGAGCTTGGCCACTGGCGCGATCGCAAGTGGGAGCTTTTGACGTCCAAGAACCACACGCTCCAAATCCACAGGCACCGGTCCGCCGTGATCATTTCCAGGATCCGGCTGGTGTCCTTCGCCCTGGCCCTGATCGCCTGCCTGTGGTCGCCCTTCGACTTCATGACTTTTTCGCCGGACCTGGCCCATTCCCTGCTGATCACGCGGCTCTGCGCGGCCACGGTTCTGTTCATGGCGGCTTGGCCCTGGCCGTATGAGAGAAGCATGGGGCTCGCCCATTTCATGCTGGCGGGCGCGGTGGCGGCGTCGATCCTGTTCTACCTGACCACCAACACCTTGGTGGCGGGCGCGGAGCCCACGGGATGGGGCGTGGTGGCGGCCGAGCTTTATCCCCTGTTCCCCTTCGCCATCATCGCCGGGTTCAGCATCTTCCCCCTGGCGGCGGTGGAATGCGTCATGTACCTGGCGCCGGTGGTCCTGTTCGCGGGGTTGAGCGAGTTGCTGTCGCCGAATTTCAACCTTCGGGATTTCAGCGGCTACGCCTGGCTTTTGACCCTGATCGCGACCGTGGCCATGGTCGCCAGCATCAGCCAGCTTCAATACATCGTCACCCTGGTCAACCGAGCGTCCATGGACGCGCTGACCGGCGCGCTGACGCGGCGCAGCGGGACCGAGACCCTGGACATCCGCTTCAAGCTGGCTCAGACCGAGGACACGGCGATCGCGCTTTTGTTCTTCGACATCGATGATTTCAAGTCCATCAACGACACTTACGGCCACGAGGAGGGCGACAGGGCCCTACGCACGGTTTCCGACACCTTGAAGAACTACATGCGCATGGGCGATACGGTCATCCGCTGGGGGGGCGAGGAGTTCGTGATCCTGCTCTACGACATCAACGCCGACGGCATCGAGGGCGTGGTTGAGCGCATTACCCAAGGCGGGCTCGGCGAACGTCCGGACGGCTCGCCGCTCACGGTCAGCATAGGGGCGGCGGGCACCTTCTGGGAAATGGTCGACGACTGGCCCCGGTTGGTGGAGATCGCCGACGAGCGCATGTACGCGGCCAAGCGCAACGGCAAGGCCCGATGCGTGCTCGCGAACGGGAGGGAGATGCTTTGGGGCTGACTGGGCTGGGGCCTTTATGATTATTGTTTCATCATTTGGGCTTGGCTGAGCTATAGTGCTGTGGGGCGGGTGAGTCCAGAAATCGAAACCCGGAACACCAGGGACGGCGCATGTTCACGTTGATGCAGGGCAGGGAGGACGACGTCTTCAAGGCTTTCAACAGCCTGAGGACCGCCTTCGCCGTGTTCGATTCGGAAGACGTCCTGGTCTACCACAACACCCAGCTCCATTACGTCTTCCACGCCTTCCAGGACGAAAGCCAGCTTCTCGGCAAGCGGTTCGAGGACTTGGCGCGCATCAAGCTCGACAACGGCGAGATCGCGGGCGAGTTGGCCGTGGCCGATCCCGACCGTTGGCTGTCCTGGCGGTTGGAGCAGCACCGCTCGAGCCACAACACCATCGAACTGCGCCTGACCGACGGCCGCTGGATCGAGGTCAAGGAGCGCCGCACGCCGGAAGGCATCACCGTCACCCAATGGGCCGACACCACGGTGTGCAAGGGCCAGGAGCTCCGGCTCGACGAGGTCATCGAAAGCATCGAGGCCAGCCCCATCGCCACCGGCGTGACCGACTTCAACTGCCGCATCCTGCGCGGCAACCAGCTGTTCCTGCAGTTGGGCCAGTGGCAGCAGGACCAGGGCGGCTCGCCCAAGCTGCGGCTGGTGTTCGAAAACGCGGCCAGATATCAGGAATACCTGAACAAGGTCCGGGCCGGAAACGTCATCCGCAACGAGGAGGCCGAGCTGATCCTGGCCGACGGCACCAGCGTCTGGGTGTCGGTGTCCATGCAGCTCTGGGTGTTCGAGCGCCAGCATTCGGCGTTGACTTGGCTGTACGACGTCACCGACCTGAAGGAGAAGTCCGAGGCGCTGCGCCGGGCGCGCAAGGACGCCGAACACGCCAATAAGTCCAAATCCGAGTTCCTGGCCAACATGAGCCACGAAATCCGCACGCCCATGAACGCGGTCATCGGCATGAACTACCTTTTGCAGCAGACCGCGCTGGACAAGTCGCAACGCGAATACGTGGACAAGGCCAACAACGCGGCTCGCTCGCTCTTGACCATCATCAACGACATCCTCGACTTCTCCAAGATCGAGGCGGGCAAGATCGAGCTGGAGAACACCGACTTCAAGCTCAGCGACGTCCTGAAGCGCCTGGCCGACGTGGTCAACGGGGTGGTCAGCAAAAAGGACATCGAATTCTGCATCGTGGCCCCGCCCGACATTCCCGATTTCCTGGTCGGCGATCCCACGCGGCTGGGCCAGATTCTGATCAACCTGGCCAACAACGCGGTCAAGTTCACCGAGGAAGGGTCGGTGGTCGTCGATATCTCGGCGGTGGAGGTGACCGACGGAACGGTCACCCTCGACATGGCCATCCGCGACACCGGCATCGGCATGAGCCAGGATCAGATGAACAAACTGTTCAAGGCGTTCAGCCAGGCGGATTCGTCCACCACCCGCATGTTCGGGGGCACCGGGCTGGGGCTGACCATTTCCAAGCAGTTGGCGGAAAAGATGGGCGGCGACATTTCGGTCGACAGCGAGCCGGACGTCGGCAGCGTCTTCACCGCGCGAGTCCGGTTGCAACGCGTCGCCGGGCGACAGGACACCATCGCCGGACCGGTCGAACGGCTTTCCGGCAAGCGCGCCCTGGTGATCGAAGGCTTCGAGACGGAGCGCGACTCCATCCGGGTCTTGCTGGACGCATGGGGGCTGGAGGTCGTCACCTCGGATTCCGAGGACGACGCGCTGGCCCTGTTGAAGGACCAGGGCGGGTCCTTCGATTTCATCCTCGCCGATTGGAAGACGCCGGGCAAGGGCGGCGCCGACCTGATCCGGAGCATCCGCGAGATCGAGTCCGCCTCCCCCATCATCCTCATGGTCACGCCGTTCTCCCAGGACCAGGCCCACGAGGAAACAGACCTTCTCGACCTGCAGGGATTCATCGTCAAGCCGATCACCATGGTGGAGCTTTTCGACGCCATCACCGGAATCCTGGACGGCGAGGACCACAAGGACGCGACCCTCGACGAGGAGGCCCAGCCCAAGGATCGCCTGATTGGCCGGCGCCTGCTTCTGGCCGAGGACAACGAGATCAACCAGCAGATCGCCATGGCCATCTTCACCGGCGAAGGCGCCAGGATGGAGGTGGTGGCCAACGGCGCCGCCTGCCTGTCCATGGTGGAGGACGACGAGGAAGGCTTCGATCTGGTGCTGATGGACCTGCACATGCCGGTCATGGACGGCCGCGAGGCCACGCGCCGCATCCGCGCGACCAAGACGCCGGACGAACTGCCGATCCTGGCCATGACCGCCAGCGCCATGGAGCACGAACGCCAGGAATGCCTCGCGCTCGGCATGAACGACCACATCTCCAAACCCATCGACGTGGACCTCGCCATCGAAACCATGCACCGGTGGATGAAGCCGCTCGGCGGCGGCGAGACCGCGGAAACACAGCCCAAGGAGCCATCAGCCATGGCCGACGCCAAAGACGCGCTCGCGAATAAACCCGGCGAACCGGACTTCTCGAAAATCCCCGGCTTCGACGAAGCGGCCGCCTTGAAGCGGGTCGCCGGGAACGCGGACCTGCTGAAGAAACTGATGCTGTCCTTTGCGGATTCCAACGCGGATTCCGCCTCGCGTCTGCGTACGCTTCTGGACGCCAAGGACTACGAGAACGCGTTCGGCTTGGTCCATCAGGTCAAGGGCGCCGCGGGCAACCTGGCGGCGACGGGGCTTTATACGGCGGCCAAGGATTTCCAGTCGGCCTTCGAGACCAAGGACGAGGCCAGCTACGAAAGCCATTTCACGGCGTTCTCGAACCAGATGTCCGACCTGCTGGCCGCCCTTGGACGCAAGTCCTCGGCGGTCGAGGCCAAGGCGGCCCCGCCTCCGGCCCCCGCCGCCGCGGCGTCGTCCGGAGCCAGCATGGACGACGTGCTGCGCCAGGAGGTGCTGGAGCACTGCCAGGGCCTGATCGAATTGATGGAGGCGCGGAACATGCGCGCCGTCAAGATGGTCGGAACCGTGAAGGAGCGCCTGGAGGGCAACGGCTTCGACGACGAGCTCCAGGCCTTTGAAACCGCGCTGATGTCCCTCGACTTCACCGCAGGCTGCGCCGCAACCCAAGCCTTGATCGACAGGATCGAAAAGGGCGGCTGACGCCAACCGGCGTTTTCAAGGAAAGAAAAGCCACGCGGACCGGGCGCGCCATGCGCGCCCGGTCGAAAAAACCGCGAATGTCGCTGGAGTATGAAGGCCGCTTTGGCGCAAAACGGCGGGAAAGCGGGCGGCCTATCGCCGCCCGTCCCCATCAAGGCTTTAATCCGGAACCGTAAACCGAACCGGGCTTACGAGAACAACTGCAGCACCGACTGCTCGGCCTGGCCGGCGAAGGCGAGGGCC
>CAYFNC010000017.1:40476-70748 GCA_964344345.1 uncultured Hyphomicrobiales bacterium | reverse complement strand
GAGGTCCGCGCGTCTGAGGTCCGCGCGTCTGAGGTCCGCGCGTCTGAGGTCCGCGTCAATGAGGTCCGCGTCAATGAGGTCCGCGCCTCTGAGGTCCGGACGTTTCCCACGAAATTTTCTCCGCCACTCGTTCCAGGCCTCCACCCCCTTTTTCAGAATCTCCAGATGCTCAGGATTCGCCATAACCACCGTCTCCGCGTCCATGACGACTATATCCGAAAACATCGGCGCGGATAAACAGCGGGCGTTTTCGCGTTTCTTGGGAACGGCGACGCCAATCCAATGACTCGGGAGCATGGCGTTAGGGAATCCCGCCCTGCCGCCCTTGTTTCACGCAACGGCGACCGTTCCCATCCGCCCCTACTTCCCAGCCTCGACCCGAACGGTTTCGACCTCGAACTTCAAGACCGCGTTGGGGGGGATGGTGTTTCCTTGGCCGCGTTTCCCATAGGCGAAGCCCGGCTGGATGATCAGGCGGCGCTTGCTTCCCGGTTTGGCGAGGAGCAAGCCCCGGTCCATTCCCTTGATCACCTGGCCCGCGCCGAGGACGAATTTCATCGGTCGGCCCCGGTCCCGGGAGGAATCGACCTTGGTTCCGTCCATGAGCCAAAGGGTGTAGTGGATGTGGACCGTGTCGCCGGGTTGCGCGGCGCGGCCCTCGCCCTCGCGAATCATGTGCGTCGAGATGTCCGGCTGTTTTTTCGGGATCGCGGCGCGGCGCTCCTTTTCCACCGTCCGGCGGAAATGCGCAAACGAGCGCGCGCCCGTGACGGTCGTTTTCCCGACCAGATAGAACGGGGAGCCGTGCCCCCCCAATGCGGTCACCAGCGTCTTGTTCCTGGCCAGGGCGCGTTCGACGCCGGGGGCGTCCATGGCGCGGACGAGGGCCTTGCGGTCGACGCCGTCCGCCTCGGCGAGCGAGAGAAGGCGCGACAGGTCGGGGGCCTTCGCGCCCTCCATGACGATGTCGTGGAAGTCCGGATACCTGGATTGGTCCAGCGTCCACATGGCGAGGTCGGCGCGCGCGACCGCCTCGGCCTTGTCGCCGAAGATGGGCCACGGGCGGCGCACAAGGCGGATGTTGCCGTCTTTCCGCAACAGAGTCTTGATCGTCTTCTGGGCTTTCCGGCAGTAGGGCTCGGTGTAGTCGCAGAACTCCACGATGGTGACGTCACCGACGGGATTGCCGGCGATGGGCGTGTATGCGCCCCCGGTCCAGGCCTGGGTCACGGTCTCGGTATCCACGGGAAACGCGCCGGAAAGCAGCCGGGAATGCACGAACCCGCCGCGGCCGTCCGCGAGCGCGACCTGGAACCAGCGCTCGCCCCCGACCTCGGCCACGCCTTGAACCGTGACTTTCGACGGCCGCTTCAGGCCGCCGATTTTTTTCGCGGTGACAAAAGGCGCCGCGCGCACGTTCGCGGCCTTGGCCGCGAACATGGTTCGTTTCAGAGGCGTGACGGAATAGGACGGGACGGCGGGTTTCGGCGGCGCCGTTTTCTTGCTCCGCCCCAATTCCTCGATCTTGAGTTTTGCGAGCGCCGCGAACGCGCCGTTGGGATACTGGGACAGGTAGGCCTGGAACGACGCCGGGTTGGCGCTGTTTTGGATCGATTGCCAAAAGACGATCTCGGCGGAGCGGTCCTTGTCCTTCGGTGGGGAGGAGGGCGCGGCTTGCGGCTTGGGGGCGCCGCCCCGGGGCGAGATGAACACGAAGTCGCCCTTGTCCAACAGGGGATCGCGTAGCTTCCCGTACTGCGGCGTCTGGCTCCGTCGGCTGTAGTTGGTGACCTGGGCCTCCAGGTAATTTCCGAGCTCCGATCCCGTGACGTACCCGTCGCCGTTCTGGTCGCCCTCGCCGTTCAGGGCCTCGATGAACTGGCGGCGGAAGATGCTCTTGTCAGGCACCTGCTGGTCGGCCGCGCCCGAGGTGATGAACTGGCGGACCGGCTTTCCCGTCTTCGCCTGGATGATGTCGGGGATGGCCCGGGTCGCATCGAAGATCGAACCGGAAAAGCAGCTGTCGAACAGGAAAAGCGCATGCTTGCTTTCAATATTGCGGGCGTAGGTCTCGACCACCTCCATGCTGAGCGCCCGGGACTTGAACCCCATCTTGTCCTTGTGGGGATTGGGCGCGTCGCGCCCGACCAGGTATCCCATCATGCCGCCGTATCCCAGCTTCATGGAATGGCCGTGGCCGGCGAAATAGAACAGCAACCGGTTGTCGGGCGCGCCGCCGTGTCGGTTGACGAACTCGCGAAAGGCGCGGTCCAGGCCGTCCCGGTCCGGGTCCATGACGACGGTGACGGCGAAGCCCTGTTTTTCAAGGGCGGCCCTGACCGCCGGAACGTCGTCCTTGACGCCCTTGAGCTTGGGCCAGCCGTTGTCGTACTCGGAAACCCCGACGACCAGCGCGTGGCTCTGGGCGTAAAGCGCCACGGCCGAGCCCGAGGAATCCTTCACCGAAACGTTGATGCCTCGCGTGTCTGCGGCCTGTCCCGGGACGGCCGCCCCCAACGCCGCCAGGCAAGCCGTTATCGCCGCGAACAGCCGCACGTCTCACTCGCTCCGCACGAACAGGAAATCCCCGCCCTCGTGACCGGCGAAGCGGATGTCCGAGTATTCGGGCGTCTGGGGCGCGTTCAGCATGACTTGGCGCCGGAGCGCGGCGAAAAGCTGGGTTCCGTCGAGCACGCCGTCGTTGTCGCCGAGCACGCCGAGCAGCGCCTTGGCGAAGGCGGAGTGTCCGCCGCCGCCGCCGTCGGCCACCGGCTCCAGCCCGCCGGACGTCAGGGCGAGGCGCGCGCGTTTTTTGGCCATGCGCTCCAGGTATCCCGGGCTGCGCTCGGTGATGTGGAGGCCGCGCGAGAGCGTGCCGGAATAGCACGAGTCCGCAACCACAAGGACGTGTTTGGCCCGGATGGCCTTCAGGCTGTCGGTGATGGTGGCGTTTGACAGCCAGTTGGCGCGGCTGTCGCGCTTGGCGTCCACCGGAAGCCAGTAGCCGCGCTCGGCGTCCTGGTCGAGCCAGCCGTGCCCGGCGTAATAGACCAACAGGTTGTCCGAAGCCTTCAGCTTGGCGCGCAGTTCGTCCAGTCCCTCGACGATGGCCACGCGGGTGGCGTTGACCATGGTCTTGACCTGGAAGCCGTAGTCCCGTTTCAGAACCTTCGCCATCGCCCGGGCGTCGGCCTCGGCGGTTTTCAGCCGTGGCAGGTGCTTGTAGGCGTTGTTGCCGATGACCAGCGCGTGGTAGCCGCCGAATTTGAAACCGGGCGCGGGCTTGGCGGCTGGCTGCGGCGGCGGGGCGGTGGCCGCGACCTTGGGCTCGGGGGCCGCGACTTTCGGGTTGGGCGCTGGGGCCGCGCGGGCGGCCTTGTTCAGCTTTTCCACCAGTTCCTTGGTGATGGCGCCGTCGGGCTTGAGCCCATGCAGGGTCTGGAACGCCTGGACCGCGAGCTTGGTCTTGCTCCCGGACATGCCGTCGGTGGGGCCGGGGTCGAAGCCGAGAACCGTCAACTGGCGCTGCGCCAGCATGACCAAAATCCTGTCCTCGGGCGATTGTGGAGCGGTTTGGGGCGCGGCGTCGGTCGTGGTTTGGGCGGACGGCCGCGACGTGGCGCGCGGGACGGTGGCGTCGAGTTCGAAGTCGATCAAATTGTTTTCAATCCACGCGCCGTCCTTCATCTTGTAGCGCGGGCTTCCCACGAACCAATTCAGATCGGTGGAATAATAAGTTTGATAGGTGTTGCTGGACGGCTCCCCACGCTTGCCGTCCTTTCCAATATAAAGAATTGAGGAATCCTGCTCGATTCGGAAAAGGCTCCCCCGAAGTCGGCTGTCGAGCTTGGTTCCGGAGAGGCGTTCCGCGACACGGAAGGTGTAATCCCATTCCATGCGCGCCCCGTCATTGCTGACCGTGGCGAAACTGACGCTCATGGTTTTTCCCACCGACATTGGGAACAGGCCGCCGTGGATCGTGGGCGTTCGCCGCACTTGGCCAGAATAGTAGGAGATGTCCCCTTCATGATCGCGAGTGGTCGTCGCGCTGCCCAATACGATTGGCCCTAGCCACAATGGAGCCAGGGTCTTGCTTTCCGACGATTGATGCTCTTGAGGCTTGTCTTTCCAATCGATTTTCGTGCTGGAGCGATTGAACGATTCCGTCACCACGATTGGCCCATCGGTGGAAATCACCTTCGTTTCAATCGTGGTGACGCTTTTATAACGCGTCCAATATTCCGAAATCGATTTGTCGTCGTAAATCATTCGGGTCTTCAGCCACTTGAACCGTGGTCGAGGCGCGTTGCGGCTGGCCGGATGTTTGAGGATGGCGTCGCGAATGTGGGGCGGGATATGCGGCTTGTCGCGGATTTCAAGCCTGTCGGCCCTTGCGGCGTCGTGCGTAAACGCGAACGCCGCGACAACGGCGACAATCAGAACGAAACGTCGAAACATGCCCATTTCCCCAAGCCCTGTTGTTTCGGTTTCAATGATAATCGCCGGCGCCCGATTGGGGAACCGGGAAGCGTGACGGTTATTCGTTCGTATCCATGACGATGGTCACAGGGCCGTCGTTGACGAGGCCGACGTCCATGTGCGCGCCGAAGCGGCCGCGCGCGACCTGGAGGCCTTCGTCCTCCAGCCGGGCGCAGAAGTCCTCGTAGAGCGCCTCGCCCTCGTCCGGCGGCGCGGCGTTGGAGAACCCCGGCCGATTGCCCTTGCGCCATTCGGCGGCCAGCGTGAACTGGCTGACGGCGAGCGCGCTTCCGCCCACGTCAAGGACCGAGCGGTTCATGCGGCCGTCGGCGTCGTTGAAGATGCGCATGCGCGCGATCTTGCGGGCGAGGAAGGTGGCGTCGTCCGCCGCGTCGCCCTTCACCGCGCAAAACAGGATCAGAAGGCCCGGGCCGACGGCGCCGACGGTCTCGCCCGCGACGACGACGGACGCCTCGCGGACCCTTTGCAGAACGGCCTTCATTGCTTCTCCCTCCAGCTTACGTCCAGTTTCGGTGGGGCCATGAACACGCTCGCGGGGAGGCGCGCGCCCGTGTCCGGGTGGCGGATGGCGCGCTTCAGGGCCAGATCGAACATCAACGGGTTATAGCCGAAAATCTCCTTCAACGGCGCCCGGTCCGCCGGGTCCAACAGACCGACCCGGACCGCTTGGCCGATGCTGATGGCGCTGTTGACGGCGGGAAGGGGGTAGTCGGACCCGTCCACCAGGCGGCCGTGCAGGTGAGGGCGCTCCAACAGCGCCTTCAAAGGCGCGCCGACGCGATTGGTCAGCGTGGTGGCGGAGATGTCCGCGAACAGGTTTCCGCGCCCCGCGCCGACATCGTCCTCGAGCAAGCGCAGCAAGAGCTTCCAGCTCGGCGTCCGGCGGTTCTCGTTGTCGAAGTCCTCGTCGTGGCCCAGGCTGGCGGCGTGGGCCATGATGACGGTGACGCCCAGCTCCAGCGCGGGGCGAAAGCGCAAGGGGTTGCCAAGGTGCTGCAGGCCGCTGGAATTCACGCCCTGCTCCTTGCCCGCGTGGGTCAGAAGGATCATCCGGTTCTCGACCAGGCGGCGGTAATAGGGCTCGATGCGCCAGTCCATGGGGTCCATGCCCTGGGCGTTGGGCAGCCACTTTACGAACCGGACGCCCAGCAGCGCCATGCGGTCCAGCTCCTCCAGCGCGTCCGGACGGTAGGGATGGACCGAGCACACGGGCTCGAAGACGTCCGGATGTTTAAGGGCGAGCTCCACCACCCGGTCATTGGAGACATAGAAATCGCTTTCGTCTCGGTCCGAAACGCCGTCCTGGCCGTGCCGCCAGTCGAAGGCCAGGATGTGGACGCGCCCGCCGCCGGGCATGGCAAGGTGAAGCCTGAGAAGCCTTTCGGCGTATTGTCCGTCGGCGTTTCCCTCGTCATGGACGCCGGCCCCGCTCATGAAGATTTTCGCGCGCATCCTTTCCAGCGGATGGCGCCAGGTCAGCAGGCGCGGGTTCAGCCACGCCCCGGACTTGGCCCCGCCGATCCCGAGCGCGTGGGCGTGGAAGTCGCGTCGCCGTCCGGGCGCGATCCCGTCCAACGCGCGCTCGACAAGCGCTTGTGCTGCGGGGGAGAGCCCCGCCGCCATGTCTTCCGGTTCGTGGGCGGAGGCGCCGCCGATGCGGTCGATAAGGGATAAGCGTTGGCCTGGCGTCATGGTCTCCTCGGGCGGACTGGGTCGCCCATGGTAGCGGAAACGTCCGGCCGGGAAAAACCGTCGCGCTCAGTGCCGGGAGGAGGACGAGCCCCTGTGCTGATAGGCCTTGAACAGCTTTTCCGCCATGTCGGCGTCGCGGGAGAAATCCCATGAGCGGTGCATGTTCGCAAGCTTGGCGTTGCGGCGCAACTCGATGCTGAGTTCGCGGAAGTCTCCGTCGGGAGCCACCTCTATCAGGCGGTCCATGGCGTCGAGGTAACGCTTGAAGGAGCTTTCCAATGCCTTTTCGGCGCGTTTTTCAGCGGTTCGCATGGGGGTCTCCTTGATTATTCCTCGTCGCGTTGCTGGTTTTTCAGCGCCCGGTCCATCAGCGCGAATCCGCCGACTACGCAGGCGCAGGTCCAGCCCATCGCGAATACGGGGAAGGCGGGCGAGGCGACGGCTTGGGCGATGTGGTCGAGAATGTCCATGACGCGGCTCCATTCCATTTTGTCCTTCCCTTTCCAGGACATGTTGGCGCGCCCAGGTTTCAGGATCGTGTCCGGTCCTCGGATGTCTGTGATGAATTGTAAGCGCCTCGAAAACCGTCATCGCGGCCGGGGCGTCCGTTTACATTTCTCTACGTTTATTCGCGGGATTTGTAATCATTTGGTGTTCGGAAGGGGGAAGAATTCCGGCCCCTCATCCCAAGACTTGGCCCAGCCTTTGGACCGGCCTTTTTCGCCCGCTTGCCGCCAGCGGGGCTTGCGGGTAATGTCTGGCCACTTGCTTCACGCCGGGAGGTCAAAGCCATGTTCAAGGGGTCCATTGTCGCCCTGATCACGCCGTTCAAGGATGGCGAGGTGGACGAGGCCGCCTATCGCGATCTGGTGGATTGGCACGTGGAGTCGGGAACCGACGTCATCCTGCCCTGCGGCACCACCGGCGAATCGCCGACGCTGAGCCATGATGAGCATCGCCGGGTGGTGGAGATCTGCCTCGGCGCCGCCCGGGGGCGGGTTCCCGTCTTGGCCGGAACCGGGTCGAATTCGACGGCCGAGGCGGTCGAGCTCACCATCCACGCCAAGGACGCGGGCGCGAGCGCGGCGCTGGTGGTCACGCCCTACTACAACAAGCCGACCCAGGAAGGGCTGTATCGTCACTTCAAGGCCATCCACGACGCGGCGGCGATTCCCATCTTCATTTACAACATCCCCGGCCGCAGCGTCGTGGACATGTCGGTGGAGACCATGGCGCGCCTGGCCGAACTGCCCAACATCGTCGGCGTCAAGGACGCCACCGGCGACCTGGCGCGCCCGCTCAAGACCCGCATGGCGCTGGGCGAGGGGTTCTGCCAGCTTTCGGGGGAGGACGCGACCGCGATCCCCTTCCTGGCCGCGGGCGGTCACGGCTGCATCTCGGTCACCGCCAACATCGCGCCACGCGAATGCTCCGACATGCAGCGCGCCTGGCGCGAAGGGAACATCGCCAAGGCCATGGAATACCAGGATCGGCTGATGCCGGTTCACTCGGCCATGTTCTGCGAGACCAGCCCGGGGCCGGTGAAGTACGCGGCCGAGTTGATCGGCAAGTGCTCGTCGGAAATGCGCCTGCCCATGTGCGAGATTTCCGACGCCTCCAAGCAGACGGTGCGCGCGGCCCTGGAAAAGGCGGGCCTCCTCTGAGGCCGATGGGATGGCGGGAAAGAACCGGAAAAAGAAGGGCTTCGTCGGCAACATCGTCGCCCAGAACCGCAAGGCGCGGCATGACTACGCCGTGGAGGAGAACTTCGAGGCCGGCATCGCCCTGATGGGGACCGAGGTCAAGGCCCTGCGCGGCGGCAAGGCGTCCATCGGGGAATCCTACGCCCAGGAAAAGGACGGGGAGTTCTGGCTGGTCAACGCGCACATCGGCGAATACGCGCCCGCCCGCCATTTCAACCACGAACCGCGCAGGCCCCGGAAGCTGCTGCTGCACAAGCGCGAGATCAACCGCTTGATCGGCGCGACCCAGCGCAAGGGCATGACCGTGGTGCCGCTCAGCATCTACTTCAACCCGCGCGGCATCGCCAAGGTCAACCTGGCGCTGGCCCGTGGGAAGCAGGCGGTGGACAAGCGTCAGACGATCAAGGACAGGGATTGGTCGAGGCAGAAGGCGCGGGTTTTGAAGGGGGATTATTGACCGCGAAGGCGCTCTATTGGTTCAACGCCTGCGCCAACTCCACATCCAACGTGGTCACGTGTTGGACGATCCAGCCCTTCAGCTCTCGCTCCAGATCCTCCATGAATTCGTAGTTGGGTCGCGCCATCAGGCTGCGAGCCAGTTCGCCGAGGCGTTCGAGAAGCTGTTCGTGCTCGGACTTGTGCGTGTCCAGGCCCGGGTAGCGCAGGCCCTCCATCAGGTCTTCCTCGAACTTGAAATGGTCGGCCATGCAGGAATAGATTTCGTTCATGCAGGTCTCGAACCGGACCATGTCGCCGACGTGCTGGGAAAGATCTTGAAACAGATCACCGATACGGCCGAACAATTCCTCGTGCTCGTCATCCAGCGCCTGATGGCCCAAGGAGAAATCACTTGTCCAGATAAAATCTTCCATTGGATTTCCTTACGCGACGACTATCAAACTCTCACGGCATGTGGGGCGGCGCAACATAAAATCAATACAATCTCTTTCGGAACCGTCAACGCCGACGCTTTCCGAACCAAACAGGATGGGTGTGGGAAGACGGGGCGGGGCGGTGTATCATGCGCCCGGACGTTTCGGGCAAATTCCGGCCTGGGCGGATTCGTATCGTCGGGTTAGGTGGGGGACCATGCCGAGGGTTATTGCGCTGCTGTTGGCCGTCGTTGGGGCGGCGTTCCTTTTCCTTGGGGCCGCGTGGGCGTCCGACGCCTACGAGGTTCGGGGGGTCGAGGTGGACGAGACCGCCAAGACCGCCGCCGAGGCCCGGCGCAAGGCCCTGGTCCAGGGCGAAGCCAAGGCGCTGACGCGTCTGTTCGAGCGCCTGACCCTTTCGGCGGACAAGGACCGCCTGCCCGTGGTCGATCCCAACGACGTCAAGCGGTTCGTCAAGGACTTCGGCGTCAGCGACGAGAAGTCGTCGGCCGTGCGCTACATCGCCACCTTGAACTATCGTTTCAATCCCGACGCCGTGCGCAACCTTCTGCGCGACTGGGACCTGCCGTTCGCCGAGACCTTCAGCAAGCCGCTTCTGGTCTTGCCGGTCTTCGAGGAGAAGAAGAAACTCACCCTTTGGGACGAGCCCAACCCCTGGCGCGACGCCTGGAGCGCGCAGGAGAAGGAGAAGGGCCTGGTTCCCACCGTCCTGCCCCTGGGCGACCTGACCGACATCGGCGCCGTGAGCGCGCGCCAGGCGGCCAAGGGGGACGTTCCGCGCTTGGCCGCGATCGCGTCCCGCTACGGCACCACCGACACCCTGGTGGCCATGGGCGTCTTGAAGCGCGGAGAGAAGAAGCGCCGCCATCGCCTTGAAGTTTATCTGACAAGATACGGCGCGTCCCAATCGGACCAGACGGTGATCAAGACCTTCAACGCCAAGGCCGACACGCCGGTGGAGGACTTCCTGGCGACCACCGTGGACAGCCTGATCCAACTGTTGGAGGACAACTGGAAACGGGACAACCTTTTGCGGTTCGGCCGTCCGGCCATCATGTCGGTGAACGTGCCCATCGTCGAGCTGCGCGACTGGATCGCCCTTCGGGGCAGGCTGGAGGACGCGGCCGTGATCCGGCATGTGGACCTGGTGATGATGTCCCTGAACGAGGCCCGCCTGAATTTGCATTATTACGGGGACCCGGATCAGCTTTCGCTGACGCTCGGCCAATCGGACCTCAGCCTGGCCAGGGAGGGAAGCGAATGGGTTCTCCGCCTCGCCGATTCAGGGGCCGGGAGGTGACGGCGTGGTCGCCGTGAACCCCAACGTTCCCAACCTTCTGTCGTTGGCCCGGATACTGGCGGTTCCGGTCATGGTGTGGTTGATGCTGAACGGGCGCGCCATGGGGGCGTTCTGGGTCTTCGTCGCGGCGGGGGCGAGCGACGCCCTGGACGGGTTCGTGGCCAAGCGTTTCGGCGCCGAAAGCGAACTGGGAAAATACCTGGACCCGCTCGCGGACAAGGCGCTGCTGGTCAGCGCCTACCTCGCCTTGGGCTATCTTGGAGAATTGCCATTGTGGCTGGTGATCATGGTGGTGTTCCGCGATATCCTGATCGTTGGCGGCGCCATCCTTTTGCACACCATCACCCAGGCGATGAAGCCTCGTCCGTTGCTGATAAGCAAGATAAACACAGCCGCGCAAATCATTCTGGCGGCTGGGGTTCTCGCTAACATCGGGTTTGGCGTGGACGGCTGGGCGGATGTTCTGGTCGAGGTCATGGTCTTCGCCGTCGCGGCCAGCACGGCGCTGTCCGGCCTCGCGTATCTCGAGGAATGGAGCCGCCAGGCGGCCGGGCGGGGAGGGGCGTGACATGACCTCGGACCGGCGCATCGCCATCTGGACGGGGCTGTTTCTCGTTTTCGGCCTTGTCCTGTACCTGTTGAACGCCATCCTGCTGCCGTTCGTGGCGGGCATGGCTGTGGCCTACTTCCTCGACCCGGTGGCGGACTGGCTGGAGCGGCGCAAGCTGTCGCGCACCCTCGCCACCACGATCATTCTCGCCGGGTTCTTCGTGGTGGCGGTCGGTCTGCTGTTGATGCTGTTTCCGCTGCTGCAGTCCCAGGTGGTGGGTCTGTTGAAGAAGATGCCGACGATGGTCATGGCCGCCCGCGAAATGGCCGAGCCCTATCTGGCCACGGTCAAGGAGTCATTGGAGCCCGACCAGGCGGAGGGCCTGCGTTCGGCGGTCGCAGATTTCGCGGGCGCGGCGGTCAAATGGGTGGGCGGCCTGCTGGGCAAGGCGTGGCGCGGCGGCGCCGCCTTGGTGGACATGTTGTCCATGGCGGTGATCACGCCGCTGGTGGCGTTCTACCTGATCCGGGATTGGGACCGGCTGGTGGCCAAGGTCGATTCCTGGATCCCCCTCGACGCCCGCCCCACCGTCCACGAGCAGTTCGCCGCCATCGACGAGACCTTGTCCGGGTTCGTCAGGGGGCAAGCGACGGTGTGCCTGGCCCTTGGGACCATCTACGCCTTCGGGTTGACCCTGGTCGGGTTGCAGTTCGGGCTGTTGGTGGGGTTGATGGCCGGTCTGGTGTCGTTCATTCCGTACTTCGGGGCCGCGCTCGGCGTGGTGGTGGCGTTCGGGCTGGCGCTGCTCCAAGGGTTCGACGCCCTGCATCTTGGCGGGGTCGCTTTGGTGTTCGCGGTGGGACAGACCCTGGAAAGCTTTTTTCTCACGCCCAAGCTGGTGGGGGACCGGGTCGGGCTCCATCCGGTGTGGGTGATCTTCGCGCTTCTGGCGGGCGGCGCGCTGTTCGGGTTCACCGGCGTGCTTCTGGGGGTTCCCGTGGCCGCAGTGGTCGGCGTGCTGGCCCGGTTCGCGCTCGAACGCTACAAGGAGAGTCCCCTCTATCTGGGAGGCGGCGAGGAGCCGTGAGCCGCCCGTCCCAACTCGTCCTCGATTTTCCCGTGAGGCCCGCGCTCGGCGACGAGGATTTCCTGATAGCGCCCGGCAACGCCGACGCGGTCGCCTGGCTGGACCGTTGGCCCGAATGGACGGCGCTGGCCCTTTACGGTCCGCCGGGATGCGGCAAGACCCATCTGGCCCGCGTCTATTGCGCCGCCGTCGGCGCGGTCGAGGTCGGTGTCCGGGACCTGGCGGAGGCCGAGCCGGTGGCGACCCTGGGCGATGCTTCGGCTTGCGTACTGGACGACGCCGAGGCGCTGTTGGCCCAAGGAGGGGAGGAGCCGTTCCTGCATCTGTTCAACATGGCCCGCGAGCTTGGGCGGGGGATTCTGATGTGCTCGCGAAACCCTCCGGCTCGCTGGGGGGTGGGACTGGCCGACCTACGCTCGCGGCTCAATGCGGTTCCGGCCGCCGCCATCGGCCCGCCCGACGAGACCCTGATGGCCGCCGTCCTGGTCAAACTGTTCGCCGACCGCCAGCTTCGCGTCGACCCGGGCGTCGCGGAGTATCTCGCGCCCCGGCTGGAGCGCTCCTTCGACGCCCTTCGCCGCCTGGTCGAGAAGCTGGACGTCCTCGCGCTCGCCGAACGCCGCCCGGTGACCGTCCCGCTCGCCCGCCGGGCGCTGGAGGAGCTGGAGGAGGGGTAGGCGATTGCGTTGCTGGACCCGTTCCCGTTCTGGGAATACAATTGGCGCAATGCGTGGCGGGGACACAAAAGCGGAAAGGGGCTCGTGACCGTTTTCGGCGATGTCCTGAGAAGAACGCTTTGGCGCATGCCGCTCGTGGCGTGGACCCTGATGATCGGGTTTCTGGTCGGCGGGCCCATGTGGCTGGCGCTCGACTGGGAGCAGACCCGCCTGTTGCGCGGGGTGTTCGAGGACGAGGCGTCCCAGCGCCTGCGCAAGCAGGCGGTAAAGGACCGCCAACGGTTCTACAACTCCGTTTCGTCCTTCAAGTCGCTCGCGCGCGTCCTGGCCCACGACAGCCGCCTTCGCGGGCGGATTTCCGTTCCCGACTGGGCGGAGGAGGGGGTGGGCGGCCTCCCCGTGGTTCAAGACGGGATGCCCGATTGGGTTCCGCGACGGTCCGTGATCCGAACGTTTCCCTATTTCGATTTCGTCGTTCTTCTCGACGCCAAGGGGCGGGTGCGGGAGGTCTACACCCCCGGCGCCCATCCCCTTCCCGAAGCGTTGCGCCAGCCTAGCATGAGACTGGTCGCCGCCAGCGCGGGGCAGAGCCTGCTGACGGAAATCGACGGGATGATCCACGTGGTCGCCTCGGAAAAGGCGGAGCCCCTACCGGGATACGAAGGCGCGTCAGCGACGTTGTTGATCGCGTCCAGGATCGACGACAACTTCTTCGTCCACACCCAAGGGCTGTTTCTGGAGGAGCCCGCCGTCGTCGCCCTGGTTTCCGGAACGCCCCCGGCCGTGATCGCCAGCAGCAATCCCGACGCGGCGCCGGACGGCGCCAGGCTTCGCGATCTCAAGGACGAATACCTGGAGGTCGGGCAGGCCTACCTGGATTTCGGCGCCTCGGAAACCTACATCGGGTTCGTCTCCTTGATACCCCGAAGCTATCTCAGCGACCTCGCCGGTCCGGTCACGACCTTCGAGCGGGAGCAGCGGACCATCGTCGCCATCGCCTTCCTTGTCCTGTTCCTGGTGGTGGTCATGATCGTCGGCGCCCGCGTGCGCGCCATGACCCAAAGGGTGTCCGACGTCAGCGAGGAAATACTCGGCACCGGGCCCAAGGACCGCATGGGCGGCGATGAATTGCGCCAGCTTGAAGGGGAGGTGGAGCGTTTGGGCGAGGAGGTCCTGGCCTATCGCGAATCCCTGATCCGCGAGGCGGAGCGGATCCGCCGCAAGCTGGAGGAGCAGAACATCGTCGCGACCCTGATGCGGCTCGCGCTCAGCAACATCGCCCTGAACGAACTGCTGAACAAGGCGCTGCCCCTGATCCTGTCGAGCCCGTATCTGGAAGGGGTGTCGGCGGGCTGCATCTTCATGAGAAAGGGCGAGCGCCTGGCCATGGTCGCGGGCCATGGCATGGTGCGCTCTGTCATGGAGGGGTGCGCGGAAATCGGCCTTGGCGAATGCCTGTGCGGGCGAACCGTGGAGAGCGGCGAGGCCATCTTCACCGACAACCATGACGAACGCCACGAGTTCCATCACGCCGAGACCGCCACCCACGGCCATTACTGCATTCCCATTAAAAGCGCGGACGCCACCCTTGGCGTGATCACCCTATACGTCGGCCCGGACGCGGAGCGGGACGCGGATGCCGAACAGTTCTTCGACATGGTCGCCGACTCGCTGGCAGGGGTCATTCAACGCAAGACCGCCGAAAACGACTTGTTGGAGGCCCACGCCATGCTGGAGCTTCGGGTCGAGGAACGCACCCGCGAGCTGAGCGAGGAGGTGTCCGAACGCCGCCGCGCCGAGGCCGCGCTCCGCGCCAGTTCGGCCCTGCTGCGCCAGACCAACAAGGAGTTGGAGAATTTCGCCTACATCATTTCCCACGACCTGCGCTCCCCCCTGACCAGCATCAAGGGCTTTGGGAGTGAACTCGTCGGCGCGATGGCGCGCGTCAACGAAGCGCTTCCCGTCCTGCTTTCCGCCGCCGACGAGGAGACGGAAAAGGCGATTAGGAGCGATCTGTACGAGGTGGTTCCCGAGGCGCTGGGCTACGTCAACGCGGCGGCGGAGAAAATGGAGAGCCTGGTCAACGGCATCCTCAGGCTGTCCCGGCTTGGAAAGCGCGAGTTGTCGTTCGAGCCCGTGGACGCGGCCGAGGTGGTCCGGGCCAACGTCGACGCGCTCGCCTTCCAGATCGAGGGCAAGGGCGTGGCGGTCGAGGTCGGGGACATGCCGACGGTCGTAAGCGATCGGTTGGCGCTGGAGCAGATTTTCGGCAATTTGCTCGGAAACGCGGTCAAGTTCATGGCCCCCGGACGTCCCGGCCGCATCAATGTCTGGGCCGAGGACAAGGCGGCGGACGGCGTCGTGTTCCATGTCCGCGACAACGGACGCGGTATCGACGAACGGGATCAAGAGCGCGTTTTCGGCGTGTTCCAAAGGGTCGGAGACAGGGACACGGAAGGCGAGGGCATGGGGCTCGCCTTCGTCCAGACCATGGCCCGAAGGCTGGGGGGCGCCGTGTCGTGCCGATCGAAGAAAGACGAGGGATCGACCTTCAGCGTCACCCTGCCGTCCGCCGCGACCGAGGAAACCCCGTCCTGATCACCCCGAAATCAGTGGGTTGCCGTCGCGGTCGCAGAAATAGACAGGCTTGGGCGGTTTCGTCCCCCCGGTTCCGCCGTGGGGGCCGATCAAGGTGATGTTCTTGATGAAATTGTCCGAACGCAGAAAGCGGACGATGGTGAGCTGCATCAGTCCCCGAACCGCCTGAAGGTCCAATCGTCCGTCCGGAGCGGGAGGCGGATCGCTGGCCAGGGCCTTGACCAGGATGTCGCGGATTTTCGGAATCGCCTTGCACGCTTCCTTGACGTCCGCGCCCTTGACGAGGTGAAGGTAGGCGTGGACGGAGGTAAAATCCTGCATCCTGCGCTCGGAGACGACCTTGATCTTCAAGGGCCGCATGGCGATGGGATAGTCGTAAGTCTTTTTCACGTCGAAGGACTTGAAGACCGAGACGGCGATGACGATCGCGACGGCGGCGAAGCCCAGAACGAAAACGCCCGCCATGTATTTGCCGAGGTTCCCGCTTCCGGGGCGTTTATTGCGGGTTTTTCTTTTTGCGGCGGCCATGATCGAATTCCGACAAGTTGAGGCGGGAAACAAACGAAAGCGACTGTTTCCGCGCCGCTTCCGGCGAATGTACAACAGAACGATTCAATTATACACCCCGCCTTTGCCTGGGCCGCGTCGACGCCTGTAGTATGTCCGGTCCCGACGGAGACTGTATTTCAATGCGCACCGTAATTTACTTCCGTGGCGGCGTGGTCGCCGATTTTCCTGTGCCGGACGAACTGCTCGACTCCTTCGCCAAGCACGTCAAATTCGAGATCCGCCACGACGAGAAGGAGCTGGAAAAGGCGCGCCTTGTCCTGGACCGGGTCGTCAGGAGCGAGGGGGCGGTTCCCGTCGGCCCCAACGAGACCGCGGCCGCCTGTTTTATCTGGAGCTTCTTCAACACCAACCCCGACAGCGGGCGCGTGATCCAGGGCGACGTGGTCGTGGTCGATCTGGACGGCCGCGGGGTCCATATCGAGTACGCTTCCCCCGCCGATATCCGGATCGCCCAGGCCGAATGAGTTTGCTCCGCAACGGCATATATCAGAGCAAAATAATGCGTTAATTTAGATTATAATGGGTGCTCCATTGTGATAATCCATACTGAAATGATTTGTTTTCTGCGCGCGCCTCTTGATGTCCTCGTCGGCAATGCAAACATTTTGGTGGGGAAGAGATGGTTCCACCGCGAGGAGAGCAGGCGCATGCCCAGCATCAGTTTATTCCAACAAGACGCCGAGACGGGCAGGGAGGCCCGCGACATGGATCACGGCGGCATCATGCAAAGACTGCTGTCGTTGAAGGAGGCGGTCCAGGGAGCGGAGTTCGACGCGGGACGGATTTCCGAGGCGTTGCGCTTGTTGTCCCAAGAGCTTCGGGAGCATTTCCGGCGCGAGGAGGCGTGGCTTGAGGATATGAAGTATCCCGGCATGGGCAGCCACCGTCGTCAGCACGAGCACTTGGCGAGCCTGATCGCGGTTCTGTCCGACAGCTTCGCCGAACACGCCGCGCGCGAAAACGCGGAGCGGATTTTCGAAACCTTGAACGAGGCCTTGCTCGATCACGAAAGCCGGGCCGACGCCGTCATCGACAGCTATCTCTACGCCCGGCGGATGTTCGCCTGAGGTCAACTTTTATCGCGCTTCATGGCGGAGACGAAGGCGCGGTCCTGCGCGTCCACGTGGCGCTCCCACCACGCGACGAGAAAGCGCAAAAGGTCGTCGATGACGGTTTCCGGGCCGTCTTCGTCCGCTCGGGTTATGAGGCCGGACAGCGCGGTCAGAAAGCGCTGGTGCTCCAGTCTGTGCTCGTCGAGCCCGCCGTATCCGGACTCGGCCATCAGGCCCTCTTCCTGTTCGAAGTGGTCGATCGTCCTTTGCTCCAGGATGCTGAGCGTGGAGTGGACCATGTTCGATCCGCGCTCGGTGTCGGCGTAATGGGCGAGGTCGTTGATGAGCGAGCGGATGACCATATGGTCCTCGTCGACGGTTTCGATCCCGGTTTCCAGGTCGTCGTCCCATTCGATGATCATGAAGGCGTTTTCCGTTTCGAGGAGGAGGCCCGCGCGGGTTTTCTTATACTCCGCAATCCGCGCGCGACGATATAGTCGGTTTCGGGACCGGGGCTTTCCGCGCTCCACCGCTCGCAGACGCCTTCGACCCAGTCCGGACGGGTCTTGGATGCGTCGTTCAGCCAGTTGGCCACGGCGTTCTGGACGTAGCGCGACGGATGGGCGCGGGACGGCTCCAGGATGGGGAGGCCCTGGGAAGGGTCCTCCTTCAGGGATGCGATATGCCGGGTCCAGACGCCCCTCGGCCGGGTTCCCTCCACCGCGCACCGGCGGAGGTTCGCGTTGTCGCCGGAGGCCCAGGCTTCGAGGGCTTTGATCGACGCCTCCAAGTCCCCGGCGATCCAGGGACGAAGGGCCGTCCAGGCGATTTCGCGGACGATCATGTTGTCGTCGTCGGCGAAGCGGGCGATGCGCGCCATGCGCTCGACGAAGTCCATCTCCGCCACGCCCAGGGCCGAGGCGGCCCAAGACCGGACAACGTCCGAGCGATGGGCGGACAGGGCCTCGAAGGACCGGGAGCGGTCCGGGACAGCCAGCACCAGGGAATGAAGGATTTCGCCGAGGCGGCGCTCCCGGGCCATCACGCCCTCGCCCGCGACCGGGGCGTAGCGGGCCCCAGCTTCCTCGACAAGGGATTCGAGCCCCGCGCCCGCAAGCGCTTTGGACAGAAGAGTGGCCCTGTCCACCTCCAGCCATTCGACCAGGGTTCGGGTTTCGTCGCGTCCCTGGTTCAGGTCTTCCAGCACGTCGGGCGGAATGTCGGACCGGCGGGACGCGCCCTTTCGCGGGCTAGTTTTCGGCATCGTCCATCTTCGACTGCAGGTCCCGGGGGCGGACGAAGGCGGTCAGCCTTGCGGAACCCGGAGCGAAGTCGCGCCACCGTTCCACCGGGGCCTCCAACACCGCCAGCGCGCCGGTGGGGTATTTCGTCGCCATCTGGGCCAGAAGCTCGGGATCGCCGTCGCCCGCGAGGTCGATGGCGACCTGTTCGGTTTCCGGATTGTGGCCTATCATCATCAGCGACGGCGTGTTCTCGTCGTCCACTCGCCGCATCAGATCCAGGAACCGTTCATAGCCCGCCAGGTACAAGCCCAGTTCCAACACCACGACCGCGTCGTCGGGAAGGGCGGGGCGGATGCGTTTAAGGGTCTGGCGGGTCCGCTCCGCCGTGGAGCACAGCACCATCGACGGGCGAACGCCGTTTTCCCGCATATAGGCGCAGATGGCCTTTGCCGCCTTTTTGCCCCGTTTGTTGAGCGGACGTTCGTTATCTTTCAGTTGGGGGCTGTCCCAACTGGACTTTGCGTGCCGGAGTAGATAAAGAGTCTTCATGAATGCCCCCCGCGCGCGATCTTGTTTGGCCTGTCGGGTTCATGGCATCATAACAAAAACCGGTCTGAAGCGACGATCATGAAAAACGCTCCCGACAACAAGAATAACGAAACCGGGAAGCCTCCGATTTCGGAAGCCGCCGCTGACGACGCGCCCGGCGCGGGCTTCGGTCCCATCGCCAGGGACTCCACCGACCGATTCATCAATCGGGAGTTGTCCTGGCTGGCCTTCAACACCCGGGTTCTGGAGGAAGCCTACAACACCCGCCATCCGCTTCTGGAGCGGTTGCGCTTCCTATCCATTTCTGCGGCCAACCTGGACGAGTTCTACATGGTCCGCGTCGCGGGCCTGAAGGGCCAGGTCAACGCCGGCGTCAGCGTGACCAGCCAGGACGGCCTGACCCCGATCGAACAGCTTTCCGCCGTCCACGAGGAGGCGGCGCGCCTGATGGTCGACCAGCAGAAGGGCTGGACCGAACTCGTCAAGCTCATGCGTGGGGAGGACATCCACGTCCTGGACGTGGACGAGGTGTCAGAGGATGATATCCGGTGGCTCGAGGAGGATTTCCAGGAGCACATCTTCCCCGTGCTCACCCCCATGGCCATCGATCCCGCCCATCCGTTCCCGTTCATCCCCAACCTGGGTTTTTCGCTGGTCATGCTGATGCGGCGCGCGGGCAGTGACGACATCCTTCGCGCGCTGATTCCCATTCCCCATCAGTTGGAGCGCTTCGTGCGCCTGCCCGACAAGCCGATCCGCTTCGTCCGCATCGAGGACGTGATCGGACTGTTCCTGGAGCGCTTGTTCCCGGGCTGCTCGGTTATCCAGGGCGGCGCGTTCCGGATCATTCGCGATAGCGAAATGTCCATCGATGAAGAGGCCGAGGACCTGGTCCGGACCTTCGAAAGCGCGCTTCAGAGACGTCGCCGGGGATCGGTGATCCGGCTCAGCGTCAACGCGGACATGCCCGACGAGCTTCTGGACATGGTGGTCAACGAGCTTGGCGTGGACGAGGAGGACGTGTTCCCGCTGGACGGCCTGATCGGGCTCGCCGACACCAAGCAGTTGATCGTGTCCGACCGCCCGGACCTGTTGTTCAAGCCCTTCTCGCCCCGTTTTCCCCAACGCATCCGCGACATGGGCGGCAATATTTTCGACGCGATCTCGAAGAAGGACTTCGTCGTCCACCACCCCTATGAAAGTTTCGACGCGGTGGTGCAGTTCGTCCGGCACGCGGCCCTCGACCCCGACGTGGTCGCCATCAAGCAGACCCTGTACCGCACCAGCAACAATTCCCCGATCATCGCCGCCTTGATCGAGGCGGCGGAGAACGGGAAGTCGGTCACCGCCATGGTCGAGTTGAAGGCTCGCTTCGACGAGGAGGCCAACATCCGCTGGGCCCGAGACCTGGAGCGGGCGGGGGCGCAGGTGGTCTACGGCTTCGTCGACTGGAAGACCCACGCCAAGGTCAACCTGGTGGTGCGCCGGGAAGGCAAGAAGCTGAAGTCCTATGTCCATTACGGCACCGGCAACTACCATCCGATCACCGCCAAGATCTACACCGACCTGTCCTTCTTCACCGCCGACAAGTCGCTGTGCCAGGACGCGGCCAGGATTTTCAACTTCATGACCGGCTACGCCAAGCCGGAGAAGATGGAGAAGCTGATCTACGCGCCGCTCACGCTCCGCGACACCATGATCGAGCTGCTCGACGTCGAGATGGAGAACGCCCGCAAGGGCAAGCCCGCCGCCATGTGGGTCAAGATGAACTCGGTGGTCGATCCGGTTCTCATCGACCGCATGTACC
The DNA here is from genome assembly GCA_964344345.1 of uncultured Hyphomicrobiales bacterium. GTDB lineage: Bacteria > Pseudomonadota > Alphaproteobacteria > Rhodospirillales > CAYFNC01 > CAYFNC01. Next base: position 50,526 of record CAYFNC010000017.1, on the reverse strand, counting down.
AGGCGTCCAGCGAAGGGGTGCAGATCGACCTGGTGGTGCGCGGCATCTGCTGCCTGCGCCCTGGGGTGCCGGGCCTGTCGGACAACATCCGGGTGAAAAGCATCGTCGGGCGCTACCTGGAGCATTCGCGCATCGTCTGCTTCGCCAACGGCCAGGAGCTGCCCTCGCGCGACGCCAAGATGTTCATTTCGTCGGCCGACTGGATGCCTCGCAACCTGAATCGCAGGGTCGAGACCATGATTCCGATCGAGAACCCGACGGTCCACCAGCAGATCCTGGACGAGATCATGGTGGCCAACCTGAAAGACGCGCTGCAGAGCTGGGAGCTGCAGCCCGACGGGTCGTACAAGCGCCTCCCGGCCAAGAAGTCCGACTTCTGCGCCCACAAATACTTCATGACCAACCCCAGCCTGTCGGGGCAGGGGTCGGGAAAGAAGAAGAAGGGCAGGGGAAAGGCGCGAAAGGGATTGGCTAATTGATGGATTCCAACCTAACGCATGACGCCGCCGCCCCGGCGGCCGCCCCCCCGGCCGGAAGCGGCAGGGTGGGCGTGGTCGATATCGGGTCGAACACGGTGCGCCTGGTCGTCTATGACACGCCCACGCGGCTGCCCATCCCCATCTTCAACGAAAAGGCCCAATGCGAGCTGGGCCGAGGCGTGGCGGAAACAGGCCTGCTGAATCCCCAGGGCGTGGACCTGGCGTTGCGCAGCCTCGCTCGGTTCGCTGGCCTGGCCGAGGCCATGGGGGTGGAGCGCCTGGACCTGGTCGCCACGGCGGCGGTGCGCGATTCCGACGACGGTCCCGCCTTCGTCGCCCAGGTGGAATACGCCCTCGGCCTTCCGGTCCAAGTGCTCAGCGGGGACGAGGAAGCCAAGCTCGCGGCGCTCGGACTCCTCAGCGGCGTTCCCGACGCCGACGGACTTTTGGGCGATCTCGGCGGCGGCAGCCTGGACCTGGTCGCGCTCGACAAGGGCGTTTACGGCAACCATGCGACCTTGCCCCTCGGCCACCTGCGGCTTCAGGAAACGTCCGGGGACAAACCGGACAAGGCGGCCAAGATCGTCGAGAAGGAGCTCGCAAAGCTCGAATGGCTCGAAGAGATCAAGGGCCGCGCGCTCTACGCCGTTGGCGGCTCCTGGCGGGCGCTGGCGAGGATATTCATCGACCAGACCAGCTATCCCCTTCACGTGGTGGACCATTACGCCATTCCCGCGGACGAGGCGCTGCGCCTGACTAGGCTGATCGCGCATCTGGGACCCAAGACCATCGAAAGGATCCAGGGGATTTCCAAACGCCGCATCCTCACGCTTCCCTATTCCGCCTTGGCGCTTGAGGCGATGATCGAGGCGGCCGAGCCCAACTGGCTGGTGTTTTCCGGCTTCGGCATGCGCGAGGGCCAGCTTCTGAAGAACCTGCCCGAGGACTTGCGCGACCAAGACCCGCTCATCGCCGCCTGCGCCAGCACGGCCGAGCGGACCGGGCGATTCCAGATCGGCGGCGAGGAGCTGATGAGCTGGACAAAGCCCGTGTTCGGAAACGAGACCCCGGCGGAGCGCAGGCTCAGGTTGGCCGCGTGTTATCTCAGCGACATCGGGTGGAGCGAGCACCCGGACTACCGCGCCGAGCACGCCTTTTCCCGCGTGCTGCGGGTTCCCTTCGCCGGGTTGACCCATCGCGACCGGGTGTTTTTGGCGCTCGCCGTTCTGATCCGTTACAACGGCGACGATGATTCCGAGGTGGTGGCGCCGGTTCGCAACCTGCTTGACGACAACCAGGTCGCCAAGGCGAGGAGCATCGGACTCGCGCTCCGGCTTGGCCACACCCTGTCGGGCAGCGCGCCCGGGCTTCTGTCCCGCGCCACGCTGTCCGTTGAAAAGGAGGCCATGAAGCTGGAAATGGCGAAGGGCAGCGAGTCCTTCATGAACGAAACCGTTGAACGCCGCTTAAAGACCCTTGCCCGCTCCTTGGAGTTGGAGCCCATCGTTTCCTGACCTCCCGCGCGCAAAGACGGCGCCGCCGCAATCGCTCGTGCTGAAAAAAAAGGACCGGAAGGGAAAACGCCCCTTCCGGCCAACTTTGATCGACTGTGCGTCGCGTCAGTCTGGAAATCCAACCGAGCGACAAGCAAATATACATTTTGTTTCGTCAAAAAACAAGTTCTCGGTGTAACGTGGCGACACGCTATTGAATGCGGTTGATTCAATTGGGCGCGACATTCTTAAAATATTGCGCATTGCGCGCGCGTTGTCGGTTGGATTCTATAAACGCGCCCGAAGATTCAATTCATTTGGCGAACGAATAATTCGGAATTCGACTATGCGTCCCCGCTCAGGATTTCGTCGATCTGGACGATGAAGACGTCCGGGTCCAGCGGCTTTTCGATGTATCCGTCGGCGCCGGCTTCCCGGGCGCGCTCCTTCCAGTAATCCGACGTCCTGGCCGAAACCACGATGATGCGGATTTTCTTCAATCCGGGTTTGGAGCGGATTTCCCGGCACAACTCCAAACCGTCGAAGTCCGCCATCATCAAATCGGTCAGAACGCAATCCGGCCGTTCGGATCGGATTTGCGAAATGGCTTGGGCGCCGTCCACGGTGGAAAGGACCGTGTGCCCGGCGGCTTCAAGAATGGCCTGCTGGAATTCCAGAAAATCCGAATCGTCGTCCACCAGAAAGATTTTCATGTCCGTCCCTTTCCCTCGATATAAGCGAAGGGGTTGTCCCAAGCCCCTTCCAAGTGCATATATGCCTTATTAAACGGTAATTCAAAATGCTCCCGAGGCCCATGACCGATTCCATTCCATTCGAAATCGACGTCGAAACCTATCGCGACATGCTGGATAAGGAAGCGCCGCACTTCCTGCTCGACATCCGGGAGCCGTGGGAATTGGCCGTGTGCAAGCTGGACAACCACGGCCACATCCCCATGGGGCAGATTCCCTACAGCGTCGACCAGCTTCCTCGCGACAAGGACCTAGTGATCTACTGCCACCACGGCGTGCGCAGCCTGAAGGTCATGGCGTGGCTCCGCCACAACGGGTTCGAGCGCGCGACGTCGCTCCGCGGCGGGGTCCAGGCCTGGGCGGACCGCATAGACCCCGGGATGGCGCGGTATTGACGCCCTCGCGCCTCGGGCCTTGCCTGCAGGCGCCGATAACTCTATATAATGTCCGTTTTCCCGGGTGTTTTCCCAGTGATCAGTTTCATGGAGGGGCCGCATGGCTCGTGTCACCGTCGAAGACTGCGTAATCAAGGTTTCCAATCGTTTCGAGCTCGTCATGCTTGCCGCCCAGCGCGCGCGCAACATGTCGGCGGGCGCGGCCCTGACCGTGGACCGCGACAACGACAAGAACCCGGTGGTCGCGCTGCGCGAGATCGCCGACGAAACCATCAGCCTCGACGAGCTTGAGACCTCCCTGGTCAAGGGCCTGCAGCGTCATGTGGAACTGGACGACCCGGAAGAGGACGAAATGGACCTGATCGCCATCCAGCGCGAACTGTCCGGCGAGATCAGCGAGCCCGCCCCCGAGGCCGAAATCGCAGAGGACGTTCTGTCGGTCCAAGAAGACAACGCCGAGGCGGAAGAAGCGGCCGAAGGGGGCTGACCCCGGCCGGCCCCGTTCCGGCGCCCGCCGTTTCTTGTGGGGATAGGCGAGGGCCATGATCCGGCAATACGAACTGGTCGAACTGGTTCGGTCCTATGATCCCGGGGCGGACGAGGACGCGCTCAACCGCGCCTACGTCTTCGCCATGAAGGCCCACGGCGCCCAGAAGCGCGCGTCGGGCAAGCCGTATTTCAGCCATCCTCTGGAAGTCGCCGGCATCCTCACCGACTACAAGCTGGATTCGGATTCCATCATCACCGCGCTGCTCCACGACACCATCGAGGACACGCCCGCCAGCTTCGAGGATATCGAGAACCATTTCGGCGAGGAGGTCGCGCGCCTGGTGGACGGGGTGACCAAGCTCACCCGGATCGAGTTGCAGTCCGACCACTCCCGCCAGGCGGAGAACTTCCGCAAGCTCCTGCTCGCCATGTCCGAGGACATCCGCGTCCTTCTGGTCAAGCTGGCCGACCGGCTGCATAACATGCGCACGCTCCGCCACATCTCAAAGCCCGAAAAGCGCCGCCGCATCGCGGGCGAGACCATGGAGATCTACGCGCCCTTGGCCGAGCGCATGGGCATGCAGGAAATCAAGAACGAGCTCGAGGACCTAGCCTTCGCCGAGATCCACCCCGACGCCCGCGAATCCATTCTGACCCGGTTGGAGTTCCTGCACCAGCAGGGCGGCGAAAGCATTCCCCGCATTACTGATGGTTTGGAGACCACGCTCCTAGACGGCGAGTGCAAGGCGGTTGTGTCGGGCCGGGAAAAGACCCCGTACTCCATCTGGCGCAAGATGCAGCGCAAGGACGTGGGCGTCGAGCAACTTTCCGACATCATGGCGTTCCGCGTCATCGTTGACGAGCCGGCCGACTGCTACAAGGCGCTCGGCGTGATGCACGGCGCGTTCCGGGTGGTGCCCGGGCGGTTCAAGGACTACATCTCGGTGCCCAAGCCCAACGGGTACCGCTCGCTGCACACCGGCATCTTCGGCCCCGAAAGCCAGCGCATCGAGATCCAGATCCGCACTCACGAAATGCACGAGGTGGCGGACAGGGGCGTGGCCGCTCATTGGCGCTACAAGCGCGACGCCGACAGCAAGACCGATGGCAGGCAGTACCGCTGGCTGCGCGAACTGCTGGACATCCTGGACCACGCGGCCGGGCTGGAGGAGTTCCTGGAGCACACCAAGCTGGAAATGTTTCAGGACCAGGTGTTCTGCTTCACGCCCAAGGGCGACCTGATTTCGCTGCCATCGGGGGCCACGGCGGTGGATTTCGCCTACGCCGTCCATTCCGAGGTCGGCGACAGTTGCGTCGGCGTGCACATCAACGGGCGCATGATGCCGCTTCGCACCGTGCTGCAGAACGGCGACCAGGTGGAGGTGCTCACCTCCAAGGCCCAGACTCCGTCGCCGACCTGGGAGCGGTTCGTGGTCACCGGCAAGGCCCGCGCCCGCATCCGCCGCTTCATCCGCCTGAAGGAGCGCGAGCAGTACCTGCAACTGGGCCGCGCCATCGTCGAGCGCGCGTTCCGCCAGGAAGGCTACGAGTACTCCGACAAGGCGCTCAAGGGCGTGCTCAAGATCTTCCACATGAACGAGGTGGAGGACCTGATCGCCAGCATCGGCGCCGGCCATCACACCGGGCGCGAGATCGTCGAGGCTGTCTTCCCCGGCACCAAGAACCGTCCCGACAAGGAGCAGGAGGACGAAAAGGTCGTCACCCTGGCCCAGGCCCGCCAAAAGCAGCGCAAGGCCAAGGACCACAAGACCCCGGTTCCCATCTGCGGCCTGATTCCGGGCATGGCCATGCACTTCGCCAATTGCTGCCATCCGCTTCCGGGCGACCGCATCGTCGGCATCGTCACCACCGGCAAGGGCGTGACCATCCACACCATCGACTGCGAGAAGCTGGAAACCTTCGCCGATTCCCCAGAACGCTGGCTCGACGTGGCCTGGGACGTGGAGGAAGGAAGCGGCGGAGGCTACGTCGGCCGCATCCATTTGACAGTGCTCAACTCGCCCGGCAGCCTGGGCAACCTGTCCATGGTCATCGGCAAGAACGGCGGCAACATCAGCAACCTGAAGATCACCAACCGCTCGTCCGAATTCTTCGATATGCTGATCGATATCGAGGTCAAGGACGTCAAGCACATCACCGACATCATCGCCGCCTTGCGCGCCACCCCGGTGATCAATTCGGTGGAGCGCGCGCGGGGGTGAGGCAACGGGGGCCAACGCCATGAAACCCAAACAACGGCTCGGCGTGAACGTGGATCACGTGGCGACGGTGCGCAACGCGCGCGGCGGGGCCCATCCCGATCCGGTCCGCGCGGCCCGATTGGCGATCGAGGCTGGAGCCGTCGGGATCACTGCCCATCTGCGCGAGGACCGCCGCCACATCCTCGACGACGACATCCGAAGGCTCAAGGGCGAGGTTGACGCGCCCCTGAACATGGAGATGGCCGCCATCGACGAGATGGTGGAGATCGCGCTCGAGGTCATGCCGCACGCCGTCTGCCTGGTGCCGGAAAAACGCCAGGAGCGCACCACCGAGGGCGGCCTCGACGCCGCTGGGAAACGAACGCATCTGGAGCCCCGCGTCAATCGCCTGTTGGGCGCGGGCATCCGGGTCTCGCTTTTCGTCGAGGCCGACCCGAAACAGCTCGACGCCGCCCGCGCCATGAACGCCCCGGTGGTGGAGTTGCACACCGGCTCCTACGCCGACGCCCACGGCGAGGCCCGCCACGACGAACTGGCGCGCATCGTCGGCGCGGCGTCCCACGCCGCCGACATCGGATTGGAGTGCCACGCGGGCCACGGGCTCGCGTTTGACAACGTCGCGCCCATCTCCTCGATCGCCAATGTGGTGGAGCTCAACATCGGCCATTTCCTGGTGGGGGAGGCGATCTTTGTCGGGTTCCAGGAGTCGATCCGCCGCATGCGCGCGCTGATGGACAAGGCCCGGGCATGATCATCGGCGTCGGCACCGACCTGTGCGATATCCGCCGGATCGAAAAAACGCTCGATCGGTTCGACGCCCGTTTCGTCGATCGCATCTTCACCGACCTGGAAAAGAAGCGCGTCGCCCGGCGCAAGAACCCGGCCGCCGGATACGCCCAGCGCTTCGCCGCCAAGGAGGCGTGCTCCAAGGCGCTCGGCACCGGATTTCGGCGCGGCGTGTTCTGGCGGGACATGGGTGTCGACAACCTGCCGTCGGGCAAGCCCTTCATGACGCTCACCGGCGGGGCCAAGGCGCGGCTCGACGAACTCACCCCGAACGGCATGACCCCGATGATCGAGGTGAGCCTGACCGACGAATATCCGCTCGCCCACGCCATGGTGGTGATCTACGCGGTCCCGGGAAGCCCGGCGTGACCGAGCCCCGCGCCAATCCCGACCTAGTGGGCCACGAGACGGCCGAGGCGTCCTTCCTTGACGCCTATAACGCCGGGCGACCCCATCACGCTTGGCTGATCTGCGGTCCCAAGGGCGTCGGCAAGGCGACGTTGGCGCACCGGATCGCGCGGTTCCTGCTGGTGGATGGCGGTGGGGAGGCGGGGGGCGCGGGCCTTTTCGGCGACGCTCCGCTTGCGGCCGAAAGCCTCCATGTCGATCCCGACCATCCCGTGTTCCGGCGCATCGCCGCCGGGGGGCACGCGGACATGCTGACCGTGGAGCGCCAGGTCAACCCAAAGACCGGCAAGCTGCGCTCCGAGATCATCGTCGATGACGTCCGCGAGGTCGCCGCGTTCATGTCGAAGACGGCGGGCGAGGGCGGTTGGCGCGTGGTGGTGATCGACAGCGCCGACGAGATGAACCGCAACGCCGCCAACGCCGTGCTCAAGGTTCTGGAGGAGCCGCCGCCCCGCGCCATGCTGTTGCTGGTGGCGCACAACCCCGGACGGCTGCTGCCCACCATCCGCTCGCGCTGCCGCAAGATGGTCCTGCGCCCCTTGCCGGACGACGCGGTGGCGAACATCGTCGCCGCCCGCGCCGCCGAGCTTGGACCCGACGACGCACGCATACTGGCGCGCCTCGCCGAGGGCAGCGTCGGCCGCGCGCTCGAACTGGCGGAGCAGGGGGGGCTGGCGTTCCACGGCCAGGTGATGGCGCTGCTGGAGACCTTGCCCAACCTGGACGGCGCCGCCATGCACGCGCTTGGCGACGCGGCGGCCCGGACGGACGCGGCGTTCGACGCGGTGGCGGGGCTGGTCCGCTGGTGGCTTGGCCGCCTGATCGCCTTCGCCGCCGGGAATGGCGCGCGGGTCTCGGACGAGGAGCGGGCGCTCATGACGCGGCTTTCGGGGGCGGCGCCGGTCACGCGCTGGCTCGACGCGTGGGAGCGCGTCGACGACATCGTCGGCGGGGGGCGCGCGTTGAACCTGGACCGCAAGCAGATGGCGCTCGGCCTGTTCCTCGCCCTCGGCGAGGCGGCCAGGGGAAAATGATCAGCCTCCGCGCAACACCATCAACTCGACGACGGACAGGCGGGGAAAGATGGCTTCGGCCCCATCGAGGCGCAGCATGACCACGCCTCTCGATGTGTCGGGAAAGCCGCCCCGAGCGTCGTCGTAACGCCGTACTTCGAGCTGGCTGGCCATCCCGGTCGCCGTATCCTTGCTGCGCCAGACATGGGCGGGGTTCTCCCGCCGCTTGCGGGCCAGCGGCTTGACGATCCGCATGAACATGTCCGTCGGCGGGCCCAGGGCCCGTTCGAAATGGGCGGCGACCGCCTCGAAGGATTCGGTTGGGAACAGGACGTGGTAGGCGGTCGCCCGTTCGTCCTCGTAGCGCACGATGGCCTTGGCGCCGGTGTACATGATGCTGCTGACGTCCATGGCCCGCGCCATGGCCGGGGGCCAGTCCACCGGCTCGATGCAGAACAGGGACCGCCCGCCGCGCTTGCTGGCGCAAGCCTGGCGGCGGCGGTCGCCCTCGGCGTGCATGGGCGCCTTGCCAAGCCCGAAGGTGTCGCCGATCGTGAGCGCGACGTCGTCCAGGATCCGGCGCGGCGCGGCGCCTTCGCGTGGGCTCAGCCTTCGCGGGGCCAGGTCGGCGGGTGTGGCCGACGCGGTTTCGAGAATGGGAGGCTCCGGCGTCGTCGGCTCCTCCTCCGGAATGGGCTCCGGCGTCGGCGTATAGGGCGCGCGTTCCGGCAGCGGTCGCTCGGTGGCGAGATTGGGGGAAACCGCCAAGGGGTCGAAGGGGTTCGGACCGGCGTCGGCGGGCGCGTCCGCGTTCGCCTCCGCCTTGGCGTTCTCGGCGGCGAACAGGTTGGCCAGCGTGGTCAGGAAGGCGTCCTCGGCCGCGGCCGTGGCGGTTTTCGAAGGGGCGAACGTGGGGGGCGCGAGCGCCGGGGCGGGCTCCGCCGCCGCGACAGGCGCGGACGGAGCGGCGAGACGCTCAGGTTCCACCGTCTCCGCGATCTGGGCGGGGGCATTCGCGTCGTCCGGCGCCGCGTCAGGTCCCAGGCCGACCAGGTCGAAAACGTTGTCGAGGAAGGACGGCTCCGCCTTTTCTCCGCCGTCCAAGGCGCTCGCCGGTTCTCTTGGCCCCTTCGCCGGGGCCGGAGGGAAGGCGTCGTCGGGCATGGGCGCGGCTTCGGCTTCAAGGGGGGGCGCGGCCGTTTCGGGCTCGGACGCCGCAAGCGAAGGCTTCGCCGCGACCGACTGGGTCGGTTCGGGAACGGACGGCTCGGACGGGGGCTCGGGCGCGGCTTCTGGGGGCTGCGCCTTCGCTCCGGAATCGTCCGCGAGCGGATGGGGCGGCTTGGGGTCGGAGTGCGCCGATGGGGACGGCGCGGGCGCCTCGGACTGGGGCTCGGCCGCGATGGGCGGGGCGTCGGGCGCTTCGGCGAGTTGCGCCTGGGGGGCGGCGGGTTTGGCGGGCTCGCCCAAGCCAACGAAACGCAAAAAGTCGTCCATCAACGAGCGTTCGGCGGGTTTCGGCTCCGCCAGGGCGTTCGCCGTTTCGGGCCGGGACGGTTCGGAGGACGGATCGGGCGCGCCTTCGGGCTCCGGAGGCGACGGTGGTTGGGCGGGCGTTTCCGCGCGGGGCGTCTCCGGCCGGGGCGGTTCTGACGGAGGATCGGACGCAACCTCGGGCTCGGTTGTTTCGGGCGGGGGCGGTTCGGATGCGGGCTGTTCGGGGGGAGGAGGAGAGGGCGGTTCGGATGGGGGCGCCGCCGCTGTTTCTGGCTCGGGGGCCGGGGGCGCCGGCTCCGGGGGTGTTTCGGCGAGTTGGGCCGGGCTTGGAGGCGGGTCCGGCTTCGCGGTTTGAAGGGGTTCGGGCGCGTCGTCGGGCTTCTCAGCCGGGGGCTCTGGCCGGGCGGTCGGGCGTTCGTCCTTGTCGACCTTGACGCCGATGGACGTCATGTAGTCGTGCATGAACGCGCGCCCCGCGGTTTCCTCGGCCTGGGCGACAGGTTGGGGCGCATTGGC
>CAYFNC010000017.1:0-40466 GCA_964344345.1 uncultured Hyphomicrobiales bacterium | reverse complement strand
CGAACCCGTTCCGGATTCCGAGTTACTTCCGCGAATGAGCCAAAGTGAAGCGGTTTTTACTTGTGGACAGGGGCGCACGCAGAATGGAACGGGGGGGGGGGGGGGGCTGCGCGGGCGCGGACCGTTCGGGCGCGGGCGCAGGAGCGGGCTTGGCGCCGGGCGCCTGGGGGCGCCAGGGCGTCTCGCGCTTGGACGGCTGGGGAAGCCATTTCTTGTCTTGGCCGGAAGATTTTGGAAGCCATTTTTCTCGTTTCTTGGCGGGCGCGGGGTCGTCCACGTTCAGCCAGGACTTGACGGTCCCGAAGATGTCCTTTTTCGCCTTCGGCTTCTTGGCCTGGGCCGGGACGGGGGGCGGCGCGGGCGGCACCACGGTGGTCGGGGCCGAGGACGTCGCGCCGGGCGGCGCGGCTCGCGCGGGCGCGGCCATGGCGTCGGGAATATAGTTGGGATCGAAGGGATTGGGTTTTCCGGCGGGCCAAGCCTTGGTCGGCGTCTTGGGGCGCGGGGGCTCCGGGCTCGTCGTCGAAGGCGTCGCCGTCCGGCGGGCGGGCAGCGGACTCGCCGAAACCGCGCGGTTTGACGCGCCCGCGTCGGAGGAGGGCTTCGGACGGACGGCGCGCATGGACAACAGGAAATGGGCGATGTCGAAGTGGCCCCGATCGATGGCGATGTCCACGGCGGTTTTGCCACGCGCGTTCTTGGCGTTGGGGTCGGCGCCGGCGGCGACGCTGAGCTGCGCCGCGTCCATGTCGTTGTTGACCACGGCCTCGAACAGACGCTTGGTGGCGTCTTTGGAATCGGCCAAGGCCGCTCCGTTCGCCAGGACGGCGACCAGAACGGCGAGCGCGGCCGACCGTAAACGCGTGATGCAGGTTCGTCGCCTCATAAGACCCTCGTCCGGCGCGTCCCCGCCTCGCCGGGTGTTTCGTCCCCCGGCGGGATATTGACTCTTTTTCGCGCCCCGAACAATGGCCTCGAATTGTTATGCGCCCTGGATCTCCGGGATCATGGCCATGGACGCGTTGGGAAAGGGCCAGGCGAGCGGCGGGTTCGCAAGGCCCGGCGCGGGGAGGGGAAGCCGCCGGAGGCGGTCCGCCGGAAGGCGCTGCGGCGCGGGCGTCGTCTTGGCCGCGAGCGGGTCGTGGGCGATCACCTCCAGGCTCAACGCGTCGAATCCGGGAGCGATGTCCAGCGCCTCGAGCTCGGGGAGCAGAAGATGCTCCAGCCACGCGGGGTCGCGGGTGGGGCGGGCGGTCCCGGCCTTGGCTCGGACCGTGGCGCCGTCGGGGCGGTAGACCGCGAGCGAAACCATGCGGGCGCCGCGCCGCGCGCGCTCCATCGCGGCGCAAACGTCATCGAGCAGCCCGCGCGCGGTTTTTGCGGCGTCGCCCACGCTCGAACTGGGGCGCTGTAAGGCGGACCGGGCGTGGAAGAGCGGGGCCGGGCGGCGAGGGCGAACGGTTTCGTCCAGAAGGCCCAACGCCTGGTCGAGGCGTCGCGCCGTTTCCTCGCCGAAGCTGGCGGCGAGCGGCGCGCGGGGGATTTCAACCAGGTCGCCGACCCGGCCGAGGCCGATGCGGCGGAGTCCCTCGACGGTCGCTGGCGACAGGCGCAGCGCAACCGTGGGCAGGTCGACGAGACAGGACGCAGAAGCGCCCGGAGGCGCCACCCGGCCGGGATTGGGATCGCCGTGGCGCGCGAGGGCCCAGGCTGCGCCGGGCGTGTCCGCGATCGCGCCCCTGGCGGTGAAGCCCATGCGCCATAGCCGCGCGACCAAACCGTCCAGCAAAGTCGCCTCGCCTCCGAACCGCCAGGCGCATCCGGTGACATCAAGCCAGAGTCCGTCGTTGCCGTCCGCGGCCGTCAGCGGGGTGTAGCGGCCGCACCAGTCGGCCAATGCGTCCAGATCCCGCCTCTCGGCGCTGTGATCGCCCGGAACGGTCCTGAGGCCGGGCGCGAGCGCGAGGGCGTCGGCCAGCGGCAGGCCGGGCAGCACGCCGGCCCGCTGCGCCTTGGCCGAGGCCGATGAAACGCGCAAGCCGCCATGGGCGGCGCTGGTGGTCGCGATGGGGGCTTCGCCGTCCCGCGCGAGACGGTCGGTGGCGAAGTTCGGCAGCCAGATCGAGGCGATCCGCCTCGGCGCGCCGGTATCGGCAGTGATGGGGGCGTGCATGGAAGTTCCCTCTTCGTTCTTTACGCTTCGGAAAATAATGTTCCAATTATGTTCTTTTGTCTAGAGCTTTTTCACAGAAATTTTAACCATTTATATTTCAACAAATTATGCGCCAAAGCCTTGAATGTGGTTTAACTTCGCGTTAGGATTTTCCGGTGCTTCCGCCGAAGCGGGCGCACCAATTGACGGAAGGAACGGATGCTTTCCTGGCCGCTATCGAGACGATTTCGACCCCTGGCCGCCGCCGTGGCCGTGGCGGCGCTCGCGGGCTGCGCAGCCGATGACGAGGCCGCCCCGCCGCCCGAGGCGCGAAAGGACGTCGAGGTCAAGGTCGACTTCAACGCCCCCGACAACATGGTCATCGTGGTCGAGCCCGACCGCCTTCCCATCCGCATCCCGGCGGACCAGCTTCCGGTGCACATGTTCCGCGACATCGTCGATCGGACGGGCAAGGAGTTGGCGGCCATCGAGAATATCGCGGACGAGGGGCGAAAGGCCGTGATCCGGCTGGGCCCGTTCCATAACCAGACCTCGCTCGCGCTGGATTCGCGCATGTTCCTGGAATCCATCCGGGCGGCGGCGATCAAGCATTCCGACGCCCGCATTCTTTTCCGCGACGACCGCGCTTATCCCGCCATACTCGACGAGCGCGCCCGGCTCGCCAAGCCGGAGACCGGGGTCGCCGTGTTCGGCCGCGCCGACGCCGCGCGCGCGGACGGGGGCGCGGACGTGTCGGGCGCGCGAGCGCGCATGGACTACAGCCGTTCAGTCGGCGTTGACGGGCAACTGGCCGAGGCCACCCACATCCTGACCGGAAGCCTGTTCCAGATGCAGGAGCGCGCCGACGTGAAGCCCACCTTCGGCGCCAACTACCTGCAATACCATTTCCGACTGGTGGACCAGAGCAACGGCGTGATCGTCTGGCACCGCGCGTTCCAGACCAAGGTGTTGGGCCGTCTCGCCGACCTGCCGGAGCCGGTCGCGGCCGTCGCCGGGACCGGAAGCGGCGGTTTCGTCAACAGGGCGCCGTTCTGACATGCGGGCGCTGATCGCATTTCTTTTCGTGGCGATCCTGGCGGCGCTTCCCGCGCGGGCGGACACGGATGGCTGGGCCGTCCAGATCGGGGCCTACGATTCGGAAAAAGCGGCGATGAAGGGATGGGCGCTTTTGACCAAGCGACACGCCGGGCTGCTGGTTGGGGCCAAGCGGCTGATCGTTCCGGCGCGCGTTCGCGGCAAGCTCTATCAACGGTTGATGATCGGGGGAATCGGCTCGGCGGGGGAGGCCAAAAGGCTGTGCAACCGCCTGTCCAGGGCGGGACAGGCCTGCATGACGAGGAAGATCGCCGCCGGAAAGAAAGCGTCCAAGCCGAAAGCGAAAGCCGAACCCAAGGGCCAGATGACGCCCTTCGTCCCGCCCAAGCCAACGCCCGCGCCGGAAACCACCGCCATTCCGCCCGTTCCCAGGAAGAAGGCCGGCCCGGACATGTCGCAGGAGCCCAAGCCAATGGCGGAGTCCCAGACGGTTCCGACCTTCCCGGCTCCGCCGCCCAATCCCCTGTTCGGGCGCTGGACCGGCGGCGCGGGGCGTTGCGGCGTCGATTTCGCAACCATCACCGCCTTCGGCATGACCTATCACAAGGGCGGGGAGCCGAAGGAGGAGATGGCGTGCCGTGACTGGCTCAACGGCGGGGTCCGCGTGTTGGAGTGCGCCGACGGCTCTTCGGCCGCGTTCCAGGTTCTCGCTCCGGACAAGCTTCTGCTGACCCACACCATCGCGACCCCCGGCGCGCCGCCCCAACGGCGCAACCAGCTCTGGCGCCGTTGCCCCTGACGCCGAACGGAAGGCGAATTTCAGAGGTTGACGCGAAACCGGAACTAAACTAGAACAAGGCGGACGTTTTTCTTTTGTTCGCGATTCTTCCGGCCCGGAGGGTTTGGGTTGGATGGGTCCGAGGGGTTTCGCCATGCTGACCAAGAAACAGTACGAGCTTCTTCTCTATATCGACGAGTTCCTGAGCGAGAGGGGGATCTCCCCGTCGTTCGACGAGATGAAGGACGCGTTGAACCTGAAGTCCAAATCGGGCATCCACCGCCTGATCACCGGGCTGGAGGAGCGGGGATTCATCCGCCGCCTCGCCCATCGCGCCCGCGCGCTTGAGGTGGTGAAGCTCCCCGAGAACATGGACGGCTTGCCGTCCAAGCCGACGGCGAGCAAGTTCGCCCCCAACGTCATCAGGGGGGATTTCACGGCGCCGGCGGCGACGCCCGCCGAAGGGGCGGAGGCGGTGGAGCTTCCGCTCTGGGGCAAGATCGCGGCGGGTAATGTGAACTATCAGGAGCCTGATCCATCAGAAACTTTTAGTGTTCCTGCCGGACTGTTGGCAGGAGGAGAACATTTTGCTCTCGAAGTTTACGGCGAATCCATGGTCGACGCCGGAATCTTCGACGGCGACATCGCCATCATCCAGCGCAAGGACACGGTGGACAACGGCGCCATCGTCGTCGCCTTGGTGGACAACGACGAAGTGACCCTGAAGCGCCTGCGCCGCAAGGGAAAATCCGTGGCGTTGGAGCCCGCGAACGAGTCGTTCGAGACCCGCATCCTTCCCGCCGATCGGGTGCGGGTGCAGGGCCGCCTCGTCGGCTTGGTCCGCAAGTACTGAGCCCGTGACGCCCCGGCGGAAGCAAACCCGGATCATCGAGGCGGGACGGGCCGGGCCCGAAAACCACGGCGTGGTCAACCCGCCGGTCTATCACGTCTCCACCGTGACCTTTCCGACCGTGGCCGATCTGGAGGCCGCCGGGCGCGATCGTCTGGGCCGCACCTACTACGGCCGCTTCGGAACCCCCACCACCTTCGCGTTGGAGGAGGCGGCGGCGGAGTTGGAGGGCGGACATCGCGCCGTCGTCCTGCCGTCGGGCATGGCCGCCATCGCGGCGGCGCTGATGGCGTTGCTCAAGGCTGGGGACCATTTGCTGATGGTGGACAGCGTCTATGATCCCACCCGCAAGCTCTGCGACGGCTACCTCGCCGGATTCGGGATCGAGACCACCTATTACGACCCCATGATCGGGGCGGGAATCGCCGACCTGATCCGCCCGGAAACCCGGGTTGTGTTCACCGAAAGTCCGGGCTCGCTCACCTTCGAGGTGCAGGACATCCCGGCCATCGCCGACGCCGCCCACGCGGCAGGGGCGTTGGTCCTGATGGACAACACCTGGAGCGGCGGGCTCTACTTCCAGCCGTTCGAGCGCGGCGTCGATGTATCAATCCAGGCGGCGACCAAGTTCATGGTCGGTCATTCCGACGCCATGCTGGGAACAGTCTGCGTCCGCGACCAGGACATGTACGAGCGCATGAAGTGGCTCGCCATCGGCATGGGGTTTTCCGCCGGGCCGGACGACGCCTATCTGGGGCTTCGCGGTTTGCGCTCCCTCGACGCCCGGCTCGCGCGGCATCAGGAGACCGGGCTCCGGCTCGCCGAATGGCTCCGGGACCGGGACGAGGTCGCGCGGGTTCTGCATCCGGCGCTGCCCGGATGCCCCGGCCACGAGATCTGGAAACGGGACTTCACCGGCGCCTGCGGGCTGTTCGGCGTTGTTCTGAAGCCGTGCTCGAAGCAGGCCTTGGCCGCGCTGCTCGACGGGATGGAGCTGTTCGCCATGGGCTATTCCTGGGGCGGGTTCGAGAGCCTGATCATGCCCACCTATCCGGCCAAGGCCCGCACCGCGACCACGTGGGAGGCCGAGGGCCCGACCATCCGCATCCACGCGGGGCTCGAGCACTCCGACGACCTGATCGCCGACCTCGAGGCGGGGCTCGCCCGCTTGTCGGCGCATCGCGATTGATGCGCCAACATCAACCTTACAGTCGTCGCGCCGCCATGAACGGGACCGCCCAGGCCCGGAAAACCTTTTCGCCAAGGTCACGGGCGCCGGAGGCCCCCGCCCGGCGACGGAGGGTCATAAATAGTGTGGTTGACAGCCGCCGGGCTCGGGGATTAAACCGTCGCTCCATTCCAATAAGGAGGCCATCCATGAACGTCGCCGCCATCGCCGCGGTCATCGACGCCGTCAAGTTCAACGCCGACGGCCTGGTTCCCGCCATCGCCCAGCAACACGACACCGGCGAGGTGTTGATGATGGCCTGGATGAACAAGGAGTCCATCGCCAAGACGCTGGAGACCGGCAAGGTGTGCTACTGGTCCCGCTCGCGCCAAGAGCTGTGGTGCAAGGGCGTGACGTCCGGCCAGCACCAGGACCTGAAGGACCTGCGCTGGGACTGCGACGGCGACACCATCCTTTTGCTGGTGGACCAGCACGGCGTGGCCTGCCACACCGGGCGGCGGAACTGCTTCTTCATGGCCATCCGCGACAACGTCCCGTCCGAGATCGCCGACGTCGAGATCGACCCCAAGGACCTCTACGGTTGACCCGCCCCTCCGTTCGGGACTTGAAGGGGGAGGCGGCGTCCTCCATTCCCGTGACCGTTCTGACCGGATATCTCGGCAGCGGCAAGACCACGCTGCTCAACCGTTTGCTCGCCCATCCCGACATGGGGGAGACCGCCGTCCTGGTCAACGAGTTCGGCGAGGTCGGGCTTGACCACCTGTTGGCGCGCGAGGTGGACGAATCGACGGTTTTGCTGAACTCGGGCTGTCTTTGCTGCTCGCTGCGGGGCGACTTGGTGGACGCCATGAGGGACCTGTTCCAAAAACGGGTGCGGGGGGACGTTCCCGAATTCACCCGCATGATGGTGGAGACCACGGGCCTCGCCGACCCCGCGCCCATCGTCCACACCTTGATGACCGACCCCCTGGTCGGCGCGCGATACCGACTGGATGGTATTGTCGCGACCGTGGACTCCTGCCTGGGCGCGGAGCAGCTTGATCGTCATGACGAGGCGGTCAAGCAGGCCGCCATCGCGGACCGGATCGTCCTGACCAAGACCGACCTCGCCGACGGCGCGGACCTGGAACGGCGCCTGAACGCCCTGAACCCGGGCGCGCCGGTATTGCGCGTGGTCATGGGCGAGGCCGCGCCGGGGGACCTTTTGGACTCGGCGCTGTTCGACGGAAAGCGCGACGCGCCCGACGTGGACGGCTGGCTTCGCGCCCACGCCTACGAGGACCATCACCATCATCACCATGACAACGACGACCATCATCACCACGACGACCGGGTTGCGTCGTTCTGCCTGACGGTTGACGCGCCAATCCCCTGGATCGGGTTCTCGACCTGGCTGCAGATGATGTTGGCGACGAATGGGGAGCGAGTGCTCAGGGTCAAGGGAATCCTGAATTTGGGGGGGGAGGAGAACCCGGTCGCCGTCCACGGGGTCCAGCACATCTTCCACCCCCCGGTCCCGTTGCCGGGCTGGCCCGACGAAGACCGGCGCTCGCGCATCGTTTTCATCACCCGCGACTTGGCGCGAGAGGGCGTCGAGGAAAGCTTCCGCGCCATTGTCGACGCGGCGCGTTGACGCGTCTATTACGGAAGCAGAAGGACGTCCACCGGGTCGCCCTTCTTGGCCGCCGGGGCGTGGGGCGGGCGGATGATCAGGCATTCCGCCTTGGCGAACAGCGTCAAAAGCGCGCTGTCCTGGCGTTCGAACGGCGTCGCGGTCAGGTGCCCCTTGTCGGTCACGGAAATGGTCCCGCGCAGGAAGTCCTGGCGTTCGTCGTTCAACCCGACGCCGCGCCCCAGCGTCGCCTTTTCGAGCTTCAGCTTGGCGGGCGCGCCCAGCATGGCGCGCATGGCGGGGCCCAGGAACAGCTCCGCCGTGACGCCGGCGGACACCGGGTTGCCGGGAAGGCCGATGACGGGGATGTCGCCCAGGCGGCCGAAGATCAGCGGTTTGCCCGGCCGCATGGCCACCTTCCAGAAATCCAGATCCATGCCCCGCTCGCCGAGAACGCGCCCGACCAGGTCGTGGTCGCCGACGGACGCGCCGCCGATGGTGACCAGCGCGTCCACGCCGCGCGCGCCGTCCAGCATGGCGTTTAGGGATTCCTCGTTGTCGCGCGCGATGCCGAGGTTCACGGGCTCGCCCCCGTTCTGGCGCACCCAGGACGCGAGCCCGACGCTGTTGGAACTGACGATGGCGTCCGGACCCAAAGGCTCGCCCGGCATGGCGAGTTCGTCGCCGGTGGCGAGGACGGCTATGCGGGGGAGGCGGCGAACCATGACCCAAGGGACGTTCATGGCGGCGGCCAACGCCGCGTCCCGGCAGCTCAGGACCTTGCCCGCCTCCAACAACACCTGTCCCTCGGCGAAGTCCATGCCCGTCGGGCGGATGTAGGCTCCGACGGCGGCGGCCACGTTGACGGTGATGGTCTTGTCCTTGCGGTCGGTGTTTTCCTGCATGACCACGGCGTCGGCGCCGGCGGGAACCGGGGCGCCGGTGAAGATGCGCACGGCGTCGCGGGGGCCGACGTGTCCGTCGAATCCGGCGCCGGCGGCGGACTCACCGATGACGCGGAGCGCGGTCGGCGGGGTCGACGTGTCAACGGAGCGCACGGCGTAACCGTCCATGGACGACACGTCCGCCGGGGGCTGGGTGACGCGGGAGGAGACGTCGCGGGCCAGGACCCTGCCCGCGGCCTCGCTCACCGCGACCTGTTCGGCCGAGACCGGGCTGAACGCCTGGACGATGCGGGCGAGGGCTTCTTCGTAGGGAATCACGTTTCCGCCTCCCATTCGCCGGATTTCCCGCCGGCCTTGCGCGTCAGGCGCACGTCGGTGATGCGCATGCCCCGGTCCACCGCCTTGCACATGTCGTAGACGGTCAGCGCCGCGACGGAGACGGCGGTCAGCGCCTCCATCTCCACGCCGGTGCGGCCCTTCAGCTTGCAGGTGGCGGCGATGTCCACCGCGTTGCGCTCCGGGTCGGCGGACAGCTCCACCTTGACCGAGGTCAAGGCCAAGGGGTGGCAAAGGGGAATCAGGTCCGGCGTCTTTTTCGCGCCCATGATTCCGGCGAGTCTGGCCACGCTCAGCACGTCGCCCTTCTTCACTCCGCCTTCCAGGATCAGCGCCATGGTCTCGGGCCGCATCAGGACAGAGCCCCGGGCGGTGGCGATCCGTTCGGTCACGTCCTTGCCGGACACGTCCACCATCACGGCGGAGCCGTTGGAATCGAAATGGGTGAAGCCGCCCATGGGCGCCTCAGGCCGCGCCCTTTGGGGGCGTGAGAAGGGCGCGGGTGGCGGAGGCGACGTCATGCTCGCGCATCAGGGATTCGCCCACCAGGAAGCAGCGCGCCCCGGCCTCGGCCATGCGCTCCATGTCGGCGGAGTCCTTGATTCCGCTTTCGCAAACGACGATGCGGTCCGGCGGCACGCGTGGGGCGAGGCGTTCGGTGGTGGATAGATCAACCTCCAGCGTCGTGAGGTCGCGGTTGTTGATGCCGATCAACCGGGCGCCGAGGGCCAGGGCCCGCTCCAACTCGTCCTCGTTGTGGACCTCGGCCAGGACGTCGAGGCCGAGCTCGATCGAGACGGTCATCAGGTCGCGGGCGCGGTCGTCGGGGAGCGCCGCCATGATCAACAGGACGCAGTCCGCTCCCATGGCTCGGGATTCCACGATTTGGTAGGTGTCGATCATGAAGTCCTTGCGCAGGACGGGAAGGTCCACGGCGGCCGACGCCTGGACCAGATAGTCGTCGCTGCCTTGGAAATAGGGGAAGTCGGTCAGCACCGAAAGGCACGTGGCCCCCCCGGCCAGATAGGCGGTGGCGAGTTCGGCGGGATTGAAGTTCTCGCGGATGAGGCCTTTCGACGGCGAGGCCTTCTTCAGCTCCGCGATCAGGCCGTAGCCGGCGCCGGAGGCCAAGGCGAGGGCGTTGGCGAAGCCGCGCGGCGGCTGGGCGTTCGCGGCCTTGACGGCGATGCGGCCCACCGGCACCTCCTTGGCGCGGCGGACCACGTAGGCGCGCTTGTCGGCGATGATGCGGGAAAGGACGTTGGTCATGGCGGCCTACGAATTGGTGATGGAGACCATGTGTTCAAGCGCGGCCTTGGCGCGGCCGTCGTCGATGGCGGCCTGGGCCATGTCGGCGCCTTCCTTCAGGCTGTCGCACTTGCCCGCCACGATCAGCGCGGCGGCGGCGTTGTAGCACACCACGTCGCGATAAGGCCCGGGTTTTCCGTCCAACATGTCGAGGATGGCCTGGGCGTTGGTTTCGGGATCGCCGCCCTTCAGGTCCTCGGGGCTGGCGAGCGGCAGGCCCGCGTCTTCCGGCGCGACCTCGAAGGCGCTCACCTGTCCGTCCCTTATCTCGGCGACGAAGGAGGGCCCGGTGGTGGTCAGTTCGTCCAGGCCGTCGGAACCGTGGACCACCCAGGCGCGCTCGCAGCCCAGACGTCCCAGGACCTCGGCCATGGGCGTGATCCAATCACGGGAGAACGCGCCTGTGAACTGGCGCTTGACCCCGGCCGGGTTGGACAGCGGGCCCAGCAGGTTGAAGACGGTCCGGGTGCCCATTTCCATGCGGGGCGCGGCCACGTGCTTCATGGCGCTGTGGTGGCGGGGCGCCATCAGAAAGCCGATCTTGGCCTCCGAGATGGATTTCTCGACCAGGGGCATGTCGGCGTCCAGGTTGACGCCGAGCGACGTCAAAACGTCCGCCGCCCCCGACTTGGACGACAGCGCCCGGTTGCCGTGCTTGGCCACGGGAACGCCGCATCCGGCGACCACGATGGCCGCGCCGGTGGAGATGTTATAGGTCCCCGACGCGTCGCCGCCGGTGCCGACCACGTCTATGGCGTCGGGCGGAGCGCTAACCTTGAGCGCCTTGTCCCGCATGACCCTGACGGCGCCCGAGATTTCCTCGACCGTTTCGCCCCGGACGCGGAGCCCCATCAGGAAGGCGCCGATCTGGGCCTGGGTGGCGTCGCCGGACATGATGATGTCGAAGGCCTTGGCCGCTTCGTCCTCGGACAGGCTCGCGCCCGTGGCCACCTTGGCGATGACAGCCTTCATGTCGTTCAAGGGTTCGCTCATGACATTCCTCCCCCGTTCTTTTTTCGCCAGTTCAAGGAAATTGCGCAAGAGGTCGTGCCCCCCCTCGGACGCGATGCTCTCGGGATGGAACTGGACGCCGTGCATGGGCAGCGTTTTGTGGGACACGGCCTGGATTACGCCGTCGGCGCTTTCGGCCACGATCTCCAATTCGTCGGGCAGGCCTTCCCGGTCCACCATCAGGGAATGGTAGCGGGTGGCGGTGAAGCTTTCCGGCATGCCCTCGAACAGGGCGGCGCCGGGCTTGCGGTTGATGGCGTCGGTCTTGCCGTGCATGGGCGCGGGCGCGCGCACCACCTTGGCGCCCAGGGCCTCCCCGATGCTTTGATGGCCGAGGCAGACGCCGAGAAGGGGCGTGCGCGACGCGGCGGCCTTTTCGATCAATTCCAGGCAGATCCCGGCCTGGGGCGGATCGCAGGGGCCGGGCGAGATGACGATGGCGTCCGGGTTCATGGCCAGCGCCTCGTCCGCGCTCAGCGCGTCGTTGCGGCGCACCTCCACCTCCGCTCCCAGATCACCCAGGAAATGGAAGAGGTTGTAGGTGAAGGAATCGTAGTTGTCGATCAGCAGGATCATCGCCGCCCCCGAAAAGGAGGCGGCAGAATGCAGTCGCGTCCCGGCCCCGTCAAGGACGGGATTTGAGATGGGCCTTGAGCGCGGCGCGGGCCTGTTCGGCGCACTTGTTCTCGGCCATCCAGGCGATTCGGTCCAGCGGCTTGTCCAAGCTTTCGGGGATCGCCTTCAACACGATCTTTGTGGCGATGGTCCGGCCCGGGCGGCGCATGAGGTAGATCGCGCCGTCCTCGGCTTTCACCATGGCAGGCCAGGGCGCGTCGATGGCCTTCATTTTCCAGGACACGGCGCCCGTGGTCGCGCCGAGGCGGGACAGGTTGGCGCTTTCGCTGCCCGATCCGCTTTCGCGGCGAAGGGTCAAGGGCTTTCCGGGATCGTAGCAATGGTCGCCCGCGCGCCAAGCCGAGATCACGCCGGCGCCGCCGGACTCGGACGGCTTCGCCGCCGGGCGGAGCCCGCCAGCGGAGCGAAAGGCCCCGACCTGGGAGATGTCGGTCCCGCCGCCGACCAGGTTGGAGAGCGTCGCCACCAGCTTTTCGTCGCCCTTGGCGGAGGCGGTGGCGATGGCGCCCTTGTGGGGGCCGTCGATGTTGTGGATCTGCCCGCCCTGGTCGATCAGGACGACGGTCTGTCCCTCGGCCAGGGTCAGCAGGCCGTCTTCCAGAACCGCGCCGGGTTTGATTTCCGGGGCGGTGGACTCGACGACGACGAGAGGTCCGCCCGCCAAGGCGGCGGCGGCGAGAAACGGCGTCAGGGCCAGGGCCAGAAGCAGGCGTTTCATGGCTTGGGTCTCCTTATCTATTCTTACAGGGCGCCGCCGAGGACGAAGGCGCCGTAAACCGATGGCGGATGCCCCGCCTTGCGGGTCGCGTCTCGGGCGGCGAGCCAGGCCTCGCCCAGTCCCGCGCCCGACGTCAGCTTGTCGTGGAAGGTCTCCATGTAGAGCCGTGTTCCTTGGTCGTCGACCGGCCACAGGCTGTTCACCACGGCGCGGGAGCCGCCAAGATAGAATGCGCGCGGCAATCCTAAGAAATCGTCACCGGCCTCGACTCGTCCCACGCCGGTCTCGCAAGCGGACAGCACCACGACGTCGGAGGCGAGGGGGCGGGCGAAGAGTTCTTCCGCGCTCAGCGGGTCCACCCCGCCCGCGCCCGCCAGCATGACGGCGGAGCGCAGCGGATAGGCGGCGTCGAAGGTTCCGTGGGTGGCGAGGTGCAGCACGCCCGCGCCGCGCCCGACCCGGGAGCGGAGCGCGCTTTCGCTCGCTCCGGCGCCGATGATGGGGGTGGCCTTGTAGCGGGCGGCGATGGTTTTCGCCTCGGCGCGCGCGCCCGGAAGCTGGGGCATGCGTCCGGCGAATTCCGGGTCGCCGACCACGGTCGCGCCCCGCTTGCGCTTGGCGGATTTGCCGCGCAGGACCCAGCCGCCCGTGGGCAGAACGGCGACGGCCGCCTTGTCCGTCACCGCGCCCCAGGGGACGCGGAACACGGGACCGGACGGAACGACGTGGTAGCGCCCGGCGGCGGGCCAGCGGCTCAGGCCAAGGGCGCGGCCGATCGTGGCGGCGGCCTTGGTTTGCATGGCGGCGTCGTCAAGCGCGATTCCGTCGGTGAAGGCGGTCAGCGCCTTGTCGAGAGCGGCGACGGTGGCCGTCGCCTCGACGATCTCGGCCCCGTCCTTGCGGATCGCCAGGAACCGCACAGGGTCGCTGGCGCGGGCCGGGAGCGCGTACATCATGGTCTCGTCCCCGCCGAGCGCGCGGCGGACGTCGGCGAGGGTCGAGGTTTCCACCCGATAGACGTCGGCGAGCTCCCGGTCGCGGCGCGCGAGCTTTTTCACCAAGGCGGCCCGTTCGCGGAGCAGCGCCTTTTCCTTGGAATGGTTTCCCGAGGTCAGGCGCATCAGGCGAACCTTGTCGTCGATGGCGCGGATGCGCCGCGCCTCGGCCCCGCCGCGCCCCTCTGCCACCGGACGGCCCGCCAACATGTCGACAAAGGCGCGTGCGCGCGCGCGCTCCATGTCGCGGTAGAGCGCGGACAGATCGCCGCGCTCTCGGTCGAAGCGGGCGAGGTGGTAGGAGATGTCCTCCTTGCCGACGCCGAATCGGGTTTTGGCCCGGTCGCTGGACAGTCCGCCCGACACCAAGTCCACCGCCGCGTCGGCGCTGCGGAAGACGGCCTCGGCCTCGTTTGGCCGGTTGTCGGCGAGAAGGGCCTCCCCCCTTAAAATCTGCACCCGCCAGACCAAGTCGGGCAGGCTGGCCTTGAGCGCCATGTCCACGGCCTTGGCGGCCTCGGCGTTGGCTTCGTCCACCTTTCCGGCCCGAAGCGCCGCCCAGGCCCGAAGCGCCTGGGTCGTCGCCTTGCCCGGGCGGTAGCCAACCACGTCGAAGAATCCGTCGGCCAGGGCGAAGGTCTCGCGCCCGGCGGCGGGGTCTCCCTTGACGATGGCGCGGGCGGCGGCGAGGAAGGCCAGATTGGTGGCGCGGCCGTAGAAGCTGTCGGCGAACACCGGCATGTACTGGCCGTAAAGGGAATGGTCGGCGACGTAATGGACGTCGCCGAAAAGGGTCTCGGCCCGTTCGGCCCATTTCAGCGCGGCTTTGGGGTTTTCCTCCAACAGGTACATGCCGGCCAGACCGGTGTAGGTCCGAAGCTGGGACGCGCTGGCGTAGACCAGTTCGGCCAGGTTGGACGGCGGCGCGGTGTAAAAGGTGGGAAGCCGCCAGCTCCGGACCGCGCTTGCGACGACGGAGAAGGCCTCGCGCGCCCGGTCGTATTCGCCCATCCACACCCGGGCCTCGCCCCGGATGGCGGTGGCGTGGATGGTTTGGCCGAACAATTTCCTTTCAAGCCCCTCGATCGCGTCGAGCGCGTCCTCGGCGTCGGCGGCGCGTCCCGCCATGATCAGGACCTGGGCGCGAAGGGTTCCCGCGTTCCATCGCTCGAGCTCCGATGCGGTCGACCGGTCGACCCGGTCCAGAGCCGCGAGCGCGCCCGCGCCGTCGCCCGCGAGATAGGCCCGGTAGGCCTTGGCCATGTCGGGCGACACGGCGAGGCCGAAAGCGTTCATCTCGCCAGCGGTGGGCATTTTCACCGGCGCGTCGGGCAGGGGCGCGTCCTCTCCGTCGTCGTAGGGGGCGGCGGACAGGCCCTGGAGAATCGCTTCCGGCACCGCGTCCGTCGCCTGGACCGATTCGATGGAGACCTTGACCGGAGAAGGGGAGCAAGCCGCCGGAATCAATAGAAAACCAATGGCGGCGGTGGCGGCGATGGCCTTTCTGATCATGGGGCGTTCCTTGATGCGCTGAACCCGCGCCAATAATGGGCTCCAACGCCCTCGCGCGCAACGTTCGTTGAAAAGGGAGTCATCAGGCATTCCGGTTTCGGGCTTTTTTCGCTATGATCCGCCCGCTGGCGACGACAAAACGTCGGCAGGGGGGACAATACGCACGGAGATTTTCGGTATGACGACCACCACGACCGCGCCCGCCGCATCGACGATCGCGGCGGCCGTGGACACTCTTGATCCCTCGAAGGCCGCGTCCGCGCTGAGCGCGGACGACCGCTCGCGGATCGACGAGATCAAGCAGACACTGAACCTTTCGTCTTCGACCAGCGTCTTGAATTTCGGCGCCGGCTCCGAGTACGAGGTGGCTCAGTTCGCCGACAGTGTTCTGGAGCAGGTGCTGGGCAAGGACCTGGGGCCGGTGGTCCACGACAAGCTGACCGAGATCAAGTTCCTGGCCCAGGGCATCAAGCCCGGGGATCTGAGCGGAGGGCAGGGCTTCCTCGGCAAGCTGTTCTATAGCGCCAACCGGGAAATCACCCGTTTCACCGATCGGTTCCAATCGGCGCGCGCGCACATCGACTCCATCGCGAGGTCTCTCGAGGACCATATTGAGGAGATCAACTTCGGGCTGGTGGTCCTTGACCGCCTGTTCGAGCAGAACATGTGCAATTTCAAAGAATTGTCCCTGCATGTTGTCGCGGGACACGAGCTTCTTGCCCACTTCCGCGACGAGGTCCTGCCCCAGGCCGAAAAGGGGAGCCAGGACCTGGCAGAGGGGCAGAGCGTCCGCGACATGAAGGCGGCGGTGGACCGGCTCGACCGGAAGGTGATGAACCTGGAGAAATCCAAGGCCATCGCCTTCGCCATCATGCCCACCATCCGCCAAGTGCAACAGACCAGCATGATCCTGGTCGAGGAATTGAAGATGGCGCTGGCCCACGCGATCCCGGCGTGGAAATCCACCATGGTGGTGTACGTGGAGCAGCTTCGCCAAAAGGCCGGCCTTGAAACGCTCTCCACCATGACCGATTTCACCGACGACCAGCTCCGCCTGATGGGCGAGCAACTCGAGCAGAACGCGGTGGACATCCAAAAGCAATCCCAGCGCGGCGTCGCCGACGTCCAGGCCATCACCGACACCATCTCCACCCTGATCGGGGCCATGGACAAGGTGGATCAGATCGAGCGGGAGGCCCGCGAGGCGCGGACGGCCGGGCGTGGCCAACTGGCCAAGGCGGAAGCGGACCTGCGCGCGGTGTTGAACGAAGCGGCCTGATCCGCAGCGGGCCGCCGAGGGAACAGGCTTTTCGCCATGAAACGCGTGTTCTTCATGGTGCTGGCGTCTGCGGTCCTGTTCATCTCGTGGGGGCTCTACAGCATAGTCCACCGCTTCAACCCGGACCCCCAGGCGTCCAAGGGCTCGTTCGTCATCGTGTCCGCGCCCGAGCATCGCGGGCTCGAACCCATCGTGGACCAGTTCTGCCGCGCCCGGGGCTGGGACTGCGTCATGCGTTACGAGAACGCGGTCGATATCCGCCTGATGCTGGACCATCCCGCCCCGGAATTCGACGCGGTCTGGCCCGCGCACCGGCTGGTCATCGACATGGGCGACAGGCTCGGGCGGGTGCGGGACGCGCGGCCGATCATGCGCAGCCCGGTCGCGTTCGGGCTTTCCAGGCCCTTCGCCCAACTGTGGGGGCTGTTGGATCGACCGGTCGCGGTCGCCGAACTGGCCGAGTTGGCGGAGGCGGGGGAGCTGACCTACATCATGGCCTCGCCGCCCCGGTCGGGCGCGGGCCTACTGGCACACCTCGCCATGGCGTCGGCGCTGGAGGGGCGGGAGCCCGAACTCAAGGCCCTGCTTTCCGGCGTCAGGCGCTCGGCCGGGGATTCCATGTGGCTGAAGGATCTCTTCGTCGCCGGGGGCGGGGCGTATCTGGCCATGGTCAATTACGAATCCATGCTGGTCCAAGCCAATCGGGAATTGGAGGAGAAGGGGCTTCCGCCGCTCTTCGCCCTCTACCCCTTCGGCGCCGTCGCCGACAGCCCGCTCGGCTTCATGCCCCGCGAAAAGGATGACGCGTCGCCACGCGCGGCGCTGTTCGCGGACCTGCGCGAACACCTGCTCGAAAGCGGCGCGCAATCCGAGATCGAGGACATGGGTTGGCGTCCGGCGCGAGGCGATGGCGACTCCGACGTGTTTCGCCGGGAATGGGGAATGGACGCGACGCCGATGCGGGACGATGCGCCGTTTGCCAAGGCCCAGGCGGCGGCCGCGTTGGTCCGCTTCCAGGAAACCCTGCGCAGGCCGTCCCTGACCGCGTTCTGCCTGGATTTTTCCGCCAGCATGTCCGGCGCGGGCGAGGCCCAGGCCAAGGGCGCGCTGCACGGCCTGTTCGATCCCACGTCCAGCCGCAGGCGCCTGCTCCAGCCCACCCCGGACGACGCGGTCGTGGCGATCCCGTTCAACGCCCAGCCCTTGGCGGTCATGGAGGGGCGGGGCGCGCGGGGGCTCGCCGGGCTCGCGGCCAAGGTGGCGGCGCTGGAGCCCAATGGCGGCACGGACATCCATCGCTGCGTCTGGGAGGCGCTGACCAACCTCGCGTCCCGCCCGGACATCGACGCGCGCAACGCGGCCGTGATCCTGCTCAGCGACGGGCGGAGCGACGGCGAGAGGGGGGCGTTCGCGCGTTTCTATCGTGGCCTGGGCAAGGACATCCCAATATATTCCATATCGTTTGGAGCGTCCGACGACCGCCAGCTCGAGGAGTTGGCGGCCCTGTCCCGGGGCCGCGTCTTCGACGGGCGCAAGGGTCTCGGCAAGGCCTTTCGCGAGGCCATGGGATACGCCCAGTAAGGAGCGGCGATGAAAAGAGCGGAAAAGTTCCTGACCCGCCATCGCCACGTGGCTGCGACCCTGATCGGCGGCTTGGCGATTTTCTCCTCGACCGTCGGGTTGGGCGTGGAGCCTGGCGTGGGCGTGGCCTTCGGCGGGCTGATCTGGTTCGCCATGCTTCTGATCCTGACACCCTTCAAGCGCAGGCCGGGCTTTGAGGATCTGATCGCGGACGGGGACGAGGCCGACCGGGTGAGCGGGGAGGTCGAGGAGGCCAGGCGCAAGATCGCGGCCCTCCGCAAGCACGCCGACACTTTCGAGGCCGTGGCCCTTCGTCGCTCGCTTTTGTCCATCGCGGGCTCGGCGGACGCGATCATCGAGGACCTGAACAGGAACCCGAGGGATTACGCCAAGGCGCGCAAGGCGCTGACGCACTACTTGAACCACGCCGAGCAGGTGACGGAGAAATTCGTCTACATGAACCAGCTCGGCCACGTGGACCATCAGCTTGCCGAGCGCACGGCGGGCGTCATGGCCGACCTGGAAGGGGTGTTCCACGAGTACACGCTCCGCATGGTCGACGACGACGCCATGGACCTGGACGCGCGCCTCGCCATGCTGGCCGACGCCATCGAAACCGAAAACCTCCGCGCCGACGCCAGGAAGGCGAAACCCTGAACGAAATAACGAAAATATGTCAATTTCGACGCTAAGCCATTGACGTCGGTCATGCGGGCGTGTGAAATCTCCGCCGGAATCGGTCGTTGGCGGGAGCGATCGTTCTTCGAACCCTGTAAGTGCGAGATATGTTCGATCTTCAAGACCTGGTGAAAACCGCCAAGATACTCATCGTCGACGACAAGCCGGCCAACGTCGTCCTTCTGGAGCGCGTGCTGGAGCAGGCGGGCTACACCAACGTCCAGAGCACCATGGACCCGCGCGAGGTCATGGACCTCGAATCCAAGAACGCTTTCGACCTGATCCTTCTCGACATCCGCATGCCGCATCTGAACGGGTTCGAGGTGATGGAGGGGCTGGCGGCGGAAATCCGTGACGATTATCTTCCGGTGCTGGTCCTGACCGCCCAGCTCGATCAGGAGACCCGGTTGAAGTCCCTGTCGCTCGGCGCCAGGGACTTCGTGACGAAACCCTTCGATTTCAGCGAGGTGCTGACGCGCATTCGCAATCAGCTCGAAGTCCGGGTGCTGTTCAACATGCGCCGTCGCGAGGCGACCATCCTGGAAGCCCGGGTGATGGAGCGGACCAAGGAACTGCATCAGTCCCGGCTCGAGATCATCCGTTATCTCGGGCGCGCGGGCGAATACCGGGACAACGAGACCGGCGAACACGTGGTCCGCATGTCGAAAAGCTGCCAGCGGCTTGCGCTCGCCGCCGGGCACGACGAGGGCCTGGGCGAGATGATCCTGCACGCCAGCCCCATGCACGACGTGGGCAAGATCGGCATCCCCGACCGGGTGCTGTTGAAGCCCGGCAAGCTGGACCCGGACGAGTGGGAGATCATGAAGACCCACACCATCATCGGGCACAACATCCTGATCGACCATCCGTCCGAATTGATGCGCATGGCCCGCACCATCGCGCTCAGCCATCACGAGCAATGGAATGGCGCGGGCTATCCCCAGGGCCTGAAGGGAGAGGACATCCCCCTGACCGGGCGGATTTCGGCGGTCTGCGACGTGTTCGACGCGCTGACGTCCGAGCGGCCCTACAAGAAGGCGTGGCCGGTGGAGGAGGCGCTCGCGTTCCTGAACGAGAAGGCGGGCACCCACTTCGACCCCAATCTGATCCGCGCCTTCAACGACGTGGTTCCGGACATCCTCGCCATCCGCGACGAGCACACCGACAACGCGGAAAACCCCTCGGCCATGCTGGGCATCCTGTCCGAATACGACCGGGGCGCGGTCGATGACGGGAACGGCGAAGCCAAGAACTGAGCGCCGCTTAATTCAAATCGAATGGCCGGAACGGATCAGGACGCCGCGCTGCCCTGCAGGCGGTCGCGCTCCTTTTGCAGGAAGATGGTGAACTCTTCCGCGGGGACGGGGCGGCTGAAATAGAAGCCCTGTGCGTAGTCGCAATCCTGGGCCTTCAGGAAGGCGAGTTGCTCGGCGGTCTCCACGCCCTCGGCGACCGCGCGCAGGCCGAGCCCATGGGCCATGGCGATGATGGTGCGGGCCAGGGTGGCGTCTTCCGGGTTCGCCGTTACGTCGCCGACAAACACCTGGTCGATCTTCAGGACGTCGAAGGGGAAGCGCTTCAGATAGCCGAGCGACGAATACCCGGTGCCGAAATCGTCGATGGAGAACTTCACCCCCATGGCCATGAGGCCGCGTAGGCTTTCGATGGTTTCCCGGGAATCCTCCAACAACACGCTTTCGGTGATTTCCAGCTCCAGGCGCTCCGGGGCCACGCCGGTGTCGTCCAGGACCCTGGTGACGAGCTCTTCGAGGTGGCGGCCGGTGAACTGGCGGCTGGACAGATTGATCGCCACGGTGTTGGGCGCGACGCCTTGGGCCTCCCACTCGGCGATTTGGCCGCAGACCTCCCACAGCACCCATTCGCCAAGCGGGATGATCAGGCCTGTCTCCTCGGCCAGGGGAATGAACTCCACCGGGGGAAGCAGGCCGCGGTCCGGATGGCGCCAACGGGCCAGCGCCTCGGCGCTGGCGAGGCCGCCGCCGCGCAGGTCCATGATCGGCTGGTAGTGGATGGCGAGTTCGCCCCGCTCCAGCCCCCGGCGCAGGTCGCCCTCCACCCGCATGCGGGCGAGCGAGCGATTGGTCATTTCCAGGGTGAAGTAGCGGAAGGCCTCGTGTCCTTCCTTCTTGGCCTTGTGCATGGCCCAGTCGGCGTTGCGCACCAACTCGTCCGCGTCGGTTCCGTCGGTGGGGAAGACCGTGACGCCGATGCTGGCGGGCGCGAAGGCTTCCTGGCCCTCCACAAGGAAGGGTTTGGAAAACGCGGAGAGGATCTTTTTGGCGACGATGTCGGCGTCGGTGGTGCGGGCGATCTTGGGCAGGATCACGGTGAACTCGTCGCCGCCGAGGCGCGCCACCGTATCGGTTTCGCGCACGGACGCGGAGATGCGGCGGCCCGCCTCCTGCAACAGCTTGTCCCCCGCCGTGTGGCCCAGCGAGTCGTTCACGGCCTTGAACCGGTTGAGGTCCAGCACCATGACCGCGCCTTCGTAGCCCTCGCGCTCCGCCTGGCCCACGGCGCGGGACAGACGGTCCATGAACAGGATTCGGTTGGGAAGCTCGGTCAGGGGGTCGTAGTTGGCCTGGCGGCGGATGACCTCCTCGGCCTCCTTGCGCTTGGTGATGTCGCTGAACACGCTGACGTACTGGGACGGCTTTCCGGTCTTGTCGCGGATGACGGCGATGGACAGCCACTCGGGAAAGACCTCGCCGCTTTTGCGCCGGTTCCAGACCTCGCCCTGCCAGCTTCCGTTCTCCTTCAGCTCGCGCCAGATGGAGATCAGGAACTCCCGATCATGGCGTCCGGAATTCAGGATGTCCGGGGTCTGGTCGAGAACCTCGTCCTCGCCGTAGCCGGTGATGGTTGTGAAGGCGGGGTTGACCGCCTTGATCCGCCGATCGGCGTCGGTGACCATGATGGCCTCGGTGGTGGTCTGGTAGACCGCCGCCGCGAGACGCAGGTTGTCCTCGGCCGCCTTTTCCTCGGACACGTCGGTGACGAAGGCGAAGGCGTTGACCGGGCTTCCGGCGATGTCGCGGATGGTTGAGGCGCTGAACCGGGTGTGGACCGGCCGCCCGTCCTTGGCGCGCAGCACCACCTCGAACGCCCGGTGGTCGGTGGAGCCGATCATGTTGCACTGCTCCTCCAGCTTCCGGCGGTTCTGGGCGTCGGCCAGGCCGAACGGGGTCTTGCCCACCAGTTCGGAGGCCTCGTAGCCCAGCATGGCGCACAAGGCCTGGTTCACCTCGATGGTCACCCAGGTCTCGGGATGGATCAGCCAGTAGCCCTCGGCCGTGGTGTCGATGATGGAGCGGTATTTCTGCTCGCTCTTGCGCAGCGCCTCCTCGGTCCACTTGCGTTCGGTGATGTCGGTGAGCATCAGCAGCGAGCCGCCGTATTCGCCTTGGTCGTCTTGAAACGGCGTGGTGGACGCGATGGCCCAGACAAGCATGCCGTTACGGTGGCGGAAGGGCAGGTCGACGGTTCGAACGCCCTTGCCCCGGCGCTCCAACGTGCGGCGGGCGAGGTCCTTGGAATCGTGGTCGAGGAAGTCCAGGATGGCGCCTCCGACGATTTCCTCGTTGGCGTATCCCAGCATGGCGAGGGCGCGGCGGTTGACGAATGTGATCAGTCCGCCGGCGTCCAGGGTGACGATGCCTTCCTGCGCGGTCTCCACGATCTGACGGTAGCGGGCCTCGCTCTCGCGCAAAGCCTCGTCGGCGCGTTCCTTCTCCTCGCGCAGGATCCGCTGCTCGACCAAGCGATTGACGATGGTGGGGATCAGGTCGAGGAAGCCGCCGTCCACATCCTTGACGATGTAGTCGCCGGCGCCCAGCTTCATGGCCTCGACAGCGACCCGCTCGTCGCCGGTGGCGGTGGCGACGATGCTGGGGACGCGCGTGTTCTCTTTTTGCAGGTTGTCCAGGACGGCGAGTCCGTCCATGCGCGGCATCATGTAGTCGATGATGGCCACGTCGTAATCCTCGTCGGCGAGCATCTTAAGGCCGGTGTCGCCGTCGTCGGCGAGCGAGACCGCCCAGCCGTGGCGTTTCAGCCGGATTTCCGCCAGACGCCGAGCCGAGGGCTCGTCGTCGATATAGAGCACCTTCAGTTTTTTGGCGCGGGTTTTCATTCCCCGTCCTTATGTTCCCTCCGGCCTCCGGAACTTTTCTCGCGGCCATGGGACCGCCGCGCTTTGGGCGCATTCATCCGGAGTTTGGATCGGTAATCATAACCAATCCCAACGCTCGCGTCTTCCAGGAATCTCGATTGTGGGGGTAGGAGGCTGAGAACAGGCGGTTATTCGTCTTCGTCCTCGTCGCCCTCGTCGGATTCCTCGTCGGAATCCTCGCCGGAGCCGCCTCCGCGCACCATGAAGACCACGACGACCAAGCCGATCAACGTAACCGCCAGAAGTCCGCCGCCGATGATCCACATCCACATGTCGTCACCGTTGGACTTGACGTTTATTTGGGGCTCGATCGGTTCCTGTTCGGGCATGGCCTCCATGGCCTCGTTGGTTTTGAACTCGGTCTCAAGGTCCGGCGACTCCCACAGTGTTGTGGCCGGACGAGAACTGTCCTCGCGGGGCCTGTCGGGGAAGGCGACGCGGCCGAAGCAGATCTGTTCGGGCGTTATGTGTTTCTTGGGCTTCAACGTGGGAATGGACTTGGCGGCGACGCGCCCTTCCAGGGCCCTGCCGTAACGCAGCATCATGTCCGGGCGGTCATGGCTTTTCAGGATGAAGCCCAGGTCCTCGACGACGCCGTTCTTGTCGAAATCGATGGTGTACGCCGCGCTCAGCCAGTATTCGTAACCGTCGATCTTGTGGGTGGACGCGGACCAGAGCGACTCCACGCGGTGCGAGCAGGGGGCTTTCGTATCCTTCTTCGTCCCGGTCGCGGGTTCATTCCGTTCCGCCTGGGCCGGTTGTGGCTTGGGCTTTTTCGGCTTCAGGGGCTTTTGCGCCCGATCGGGGAAGGTGGCCCGTCCGAGGCAGACGTGCTCCGGCGAGACCAGTTCGGAAGGGTTCAGCGACGCCATGGATTTCGCGGGCGGTCCGTCGAGCGCGGAGTTGTAGCGCAGCATGATGTCGCGGCGATTGTGGCTTTTCAGGGTGAAGCCCAGGTCCTCGGCGAGCCCGTCCTTGTCGAAGTCGATGGTGTAGGCAGCGCCGAGCCAGTACTCGTACCCGTCGATCACGTGGGTGGATTCGGACCAGAGCGAACGGATTTTGTAACGGCAGCGGGGCTTTTCCGCTTTCGGTGGCGCCTTCGGCTTGGCGGCCTTCTTTTCTGGCTTTTCTGGCGCGGCCTTATTCGATTTTTTCTTGGGAGGCGGCTGGGTTCCCTGTTCCCTGGCCAGGAAGGTGTCGAGCGTTTCCACGCAGGTCTTCGAACCCAGGCGGATGGTGACCTCGCCTTTTTCCACGTCGACGGAGATTTCGGGGAAGGCCTCGCCGGAGGAGATCTTGGCGTGGATCGCGTCGCAGCTATTCTCGGCGGCGGCCTCGACCGCGAGAAGAAACGTTGCGACGCCAATGAATGCCGTGACCGGGCGCTTCAACGACCTGAACACGCCGACCTCCTCCCTCTTCACGGGTTCTATTTTCACATTAAAATGGTGAATAAAATGTGACCTGCATCACATTTTTCAAAAAATCCCTGCAAAATTATAGAGTTAAGGTCGCACATGAAGGGCGCCGCTAAACCTCGTCGAAGGTTCCGGGCAGGGGGGCGAGGCCGGTTCCGCCGCAGATGCGGCAGGGAACGGACTGATCGGGGCGGAACCGGTCCGGCTGGCGTCGCCAGTCGCCGCTTTTCTGCGCCGTGACCGATCCGCTTCCGTCGCAAGACGGGCAGGGACCGAACTTGGATTTCGACGGTTCCCCGCCGTCGGGATTTTTGGTCATCTATACGGAGACGGAAAACATGCGGTTGGGTTTGATTTCGCGAAGCCTCAGATTCCGGCGCGCCTGGTCGGCCACCGCGCGGATGTCGTCGGCGCTGACCTGGTCGCGTTGCATGATCATGTGGACGATGGGATCGGAAAGAAGGTCCTCGAGAGCCGGTTCGCCGGTCAGCCTGAATCCATTCATGTCGTTCTCCCGTTCGTTCGGTCGCCGTTGTGGTTTCGGCGGTTCGTTGGAATGGTTAATTCCATACTAAAATAATCAAGAATACTGTCAAGGGAAAATAATGTTCCCAAATCTAACGGTCTGGGCGATTGCGCATTATCGTACTGTTTCTGTCGACAATGGGGCGCGGGGGGTTACTCTTCGGGGGGATTGTTGGCCAGGGATCGGACGAACTGGAACAACCGTTTGCGCACCGTGGAGTCCTGGATTCGGAAATAGTTGTGCATCAACTCGATCGCCTCGCGGGACGACATGGGGTCGTGGGTGAAGGGCGTGGCCGCTTCCTCCATGCCGGCGACGGCCTGGGTTCTTTCCACCCCTTCGTAGAAATAGGCGACCTCGACTTCCAGAACGTTGGCGATTCGGTGCAGGTTGCTGGCGCCGATGCGGTTGGTGCCGTTTTCGTATTTTTGGATTTGCTGGAACGTCACGCCGATGGCCTGGCCGAGTTTGGATTGGCTC
The DNA here is from genome assembly GCA_964344345.1 of uncultured Hyphomicrobiales bacterium. Classification (GTDB taxonomy): domain Bacteria; phylum Pseudomonadota; class Alphaproteobacteria; order Rhodospirillales; family CAYFNC01; genus CAYFNC01. Next base: position 15,251 of record CAYFNC010000017.1, on the reverse strand, counting down.
ATGCGCATGCCGACGCGGCGGGTTTTCACCCGCGCCCCCACGTGAAGGTCGATGGGGTCGGGGGAGTTCCGGGCTGTTCTCTTTCTCTTTTTTGCAGTCATCTCAACACAAGGGCGGGCGATCGCCTTCTGGATTTGGGGGTATTAAGCCGCTCGGAAAATGATAGTACATGCGGCCATGACTTCCGGTCGGTACTCTAACCCAGTTTTTTTATCGACGCCAGCACTTTGCAACGTAAGGGGGTGGTTGTGCGTTCGGGCCGGCCGTGGCACCATCCTCCGGCAACAAAGCCGCAGGTCGTTCATGAACCTCGTTTCCTATCGTCTTTCCCTTGGGTTTTCGTGCGTCGGGCACACATTCTCCCATCTGTTCGCGCCGGTGTTCTACGTGGTCGCCTTGGGGCTTGAGTCCGAACTCGGTCTGTCCCACGGCCAGGTGATCGGGCTGATGGTGGCGGGCAACGTCCTGTTCGGCGTGGCCGCGCCCGCCGCCGGATGGCTCGGCGACAGGTGGAGCGCCACGGGCATGATGGCGCTTTACTTCGTCGGGACCGGGGCGGCCATGGTCATGACCGGATTCGCCGAGACCCCGTTCCAGATCGGATTTTGGCTGGCCATGACCGGGCTGTTCGCCTCCATCTACCATCCCGTCGGAATCAGCTGGCTGGTGCGCAACGCCGAGAAGCGCGGCGCGGCCTTGGGGATCAACGGCGTCTTCGGCGCCATCGGCCCGGCGGTCGCGGCCATCGTCGCGGGCGTATTGGTCGAATGGTCCGGCTGGCGGTCGGCCTTCATGGCGCCGGGGGTTGTCATGGTGGCGATCGGGGCCGCGTTCTGGTTCTTGGTCCGACGGGGCGTGATCGTCGAAAGCGCCGAGGACCGGAAGAAAGACCCGCCGACGTCAAAACACGATCGTATTCGCGCCTTCATGGTGCTCGCGGTGACCATGCTCTGCACCGGCTTGGTCTATCAGGCGACCCAGCCCGCACTGCCCAAGCTGTTCTCCATCCGCGTGATCGGCGAGGGCGGGGAGGGGGTTTTGGGCCTGTCCGCCCTGGTGGCGCTGGTGTACCTGGTCGCGGGCGGAGGGCAGATCGCGGCCGGGCTTCTTGCCGACCGCTTTCCCTTGAAGTGGGTGTATCTTGGCGCGTTCCTCGGCCAGGCGCCGCTGTTGCTGCTGGCCGGAAGCCTGGACGGATCGGCCCTGGTGCTGGCGGCGCTGTTGATGGTGACCGTCAACGTGGGCGCGCTTCCGGCGGAGAACAGCCTGGTCGCGCGGTACGCCCCGTCCCAGTGGCGCGGCCTCGCCTTCGGGCTCAAGTTCATCCTGGCCTTCGGGCTCAGCGGGCTCGGGGCCAAGCTGGAAGGATGGCTGTTCGACATTACGGGCGGCTTCCACTGGCTGTTCGCCGTGCTCGCCGCCATCGCCATCGTCGCCGTCGCGGCGTGCCTGCTGTTGCCGTCAGAGAAGCCGGGAAACGAACCCGTGCCAGCCGAGTAAACTTTGGAATAATCCTTAGAATTATACTATATGTCTGAAAATTAGACGTTTTGCCTGGACAATCGGGGGGCAAATCGATTTTTTTATATCTTCATCCACAAGTATGTATTTGCGCGCATGAAGAAGATTGGCAAACACGTCATTGATTTGATTTCCTCGGTCTCGCTGACCAGGGAATCCCTCGACCGCGCGCTTTGGCCCCGGAACCACTCGTCTTACCTGACGCGCAGCCGGGCGGACATCGTGATTTCTCGCATTCAATTGGTTTCGGCCGCCTTCTCGATCTTGACGGTGGTGTGGATCGCCATCGATTACTGGGCGTTCCCATTCGATCTTTGGTGGCCTTTCGCGGCCTTGCGGATTCTTTCGGGGTTCATCTTTTTTATGCTGGCCCTGCCGTGGGAGTTCGAACGCGGCCAACGCACCGCCATGGTTCTGTTCGTTGGGATGATGGCCAATCCGCCGTTGTTCTATCTCCTGTCGATCCCTTTGTTCGCCGGGGCCGAGCTTTCAGGGCCGGCGCTATTGGTCTCCGAACTCTACATGACCCTGCCGTTTATCATGGTCGCCGGGCTAGGCGTGTTTCCCCTGACGGTTCTCGAGATGCTGGCCTTCGCCATACCGTCGGTGGGCATCGCCGTTTTGGGCCGGATGTGGGCGGGCGTCGGCGACTGGCCCATGTTCGCCGGGCAACTCTGGCAGCTTTTCCTGCTTGTCGGGGTCTTGGCGCTGGCGTGCTCGAGCCAGCTCGTCAACATGATCTCCATGGTCCGCCGCATCAGCCAGGACCCGCTGACGGGCGTCTACACCCGGCGCACCGGCGGCGAGATCGTCGAGCTTCAGTTCGGCGTCTCCAAGCGCGAGGGAACGCCGCTGACCATCGCGTACTTCGACCTGGACAAGTTCAAGTCCGTCAACGACGACCATGGCCACGAGGCCGGGGATCGGGTCCTGCGCAAGGCCGCCCACGCCATGCGCGACCAGCTTCGCAAGACCGACACGCTGGTGCGCTGGGGCGGGGAGGAGTTCCTGATCGTCATGACCGGCACAGACAACGAAGGCGCAAAGCTAGTCATGGGCCGCATGATGGAGCATTGGCTGGGCGAGCGGCCCGAGGGCGGCCCCGTGACCGCCAGCATCGGCTTGGCCGAGCGGATAGAGGACGGCGCGGACGACTGGCCCCAGCTCGTAGAGACCGCCGACAGGCGCATGTACGACGCCAAGCAGCGGGGCAGGGCGCGTTGCATCGGCAGCGACGGCGAGGAGGTCACGGGCCCGCCGCCGCAATGATCTTTCCCGGAAACGGTTCCGGCGTTATCTTCCCTCACGATCTCAATTTTTTGCAGTGTCCCGACCGATGGCAAAGGAAATTCCCTTCGGCGACTTGGTGCGCGAAATCCGCGCCAGCCAGGTGGTGGTCAGCTACAACGACCTGACGCCCGAGCCAGAGCTCGGGCCCGACGGCCGTCCGGTCCCGTGGCGTCCGCCCAAGCTGCGCCCGACGGCGGGCCAGGCGTACCGCCTTCTTGCTCCTTACGTCTCGGTTCGGTTCCTGGACCAGGCGCGGGCCGTGGTTCCGCTCGCGATCTATCTGGTGTTGTTTCAGATCCTGATCCTGCGTCAGTCGGTGGAGGATTCCTGGATCATCACCGGCGGCATGCTGGCCGTGGTCGCGGGGTTGATGCTGTTCATGGAGGGCCTGGCGCTGGGGCTGATGCCCTTCGCCGAGGAAATCGGCGATGCGCTTCCCAAGAAGTCCAGGCTTCCCGTGGTGCTCGCGATCGTCTTCGCGCTCGGCGTCGGCGTCACCTTCGCCGAGCCCGCCATCGGCGCGCTGCAGGCCGCGGGCGCCCTTGTGGACCAGGCCAAGGCCCCGTTGCTGCATGCGCTTCTGACCCGGTGGACGGACATCCTGGTGTTGATGGTGGGGGCTGGCGTCGGGGTTGCGGCCGTATTGGGAACCCTCCGGTTCCTGTGGGGGGGGAGCCTGAAGCCCTTCGTGTACGCCGCCGTCGGCTTCGCGCTCGCCCTGACCCTGTACGCGCTGACCGAGCCGGCGCTGACCCAAGTGTTGGGGCTCGCCTGGGACTGCGGCGCGGTGACGACCGGGCCGGTCACCGTGCCCATTGTTCTCGCGCTCGGCATCGGCATCGCGGCGGCCGGGGGGCGCGGCGGCGGATCGCTGTCGGGCTTCGGAATCGTGACGCTGGCGAGTCTGTTTCCTGTGATCGCCGTCCTGTGCCTCGGGATCTACGTGTTTCTGTCCGGCGACCATCACGCGGTCGCGGGGCATGGCGGGGGCGGGACGCCCTGGTGGGAGGCCACGCCCTGGACCGAGATCATCGGCGGCCTTCGCGCCATCGTGCCCTTGGTGCTGTTCCTGTTCTTCATTCATCGGGTGGTGCTGGGCGAGACGATCCCCAATCGCGGAGTCGTTTTTTACGGGCTCGTTCTGGCGCTTTTGGGGATGATCGTGTTCAACCTGGGTCTGTCCTATGGGCTCGCCAAGCTGGGCGGGCAATCTGGAAGCCTGGTTCCCGCCGCCTTCCACGCCATCGAGGCGGTCAAGGACTCGCCCCTGTATTTCCCTGCGCTCGGCGTGCTGATCGCCTTGACGTTCGCCTGGATTCTCGGTTTCGGCGCGACCCTGGCCGAACCGGCGCTGAACGCGCTCGGCATGACGGTGGAGAACCTGACCCAGGGCGCGTTCCGCAAGCAGACCTTGATGTACGCGGTCTCGGTCGGCGTCGCCTTCGGCATCGCCTTGGGCGTGGCGCGGATCGTTTATGAATGGCCGCTGGCTTGGCTGGTGGTTCCGGGCTACCTGATTGCGCTGGCTTTGACCGCGCTCTCGTCCGAGGAGTTCGTCAACGTGGCCTGGGATTCTGCGGGCGTGACCACGGGGCCGGTGACGGTGCCGCTGGTGCTGGCCATGGGGCTCGGCTTCGGCAACGCGGTCGAGGCGCTGGACGGGTTCGGCATTCTGTCCATGGCGTCCATCGGCCCCATCGTTTCGGTGCTCGCCACCGGGCTTTGGATCCGGCTGCGCGGACGGGTCAAGTACGAGGACATCGCAGACGTGGACGAAGAGGCGGGGGAGGAGGCATGACCCAGCGCGAAATCGTGGTTCTGAAGGACGTAGCGCTGATCACCTGCATCGTCCAGCGCGGCCAGGCCGACGCCATCGTCCAGGCGGCCCGCGACGCGGGCGCCCAGGGCGCGACGGTGCACTACGCCCGGGGGACGGGAATTCGCGAGCGCCTGGGCGTGCTCGGCGTCGCCGTCGAAGTGGAAAAGGAAATCATCGACGTCATGGTCTCCGCCGAACAGGCCGACCGGGTGTTCGAGCAGATGTACCTGGCGGGCGAGTTGGACACGCCCGGCAAGGGCATCATGTACATGACGCCGTTGGAGAAGGCCGCCACCTACGTTCCCCGCGAGGTTCTGGACAAGGTGTCGGCGCGCAAAAAGAAGCTTGGGTGGCGGATGTGATCCAGGCGGAAGACCAGGCGCCCCGGCGCATCACCTGCATCCTGCCCAAGGGGCGCGCGAACCTGGTGCTTCACTGGCTGCACGAGGTCTGGGGCGCGAACGCCGCAAACGTCACCGGCGGGCGCGGGCGCGGGGTGGTGGAGTCCATTTCCTACGGGGAATGGGAGGAGGTGGAGATCCTGACCGTCATCGTCGGCGCCGACGAGGCCGAGGCGCTGTTCGAGGACCTCTACCACCAGGCCGAAATCTGCCATCCCCACAGCGGCCTGATGCACATGGCCAAGCTCGACCGCCGCACCGCCTTCGCCCTGCCGCGCGGTGTCGCGGACGAGGAGCATCCGGACTGACGGACCTGTCGTTTTGACCTACAACCGCATGGAAATGTCATAGACGCCTTCCTCCGCCTGCAGGGCGTTCTTGAAACCGAGCGCGGCGTCTCCATCCGCATGTCCTGATTGCGGCGGTAATCGACCATGTGCATGAAGGCGGTCACCACCTGTTCCGGCGTGTTGTGGGTGGGGACGCCCGCCTGGTGGAACAGGTTGCGGGTGATCAAAGCGCCGATGGAGCCGTCCCTGTTGGAGGCTCCGATGACGGCGACGGATTGGGGTTTGAAGAGCTTGTCGAGGTTCTTGACGCTCATTAGGGACGCCAGCGATTTCCAGAGGGAGGTTTCAATCGATGAATCTACTATGGTCTTGTTTCGCAACGGCTCCATCGAGAATTCTAAATCCCGGCCCACATTATTGCTGCGGCGCGCAATAACGGCTCTGGCGCGTCTCGTGGTTTCCGGCTCTCATTCGTTCGGCTATCATCGGGGCGGACCTTATGGCAGGGGGACGCTGCGATGGCTGGCCGGAATTACGACGACGTTTCGATGGACTGGGTTGGCGACTGGGCGGGACGACGCGCCACGCTGACGCCGAACAAGACCGCGCTCTATGACTCGTTCACGAAAAAGAGCTTCACGTTCGCGGACATGAACGAGAGGGCCAACCGGGTGGGGGCCTATCTGGCCGACGCGATGGGGCTCGGCAAGGGCGACGTGATCGCGCTGATCTGCCGCAACCGGGTCGAGGCCATCGACGTCTATCTCGCCTGCGGCAAGTTGGGTATCGTTCTGGCGCCCTTGAGCCAGCGTCTGCAGAAACCGGAATTGGACGATCTGCTGGAGCGGTTGAAACCGGCGCTTCTGATTCACGAGAACCCGTTCGCGGACCTCGTCGCGAGCCTCGCGATTCCCGACTCCGTCCGATCCGTCATCGACGTGGACGAGGTTTTCGAGGACGTGATCCTGAAGACCGAGCCCCGGGACGTGAACGTCCCGCTGGCCATGAGCGACACGTTTCTCTACGTGCACACCGGCGGCACCACGGCGACGCCGAAAATCTGCATCGTGTCCCATCGCCAGATGGTGTGGAACGCGGTGGACATCCTGGCCACCGGGCTCATCGGCGCCTACAAGAGCGTGCTGATCACGTTCCCGTTCTTCCACATCGGCGGATGGAACACCTTCACCCCGATCTTCTACGCCGGGATCACCGGCGTCCTGATGCGTGATTTCGACCCGGGCCTCGTGCTCGACCTGATCCACGAGGGCAGGGTCGAGAATTTCGGCGGGGTCGAGGCCATGTTCCAGTTCATGATCGCCCATCCCAAGTTCAAGGAGACGGACTTCTCCAACCTGAAGGCCATCACCACGGCGGCCGCGCCGTGCTCGAAGGCGGTGATGCAGACCTTCCTGGACAAGGGCGTGCCCATCAGCCAGACCTACGGCATGACCGAGGCGGGGCCGTCCAACTTCGCCTATATCGCCCGCACCGATTCCATGGACGAACTGCTGGCCAATTCCGCCAGCATCGGCGTGTCCATGTTCCACTGCGACGCCAAGGTGGTGGACCAGGAGACCGGACAGGACGCCGCTCCCGGCGAAACCGGCGTCCTGTGCATGCGGAGCCCGCATAATTTCGACGGTTACCTGAACGACGAAGCGCGCACCGACAAGGTCCTCGACGACGACGGCTGGATCTTCACCGGCGACCTGGCGGCGCGGGACGAAGACGGCCTGGTGTTCATCAAGGGCCGGGCCGACAACATGTTCATTTCCGGCGGCGAGAATGTCTCGCCCGAGGAGATCGAGCTGGTGCTGATGAAGCATCCGGCCGTCGCGGGCGCGATTTCGGCCGGGGTTCCCGACGAGAAATGGGGCCAGGCGCCGGTGGCGCTGGTGGTCTTTCACGCCGGAAGCGACGCGTCCGAGGACGAGTTGAAGGCGTTCTGCCGCGAGAACATGGCGGCCTACAAGATTCCCAAGGAAATCCGCAAGGCCGAGCAATTGCCCCTTACGGGCGCCGGGAAGCTGAACCGGAACGCCCTACAGGAGATGTTCGTTTAATCGACGTCTGGCTTGTCCCAGTCGTCGCGGCCCTCGATCAGGCGGGCGAACTCCTTCTTGGGACAGTGGTCCATGACGATGCGCAGGCCCGCGGCCTCGGCCCTGGCGGCGGCTTCGTCGTGGCGGACGCCTTCCTGCATCCAGACCGCCTTGATGCCCATCTTGCCGGCCAGCTCGATGGCCTTGTCGGTGATCATGCCGGCGGCTTCAGACGCGCGGAAGATGTCGACCATGTCCACTTGGCCCTCGATTTCCGGCAGGCTGGCGACCACGGTCTGGCCGTGGATTTCCTGGCCCGCGAGGCCGGGGTTGACCGGAATGACCGCGTAGCCCTTTTTCAGCATGTACTTCATGACCTTGTTGGACGGTCTTTTCGCCTTGTTGGAGGCGCCGATGAGCGCGATGGTCTTCACGTCCTCCAGGATTCCCTTGATATAGCCGTCTTCGTATTCCAGTTCGGACATTACCTGTTTCCCTCCGTCACCTGTCGCTCCATTCCGGCATGGGCCGCTTTTCCACGAACGCCTTGATGCCGGCCCGCGTGTCGTCGTCTTGCATGTTGGCCGCCATGGCGGCGGCCGCTTCGGCGTAGGCGGCGCCGAGGCCGTGTTCGAGTTGGGTGTAGAACAACCGCTTGCCGAGCGCGATGGACGCGGGCGGCCTTGCGGCGATGGTTTCCGCCATCCTTGCAACCTCGGCGTCCAGTTCGTCGGGCGCGGCCACCCGGTTGACCAGCCCGTAGGCGAGGGCGGCGTCCGCGCCGATGAAGTCGCCGGTCACCAGCATCTCCATGGCCTGCTTGCGCGGCAGGTTGCGGGTCACGGGCACCATGGGGGACGAGCAGAACAGCCCGACCGTGATGCCGGACGTCGCGAACCGCGCCGCGTTCGACGCCACGGCGAGGTCGCACTGGGCGACCAGTTGACAGCCCGCGGCGGTGGCGACGCCGTGGACCCGGGCGATGACAGGCTGGGGCAGGCGGCTGATTGTGGTCATGACCCGGGCGCAACTCTCGAACAGCGCGAGGCACGACGCCTCGTCCGGGTTGGCGTCCATCTCCTTCAGGTCGTGGCCGGCGCAAAAGGCCTTGCCGGCTCCGGCCAGCACCACGACGCGGGCCTTTCGGTCCTCCATCAGCGCATCGAGCTCCGCCTGCAGCGCGGCCAGCATGGGGCTGGACAGCGCGTTGAAGCTCTTGCCCCTGTTCAGGGTCAGCGTGGTTACGGGCCCTTTGTCCTCGCGAAGGACATAGGGCGCGTCATGGGTGGTTTCGGCGTTCATGCCGTCCGTTCTAACGGCAACCGCCCGGTGTCCGCAAGCCGTTCGAACGTCCGGGCGTGGGGGCAAATCTTAACTTTTTCCCGTTACACCTGTTCATGAATGGGGTGGGACTTGGCGGTCCCTGGGCGTCTTTATTGTTTTCGAGGCCTTTGATGGTGTTTTTCTCCCTTTCGGCCCGCGCGTTTATCGCAGCCGTGTTCTTTTTCCTTCTCGTTCCCTGGTCCAGTCCGGCTTCGGCCGATTGCGGGGCGTTCTCCAAGCCCGCGCGTTGGGGCGGCGTGAGCTACGAGCGGGTCAAGGAGCGCGTGGACGCCGCGCACGACGGGAACTGGTATTCCTACATCTCCTATTGGGAAATCAAGCTCGACGCCTTGTACGACGTGGTCGGGCGCGAGGACGCGATCACCGTGAAGATGGACGGCGGCCCGCGGCGCCTGGAAGGCGACGAGTTAAAGGCGTTCGTCGAGGCCGTGAAGCGACGCATCGCCATTACCCGATGCCTGGCCCAACGGGAGGACGAGGGCGGCGCGGAGGCGCTGAACGACTTCGCCACGGCCGCGGGCGAGGAGGGCGTTCCCGGCCTTTCCGTCACCAGCGCGTGCCGGGACGGGAACATGGTGTTCAAGGTCGCGAACCAGGGCGAGCGCTGGCCCCGGCGCGCCCAATTCTCCATCGTGAACGCCGCCAACGACGCGGTGTACGTCGCCCGGAAGCTCAGGATGGGCGAGGGCCAGCAGATTACCTTCCGGCTTCCGCCAGGAAAACACGGCGGCGACGCCATCGCCATGCAGGTGGAGCCCGCGTGGGACGGCGCCCGGACGGAACGGGTGGTGGCGCGCTGTCTGTAGTTGACGGGCGTCGGCGGGAGATGTAAAAAGATCACATGATGTACTCGATTTGCCACACCCTTATGCGCGTAACCGCCGCTTGGAAAAGCGTGCGAACGCCCGCGCCTGGAGGGAAAGGTTGATCTGAACCGCATCTGAACGCCGATCATCCGAACCGCAAGGGCCATGGGCATCGCTCCCCTGGCCTTTTTTGTTGTCTTTAACACGGGACGTTTCGTCATGGCCGTTATCGTCGCCTTTATCGGGGTGGTGTTGATCTGGGGATCGACGCCCCTGGCCATTCAGTGGAGTCTGGACAACCTAGCTTTTTCGTTCGCCGTTCTGGCGCGCATGGTCCTGGGGCTTGTGATCTGCGTTGTCGCCCTCGGCGTCGCCCACGACAGGATTCCTCTCTCGAAGCGCGCGCTGATGACCTATCTCGCGGGCGGGCTCGGCGTGTTCGGGGCCATGTCGGCGACCTATTGGAGCGCCCAGTTCATTCCGTCGGGATGGATTTCTGTGGTGTTCGGCGTCAGCCCCATCGTCACCGGGCTCTTGGCGCGCATGCTGTTGAACGAGGCGTTCACGCCCTGGCGCGGGCTTGGCGCGACTTTCGGCGTCGCGGGTCTCGCGACCATCTTCGCGCGGGGGATGGCGTCGGGATCGGACCAGGCCGCCTTGGGCGTGGCCGGGGTGCTTTGCGCCGTCGGCGTCTTCGCCACCAGCACGGTCGCGGTCAAGCGGCTGGGCGCGGGCGTGCCGTCCTTCGCCAAGACCACGGGATCGCTGGTCGTCGCGGTTCCCTGTTTCGCCCTGGTCTGGATGGCCGACGGCGGGCAATCGCCCGACGCGCTGACCATCAAGGCGGCCGGCGCCATCGTCTATCTCGCGGTCATGGGCAGCGTGGTGGGATTCGTGCTGTTCAACTTGGTGCTGGAGCGGCTCGAGGCCAGCCAGACCATGCTGATCCCCCTGCTGTCGCCGGTGGTGGCGCTGGCGCTCGGCGCGGGCCTGAACGGGGAGAGCCTGGACGGCCGGTTCCTGGCGGGCGCGGCGTTGATCCTGGGCGGTCTCGCGATGTTCCAGTGGGGCGGGGCGGGTTTCGGAAGGGGGCGCGGTTAGTAGCCGCGTCCCCGCCGGTCCAATCCCTGGCGCTGGTCATCGCCCTTGAATGCCTTGAACTGCTTTCGCCGTTCGCCGAGCTTGCGGGGGATCAGGCGGTTCAGGGCCTTCTGGCGCGCTCGCTTCGCGACCGCCCTGGCCTTCTGCTTGCGTTTCTCCTCGACCAGAATCGCCTTGCGCTCGATCTGGGCTTTCCAGATCAGCTTCAACCATTGGGGCGCGTCCTCGCCAGGATCGTCCATGGCGACGGGGACGCCGCCGCTCCGGGCGATTTCCCTGGTTTTCTTCAGGTTCAGGGTTCCGTCCTCGTTGGCGACGTCCGCCGCGTCGGCCATTGAGAGCATGCCGCCGATATTCATGTTGAGGAATCGGTCGCCGAAGAAGTGGTCGCCGATATCGTTGAGGATCGCCGCCGCGAGCTGGAAGCCCTTGGCTTCGCCCAGGTCGAAGAGGCGCATGAGCATCAACTCGCCCGTGATGGTGAGGACGCCGCGATTGGCCTCCACATGGCTCCAGAATTTCTGGTTGCAGGTTTCGCGCAGGTTCATGGCCAACCGGCCCTGGCGGTCCCCGATCATGTCGTAGATAGGGGTCAGGCTGACGATGAAAAGGCGGCTCGCGTCGTCGCCTTCGGATTTTCCGAGCAGGCCGCCGCCATCAAGCGTCGACACCTCGGTCTCCATGATCTCGTTGACGGCCGAGAGAACCTCGCGGTCTATGTCTTCGGCGGTCTCCTCCTCGGGCTCCTTGAGCATGTCGCCGAGACGGCCAAGAAAAGACTTTTTCGACATCGGTGCAACTCCAACGCCCTGAATGGCCGCTTTAATAAAACATAAACCTGCGATTGAAAAGCATTATCCGTTTCGGCTTGAATAAACATATGCGCGCGCTCCTGATCGCTTTCAAGGCGTGGGGTGTCCGGATGGCCGGGATGAATGGAAAGTCCTGGTGTCAGTCCGCCCGATGCTCGATGGTCCGCGTGGCTTCTTCTGTCACGTCGTCGGTTTCGGCGAGACTCGTCACTTCGTGGCAGAGGCCATGGGTGGCGACGTAATCCAGCTCCACTTTCTTTCCGGCGACCATGGCCACCTGGCGGCCCCGGCGCAGATCCTGTTTCCAGGTGATGCGGTAGCGGGCGAAGGTTCCGGGCGCGGCGGTGAGGCGCAGTTTGATGGAGCGGGTGACGCGGGCGCCGATCTCGCAGCCGAGCTTGCGCCCGAGCCAGAGCTCCGCCTCCGCCTTGACCAGGCTCAACAGCGAGCCCCCGAGCGAGGAGCGCACATCCCTGTTCCGCGAGAACGAAATGCTGTTGGACGCGGTGCGGGAGAATTCGTGCTCGCTGACGATGGGCTCGCGGCCCAGGCGGTTGTCGAGCGGAACCTCCTCGACCGAAACGACGGCGCTGTCGTCGATGAGGACGCGGTCCTCCAGAATGCGCGCCGCGGGCGGGCGGGGCTTGCGCGACTTGGACCGAGGGGGATCCAAAACCGTCAGCATGGCCGACAGTCCGGCGAGGCCGTAACCGAGCGCGATGGGGACGACGGGAAACATGATGCATTCCTCCTGGTCATGGCGCGGCGCACTCGCCCCGCCGGCATGGCGCGAGTCCGGCCATGCGGCGCCACGTCCGATCCCGCGGGTCGCCCGCGGGCTCCTGGTGAATCTGAACCTCGGTGTCGGGAAGCTCGCGCTCCAGGGCGTCGATGACCTCGTGGGCGACGCGGTGGGCCTCGTCCAGGGTCATGGCTCCGTTCATTTCCAGATGCAATTGCGCGAACGCCCGGTCTCCCGACGACCGGGTTCTGAGATCGTGAATGTCCTGGACCTTCGGATGGGCCAACGCGACGGCGCGGATGCGCTTGCGGTCCGCGTCCGGAATCTCGCGGTCCAGCAGGATGGCGAGGGATTGTTTGAATATTCCGCGCGCCCCCCAGGCCAGGAAAAGAGCGATGGCGAGCGCGCACGCGGCGTCCAACCACCAGGCGCCGAGGGCGTCGCCAAGGGACAGGGAGGCGATGATGCCTACGTGCATCAGGACGTCGGCCTTGTAGTGCAGCGCGTCCGCGCGCACCACGATGGACCCGGTCAGGCGCACCACCCGGTTCTGGTAGAGAACCAATCCGCCCATGAGCGCGGTCGCCACCAACATGGCGCCGACGCCGAGTTCGGCGTTCTCGATCGTCTGGGGCTCGATCAGGCGTTGGACCGCCTCGACGGCGATCAGGACCGCCACCACGACGATGAACGCGCCTTGGACCAGTCCGGCCAGCGGCTCGAACTTGCCGAAACCGAAGCGGTGTCGCCTGTCCGCGGGCTTCAGCGATTTGCGAACGGCGATGAAGTTGACAACGCCCATGGCGTTGTCCATGAGCGAGTCCAGAACCGACGTCAGCACGCTGATCGATCCGGTCGCGAAAAAGGCGGCGGCCTTCACGCACAGCATGGCGAACCCCACCAGCACGGACAGAAGCGTGGCGCGCTTTTTCAGGGTTGCGATTCTCTCTCGCGCGATGGGAATGGGGGCGGTCATGGGGAACCTGCTCGTTTTCTTATGGATATGGTAGACCCCCGGCGTGTCCCCCAACATGAGATTCCTTAATTTCCGGCGGGTTTTTGGGCTTTTCCGTTAACCGTTCGCCAACCTTTCCCTTGAACATTAGGCCGAACTGGCCCAACTTTCGTGGTGAGGGCCGTTAATTCGGCGCCGAACGTCCCAAGTCGGGGCCCTAAGTGGAGAAATGGAATGATTGTAACCAGCCGAGGCGAAATATTCCCGGTCCTGCCGCTTAGGGACATCGTCGTGTTCCCGCACATGATCGTGCCGCTGTTCGTCGGGCGCGACAAATCGGTCAGGGCGCTCGAGGACGTCATGAAGGACGACAAGCAGATCCTGCTGGTCGCCCAGAAAAACGCCGCCCAGGACGAGCCCATGCCCGAGGACATCTACTCGGTCGGCACGGTCGCGACGGTGCTGCAGCTTTTGAAGCTGCCCGACGGCACGGTCAAGGTGCTGGTCGAGGGCGGCCAGCGCGCGCGCATCACCGCCTACACCGACAACGAGGAGTTCTTCCAGGCCCAGGCCGAGGTCATCGGCGAGGCCGAGGGCGACCCCCAGGAGCTCGAGGCCCTGTCCCGCTCGGTCGTCACCCAGTTCGAGCAGTACATCAAACTGAACAAGAAGATCCCGCCCGAGGTCCTGGTCTCCATCAACCAGATCGACGACTTCTCCAAACTCGCCGACACGGTCGCCTCACACTTGGCGCTCAAGATCTCCGAGAAGCAGGAGTTGTTGGAGACCAACACGGTCGCCGAAAGGTTGGAGCGGGTGTACTCCTACATGGAGGCCGAAATCGGCGTCCTGCAGGTGGAGAAGAAGATCCGCTCCCGCGTCAAGCGCCAGATGGAGAAGACCCAGCGCGAGTACTATCTGAACGAACAGCTCAAGGCGATCCAAAAGGAGCTCGGCGAATCCGAGGACGGCCGCGACGAGGCCCAGGAGTTCGAGGAAAAGATCGCCGAGACCAAGCTGTCCAAGGAAGCCCGCGAAAAGGCGCTGTCAGAGCTGAAGAAGCTGAAGTCCATGAGCCCCATGTCGGCAGAGGCCACCGTGGTGCGCAACTACCTGGACTGGATCCTGTCGATTCCGTGGAAGAAGCGCACCCGCATCAAGAAGGACATCCGCCGCGCCCAGGAAATCCTCGATCAGGACCACTATGGCCTGAAGAAAGTCAAGGAGAGGATTCTGGAGTACCTCGCCGTGCAGCAGCGCACCAACAAGCTGCGCGGGCCGATCCTGTGTTTGGTCGGGCCTCCGGGCGTCGGCAAGACCTCGCTCGGCAAGTCCATGGGCCGCGCCACCGGGCGCAACTTCGTGCGCATGTCCTTGGGCGGCGTTCGCGACGAGTCGGAAATCCGCGGCCATCGGCGCACCTACATCGGCTCCATGCCGGGCAAGGTGATCCAGGGCATGAAGAAGGCCAAGGCGTCCAATCCGCTGTTTCTGTTGGACGAGGTGGACAAGATGGGCCACGACTGGCGCGGCGATCCCGCGTCCGCCCTGTTGGAGGTCCTGGACCCCGAGCAGAACAACACCTTCAACGACCATTACCTGGAGGTCGATTACGACCTGTCCGACGTGATGTTCGTGACCACGGCCAACACCATGAACATGCCGTCGCCGTTGCTCGACCGCATGGAGATCATCCGGCTGTCCGGCTACACCGAGGACGAAAAGGTCGAGATCGCGCGTCGCCATCTCATTTCCAAACAGATCGAGGCCCATGGGCTGAAGGACGGCGAGTGGTCGATTTCGGACTCCGGACTACGCGATCTGATCCGCTACTACACCCGCGAGGCCGGCGTGCGCAATCTGGAGCGCGAGCTGGCCAACCTGACCCGCAAGGCGGTGAAGGAAATCATGATGGGCAACGCCCAGGAAATCCACGTCACCCGGCGCAACCTCGCCAAGTTCGCGGGCGTGCGCAAGTACCGCTTCGGCGAGGCGGAGTTGGAGGACCTGGTCGGCGTCACCACCGGCCTCGCCTGGACCGAGGTCGGCGGCGAGTTGCTGTCCATCGAGGCGGTCATGGTGCCGGGCAAGGGCAAGATGACCATCACCGGCAAGCTCGGCGACG
>CAYFNC010000016.1:0-71224 GCA_964344345.1 uncultured Hyphomicrobiales bacterium | reverse complement strand
ACCCATCTCTTGCCCTAATCCCTACAATCCCGGACCATTCCGCAACAAGCTCTCAAGGACTGCGAAACGCGTTAAGGAGATGGATAGGAGGGGGTGGGAATAATGTCATGGATAATTTTCCTTTTCTCACGCGCCGCGCGTCGATTGAAGGGAGGGGCGTTGGCCGTCGTCCTCGTCATGGCGGCGTTTGCCGTTCAGGCGGATCAGGAACTGGATTACGATCAACTCTCTAATGATGTTGCGAAAATTGGCGCGATCGCCATATCGAGACTGACCGCGGAGGAGGAGCGATTCGCGTTGTTCGTCGATCTGGCGCTGGCGGTGGACCGCAAGGGCGGCGGGGAGGACGTCGAGAGACTTTTTTCTTATGCGCTTGCGAACATTCCGGCCATGTATTCCCCCGGCAATGTCGCTTGCGCGACGATCCGTGGCGCGGACAAGGCGGTCGGGGCCGGGCGCGGCGAGTTCGCCCGAACCGCGCTGGCCAAGGCCGCCGAAACGCTGGACGACAAGCTCCACGCCGATGATCCGACCAATCCCTATTCCCACGTCGGGTCCATCGCCGACGTCGCGTTATGGCGCCACTGGCTCGGCGACGAGGACGGGTTCGACTGGACCATGGACACCGCGCGCCGGCTTCTGGAGCGCGTCAAGGACAAGAGGTCGGAAGCCAACGCGCGCATCAGGCTCGGCATGGCGCTGGCGGCCGCCGGGCGGACGGACGAGGCGCGCCGGTCCTTCGCCAAGGCGCGCACGCTGGCGGAAAGCCTGGGACCCGAGGCCGATGAGCGGAAACCGGGGCCGAGGCTGGACGCGCTGATTTACCTCGTCAACGCGGAGCATGTTTCGGGCCTCAACGACGACGCCCAGAAAACCTTGAAGTTCATCCGCGGGCTGCCGGAAGCGAGGGACGCCCACTACAGGAGAACGGTGGCGCACCTGGCGGGCGTGTTGTCCCGGCCCCCGCCGCCCCCGGCCGTCCCGCCCGAGGATCGGCTGAAGCGCACCTGTCCTTAGCCTTATGAGTCCCGACGGGTCCGCAGCCACGCCACGAGGCCGGCGAGGCCCAGAATGTAGCCGACGCCCCCGATCAGGTCGCGAAGGCGCAGCGCGTCCTCCTGGCGGTCCAGGCGCTCCAGCACCGGGCGGATCTGGCGGGCGACGACGGCTTCGATGTTTCCGGATTCCGCCACGGGGGCGGAGACGGCGGCCTCGGCGGGAGCGAACAGGGAGAACCGCGCCATGTGGCCGTCCTTGGTCTCGGCGACGATGACCCGGGACTCGGTCCCGTCCAGGGGGAAGGCGAACGTTCCGTCCACGTCCGTCCTTCGCGTCATCAGCGTTTCGCCCGCCGCGTTCTCCAGTCGGACCGCGAGGCCCGGGACCGGACCCGCGTTGGCGAAATAGACCGTTCCCTCGGCGGCGTCGCCGACGACGGCGGCGAACACCTTGAGTTTGTGGGCGTGGGCGGGCCACGCCGCGAGCAGCAGAACCGCGATCAGGACGATCCTAGGCATGGATCCCGGCCGCCAGCATTTCGGGCTTGACCCGGAACAGAAAGGCGATCGCCGCGCCGCAGACCAGCCCCTCCATCAACGCGAGGGGCAGGTACATGGGAGCCACCGCCGCCGCCACCGGCAGGAACTCCGATCCGCTGAGCGCGAGCGTCGCCGCCACCATGGCGCCGCAGAGCGCGGTCCCGATCCCGCCGGCGGCGAGGCCGAGCGCGAAGGCCGTCCGGACCCGGACCGTTCGCGACAGAACCGGGCGGATCAAGGCCGCGCAGACCAGCGCCGGCAGCGCGATGTTCAAGGTGTTCGTTCCCAGCGTCGTGACCCCGCCGACGCCGAACATCGCCGCCTGCAGCATCAGCCCGACGAATACGGCGGGCACCGCGCCCCAGCCCAGCAAGACCCCCATCAACCCGTTCAGCATCAGATGCGCCGAAGTCGGCCCCAGGGGCACCGCGATCATCGATGCGACGAAGAACGCGGCGGCCAGGACCGCGGTGGGCAGGATCCGCTCGTATTCCAGCCTGCGGATGGCGACGGCAAGCCCGCCCGCGACCGCGACCGCGCCGAGGACCAGGACCGGGGCCGAGGCCACGCCGTCGGGAATGTGCGCGATGGCCGCCTCCTATTCCATGTCCCGGGCTCGAACCCAGATCAGCGCGCCCAGCTCCACCGGGACCGCCTCTCCGTTGGGAGCCCGCATGGGCTCGTCGCCGTCGATCAGGGCGGCGAAGCCCCACCACCCCGCACGGGGCATGGCGTAGGCGAAGACGCCTCCGGCGTCGGCCTTGATCACCTGGGTGAGATAGGCGTCGGCGGGCGGCTCGACCGAGCCGTCGTTCAGCCATTCGACCTCGATCTCGGCGAAGGGGACCGGCTTTCCTTCCTTGCGGACGATCCCGCGAAAGACATTGTTGGTCCAAAGCCCATAGGGCCGGTGAAGCGGCTCGATCTCCACCGGAAGCCCGACCGGCCTGTCCCAGCCCTGGCCCCAATCGTAGGCGTCCACCACCACCTTGGCGTAATGGACGATCATCTTCTTTTCCGCCGGCTCCCAATAGGGTTTGGGCTCGACGAAGAAGACGTAACCCCCGGGCCGAGCCACGGGAACCGCGGCCTTCCACGCCGTCTTGCCGTCGACGGGGGCCTTTTCCAGCGCATCCAGCAGGTCCCGCTCCCCATCCGGACCCAGAACCCCGAAGCGCGCCGGGCGCGCCATCTCCATCGCCGGGCCGCGCGCCATGGGATGGGTGAAAACCAAGTCGATGTTCACGGTCCCGCCGCTCTCCGGGCCCACGATGTCGGTGGACGGCGCCAGGACCTGGAAATGGGCGGAAGAAGGCGAGGCGGCCAGAATCGCGAGCAGGGCGAGGAAACCGGCTCTCTTCATATCTCTTGCGCCTTTGCTATGATGTGGGGGACGAAAATCACGCGCGTATGATATTTTTTTTATTTGTCATACGTCAATGCCTTTCCGGGGAGACGCGCCATGCAACGGGTGACCATCACCGTGGACGACAACCTGATGGCGGAATTCGACCGTTACATGGAAACCCGGGGCTACGGAAACCGGTCCGAGGCCTTCCGCGACATGCTGCGCGACACCCTGGAGCGGGAGCGCAGGGAGAAAGAGGCCGAGAGCGACTGCATCGCGTGCCTCAGCTTCGTCTACGCCCACCACGAACGCGAACTGAGCCAGCGCCTGACCCGGGCCCAGCACGACCACCACGACCTGAACGTCTCCGCCCTTCACGTCCACCTGGACCATGATAACTGCATCGAGGCGCTGATCCTGCGCGGCCGGGTGGCCGACGTGCGCCGCTTCGCCGATTCGGTCACCGCGCAAACGGGCGTCCGCCACGGCAACCTGCACATCGTGCCCTTGGACATGGACGCGGGCGTGCGCGCCCATTGGCACGGACGGCCCAGGACCTGAGCGCGCCCTCACGCCCTCACGGCCGGAACGTCGGCCCAGTCCGTGGTGTAGCGGGGCGAGCGGTGGGCGCTGCTGGGGAGCCATTTCGGGCGCGCGGCGGCGGGGCCGACGCGGATCGCGCCCGAGCCCAGGCGGCGGTTGATGCGGTCGAAGGCCTCCATCAGCCGGTCCTCCCTGGGGTCGGGGCGGTCGAACAGCGTGCGGGGCGCATGGTCGGCGTCCACCAGGTCGAGGACCATCACCCCCGCCTTCTTGTAGCCGAAGCCGTCCCGGTAAATCTCCCGGAGCGCCTTGAGCGCGGCGGCGGTGATCTTGCGCGCGCTGGCGGTCGGGGGCGCGAGCTCCACCGCCAGCGACGGGTGATGCCGCGGCCCCTTGGAGAACCGGTTGGTCGACAGGAACACGCTGACCACGGAGCCGACCAGGCGCCGTCGGCGCAGCTCCTCGGAGACCATGGACGCGAACGTCGCCACCGCGCCCGCGAGGTCGTCGAGCTCCGTGATCTCCCGGCCGAAGGAGCGCGACACCATGGTGGTCTTTTTCGGGCGCGGCGCGTCCTCGAACCCGATGCAGTCCTCGCCCCTGAGCTCGCGAACCGTCTTCAGGCCGATCACGCCCATTTCCTTCCTCACCCACATGTCGGGCAGGCGGCTGAGGTCGAGGGCGGTCTCGACCCCGTTGCGCAAAAGTTTCCGGTTGAAGCGGCGCCCGACGCCCCAGACGTCGCCGACCTCGGTCATCGCCAGCGCGCGGCCGCGCCACCGCGATCCGGCCAGGTCCAAAACCCCGCCGGTCTTTTTGGATGTCTTGGCGATGCGGTTGGCGATCTTGGCCAGGGTCTTGGTCTCGGCGATGCCGACGCCCACCGGAATTCCGGTCCACTGCTTCACCCGGTGGCGGATCATCCGCCCGAACTCGCCTCGGTCCGCGATCCCGGTCAGGTCGAGGAAGCATTCGTCGATGGAGTAGGGCTCCGCCATGGGCGCGGCGTCGGCCAGCGCCTGCATCACCCGGTTGCTCATGTCGGCGTAGAGGTGGAAGTTGGCGCTGAGAACCCGGACGCCGCAACGCTCGGCCAGGCCTTTGATCTGGAAAAAGGGCTGGCCCATCTTGATCCCCAGCGCCTTGGCCTCGTTGGACCGGGCGATGGCGCAGCCGTCGTTGGACGACAGCACGATGACCGGCCGGTTCTCCAACTCGGGCCGGAACACCCGTTCGCACGAGACGAAGAAGTTGTTGCAGTCCACCAGCGCGTATTCGGTCATGGCAGGTCCCGAACCAGTCCCCGCGCCACCCCCCACAGGATCGCGTCCTCCCCAACCACGGACGCGAACGGGCGCACGGTCAGCTCCCCGTCCAAAACGGCGACGACGATGGAGCCGGGATGTGGCGTGAGCGAGCGGTCGACGATCAGGATATCGCCGTCGAACAGGCCGCGCCCGGCCATCCCGTCGCCCTCGACCACGGCGAAGAACGTGGCGGCGGGACGGCGGACGAAACGCTCGTCCAGGCTGAGCCGGTTGGTGCCGCGGACGACGGTGAACATGGCGACTGGCCCCTCGCGTTCTTCATCGCACGCATCATAGTATGAGAACAAAAAAGGAACAAGGAGATTCGCGAACGGTTGACACCGGGCGCGCGCTCCCCCATGGTCCCGGCTGATCGACGCCCCAATATGGATTGATGCGAGCCATGACAAACGACCTGAAGACCCTGATCGAAAACGCGTGGGAAGACCGCGACGCCATCGACACCTCCACCACCGGCGACGTCCGCGACGCCGTGAACGCCGCCATGGACCTGCTGGATTCCGGCCAGGGCCGGGTGGCGGAGAAGGTCGACGGGACGTGGACGGTCAACCAATGGCTCAAGAAGGCGGTGCTGCTGTCCTTCCGCCTGAACGACATGACGCCCATTTCCGGCGGTCCCGGCGGCGCGTCCTGGTTCGACAAGGTGCCGTCCAAGTTCGAGGGCTGGGACGAGGCCCGGTTCCGGGGCGCGGGCTTCCGCGCCGTTCCCAACTGCACGGTGCGCCGCTCCGCCTACATCGCGCCGGGCGTCGTGCTGATGCCGTGCTTCGTGAACCTCGGGGCCCACGTCGACAGCGGCTCCATGATCGACACCTGGGCCACCGTCGGCTCCTGCGCCCAGATCGGCAAGGACTGCCACATCTCCGGCGGCGCCGGCATCGGCGGGGTTCTGGAGCCGCTGCAGGCCGGTCCGGTGATCATCGAGGACAACTGCTTCATCGGCGCCCGGGCCGAGGTCGCCGAGGGCGTGATCGTCGAGGAGGGCTCGGTGCTGTCCATGGGCGTCTACATCGGCGCGTCCACCCCCATCGTCGACCGCGCCACCGGCGAGGTCACCCGGGGTCGGGTCCCGGCGTACTCGGTGGTGGTGTCGGGAACCACGCCGGGCAAGCCGCTTCCGGACGGAAGCCAGGGCCCGGGCCTCTATTGCGCCGTCATCGTGAAACAGGTGGACGAGAAGACCCGGTCCAAGACCTCGGTGAACGAGCTTTTGAGAACGTAATTATCCGCCCCTCAAACCCCGGGCGGGAGCCTCCGGCTCCCTTGGCTGCGGCGAAACGGTTCGCCGGGGCCTGGACGGCCCAGGCCCCTCGCCGGGCTCGGGGCGGAAAAATCCCTTGGCTCCCGGGGTCGTCAGTGGTTTTCTGAGGCCATGGAGATCGTTCCCGCCCTCCCCCTCGCCCGCGCCCTGATGCGCCGGCCCAGCGTCACCCCCGCCGACGAAGGCGCGCTCGACGTGATTCAGGAGCCCTTGGCGGCCATGGGATTCACCTGCCACAGGCTGACGTTCGGGGAGGTGGACAACCTCTACGCCCGTTTCGGGGCCAAGCGGCCCAACTTCTGCTTCGCCGGGCACACCGATGTGGTGCCGGTAGGCGACGCCGGGGCCTGGACGGCGGATCCCTTCGGGGCCGAGGTCCGGGACGGCAGGCTCTGGGGCCGGGGGGCGGCCGACATGAAGGCCGCCGTCGCGTGCTTCGTCTCCGCCGCGTCCATGTTCCTGGCCAGGCATGAGGGCGGGTTCGAGGGCTCCATCAGCCTGCTGATCACCGGCGACGAGGAAGGCGACGCCACCGACGGCACCGTCAAGGTGCTGGACTGGATGAAGGCCCGGGGCGAGGCCATGGACGCCTGCCTGGTGGGCGAGCCCACCAGCCCCGAGACCCTGGGCCAGGTGATCAAGATCGGGCGGCGCGGCAGCCTGAACGGCAAGCTGACGGTCCACGGGACCCAGGGCCACGCCGCCTATCCCGAACGCGCCGACAACCCGCTTCCGCGCCTCGCCCGCATGCTGACCGCCCTGACCGCCGAGCCCATCGACCAGGGCAACGCCCACTTCCAGCCCACCACGCTCACCCTGACCACCGTGGACGTGGGCAACCCGGCCACCAACGTGATCCCGGCCAAGGGGCGGGCGGGATTCAACATCCGCTACAACAACGACCAGAGCCCCGAGACCCTGGAGGCGTGGATCCGCGCGCGCCTGGACGCCATCGGCCGGGCGTATGATCTGGAGACGGCCACCTCCGGCGACGCCTTCCTCACGCCGCCGGGCGAACTCAGCGCCGTGATCGCGGACGCGGCCGAGCGCGTGACCGGAATCCGGCCCGAACTGAACACCACCGGCGGCACCTCGGACGCCCGCTTCATCAAGGACCATTGCCCGGTCGCCGAGTTCGGAATGGTCGGCGCGACCTCGCACAAGGTGGACGAAAACATTCCGGCGGACGACGTGGACCGGCTGGCGGAGATTTACCTCGGCGCGCTCGAGGGATATTTCCGGTGCTGACCGCGCGGGAGGCCTCCGTCGCACTCCACGGCGCCTGGCGTTTGGCGCGCTTCGACGAAAGCGGCCTGACGTTTTTCGACGATTCGATCAGGGGCTTTTGGCGCTCGTTCTGGGCGGCTGGGCTGGTGCTGCCGTTCATCGCGCTTTTGAGCTGGGCGGACTACGTCACCGCCAAAATGACCGTCGAGCCGTTACGTTATGGACTGATCCAGGGGATCAGCTACGTGGTCGGCTGGACCCTGTTCCCGTTGCTGATGTTCTCCGTTTGCGGAGCCATCAACCGCGAGAGCCATTTCATCCGCTTCGTGGTCGCCAACAACTGGGCGGCGGTGCTTCAGACGCTGGTGTTCGCGCCCCTGGCCGTGGCGTTCCTGAGCGGGTCGCTGCCGCCCGAGCCCGCGTTCTTTTTGCTGCAGTGCGCGTTCGTCATTATCTTGATTTATTCATGGTTCGTGGCCCGCGCCTCGCTCCAGGCCCCGGGACTTGTCGCCGCCGGGATCGTCGCCTTCGACCTGGTGGTGCACCTGACACTGGAGGAAATCACCGTCTGGATGATGTAGGGACCAAGGGGGTATCTCAGGCTTCCGCCTCGAGCGTCCGGCAGCGCCGGATGAAGAACACGATCAAGGGGCCGTTCGCCGTGAAGAAGACGGCGGCGATGGTCCAGAACAGCCACTGCGGCATCACGCCCGCGAGCATGGCGAACAAGGCCCCGAGAAAGGCCAGCAGCATCGCCGCCATGACGAAGCCCATCTGAACGACGAAACGCCCAAGCGGCCCGGTGTTGGTCTTTCGCAAGGCGATAACGACGCCGACGCCCGCCCCCAGAAGTCCGACGAGCAGCCCGGCCGCTCCACCTAACCATCCGATCGTGGCGGGTTCCATGACGAGAGGGTCCTTGCGTCTGGTTTCGATATTCGGATTATGACATATCCCACGGGAAATTATGTGATCGACATCACCTTCGACCAGGACACTAGCGCTCGCCCGATGAAATCCACGCTTCCCCCCGTCATCGGCCATCGCGGCGCCTGCGGCGTCGCGCCGGAGAACACGCTGTTCTCGCTGCGCAAGGCGGCGCGGCTGGGCGCGCGGTGGGTGGAGTTCGACGCCAAGCTCACCCGTGACGGGCGCGTGGTCCTGTTCCACGACGAGACCCTGGACCGCGCCACGGACGGACACGGCCCCGTGCGCGACGCCGACCTTGAGGATCTGGCCAAACTGGACGCGGGCGGATGGTTCGGCCCCCAGTTCGCGGGGGAGCGGATTCCGACTCTCGATCAGGCCATGGCCCTCTTGGGCGAATGCGGCCTCGGCGCCAACGTGGAGATCAAGCCCTGCCCGGGCCGGGACGAGGAAACCGCGAGGACCGTCGCCCGCCTGGTCCAGGAACGCTGGCCCGCGGGCGCGCCGCCGCCGCTGCTGTCCAGCTTTTCATCCGAGGCCCTGCGCGTCGCGGCCAAGGAGGCCCCCGACATTCCCCGGGCCCTGATCGTCGGCGACATCCCGAGGGATTGGTTGCGCCGCCTTTCGGCCGCCGCCGCCTCGGCGCTCCACTGCCGCCACCAGGGGCTTCGGCCCGACAGGCTGCAAAGCGTCCTGGACGCGGCCGTGCCGGTCCGCTGCTATACGGTGAACGAGGCCGAACGGGCGCGGGAGTTGTTCGCTATGGGAGTCGAATCCGTGTTCACGGATTTCCCGGACCGGATTTCCTGACCGGCTTGCCGCCGGGATTGGACTGGGACCAATGGTCGGCGAAGCGCTGGGCGGTGTCGTTCATGAAACGCATGAACACGTCCTGGATTCTCCCGGGTTCGGATTTGCCCCAGGATTTCAGGCCCCAGACCTTGACCGGGCCGGTGTAGGTCTTGTTTTGGGGATAGAGCTTGCCCTGGCGCACCCACATCTCGAACGAGGCCTGAAAGAACCCCTCGCAGCCCTTGGGGTTGGTGAAGACGAAGGCGTGCAGCTTCAGGGTGGGCATGTACTTGAACCGGAACGGCATCTCCGAAATCTCGAAGGCCTCGTGCGCGGCCTGGGGGCGGTCGGCCACCAAGTCCTTGGCGTGGGCCTGGCGCTCTTTTTGGGTGATGACCTTGATCGGCGTGGTCGCGAACAGGGACTGAAGCCCGGTCTCCACGGCCGCTTCGTTCACCGGGCAGCGCCCGCCGCCATAGGTCTCGCTCCGGTTGACCCGGACCTCGACGGAAAAGCCGTCCAGGCCCTCCAGCTCCATGAAATGCCTGGCCCGCGCCTCGCCCGCCATCAAGACGAAGGCGGCCGCGAGAACGATGCGGACCAAATCCCGGATTCCCAAACGAACCCCCGCGAACATGCTTCCCTCCCCATGGGTTGCCGCGAAAGGCCGAAGGCGCGGCCTTTCTCGCCAACCCCATACATGAACGCATTGTCATAAAATCTGGTTAATGAAGGCCGACAGCGCGTCCGCGAACCCCGAAGGCGGTCCCTTCATCGCGCCCGTCGCCTCGTCCATGTAGAGGTCGCGGCGGACCTCGACCATCAGGGCGGCGACGCGCGCGTCCCGGCGATAGAAGGCGGTGGGAACCAGAGCGCCCGCGAAGGGCTCGTCCCGGGCGACGTCGAACCCGGCCGCGTCGAACGCGTCCAGGGCGCTTTCGATCAATGGGGGCGGGGTATGGAAGCCGTCGGTCCCGATGCAGATTTCCGGACGGCGAAGCGCCGCGTCCTCGTAGGGAAGCGGCTTGCTTGGAAAGCTGTGGCAGTCGAGGACCAGGCAGCGGCCCTCCGTCCTGAGCCTGTCCCCCACCGCGCGCTCCAGCGCGGCGTGGTGGGGGTGGTAATAGGTTTCGAGCAGGCGGCGGCGCTCGTCCGCGCTTGGCGGGCGGCGGAGCGGGGCTCCGTCCTGGCGCGTGGTGTAGACCGCACCCATTCCCTTGGCCGCCATGGGCTCGTTCGCGTCGTCGGGAAAGCGTTCGGGATCGACCACCAGGCGGCTGACCGGGAACGCCTCCGCGTGAAATCCGGGGAGCGCCCCTTGGAACAACGCGTCCGTGTGATGGTCGGTCATCAACAGAACCTCGCGCGTCAGCTCCGCGTCCGAAACCGTGAAGGCGCCGCGCTCCTCGTCGGGGATCACGGCGCTCGCGTGGGGGATGTGCAGCACGATGGGGGTCATGGGGCGAATCCTGCTATGATCCCGGACCATGTCCGAACCAACGGCCAAGCGCAAGCCCAGGAAGGCGACCCAGCGATCGCTGGAGAACGCGGCGCTTTTTTACCTGCAGCGGTTCGCGTCGTCGTCGGAGAACCTGCGCCGGGTTCTGATGCGCCGGGTCGAACGGTCGGCGCGGACGCATGAAACCGACTCGGACGAGGGCGCGGCCTGGGTGGACGACATCGTCCGGCGCTATCTCGCGTCCGGTCTGCTGGACGACGGGGCCTACGCCGAGGCGCGGGCGCAAAGCCTCAGACGGCGGGGCGACTCCGCCTACAAAATCCGGGGAAAGCTGATGGCCAAGGGCGTGGGCGCGGACCTGATCGCCGAGACCCTGGAGGCCGAGGACAAGGGCGTGGAGTTGGAGGCCGCCGCCGCGCTCGCCCGCCGGCGCGGGCTTGGCCCCTTTCGCGCCGGGAACCGCAAGGAGAGCCGCCAACGCGACATGGCGGCCCTGGCCAGGGCGGGGTTCTCCCCCGACGTGGCGCAAAGGGTGGTCGAGGCCGAAACCCCCGACGACCTCGCCCAGGCGGTTGAAGCCGAGCGGGACGACTGGTAAAGGAAACCCATGAACGCCGAACTCCAACAGTATTGGAAGATCGTCCTCGAGGTCTGGGACAAGGGCGTCTGGGGCGTGGACCTCGGGCGCATCCTGATCGCCGTCGGCATCTTCCTTGGATTCTTGGCGATCCGCGGCCTGTTCACCCGGTTTGTTTTCGCCAGGATCGTCCGCTGGACGGAAAAGACGTCCACCGACCTGGACGAAAAGGCGGTGAAGGCGCTGCAAGGCCCGATCCGCTTCATTCCCGTGACCATGGGCGCGTTCTTCGCCCTCGATTATCTGAAGCTTCCCAATCCGTTCGCGGAGATCGGCGACAACCTGATCCGGTCCCTGATCGCGTTCACCCTGTTCTGGGCGCTGTACGCGCTGGTGGACCCGCTCAGCTTTCTGATGCGCCGCCTCGAGGCCATGTTCACCCAAGAGATGGTCATGTGGCTGGTCAAGGCGATCAAGGTGGCGGTGGCCTTTCTCGGCGGCGCGACCATCCTGGAGCTATGGGGGATCCAGGTGGCGCCTCTGCTCGCCGGTCTCGGCCTGTTCGGCGTCGCGGTGGCCTTGGGCGCCCAGGACCTGTTCAAGAATCTGATCGCGGGCATCCTGGTGATCGCCGAGCAGCGCTTCCGGGTCGGCGACTGGATCCTGGTCGATGGCGTGGTCGAGGGCACGGTCGAGGACATCGGGTTTCGCTCCACCACCGTGCGCCGGTTCGACAAGGCGCCGGTCTACGTCCCCAACGCCAAGCTGTCGGACAACGCGGTGACCAACTTCACCGCCATGACGCATCGGCGCATCTATTGGCACATCGGCATCGAGTACGGCGCGAGCGTGGACCAGCTCCGCAAGGTCCGCGACGAGATCGAGGGTTATATCCTGAACAACAAGGATTTCGCCTCGCCGTCGCAGGTGTCCACCTTCGTGCGCATCGACCGGTTTTCCGATTCGTCCATCGACATCATGCTGTATTGCTTCACCAAGACCACCAACTGGGGGGAATGGCTGGCGATCAAGGAGACGCTGGCCTACAAGGTGAAGGAGATCGTGGAAGGCGCCGAAACCGGCTTCGCCTTCCCGAGCCAGTCCATTTACGTGGAAACCCTTCCCGCCGACCGGCCGGAAATGTTCGTGCCGCCGGGAACGCCGGAAAACGCCTGAGGAGTAACGCCCATGTCCACCACCATCTACCACAATCCCCGCTGCTCCAAGTCCCGCAAGACGTTGGAGTTGATCCGCGAAAAGGGCGTCGAGCCCAACATCGTCGAATACCTGAAGGAGCCGCCCACGGCCCAGGACCTTCGCCAGATCCTCGACATGCTGGGCGTGGGGCCGCGCGACATCCTGCGCAAAAAAGAGGCCAAGGAGGCGGGGCTCGACGATCCCTCCATTTCCGACGACGACCTGATCGAGAAGATGGTCGCCGCCCCCCAGGTGATCGAGCGCCCGATCGTGATCCGCCACGCCCAGGCGGTGATGGGCCGGCCGCCGGAAAACGTTCTGTCCCTGCTCGATTGAGTGTTTGACGCGCCGGGGCGTTTGGCCATACTGAGGCCAAGCCCTGGGACATGATGGGGGAAACGTCTATGTCGCAAGCCTATTTCGACAAGGTCCGGGACTACCTTCAGGAACTCGAGGTCGAGATCGCCGAGGAAGACCACGGCGAAAGCCTCTTCGTCGTCAACGACGAGGCGCGCGGGCTCAACAACCTGATCGTGGACTGCGAGGACGAGCTTCTGGTCATCGAACAGGTGATCATGAAGCTGGAAACCGCCGACGCCGCCGTCTACAAGCGGCTGCTGCAGATGAACCGCGAATTGGTGCACGGGGCCTTCGTCCTCGACGACGCGGGAACGCTGGTGCTGTTCCGCGACACCCTGCAGCTCGCCAATCTTGATCTGAACGAGCTGGACGCGTCCATCAACGCGCTCGGCCTCGGCCTCGCGTCCTTCGCGGGCGAGCTGGTCGAGTTCGCCAAGGCCGGCGGCTGACGAAACCTAAGGAATACGGGAGTAGGCCATGAGCGTATTCAAACGGCTATTCACCTGGGGCCAGTCCGAGGCGCACGCGGTCGTCGACAAGCTGGAAGACCCGGTCAAGATGACCGAACAGGGCATCCGCGACATGAAGAAGGACCTGACCAAGGCGATGGAGGCCCTGGCCCAGGTCAAGGCCCAGTCCATCCGCACCAAGCGCGAGGCCCAGAACGCCAAGGAAACCGCCGAGGATTACGAGCAGAAGGCGATGATGCTTCTGCAAAAGGCGCAGACCGGCCAGCTCGACATGGCCGAGGCCGAGCGTCTGGCGGGCGAGTCCCTGAACAAGCGCGACGGCGCCATCCAGCGCGCCGCCATGCACACCAAGGAAATCGCCAACCTGGACGCGGGCGTGGCCCAGTTGGAGACCAACGTCCAGAACATGAAGGGCCAGATCTCCAAGTGGGAGAACGAGCTGCAGACCCTGAAGGCCCGGGCCCAGGTGTCCCAGGCCACCCGCAAGGTCAACCAGCAGCTGGCCAAGGTGGATTCCAGCGGCACGATTTCCATGCTCGAGCGCATGCGCGACAAGGTCGAGACCGAGGAGTCGCTGGCCGAGGCCTATGGCGACATGGCGCTGGCAGACCGGTCGGTGGACTCGGAGATCGAGGCGGCGCTCTCGGGCCCGGCCGCGGGGTCCAACTCCCTCGCGCTCGCCGATTTGAAGTCGCGAATGGGCATGGCGGAGCCCTTGGCGCTACCCAAGGAATAACTCTTTTCAAGGCGGGGACATGGAATTTTTCGCAATCGCGTTGATCGTGGTCGGGGCCGGCGTGGGCTTTTTGATCTACCGCGCCAACTTCCAGCCCAAGGCCATCGAGGCGGACAAGCCGAAACGGTTGAGCGCGGGCGGGGAGCCGACGCTCGAAGACGTCCGGCCCGGCGGCCTGTTCAGCCTGCGCGCCGTGGGCCCCGACATGGAGGACTTCGACGTCACGGTCGAGGCGCGCCACGTCTATGACGAAAACGGCTTCCAGTGGGCGGAGCTGGAAGGCGACGCGGGCGGACGCAAGGTCTGGGTCACGGTGGAGCGGGACGACGATCTGGAGATGTCCATCACGCTGCGCAAGATCGGGCTCGACGAGATCGGCCTGACCAAGAAAAAGCTGAAAAAGATGGACGACGACGAACAGGGATCGTTCGGCTTCGAGGGCAAGGACTACAAGTACGAGGATTCCGACGAGGCCGAAATGTGGCGCGACGGCGATCCCGACAAGCGCGAAGGCTTCTATTACTGGGAATTCGAATCGGGCGACGGCAAGAACTTCATCACCGTGGAGCGCTGGAAGGACGGCTCGTTCGAGTGCCACGTCTCCCAGCCCCTGAAGCCGTCGCAGGTCACCATCTATTCGGTTTCGGGAGGCGCGTGACCATGGAGACCATGGAATGGAGCGACATGGTGATCGACGAAACGCTGAAGGTTTTGGCCTATGTCGGCGTGTATGCGGTCCTGTTCCTGCTGGCCAAGCAGCTCAAGGACGTGCTGACGCCCTATAAGCTGTTGGAGGAGCTGGCCAAGAAGGACAACCCGGCGGTGGGGCTTTCGCTTTCGGGATACCTGCTGGCCACGGCCATCATCTTCGTCGGCCCCCTGATCGGTCCCAGCACGGGCGATCTGAAGACCGACCTGATGCTGGTGGCGGGCTATTCGCTGTTGGGCCTTTTGTTCCTGAACCTGTCCAGGTGGAGCCTGGACAAGCTGGTGTTCCACAAGTTCTGCAACATCACCGCCATCGTCGAGGACCGAAACCTCGGCATGGGCGCGGTGCGGTTCGGGGTGTACGTGGCCACGGGCCTGATCGCGGCCGCCAGCCTGAACGGCCAGGGCGGCGGGCCCGAGACCGCCGTGGCCTTCTTCGCCCTCGGCCAGGTCTCGCTGATCGTGTTCGCCAGGCTTTACGACGTCACCACCCCCTACGCCCTGCAGCACGAGGTGGAAATGGGCAACACGGCGGCGGGCGTCGCCTTCGGCGGAACCATCGTCGCGCTCGGCGTCATCATCGCCAAGGGCGTCGCGGGGGACTTCGTCAGTTGGGAGGCCAACCTCCTTTTCTTCGTCGAGGTCGCGGTGATCGGCATGGTCATCCTGCAGGTGGTCCGGGTGTTCATGGACAAGATGATCCTGACCGGCCACGACCTGAACAAGGAGATTTCCGAAGACCGGAATCTCGCCGCCGGGTTCCTGGAGGTGGGCGTTGCCAACAGCTTCGCCATCGTCCTGGCCGCGTTGTTGTAGGGAGGAGCGCGTCATGGCATTCGGAAACGCGGCGACGGCCCACGACGACAAGGTCAACTGGGGCATGGTGGCCCTGGTGGTGATCGTGTTCTCGCTTTTGTACCTCACGACGGCGGTCTACCTCGGCTTCGCCGACAAGGAGCAGGAGCGCACGCTCCACGCCAGCCAACTGTTCGGCCCGATCCAGACCACCCGGTCGAACGAGGTGCTGGACGTCGAGGTCGTCTACACCCGATTGCGGGAAAGCTGGGCCTATATCGAGGCCGACCTGCTGGACTCGAAAAAGACCACCTTGTTCTCGTTCGGCGGAAACTATTGGCACGAATCCGGTCGGGACTCCGATGGCAGCTGGTCGGAGGCGATCACGGACCAGGACATCCGCGTCACCGTGCCCAAGCCCGGGTATTACTACCTGCGTTTCCGGGTCGAGGGCGGCGCGAAGAACAGCTCCAGGTCCCACGACCTGACCGGCCAGGCCAAGATCAAGGTCAAGGTCCGCCACATCAAGGGCAGCCACGGCCTCTTGGTGATATTCGGGGCCATCTTCCTGGTGATCGGGGTGGTCATGAACGAGATCCAGAACAAGACCATCATCCGGATTCTCGAAAAAGCCAACGAAGAGGATTAGGGCCATGAACAAGACGCGCTGGGCCATGGTGATCGCCGCCGTCGCCATGTTCGTCCTTTGGATCGGCCTGATCGTGCCGTCGTCGCAGGGGTACGGCTATCCCGGCTACGGGGGATACCACGGCGGGCATTCGTCGTTCTTCTTCTGGGGCAGCTCGCGCCCCTACTACCATTCGCCCAGCGCCCGCAGCGGCAGCGTCGGCGGCCCAAAGGCGGCCAGCCGGGGCGGCAGGGGAGGAAAGTAGGAGCCGCCGTTGACCGCGCGCGCGCCCGACGAAAAATCCCGCTCGGTCGAGATCGCGACGCTGGTCTACGCCGTGTTCGTGGCCGGGCTGTGCTCCATCGTCTACGAGCTTCTGATCGCCACCACGGTGGTCTATTTCCTGGGTGACAGCATCAAGTTCTTTTCGCTGACCATCGGGCTCTACATGGCGTCCATGGGCGCGGGGGCGTTCGCGTCCAAGTACGCGACCGGCAACCTGCTCCGCCTTTTGGTCGGGGCCGAGGTGCTTTTGGGCGTGCTCGGCGGGTTCGGGGTGCCCGCCTTGTATCTCGCCTACTCCCACACCGAATATTTCCTGCACGTCTATACGGTCTTGACCCTCGCCATCGGGTTCCTGATCGGGCTCGAGGTGCCGTTCCTCACCCGGTTGCTGGAGCGTTACGACACGCTTCGGGTCTCCATCGCCCACGTGCTGTCGCTCGATTACCTGGGCGCCCTGATCGCGACCGTGGCGTTCCCCCTTTTGCTGTTGCCGTTCCTCGGCATCTTCAAGAGCGGCCTGGTGCTCGGGCTCGCCAACATGACCATCGGGCTGTTCCTGATCTGGTGTTTCCCGGGGCGGATCGGGCGGAGCCCCGCCGTTTTGTTCCGGGCGCTCAGCGTTCTTATCGTTCTCGCCATCGGGGCGGCGCTGTTCACGGCGAATTCGGTGCTCGCCGCCTGGAACAAATCGGTCTACGACGCCCGCATCCTGCACACCGAGCGCACGCCCTTCCAGGAAATCGTCCTCACCCGCTTCCGCGACGACGTGCGCCTCTATCTGAACGGGAATCTGCAGTTCTCGTCCTTGGACGAATACCGCTACCACGAGGCCCTGGTCCACGTCCCCATGGCCTTCGTCGAGGGCGAGGGCCTGGACGTCCTGGTGCTGGGCGGGGGCGACGGCATGGCGGTGCGGGAGCTCCTACGCCACGACCGGGTCGCGAACGTCACCCTGGTGGACCTGGACCCGGCCGTGATCGAACTCGCCCGCGACAATCCCCACGTGACCGAGATAAACGGCGACGCGCTGGATCGCGACCCCCGGGTCCGGGTGCTGGTCGGCGACGCGTTCGGGCATCTGAAGGCGCGGGGCAGGCTCTACGACCTGGTCCTCGCCGACCTGCCCGACCCCAACAACACCGAACTCGCGCGGCTTTACACCCGGGAGTTCCACCGCATGGTCCGCGCCTCGCTCTCGCCCGGCGGCGTGTTCGCGACTCAGTCCACCAGCCCGCTTTACGCGCGCAAGGCCTTCTGGTCCATCCACCGTTCGGTCGCGGCCGAGTTCGCGCATGTCCGGCCCTATCACCTTTTGGTGCCGTCATTCGGCGACTGGGGCTTCCAGTTGGCGTCGGGCGAGCCTCTCGATCTCGCGCGAGCCAAGGGCCGCCTGCCATCCGGGACCCGTTATCTGAGCGACGAGGTGGTGAAGGGGTTGTTCGTGTTCGCAGACGATCTTTCCGATCCGGGGGCGGAGCCGTCCACCCTGGACCGGCCGGTGGTCCTGACGTATTACCTTGAAGGCTGGCGCCACTGGGGACGGTAGATGATCCGGTTGTTCCGAAGGCATCGCAGGCGGTATTTCGCCAAGGCCAGGGCCGCCGTCCTCGCGGACGGCAGACCCGGCGCCATGCGCCGGCTCCATCGCTCCGCCCTGATCTCGATCGGTTGGATCGCCGCCATCGTCGCGACCCACGCCACGGCGATGATGGCGCTGGAAGGCATGAAATTCGGCGACGCCCTGTGGTTGACCGCGACCAGCGTCACCACCGTGGGCTATGGCGACCTGTCGGCGGCGACGCCCATGGGGCGGCTCGCCACCACCTTGATCATCTACGTCGGCGGCATCTTCCTTTGCGGCAAGATCGCCGGTGACTTCTTCGATTACCGCGCGACCAGGAGGGAAATGATGAAACGGGGCAAGTGGTCCTGGGACCAACTGGACGGCCACATCGTTCTGATCGGCGCCGGGGCCGATTCCAAACACCACCTGACCCGCCTGGTCGGCGAGTTCGAACAGCACGAGGCCACCCAGGGCCGGGAGATCGTGCTGGTGTCCGAAAGCTTCCCCGACGGGCTTCCGACCGCGCTGGAGAACCTGGAGGTCAAATACGTCCAAGGGCCGGGGACCAACCCCGAAACCCTCGCCCGCGCCGCCATGGCCAAGGCGCGGGTCGTCATCGCGCTCGCCGCGGACCCGGGCGACGCGCTGTCCGACGGGCGCTCCTTCGACCTGATCCACCGGGCGCGCGAGGCCAATCCGGACTGCATGCTTGTGGCCGAATGCGTGGACGACAACAACCGGGAGCGGATGGAGAAGGCGGGCGCGTCCCTGGTGATCCGCCCGGCCCGGGCCTATCCGGAGATGATCGTCGGCGCGCTGTTGAACCCGGGCGTCCACATCATCTTCGAAAATCTCTTCACCGCCCAGGGCGAATCCATCCGCCTGGATGAAACCCCGGCCGAGGGCCGGTGGGGCGGCATCGTCACCGAGTACGTCGCCCAAGACCGGGGCATCCCCATCGCGTATCGGGATCAAGGCACGGGCGCTGTGGTCACCGCGCCCAACGCCGAAGCCATGGTCAAGGCCGACGCCCTGTTCCTGTTGAAGGAGTAGGCGGTGGAGGGCGGAAGCGGCGACGGGCTCCTGGTCGACCTGATCTTCCTCGCCATCACCGGCTTTATCGCCTGGCACGGAATCCGCCATCGCGACCCGGACGGCAATTCCAACTTCGTCCACATGCTGTTCGGCGCCATCGCGGCCCTGTTCTTCGTGATGGTGCTGTTCCAGGACGTGTTGGGGGTGGGGTTTTAGGCCTCTACGCCTCCACGTCCCGGTATATCTTCCCTCCGCCCTCGCGGAACGCCTTGGACATTTCCTCCATGCCTTCCTCGGCGTTTTCGGCCTCGGCCGCGTCGCGGACGTCCTGGCTGATTTTCATGGCGCAGAACTTGGGGCCGCACATGGAGCAGAAGTGCGCGGTCTTGGCGCCTTCCGACGGCAGGGTCTGGTCGTGGAACTCCTCGGCCTTGTCGGGGTCGAGGGCGAGGCGGAACTGGTCGCGCCAGCGGAACTCGAACCGTGCCCGGCTCATGGCGTCGTCGCGGGCGCGCGCGCCGGGGTGGCCCTTGGCCAGGTCGGCGGCGTGGGCGGCGACCCGGTATGCGATCACGCCGTCGCGGACGTCGTCGCGATCGGGAAGGCCCAGGTGCTCCTTCGGCGTCACGTAACAAAGCATGGCCACCCCGTACCACCCGATCATGGCGGCGCCGATGGCGCTGGACAGATGGTCGTAGCCGGGCGAAATGTCGGTGATCAGCGGACCGAGCGTGTAGAACGGCGCCTCGTCGCAGGCCGCAAGCTGGCGGTCCACGTTTTCCTTGATCTTGTGCATGGGCACGTGGCCGGGGCCTTCGATCATCACCTGGCAATCGTGCTTCCAGGCGATGCGGGTGAGTTCGCCCAGCGTGTCCAGCTCTCCGAACTGGGCCTCGTCGTTGGCGTCGGCGAGCGACCCCGGGCGCAGCCCGTCGCCCAGGGAGAACGAGACGTCGTAGGCCTTGAGGATCTCGCAAATCTCCTCGAAGTTCTCGTAGAGGAAACTCTCGCGGTGATGGGCCAGGCACCACTTGGCCATGATCGAGCCGCCGCGCGACACGATCCCCGTGGTCCGTTTGGCGGTGAGGGGGATGTGGTGCAGGCGCACGCCCGCGTGGATGGTGAAGTAGTCCACGCCCTGTTCGCACTGTTCGATCAGGGTGTCGCGCATGATGTCCCACGTCAGCTCCTCGGCCACCCCGTCCACCTTTTCCAGCGCCTGATAGATGGGCACGGTGCCGATGGGGACCGGCGCGTTGCGCATGATCCATTCGCGGATGTTGTGGATGTTGTCGCCGGTGGACAGGTCCATCACCGTGTCGGACCCCCAGCGGATGGCCCAGACCATCTTGTCCACCTCTTCGGCCACGGACGACACCAGGGCGGAATTGCCGATGTTGGCGTTGATCTTGACCAGGAAGTTGCGGCCCAGAATCGTCGGCTCCAACTCCGGATGGTTGATGTTGGCCGGGATGATGGCGCGCCCGCGCGCGATCTCGTCACGGACGAACTCGGGCGTGACGTAGTCGGGGACGGCGGCGCCGAAGTCCTCGCCGTCGCGGACCAGGGCGTCCTTCAACTGCTCGCGGCCCTCGTTCTCGCGGATGGCCACGTACTCCATCTCGGGCGTGACGATCCCGCGCTTGGCGTAGGCCATCTGGGTCACAGCCTGGCCGCCCTTGGCGCGAAGGGTGCGGTGGGAGACCGGGAACACGGGGACAGAGCCGTCGCCGTTGTCCTCGGGCCTGATGGCGCGTCCGTCGTACTCCTCGACGTCGCCGCGCGCGCGGACCCAGGGATCGCGGATGCGCTCCAACCCTTTGTGGATGTCCACCTGGACATTGTCGTCAGTGTAGGGGCCGGACGGGTCGTAGACCGTCACCGGCGGCTCGCCGGACGTGGGCTCCAGATGAATCTCGCGCATGGGCGCCCGGATGTCGGGATGGATCGTCCCCGGCTTGTAGACCTTGCGCGAACCGGAAATCGCCCCGGTGGTGACGGAAATCTTTTGCTGGTAGTTCATGCCCTATCCCCTCTCGCGGCGATCCGGAAATGCTGGGACATCGGGGACAAGGAAGTTCCGATCCCTTCGCCGGCATGATCCGGATCAGGTTCGAAGGGTCGCCGCGTTGTCCGGTCGTCCGGCCCGACGGCGTCTCAGCCCCCTATCGGGACGCCCCTTGGAACCGGGAAAATGTGAGCCCTAGGACGCCCCGCGTCAAGGTTTCGTGATCACCGCGATGAAAAACCCGTCGGTTCCGTATCCCCCGGGGGTCAGGAACCAGGTCTCGTCGGCCCGGGGGATGCGGTCCTGGTTTTCCTCGCGAAGCAGGGAGCACGTGGCGTAGACCAGCTTGCCGCCGGGCCGGACCAGCGCCATGGCGCGGTTCAGGATTTTCCCCTGCTCGGCCTCCAGCTCCGCCAGCCGTTCGGGGGTGAGCCGCCATTTGTCCTCGGGCCTTCTGCGCCAAAGGCCCGAACCGGTGCAGGGCGCGTCCGCCAGCACCCGGTCGGCCTGGACCCAGGGCTCCTCGTCCTGGCCCACGATCCGGGTTTCGACGAAATCCACGCTCGCGCGCTTCAAGCGTTCGGGCATGTTGGCCATGCGCTCGTCGGAGATGTCGCAGGCCACGAGCCGGCCCTCGCACTCCATGGCGGCGGCGAGCGCCAGGGTCTTGCCCCCCGCGCCCGCGCAGTAATCGACCACGGTCATGCCGGGCTCGGCGCCCACGGCCTCGGCCACAAGCTGGGAGCCCTCGTCCTGGACCTCGACCACGCCCTTGCGGTACGCGCCGACGTCGCCGAGCCGCGCCCGGCCGTGGATGCGCAATCCCAGGGGCGAGAGCAACGTCGGCTCCGCCTCGATCCCGTCGTGGGACAGCATCTCCATGGCCTGCTCGCGGGACGCCTTGAGCGAATTGACGCGAAGGTCCACCGGGGCGGGGACGTTGAGCGCCGCCATCTCGCGCTCGAGTTCGTCTCCGAAGGTCCGGCGCAGGGCGGGCTCCAGCCATTCGGGGAATTCGAGCCTGGAATGCTCCGGCATGTCGTGGTGGTCGAGCGGCGCGCCCACGAGCGCGTCGGCCAGCAGCGTCTCGTGGGGGTCGAGCGCGGCCGGGCCGTAGCCCTCGCCGTCGAACAGCTCGGGGTCGCCACCCTCGATGACATGGAGCGCCAGCGCTTGAAGGCGGGGGGTGGGTCCGAGCCCGGTGCGCCCGATCCACCAATCCAGCCGCCCCCTGCGGCGCAGGACGGCCCAGACCATGTCCCGCACCCAGCGGCGGTCCTTGGAGCCCGCGTAGCGACGTCTGCGGAAATAGGCGTCGAGAAGGCCCGCGGCCGAACGGTTCGAGGATTCGACCGCGTCCAGAACCTCGATGGCGGCCTGGAGGCGGGCCGAAGGGGTCAATCGGCGGCCTGGTAGTTGGGGGCCTCGCGGGTGATGGTCACGTCATGGACGTGGCTTTCGCGGAGGCCCGAGCCGGTGATGCGGCGGAACGTGCACTTTTGGTGCATTTCCGCGATGGAGCCGCTGCCCGTATAGCCCATGGCCGAACGCAGGCCGCCCACCAGCTGATGGATGACGTTGCCGAGCGGTCCCTTGTAGGGCACCCGGCCCTCGATGCCTTCGGGCACCATCTTCAGGCTGTCGCCCACGTCCTGCTGGAAATAGCGGTCGGCGGAGCCTCGCGCCATGGCGCCGAGCGAGCCCATGCCGCGATAGGACTTGTACGATCGCCCCTGGTACAGCAGCACCTCGCCCGGGCTCTCGTCCGTGCCCGCGAACAGCGAGCCGATCATGACGCAGTCGGCGCCGGCGGCGATGGCCTTGGCCACGTCGCCGGAATACTTGATGCCGCCGTCGGCGATGACGGGGATGTCGTGCTTGCGGCAGACCGCGACCGATTCCATGACGGCGGTGAGCTGGGGCACGCCGACGCCCGCCACGATGCGGGTGGTGCAGATGGACCCCGGCCCGATGCCGACCTTGACCGCGTCCGCGCCCGCGTCCACCAGGGACTGGGCCCCCTCGGCGGTGGCGACGTTGCCCGCGATGACCTGGGTGTAGTTGCTGAGCTTCTTGATCCGCTCCACCGCCGCCAGCACGCCCCGGGAATGGCCGTGGGCGGTGTCGACCACCAGAAGATCGGCCTCGGCGTCCACCAGGGCCTCGGCCCGGGCCAGCCCGTCCTCTCCCACGCCGACGGCGGCGGCGACGCGAAGGCGGCCCTGGTCGTCCTTGCAGGCGTTGGGGAACTGCTGCGCCTTTTCGATGTCCTTGACGGTGATCAGGCCGACGCAGCGGAATTCGTCGTCCACCACCAGAAGCTTCTCGATCCGGTGCTGGTGCAATAGGCGCTTGGCGTCGTCGTGGGAAATCCCCTCCTTGACCGTGACCAGGGGGGTGTCCTCGCTGTGCGCGGTCATCAGTTCGCGCACGGGTTGGTCCGACGTGTTGGACGCGAAACGGACGTCGCGGTTGGTCAGCACGCCCACCAGCTTGTTCGTGTCGCGCTCGACCACCGGAAAGCCCGAGATGTTGTGCAGGTTCTTGATCATCAGCGCGTCCTGGAGCGCCGCGTCTGGCGTGATGGTGAAGGGATTGACCACCATGCCCGATTCGAATTTCTTGACCCGGCGGACCTCCTTGGCCTGGTCCTCCAGCGACAGGTTCTTGTGGATCACGCCGATGCCGCCCGCCTGGGCCATGGCGATGGCGAGCCGGGCCTCGGTCACCGTGTCCATGGCCGACGACAGGATGGGGATGCCCATCTCGACGGTGCGGGTGAGCCGGGTGCGGGTGTCGGCCTGATGCGGCAGCACGTCCGATTCGGCGGGCATGAGCAGCACGTCGTCGAATGTCAGGGCTTCTTGGATGTCCATGCCGCCTCCTGGGCTGGGGTCGCGCTCAAGGTTGGCGCGGTATGATACACGAGCCGCCCCCGTTGCCAACCCGGATCGCCGAACGGCGGAAATGCGCCGATTCTCGGAAACGGGTTCGCGCGCGGCCGGACGAAAACGCCTGGAATCCGGAATTCAGCCCTTCTTGTCGATGATGATCCGCTCGAACAGGACGTCATGGACCTCGACCGGGGCGAACACGGCGCGTGCGCGGCGCAACAGCCCCTTGCGCATGCGTTCCATGCCCGCCGAGCCCTCGATATCCTTGGTGTCCATGGCCCGGAGGTAGAAATAGAACGTGTCCATGACCCGGGGGATGAACTCCTGCTGGATTTCGTCGGGGATGCCGTCCTGGATTTCCAGCTTGAGCTTGAGCTGGAAGAAGGTCGGTTTCTTTCCCTTGGTGTTCAGGTTGACGACCATGGCCGGGATGTCGAGGGTGGGAAGGGTGACGATGGTCTTTACCTGGCCTTCCTCGTCGACCACCTCCTCCTCGATGGTCTCGTCGTCGAAGACGCCGAGGAAGAACGCGGCGCCGAGCCCTCCGAGAATCAGCAGCAGGACGATGACGATCAGAAGCATCAGCTTCTTCTTGCCCCCGGGCGCGGGGCCGCCCTCGCCGTCGAAGTCCTCGTCGCCTGACGGACCGTCCTCGCCGCCTACGTCGTCAAGGTCGCCTTCGTCGAAATCGTCGTCGTCGAAATCGTCGTCAAAATCGTCGTCGTCGTCGGCCATTCTTTCGCGCGTCCTATTGGATCACCATCGACCGGACCAGGATGGCGTTGACCCGGATGGGGGCCAGGATCATGTTCGTTCGCCGCAACAGGTCCTCCTTGAGCACGTACATGCCCTCGGCGCCCCGCAGATGCCGTGCCTCCACGTTCTGGAGCTGGGCTTGGAAGGCGTTCATCACCCGGGGGATCTTCTTTCTCACCAACTCCGGGTCGAAAGCCTCGGCCATTTCCAGGGTGATCTCCAGCTTCAGGAACGACGGCTTGCGCCCCTTGGCCTTCAGGCTGATCAGCATGGAATCGACCTGGAAATGGTTGAAGAGCGTGCCTTGTTCGGGCAGCTCCAGGCCCGGCGCGATCTCCTTGTCCTCCTCGGTCTCCTCGCCGACCATCATACCGATGACCGGGTCGAGCAGGCCGGTGAAGTAGGCGACGGCGAGGCCGCCGAACAGCACCACGAACACCACGCCGACGATGATCAGAAGCTTGATCGGGGTGACGCCGGGTTTCCCCTCGCCGTCCTCGTCCTCGTCGTCCTCGCCCTCTTCGTCCTCGTCGTCGCCGCCGGACGGCTTCTCCTCCGCGCCGCCGCCGTCGTCGCCGCCCTCGGCGGAGGCTTCCTCCTCCCCGGCGCTTTCCTCCTCGGATTGCTCGTCTTCCGAGCCTTCCTCTTCCGGCGTTTCTTCGTCTTCGTCTTCGGCCATGGCGCTGGTTCCCGAATCCCCCGGTCAGACCGTGCCACAAATGATCGCAATCAACAAGGGAGCCGGAGGCGCCCGCCCGGCGCTTGAGGGGCGAAATATATCAAAGATGGCTGGTCAGGATTTCCTCGTGGGGGGCGGGGGCGTTCTTCAAGGCCTCGAACACCGCGTCCACGTTCGGGACCATGGTGAACAGGTTGGCCACGTCGTGGTGGCCGTACCCGCCGTCCACGATGGCGTCGATGGCGTCCTTGAACACCTTCCAATAGCCGTTGACGTCCACCACCACGATGGGCTTTTCATGCTGCTGGAGTTGTTTCCAGGTGGTGATCTCCACCAGTTCGTCCAGCGTGCCGAGCCCGCCCGGCAGGATCACGAACCCGTCGGCGCGCTCGAACATGATGCGCTTTCTCTCGTGCATGCCCTCGGTGACGATAATCTCCTGGCAGCCGGGGTCGCCCACCTCGTATTCCTGCAGGAACCCGGGGATCACGCTGGTGACCGTCCCGCCTTCCTCCAGCACCGCGCGAGCGACGACGCTCATCAGCCCGATGTCCCCGCCGCCGTAGATCAGGTGGATTTTGCGCCTTGCGATTTCGCGCGCCAGCGCGCGCCCGGCCTCGGCGTGGTCGGGGTCGTCTCCCAGCCGGGAGCCGCAGAAAACGCAGAGGGTCTTGAACGGCGCCATGGTTATTCGGACACCGCCTCGGTCCTGGAGCCGCCGAAGCAATTGTTCGAATTTCCGAACATGAAGACCTTGTGCTTGTTGTAGATGACCGGCTTGACTCGGGTGTCGGCGTAGGCGCCGCCGGACTTGACCGCGTTCAGCATGCGCTCGAACTCCTTGACCGGGTCGATGGCCTTTCCGGCCGGGAACTGGAACACGTGCAGCGGCACCTCGTCGCTTTTCGAGCCCGAAACCGATCCGAACTCCTCCAGCGACGTTCTCAGGTTGTCGAAGTATTCGTATTTCAGCGAGCCCTCGCAGAAGGTGATCTCGTACTTGGCGCCCTCCTGGATGTTGCGCCGCCAGCGCTTCAGGACATCGGGCGC
Organism: uncultured Hyphomicrobiales bacterium; assembly: GCA_964344345.1. GTDB lineage: Bacteria > Pseudomonadota > Alphaproteobacteria > Rhodospirillales > CAYFNC01 > CAYFNC01. Next base: position 45,059 of record CAYFNC010000016.1, on the reverse strand, counting down.
GCTGGCCTTCTGGGTGATGGCCTTGACCACGTTTTGCATGGCCTCGTCCATGGCGTCGCGGGCGTCCTCTCCGGTTCCCTCGACCTTGCGCCGGGCGTTGACCGCCTGGCCCGAATTGAAGTCCCAGAAATGGTACTGAAGCTTGATCTTGGCCTTGTGGTAGGCGCCGCCGTCCCGCGCCTTGACGCTGCCTTTTGGCGCGTCCACGTGGCCGAACAGGTAGTAGTCCACCGCGCTCGGAACGTTGCCCTGGCCCAGAACCTTTTTCTCCACGTCGTCCAACTTGCGGAAGCGGTAGATTTCGTCCTGGGAAATATTGGTGAAGCCGACGATGTTGAAGCCCTCGCGGTTGTAGTACTCGCCCGCCAGCGTGGTCAGGTCGTCCACCCAGGCCTCGCGATCCTCGGCGTTGTCGAATTCGCGGGGCATGCGGCCGAGAATCATGACCACCTGGATGCGGGGGCTGCCGTATTCGGCGGCAGACGCCGCGTTGGCGGTCTGGATCTGCTCGTCCACGCCTTCCATGGCCACGTCGAAGTAGAACGCGGGCTGATAACGCCCCTTGACCGCGTCCTTGTTCAGGATCAGGCGGGTCTTCACGTAACGCGCCGGGTCGGCCATCATTTTTTTGACCGCGCTTTTTGGAAGTTGCGTGTTCCCGCGCATGGCCAGGATGCGCTCCAGCGCCATGTGTTTGGCCTTGGCCTCGGCCTCGGCGATGGACTTGGCGGGGGGCGCGACCACCTGGTTGACCCGGATCACGCCCTCGTTCTCGACCGCCGCCCGGGCCTGGGGCGCGAGCAGCAGCAGGGCGGCGACGAGCAATAGCGAAAACCGTTTCGTCATTTCAAGGTCTTTCCGTCGTACTGGTTCAGCGCCTTGATCAGCGCGTTGATGTAATAGACGTCGGACACCGCCTCGCCCTTCAGCGCGGCGGCGGCGTATTCGACGCTCAGCTCATTCGCCACGGGCTCCTTGCGGCCATGGACTTCGGCCTCAAGATCGACCATGGCGAGGAAGCGCAGCGGAATCAACTCCCCGGGACCGTCCTCGGGCTGGACCATGGCGCGGACGCCGAAATAGATGGGATTGCGGGGCGGAAGCACCTTGACGCAAATGCGGCTGCGGCCGGTCTCGTCGTATTCGGGCAGGCACATTTCGGAGAAATTGCGCTGGATATCGCCTTCCTTTGCGGTGGCGGCGGCGTCGCCGGTCTTTTCCTGAACCAGCTTGGCCTGTTCGGGGACGAAGGCGACCTGGTGGTGCTCGGACAGCTTGGAGGTCAGGAAGAACCGGGTGAAATCCCCCATGGCCCGAAGGTCGGGCGGGATCATTTCGGATTGGTCCATCACGTTCACGCACTCGGCGCACGGCGCCATCACCCCCCAGGTGTCGGCGAAGTAACCGTCGATGGGGTGGATGGGCTCCTTGGTGCGGCGGATGGCCTCCAGCGACTGGCCCGGCGTGCCGAAATAACGCTGGAGCCGCTTGGAGATTCGCTTGGTTTCCGGATGGCTCGCGGTTTTCAACTGGTCCGCCAGCTTGGCCAGCGTGGAGTCCAAGATGGCCTCGGTCGCCACCCTTTTCCTGGAGACGTCGACCAGGAAGACCGGGTGGGAGAAGATCAGGTTCCGGCTGTCGGCCGCGAACAGGTTCAGTGTCGCGAAGACGTAGGCGTAGTACTTCCGCGCCTCGCCGTCGGGCGTTTTGGTCACGGTCGGGCGGAACTGCATCACCCGGTCGATGGAGAGAAACGCGCCATAGACGTCGCGCATGTTCTCCTTCGCGTATCCGGTGGAGGCGGCGGATTCGAAATAGGCGAACTCGTCCCATTTCAGCCGTTCCAGCAATGGGCGGATCGCGCCCTTGGATCGGCTGCGGAACCGGTGATCGAGTTTCTTGATCAGGAAGGATTCAAGCCCCTTGGGGGCATGGGGGTCGGAAAGCTGGAACCCGGCCCAGAAGAACTCGCCGACGGCCGCGCGCGCGGGCGCGCTCCCCATGATCGCCGCCAGGAAAACGGCGGCCAGGACCGTGGCTCTGAGACCGATCAATCGAAGGACACCTTGCGTTTCGTGTCGAACCAGCGCTCGACGTCCTTGATGTCCTTGACGTCCATGCGGACGTCGCGGCTGAGGTCACCGAACTTGCCGACCTCGCCGGACGCCGCGCCCGCGGCTTGGCCGGCGGAATAGGACGTCATGCCGAGATCGTCGCGGGCGTCGTAGGCGGACTGCGGCGCGCAGGCGGCCAGTGCGATCAAGGAAAGCGATGCGAGCGCGATGCGGAAATGCTTCATGGGTTCGATCCTTTCCCAGCCTATGAACGGCTACCGCGCAGTCGCGGCTTCTTCATCATGGTTTTCAGCATGGCCATGTCCTTCTTGCGAAGCGCCCGGCCCTTCTTCGCGCCGGTGGAGCGGATCTTGCCCAGCTTCTTCTCGAACTTCACCATGTCTATGCGGGACTTAGACGCCGATTTCTTCGCGGCGGCCACATGGGAGCGCCAGGACTTGTCCAGGGCGGGGCGGAGCTTCTGGATGGTGCGGACCGAATCCCGGATCTCCTTTCGCGCCGCCCGGCTGGCCTGAAGGATGTTCTTGGAGTTCTGGTCGAACCAGTCCTTCAGTTCGTTGAAGTTGTTCATGGTTTCGAGCGCGTTGTTCAGGTCGTTGATCACGCTGATGGCCTGAATGCCAGCCAAGATAATGCCGAAGGCGTCGTCGTTGTTGTCCAGGGTTTCCTGGATGTTGTTGATTTCCAACGCGATGATCGCCGCCTGCTTGGCCATTTCGGCGGCGAGAATGCCCGATTGCTCGTTGAAGTGCGCGATGGCCGTGTTCATGTCCTTCATGGCGCGGTCATAGGCGCCCGACATGTCGGAAAACACCAGGGCCGAGGCCGCCACGGTGGCGGTGACCATCTCGATCCGGTCGAGATAGGCGTTCATCAGCTTGTCCAGCGGCACGTCCTGGCGCTGGATCATCTTGTCGAAGCTGCCGGACCCTTTCAGCGCGTCGGCGTAGGCCTCCACCGATTTCCGCAAGAGCGTAACCTTGCCGTTGTTCCGGGCGATGGCGTGGTTCTCGCCCTTGATGTCGTCGACCGCGCTGATCTCCACGTGGCGGAGCGCGGCCTGCTGGGACTTGCGCTTGTCCTTGGTCTGGGTGACGAAGCTTTTCACGTAGCCCGCGCCGGCGCCGCTGTCCAATTTGTAGATCTCGTTCAGCTCGCTGCCCAGCCGGTACCAGATCGCGCCGTTGAGCGCCTGGTAGAGCTTGATGGTGTAGACGACCTTGGCGACGGATTTCTCCAGCTCCTCGGCCTTCTTGTTCAATTCGCCGGTCAGGTCGATCAGGCGCAGCGCATTCGCCGCCGGGTCGCCGACCGGGTTGACCTGCTGCTGGTTTTGTTGCTGGTTCTGCTGCTGCTCGATGGCGTTCAGCATGTCGCCGAACATCTGCTCGAACTGCGCCTCGGCCGCGCTGGGCGCGCAGAGCGCGGCGGCCACGGCGGCCGCGCAGAGTCTCCGTTTCATCATTGTCCACCCCGTCTCGCGTAATTCACGACGAATTCGCCCCCGCGACCGTTATGGCCCAATTGGATCGGCCGCTTCAAGGAGGAAATAAAGGCCGATGGAATCATCCCATTGATTCTAGGCGGGTTTCCAAAACGCTAGCCGATTGCGGAACGCGTGGAATTGAAGTAGGTTGTGCCATGCCCACGCGAGACGACCTCCATATTCCGGAATCGCCCGAAGCGAAGACGAACTGGCCAGCCATCGTGGCCCTCGTCGGCCTGATCGCCGCCGGGGCCGGGGCCGTCGGCTATTGGACCATCCTTCGCGAGCCCGACGCCGTCCCGCAGGAACGCCAAGCCCCGCCCAAGCCGATGGAGACGGAGCAACAGGCCGAGTCCAAGGCCGAACCAAGCCGCCCCGAATTCGACGTGGTCCGTCTGGACCCGGCGGGCAACATGGTGATCGCCGGGCGCGCCGCCCCGGACGCGGTGGTGCGGATCCTCGCCGACGGAAAACAGGTGGGGTCGGCCACGGCGGACGAACGGGGCGAATGGGTGTTTTTGCCGAAAAAGCCGCTTGCGCCTGGAAATTACCAACTGACCCTGGAAACCAAGTTGGAGGATGGGACTTTCGCCAAGTCCCCGTCCTCGATCGAGGCCTTCGTGCCCAAGCCCGGCAGGGACATCGCCGGGCGCGAGGGCCCGGGCGGCGCCCTGATCGTGGAGACGCCGAGCGGCGGCGGCCCGACCGCCGTCCACCAGACGCCGTCGTCCTCGGGGGACGCGTTCAAGGTCGCCATCGCGGCCGTGGACCACGACGAACTCGGCCGGATGATCGTGTCCGGAACCGCGCCCGCCAACGGCCTGATCCACCTTTACATGGACGATGGGTTCATGGGCCGCGCCAAGGCGGACGCGAAGGGGAAATGGTCGCTTCGGCCCGCCTGGGCCGCGCCGCCCGGAAACCACGCGCTCCGCGCCGATTTGGTCGACGCCAACGGACGGGTGCTGGAAAGGATGGAGTTCCCGTTCGCGCGCCAGGCCGCCAGCGCCACGGCCAAGGCCACCGTGACCATCGAACCCGGCAACAGCCTTTGGCGCATCGCGCGGAAGATTTATGGGAGCGGTTATCGTTTCACGGTGATCTACGAGGCGAACAAGAAGCTGATCCGCGATCCCAACCTGATCTACCCGGGGCAGGTCTTCGCCTTGCCCGCCCCGCCGAGGTAGAGGATCAGGCCGCCAAGCGCTTCGGCTTCGGGGCCGATTTCTTCCTCGGGAAGAAGCCCTGGAGTTCGCGGAGGTCCTGGCGAATAAGGCGGAGCTGTTCGCTGTTGACCCGGCTGGCCTCGACGCCGCGCTCGGCCTTTTCCATCCGTTTCTCCAGCAGCTCGAGGCGCGCGTCGATCAAAGTGACTGCCGAACTCAACGCCACCTGCAGTTCCTGCGTCTTCTCGTTGACCGTGGCGGTCGTGCGCCGGGTGATCTCGGTCGCGGCGAGAAGCGCCAGCAGGCCGGTGAAGAGGCCCAGGAAGGCGATGATGGCGATGAAGGTGAACATTGGTCTTCCCTTTCGAGCGTTTCATGGGGCCTTTTCGGCCGTCCATGGTCTTAAGGATATCCGTTCCAGAGCCGGAATAATGTGACCCTTGTCACCAAGAGCGCTTTGTTGACGGAGCCGGGGCGGAGGCATACCTTTCCTGCCATGAAGCACGCACCCATGATCGCGCTTGGCGCCCTGCTCTTCCTGGCTCCGATCGAAGGCGTCGCGGCCGAGGGCTACGTGGACACCCACATGCACCTGTTCGGGGTGACCGGTCTGGGCGGGCGAAGCGGCCCCATGGGACCCGGCCCCATGGGGCGGGGCGGAATGGGAGGCCCGATGGGACGGCCCGGGATGGGCCCCGGCGGCGGCCCCGCCTCGCGCATGGCCGAGGACTGGGACGGCGCGGCCGACGCGCTGGTCGCGTTCATGGACGGGAACGGCGTCGCCGTCGCGCTGGTGATGCCGCCGCCCCAGAACCCGGGGCAGCGCGGGGCCTATGAATTTCACAGGATCGCGGGCGCGCTCGCGCGCCATCCCGACCGGCTCCGGCTGGTCGCGGGCGGGGGGACCTTGAACCCCATGATCCAGGGAACCCGGGCCGAGGACGTGACCCCCGCGCTGAAAGCGCGGTTCGAGGCCAAGGCGCGGGCCGCGATAGAGGCGGGGGCCGCGGCCTTCGGGGAAATGACCGCCATGCACATCTGCATGTCGCGGACCCACCATTACGTCGCTACGCCCGCGGACCATCCCTTGTTCCTGTTGCTGGCGGACCTTGCGGCGCGCCACGACGTCCCCATCGACCTGCACATGGAGGCGGTCGCCGCGCGGCGGCCCTTGCCCCGGGGGCTGAAGCGCGCGTGCCTGGACAATCCCGACGCGCTGCCCGCGACCGTTCCCGCGCTCGAAAGGCTATTGGCCCATAACCGCAAGGCGCGGATCGTTTGGCAGCACATCGGCTGGGACAACGTGGGCGAAATGACGCCCGCCTTGATGCGGAGGCTTCTCGCCGCCCACCCCAACCTGTATCTGTCGATCCGGGTCGAGGCCCGGCTCCGCAATCACGCGGGCGAGCCCATGCCCAACCGGGTCGTCGGCTCCGATTGGAAGCCCGCGCCCGAGTGGGTCGCCCTGTTCGAGGACTTTCCCGATCGGTTCATGGCGGGGGGCGACGAGTTCGTCATGGCGCCCGGCTCGCCCAAGCGGTTCCCCGAATCGTTCAAGGAAACCTGGGCCGCCGTGTCCGCCCTGCCCGGGGACCTGGCCCGGCGCATCGGCCGCGACAACGCCGCCAGGGTCTATGGATTGGAATAGGCCATGTCCGTCTATGACCTGATGTACGGTTTCTACGCATGGTGCGACGACTTCGCGCTGTGGATCTTGCTCGCGAGCGTCCTGCTGCCCGCCATCGGCGCGGGCGTGGCGTGGATCGGCAAGGGCGGGCGGACCGACGAGGATGGGCGCATGATCGCCAGCGTCGTCGTCGGCGCGGGACTGTTCGCGTTGACCTTCGAGATCGTCGCCCTGGTCGTGGCCCATTCGGTGCTCTACCTCGACATCCTGACGGCGAACGCGATCCTGCTGATCGCCCCGCCGGTCTTTCTCGCCTCGGCCGTGTTCGGGGTCCGCTTGGCCTTTCCCTTGAACGAGCTGGGATCGGTCAGAAGCTTCATCGACGTCGGCGTCTTCGTCGCCGCCTGCCTGGCCGTTGTCTGGTTCTTCTCCATGTTCCGGGGCTGGGGGATTGTCTTTTTCGGCGGGATCACCCAGTTGCTGGTGATCGGGGCGCTGGCCTTCTTCCTGTTGCGCCGCCTTTACATGCGGGCCTTCGGTGGACGGCGCCCGGGCCGCGCCCCGGCCAAGTGGTGACGCCCGCCATGGAGACGCCTCCCCTGATATCCCTTGAAGACGTGCGCCGCCGCTTTTGCGTAGGCCCGGACGCGCCGCTCCGCGAGGCGCTGAAAGTCATGGACGTAAACGGCGAGGGCGTTGTCCTGGTTGTCGATCGCGACATGGCGTTTCAGGGCATCGTCACCGACGGCGACGTGCGCCGCGCCACGCTGGCCGGGCTGAGCTTCGAGGAGCGCGTGGACGCGTTCCTGAAGAACAAGCCGCCGCGCGGCCCGGCCCGGCCGCTCGCATCCAGCGCCGACGCGCCGCCGTCCCAATGGGCGCGGCTGATGGACGGGGCTGGGGTCCGGCATCTGCCCTTGCTGGACGAGAATGGATGCGTCCAGGGCCTGGTTCTGATGAGCCAGATGGCGGAAGAGGCGGAGCTGCCGCTACGCGCCGCCGTCATGGCCGGCGGGTTCGGCGTCAGGCTGCGCCCCCTGACCAGCGCGACGCCGAAGCCGCTTCTTCCAATCGGCGACAAACCCCTGATCGAGCGCATCATCGACCAGCTTCGCGATTCCGGGGTTCGGCGGGTCAACATCACCACCCATTTCAAGGCCGACAAGATCAAGGACCATTTCGGCGACGGCGGGAAGTTCGGCGTAGAGGTGGGTTACACCGACGAGGACCAGCCGCTCGGCACGGCGGGCGCGCTGGCCAAGATCAAGGATGTGAACGAGCCCCTGCTGGTCATCAACGGAGACGTGCTGACCGGCGTGGATTTCCGCGCCATGCTCGAATTCCACAAGAGCAACGACGCCAAGCTCACCGTCGGCGTGCGCAAGTACGACATGTCCGTTCCCTATGGCGTGGTCGAGGTCGACGGCGCGCGGGTCGCGCGGCTCAGCGAAAAGCAGGCGTCGTTCTTCATCAACGCCGGGATCTACATCCTGGAGCCCTCGGCGGTCGCCGCCATACCCGAGGGCGAACGGTTCGACATGACCGACCTGATCGACCAGTTGCTGGCGGCCGGGGAGATGGTGGCCAGCTTTCCCATTCACGAATACTGGCTCGATATCGGGCAGGTGGAGGATTACACCCAGGCGTTCGAGGACGCCAAGGAAGGAAAGTTGAAGCCTTGAACGGGTTTATTCCCCTGTGCGTTCCCCAGATGGGCGACCGGGAAGGCGCCTATCTGCAGGAATGCGTGGACGGCAATTGGGTGTCGTCCGCCGGGGCGTTCGTGGGGCGCCTGGAATCGATGGTCGCCGAATACGTCGGCGCCGACCATGGCGTCGCCGTGGTCAACGGCACCTGCGCCCTGCATCTCGCGCTTCGGGTCGCCGGAATCGGGGACGGAGACGAGGTCGTCACCTCGGCCCTCAGCTTCGTCGCCCCCGCCAACGCGATCCGCCACGCGGGCGCTTGGCCCGTGTTCGTGGACGCGGAGCCTTCGACTTGGCAGATGGACGTGGGGCTCTGTCTGGATTTCCTGCATAAGGGGTGCGAACGCCGAGGCGACGGGCTTTTCAACAAACAAAGCGGGCGGCGCGTCGCGGCGGTGATGCCGGTCCACATCCTGGGTGGATCCGTGGACATGGCGGAGCTTGCCGGGGCCTGCCGGGATCTCGGCCTGCCGCTGATCGAGGACGCCAGCGAAAGCCTGGGCGCCCAGCAGGGCGGACACCGGGTCGGCGGGCTCGGCGACATGGCGTGCTTCAGCTTCAACGGCAACAAGCTGGTGACCTGCGGCGGCGGCGGCCTGATTGCGACGGACCGCGCGGACTGGGCCCGGCGCGCGCGTCACGTCAGCACCCAGGCCCGGTCCGACGACGTCGAGTACGAACACGACGAGGTGGGCCACAACTACCGACTGACCAACATCCAGGCGGCGGTGGGCTGCGCCCAGTTCGAGCGCATCGACGCGCTTCTCGCGGCCAAGCGCCGCATCGCCGACGGCTACCGCGCCTTGTGCGAGCGGATCCCGGGCTTGACCTTCATGCCCGCGCGCGACGGCGACGCGCTTTGGATGTCCACGGTCCTGGTGGACGAGGACGCCTTCGGCATGGGCAGCCGGGCGCTGCTGGCCAATTTGCGCGCCGACGACATCGAAACCCGCCCCCTGTGGGTCCCTCTGCAGAACACGGAAGCCCACGCGGGCGCCCTGGTACTGGGCGGCGCGGTCGCCGACCGCCTGCACCGCGAGGGGCTGAGCCTGCCCTCGTCCGCGGGCCTGACGCCGGACGACCAGGACCGCGTCATGGCCGCAATCGAGAAGGCCGGGCCATGAGCGCGTTCCAGCGCGTCGCCTTGACGTGGCGCCTGTCGGACCTGTTCGGGTGGGGCGTCTACGGCTGGAACCTGACGCAGGAACTGGCCAGGGCCGGGGGGCCGGCGCCGTTGCTTCTGGTGCCGCCGGACCTGGATGGGCTCGATCCCCTGCGCCGCGCGCACGTGGAGCCCCTGGTCAGGGAGCAAGAGGCGCTGGCGTCCATGATGGCGGTGAATCCGGGCTTGGTTATGGACTTGCCGGACGCGCTGGTCCTGCACCATCTGGGAGCCGATCTGGCGCGTTCGCGCGAGAGCAGGAACGTTCGCGGCAAACGCGACGTGGGCGTGGTGTTCCTGGAAAACGCCAACCTGTCGCCCGAAGCCGTGGCCAGGGGACGGGACTTCGCGCTCATCGCCGCCGGATCGACCTGGAACGCGGACATTCTCCGCGCGCGGGGCCTGGACAACGTCGATGTGGCGATCCAGGGAATCGACCCGTCCCTGTTCCATCCCGCGCCCGACGCAAAAAGGCTGTTTCGCGACCGGTTCACGGTCTTTTCCGGCGGCAAGCTGGAGCATCGCAAGGGCCAGGACATCGTCCTGGCCGCCTTCAAGGAATTCCGCGGCCGCCACGACGACGCGCTTCTTGTGGCCCAGTGGGGCAACAAATGGCCCAAGACCTCGGTCTCCATCGCGCGGGGCGGCCTCGTGGACGCGCCCCCGCCCATCAAGGACGGCGTCCAGGACATGGCCGCCTGGGCCGAGGCCAATGGGGTTCCCCGCCATGCGTTCCTGGACCTTGGGTTCGTTCCCAATCCCCACATGCCCCCGATCCTGCGCCATATGGACGCGGCCGTCTTTCCCAACCGGTGCGAGGGCGGCACGAATTTGGTCGCGATGGAATGCATGGCTTGCGGCGTTCCGACGGTTCTGTCGGCGAACACGGGGCATTTGGACCTGATCGGGGACGACCGGTGCTTCGTCCTGGAGGACCAGCGTTCGCTTCCCATCGACAACGCCGCCACCGAGGGCTGGCGGGAATCGAGCGTGGAGGAGTTGGTGGAGGCTCTGGAGCGGATCCACGCCGACCGCGAGGAAGCCGTGCGCCGGGCCGCGATCGGCGCGCGGTTCATGGAGGGGCTGAGCTGGCGGGCGCAGACCGCCAGGCTTCTCGAAATCTGCGAGGGGGCTTGATCGGCCCTACTCCAGATACCGGAGCACCATGTCCCGCATGGTCACGAGCCCGAGCGGCGCGCGATGGTCGTCCACCACCAGGGCGCGGGAGACGCCGAAGCGCGCGAGAAGCCGGACCGCGTACTTGATGTTCATGTCCTCGGGCAACATGATCGCCGGCTTGGACATGATCTCGTAGACGTTCACCCGGTCGGGCGCGCGCTCCTCGGCCACCACCTTGCGGGCGATGTCGGACACTGTCACGAGGCCGTATTCATCCGCCTTGTCGCGTCGTTCCACGGCGAGAGAGCTCACCCCGAATTCGCGCATGACCTTGATCGCTTCGTTCACGGTCGCGGTCCGGTTCACGGTGTGCACCGACGGCGTCATCACGTCGGAGATTTTGATATAGCTGGTGTCGGTCATACTACCCCGTCGATTTCATCAAGGATTGTCGGAAGCTGGGTTTTCAGGCCCACGGCGTCTTCAATGTTGATTTCGAAGGCGATTCCCGCCCCGGGCTTGTCGTCGAAACTGCCCGCCTTGGCGATGGTTTCCAGGATGGTCCTCGCCTTCGTCTCGGCCACCAGGAACAGAATGATGTCCCGTTGCGACGTCAGCTCCAGGCCCAGGAACGTCTTTTCGGGACGCAATCCCTCGCCTCTGACGCTGGTGATCACCGTGGCCCCCGTCGCGCCTTCCTTGCGGCCGGCGTCGATCACGTCTTGGGTGCGTTCGTCCTCGACGAACGCGACGATCAGCTTGAGTTGCATGTCAACCGTCTCCCTTCTTCGTTTTCTTTCGCCCTTGCCGCCATTCCATGACGCTGGAGTAGCCCATAACCGTCATCATGGGGAAAAGGCTTGCGAATGCAATGAGTCCGAACCCGTCCATCAGCGGATTGCGGCCGGGAACCGTGGACGCGAGCCCCAGCCCCAGGGCCGTGACCACGGGCACGGTTACCGTCGATGTGGTCACGCCGCCGGAATCGTAGGCCAAGGGCACGATCATCCGGGACGCGCGGGTGGTTTGAAGGATCACCACCACATAGCCCGCGATGATAAAGTAATGCAGCGGAAAGCCCGCGACGATGCGGTACGCGCCGAGCGATACGCCGACCGCGACGCCGATGGCGACCGCGATGCGAAGGCCCACCGAGCGGAGCGCGCCGCCCGAAATCTGTTGCGCCTTGATCGACACCGCGATCAGGGCGGGCTCGGCCACCGTGGTGGAGAAGCCGATGGCGGCGGCGAAGACGTAGACCCAGGCGTAATCCCGCCAATGCGGCGCGTGGCCGTCGGCGAGCCCCAGGAATTCCGGGTCGGTCAACTGGCGCGCCATGGCTTCGCCGAGCGGGAACAGCGCCCGCTCCAACCCCACCAGGAACAAGGTCAGCCCGACGATCACATAGACGAAACCGATCAGGATGTTGTTCAGGTTCGCCGGGCGCTGGCGGATCACCAGGAATTGGAATCCGAACAGGATCGCGGCGATGGGCAGCACGTCGAACAGCGTGCCCCAGGCGGTGGCCAGAATGTCGAGGATCAGGTCCACGCCGTCCGCCTCCCGCTCATATCAGAATGCCGTACAGCATGACGAACATCATCGGCGTCAGGCTGGCGAAGGCGATCAGGCCGAATCCGTCAACCATCGGGTTGCGGCCGCGAATCATGCTGGCCAGGCCGACGCCGAGCGCGGTGACCAGCGGCACGGTGATGGTGGACGTGGTCACGCCGCCCGAATCATAGGCGATGCCGACGATTTCCGGCGGCGCGACGAAAGTCATCAACACCACGCCCACATACCCGGCGATGATCAGGTACTGCACCGGCCATCCCTTCAGGATGCGCAGCACGCCGATCAGAAGCGCGACCCCGACCGAAAGCGCGACGGTCATGCGCAGGCCGAAGGCGTATTCGTTCATGGCCTCCTCGCCCGCGCCGATGAAGCCCGCGGTGGCGGCCACCTCCGCCGCCTCCTTGGCGACGGCGATCAGGGCGGGCTCGGCCACCGTGGTGCCGAAGCCGAGGCAGAAGGCGAAGGCCAAAAGCCACCACAGGCTTCCCTTGCGGATGAAGGCCTCGGCCATTTCCTCGCCGATGGGAAACAGGCCGAGCTCCAGCCCCCGCACGAACAGCGCCAGCCCCAGGATCACCATGGCGAGCCCGACCAGGATGCCGCCGAGATTCGGCAAGGGCTGCTGTAGAACGATGACTTGGAAAAACGCGATAACAAGGGCGATGGGCGCCAAATCGCGCGCCGCGTCCAAAAGCAGGAAAAAGACGCGTTTCGCGGATTTCATAAAGCCCCTTTCCCCTTATCCGACCCAAACGTGCCCGTTCGGGATTCCGTCGTCAAGACGTAACGCTCGGAAACGACCGGCGGTCACAATCCTGTTGCCTTGCCTTCTTCGAACCGTCATGTTTCCGCGACCAAGGGAGAACGCTTCGCATGATCAAGTCCCGGTTGGGAACGATACTGGCGGTTTTTGCCGTGGCGCTGCAAACGTTGGCGCCGCTGGGACAGGGCGCGCCCCGGGGGCTTGACGGCGGTCGGCTGATCCACTGCAAGGTCCACGGCGCGCCCGAACGCGACCGACCGTCCGAGCGGGGCAAGGCGGACACCTGCGTCGTCTGCTTGTCCTACGCCTTGGGCCGGTCCGTCGTGGCCGCGTCCGACGTCCAGGTCGCCGCCCCGGATTTCCTTGGCCTTGGGCCGGGAATGATCCGGGCGGAAGCGGTCGTTCTTCCCAAGCTCTCCGATTCCCGGCGCGCCCGGGCGCCGCCGGTCTCCGCCTGATTTCCAAACCTTTATAACTGACCGAAATCAAAGGAAATCGGAGGAGAAACCGATATGAAGACCCTATTCGCGCTTTTCGTCGCCGCCATGACGTTGGCCTCGGCGCAAGCTTTCGCCGGCGACATCACCGTCAACCATGCCTGGGCTCGGGCGTCCGCGGGCATGGCCAAGGCCGGCGCCGCGTTCATGATGATCAAGAACGAAGGCGGCTCGGACAAGGTGCTGTCCGCCAAGGCCGACGTGTCAGCCAAGGTCGAGCTGCACACCCACATCATGGACGGAGAGATCATGCGCATGCGCCAAGTGGACAGCATCGACGTCGCGGGCGGCGCGGTGACCAAGCTGGCGCCCGGCGGCCTGCACGTGATGTTGATCGGCCTGAAGGCGCCCTTGAAGGAAGGCGATAGCTTCCCGATGACCCTCGTCTTCGAGAAGGCGGGCGAGATCGCCGTCGACGTCAAGGTCAAGAAGCCCGGCGCCATGGGCGCCCACAAGGGCCACGACGAAGGCGGCCATCACGAAATGGAGGACGATGACGACGATCACGGCATGAAGAAGAAGCACGGCCACTGATCGTTCGCCGGAGCGCGTCTAGACCGATTCGGCGCCCATTCTTCGTCATTGCCGGGCATGACCCGGGGGGTGGACGAAGCCTGGAGCGCCATTCAATCTTGATTCGTTCCGGAAATTTCCCGGCGCCGGGCATGCCCCCGGCGCCGGTTTTCCTTTACAGGTCCGTCACCGTCCCGTCGAACACCTCGGCGGCCAAGGGCACCGTTTCCGACAGGGTCGGATGGGGGTGGACGGTGAGCGAGAGATCGTGTGCGTCGCAGCCCATCTCGATGGCGAGCGCGGCCTCGGCGATCAGGTCGCCCGCGTTGGGGCCGACGATGCCGACTCCGATCAGCCGTCCGTCCGCCTTGTCGAACAGGACCTTGGTCAGGCCCTCGTCCCGGCCGAGGCTGAGCGAGCGGCCGCTCGCGGCCCAGGGGAATACGCCCTTGCCGAAATCGATGTTCTCTTCCTTCGCCTGGGTTTCCGTCATCCCGGCCCAGGCGACTTCCGGGTCGGTGTAGGCCACCGCCGGGATGACGCGGGCGTCGAAGTGGCTGTTGAGCCCGCTCGCCACCTCGGCCGCCACCCGGCCCTCGTGCACCGCCTTGTGCGCCAGCATGGGCGGGCCGACCAGGTCTCCGATGGCGAAGATGTGGGGGACGTTGGTGCGCTGCTGGCTGTCCACCGGGATGAATCCGCGCCCATCCACGAACACGCCCGCGTTCTCGGCCCCGACCTTGTCGCCGTTGGCGCGGCGCCCGATGGCGATGAGCACCTTGTCGAAGCTGTCCTCGGCGGGCGCGTCCGCGCCCTCGAACCTTACGTGGATGGCGCTTTCGCGGGCGTCCATGCCCGAGACCCGGGTTCCGAGATAGATGTTCTCGTAGCGGCTATCCACGTGCTTGAAGTAGGGCTTGATGATGTCCGGGTCGGCGCCGGGCATCAGGCCGTCGGACCATTCGACCACGGTGATCTTCGTTCCCAACTCGTGGTAGACGCACGCCATCTCGAGCCCAATCACGCCGCCGCCGACCACCAGCATGCGCTCTGGGATGTCGTTCAACTCCAGCGCGTCGGTCGAATCCATCACCCGGGGGTCGTCGTGGGGGACGCCGGGGATGCGCATGGGCCGCGAGCCCGTGGCGATGACCGCGTGGTCGAAGGTCACCGCCGTCTCGCCCTCGGGCCCGTCCACCTTCAGCGAGTTGTGATCGACGAACGTCCCGGTTCCCTGGACCACCGTGACCTTGCGGCGGTTGGCCAGCGACGCCAAGCCGGCGGTCAGCTTGCCCACCACCTGGTTCTTCCAGGCGGCCAGGCGGTTGGGCTCGATCGTGGGTGGGGCGAAGACGATGCCGCGCTCGCTCATCTCCTTGGCGTCCTCGACCACCTTTGCGGCGTGGAGCAGGGTCTTGCTCGGAATGCAGCCCACGTTCAGGCACACCCCGCCGAGGTCGGGATAGCGCTCCACCAGCACCACCTTCTTCCCGAGGTCGGCGGCGCGGAACGCCGAGGTGTAGCCGCCCGGGCCGGAGCCGATGACCACGAAGTCCGCGTGGATTTCCTTGTCGATGCCGCTCATGGGAATCCCCCTTTCGTTACAGAACCAGCCTGCGCACGTCGCCGAGCGTGAACGCCAGATGCGCCGCGAACCGCGCCGCGCCCGCCCCGTCGATCACCCGGTGGTCGTAGGACAAGGACAACGGCAGCATGCGCCGGGGAACGAACTTTCCGTCCCGGAACACCGGCTGAACCTTGGCCCTGGACGCGCCCAGGATGGCGACCTCGGGCGCGTTGATGATGGGCGTGAAGCCGACCCCGCCGATGCCGCCAAGGCTGGAGATGGTGAAGCATCCGCCGCTCATGTCCTCGGGCGATAATTTGCGGGCGCGGGCCTTTTCGGCCGCCTCGCCCACCTCGCGGGCGAGCGCGACCAGGCCCTTCTTGTCCACGTCGCGAATCACCGGCACCACCAGGCCGTCCGGGGTGTCCACGGCGACGCCGATGTGGACGTACTTCTTCAGGATCAGGGTCTCGCCGTCGGGGTCTAGGGAGGCGTTGAATTCCGGGAAGGCCAATAGCGCCGCCGCCGAGGCCTTGAGCAGGAACGCCACCATGGTGAGCTTGGCGCCTTGCTCGGCCGCCTCGCCCGACATCTCCTTGCGGAAGGATTCCAGGTCGGTGACGTCGGCCTCGTCCTGGTGGGTGACGTGCGGGATGCGGACCCAGTTGCGATGCAGCCCGGCGCCGGAAAGCCGCTTGATCTTGGTGAGCGTCGTCGCCTCCACCTCGCCGAAGCGGGCGAAGTCCACGTCGGGCCAGTCCGGGACGTCGAGTCCGCCCAGGGACGGCGGCGGGGTTTCAAGCACCTTTTTGATGAAGGCCTGGACGTCGTCCTTGAGGATGCGCCCGCGCGGCCCGGTGCCGGTGATGGCGGCGAGATCCGCGCCGAGTTCGCGGGCGAAGCGCCGAACGCTCGGGCTCGCGTGCGCCTTGGCGAAGCGGGCTTCGTCGACGGACGCCTTGGACTCGGGCGGCGGTGGCGGAGGGGGAGCCGACGGCGGAAGGGGCTCGGGGCCGCCCGCGAAGGCCGGCTCCTTCTCCGCCGCCGGCTCCGAGGAAACGATCTCGACCGCCTCGACGGCGCCCGCCACCTCGATGGCGCAGATGGGCGAGCCCTGGGACACCCGGTCCCCGACCTTGACCCGGAATTCGGTGATGGTTCCGGAATGGGGCGAGGGGACCTCCAGCGTCGCCTTGTCGCTTTCCAGGATGATCAGGGGATCGTCCTTTTCCACCGCGTCGCCCTGGGCCACGGGGATTTCGATAATCTCCACGTCCTTGAAACCGCCGATGTCGGGGACGAGGATCTCTTGGATTTGGGCCATAAGGTCCTCCTCTCTATACGGTCCAGGGGGCGGGCTTGTCGGCGTCGAGGCCGAAGCTCCGAATCGCCTTGGCGACCTTGGTCCTGGGGATTGCGCCGTCGTCCGCGAGCGCCTTCAGCGCCGCCAGCGCGACATGGTCGCGATCCACCTCGAAGAAGCCGCGCAGCGCCGCGCGGGTGTCGCTGCGCCCGAAACCGTCGGTGCCGAGCGTTACGTAAGGCGCCTTGACCCAGGGCCGGATCAGGTCGGGCAGAGCGCGGACGTAATCGGTTGTTGCAACAACCGGCGCGTGGCCGCCGCCCAGGCATTGGGCGACGTAGCTTCTTCTCGGGGCCTCGGCCATGGGGTGGAGCATGTTCCAGCGCTCCACCGCCATGCCGTCGCGGCGCAGTTCGTTGAAGCTGGTGACGCTCCAAACCTCGGCGGCGACGCCGAATTCGTCCTCCAACAGCTCGGCGGCGGCCAGGACCTGGTTCAGGATCGCGCCCGAGCCCAGAAGCCGCACCTCCCCTTCCGCGCCCTCCTTGCCCCGGCGGATGCGGTGCATGCCGCGCAGGATTCCCTCGCGGGCGCCCTTCGGCATGGGCGGGTGGCGATAGTTCTCGTTGGTGACGGTGATGTAGTAGTAGACGTTCTCCTCCTCCTGGAGCATGCGGCGCATGCCGTCCTGGACGATGGTTGCGAGCTCGTAGGCGTAGGTCGGGTCGTAGGACACGCAGTTGGGAATGGTGGAGGCCACCAACTGGCTATGGCCGTCCTGGTGCTGCAGCCCCTCGCCCGCGAGCGTGGTGCGCCCCGACGTGGCCCCGATCAGGAAGCCCCTGGCCCGACTGTCCCCGGCCGCCCATGCGAGGTCGCCGATGCGCTGGAACCCGAACATGGAATAGAAGATGAAGAACGGGATCATCTGGACGCCGTGGGCGCTGTAGGACGTGGCCGAGGCGATCCAGGACGACATGGCCCCGGCCTCGCTGATGTCTTCTTCGAGGATCTGGCCCTTGATGTCCTCGTGGTAAAAGGACAGCTGGTCGGCGTCCTCGGGCCTATAAAGCTGTCCCACCGAGGAGTAAATGCCGAGCTGGCGGAACAAACCCTCCATGCCGAAGGTGCGCGCCTCGTCGGAAACGATGGGGGTCACGCGCTCGCCCACGTTCTTGTCGCGGCCCAGCGCGGTCAGGATGCGCACGAAGGCCATGGTGGTGGATATCTCGCGCTCGCCCGAGCCGTCGATCTGGGAGTCGAAGACCTTGGGACCGGGCTCCGCGAGTGGATGGGCGGCGACGCGCCGGACCGGGAAGGCGCCGCCGAGCGCCTGGCGCCGCTCCTTCAGGTACTTGATCTCGGGGCTGTCGTCGGGCGGGCGGTAATAGGGCGCGTCCGCCACCTTGTCGTCCGGGATCGGAATATTGAGCCGGTCGCGGAAGGCGAGGAGCGCCTCCGCGTCCAGCTTCTTTTTCTGGTGGGTGGTGTTCTGGGCCTCGCCCGCCGCGCCCATGGCGTATCCCTTGACCGTCTTGGCCAGGATGACGGTGGGCGCCCCCCGATGCCTGGTCGCGGCGGCGTAGGCGGCGTAGACCTTCTGGGGATCGTGGCCGCCGCGCTTCAGCCGCGAGATGTCGTAATCGGACAGGTCGGCCGCCAGTTCCTTCAGCTCGGGATGGACGCCGAAGAAATGCTCGCGGGTATAGGCCCCGCCCTTGGCCTTGAAGGCCTGGTATTCGCCGTCGACGCAGTCCTCCATGCGCCTGCGTAGCGCGCCGTTGACGTCGCGGGCGAGAAGGGGATCCCACTCCGCGCCCCAGACCACCTTGATCACGTTCCAGCCCGCGCCCCGGAAATTGCGCTCCAGTTCCTGGATGATCTTGTGGTTTCCGCGCACCGGGCCGTCGAGGCGCTGCAGGTTGCAGTTGACCACGAAGATCAGGTTGTCCAGGCCCTCGCGCCCGGCGATGGACAGCGCGCCCAGCGATTCGGGCTCGTCCACCTCGCCGTCGCCCATGAAGGCCCAGACCTTGCGGTCCGACGTGTCGGCGATCCTCCGGTGCTGCAAATAGCGCATGTAGCGCGCCTGGTAGATGGCCATGATGGGTCCGAGCCCCATGGATACGGTGGGGAAGCTCCAGAAATCCGGCATCAGCCAGGGATGGGGATAGGACGACAAGCCCCCGCCCCCCGCCTCGCGCCGGAAGCGGTCGAGCTCGGCCTCGCTCAAGCGGCCCTCCAGGAACGCGCGGGCGTAGACGCCCGGCGCGGAATGACCCTGGATGTAGACCAGGTCGCCGCCGTGGCTGTCCGTCGGCGCGCGCCAGAAATGGTTGAAACCCACGTCGTAGAGCGTGGCGCTGGAGGCGAAGCTCGCGATGTGGCCGCCGAGCTCGCTGGCCTCCCGGTTGGCCCGGACCACCATGGCCATGGCGTTCCAGCGGGTGATGGTGCGGATGCGCCATTCGAGCGCGGGCTCGCCCGGCAGGCGCTCCTCGCTTTCGGGCGGGATGGTGTTCAGATAGGGCGTGTTGGCGTTGAAGGGCAGGCCGACGCCGGTCTCGCGCGCCTGTTCGGTCAATCGCGCCAGAAGGTACTTGGCCCGGTCCGGCCCTTCGTTGGCCACCACGGAGCCTAGGGCGTCGAACCATTCCCGGGTTTCCAGGGGATCGATGTCGCCGTCTTTGGGGAAATCCAGCATCAGAGCCGCTCCTCGCCGGTTGGATGTTTCGTCCCTGGCGGCAATACCATATTATAATAATCTGATATTGCCACGTGGCGCGCGTTTGCCGCGCGTCTGGAATCTCAGTTGGGAACCCGGCGGCGGGATTCCAAGCGATTTGCGGACGTTTCTGAAAAAAAAAGCCATTTTTCCATGTGTTGACAAAGAAGGGTTTTCGACATCCCTCCTTTGCCGAGCGCCGGCGCGTCCATGTCCGCCTCGTGAGCGCGTCGTCTCTTTTATCCGACTTAGGAAATCGGAAAAATAGACGGACGCCATGAAACGCGAAGCCGCTCGCGCTCCTCCGCCCAGATCGGGACCGAACGCCGGGCGAAAGTCCGAGAAGGGATCGATTTCGACGGCGCCTGGGCGGAAACCAAGGAAACCCCAACGTGGGCGGGGCCCGGCGCGGCCGCGGTCGCTTCATTTTTTCCAGATGGTTTTATTGGGCTGGAAAAACACGATAACCCGGCTATTCTGACGCCTTGGTGAAAGACCGAAGGCGTTGGGAGAATCCGACGGAAGCGGGCGCCTTGCCGTCCCGTCGGGCTGCGTGATGAAGGCTTACGACATCAGCAAGCTGAGCTTCCTTATCGTCGAGCCCAACAAGCACATGGTGGAGCTCGTGCGCATGGTGTTGCACGAGTTCAAGGTGGACATCTCGAACGTGATGGTCGCCACCAACTGCCACACCGCCTACGAGGTGTTCCGCTCGGTGGTGCCGGACCTGGTCATCACGGAATGGTCCCTGCCCGACAAAACCGGGCTGGAATTCATCCAGATGATCCGCACCGACAAGGAAAGCCCCAACCCCTATGTCCCCATCATCATGCTCACCAGCCACGCGGAGAAAAAAAACGTGGTGATGGCGCGCGACCACGGAGTCACCGAGTTCCTGTCCAAGCCCCTGACCATCTCCGGGCTTTATTCGCGCATCGTCGCCGTGATCGAAAGGCCCAGGAGCTTCGTGAAATCCGAGGCCTACTCCGGCCCCGACCGGCGCCGCCACAAGGACCCTTACTTCACCGGCCCGTGGCGGCGCTGCCAGGACTTCATCGATTTCGTCCAAAGGCTCGCCGAGGACGTGGAGAACGCCGCCCGCGAAGCCATGGAGCAGGCCGCCGACACCGGCTCGCCGGAAATCGACTCCAAGGCGGTCAAGGTCCGCGATGCCGCCGACAAGGCCAAGAAGGCGGCCCAGGACGTGGAGCAATGCCACATCGCCGCCGACGCCGAGGCGATCTACAAGGACGCCCAGCAGCACGCAGACCTCGCCATCAACGAAGTCGCGGAGATCCGCCACCTCGCGCTCGGCATCAGCCAGACGCTGGCCATGAAGGCGAGCGCCGACGCGGTGGACGCCGAAGCCGCCACGGACGAACCCGCCCTCGATCCCAGCGCCATGACGCAGGAAGAACTGGCGGCGACCCTCGACAAAAAGGAAAATTAGCGCCCAGGCGCGCGTTCGCGCACGTTCCATGTGGCGTCGGCGTTGCGGCAGGCCTTGCCGTAGGCGCGTTGCAGCTTGCGGCCCAGGGTTAGGCTGGCGGAAAAATCGCGGCAGTGGGTCCCGTCGGCCTCTTGATAGGTCCGGATCGGCGTGAACGCGCCCCGCGTCCCGCGCTCCCGGTTGGCCCAGGACCTGGCGAGGCCGTCGCGGAAGGTCTCGAGCGCCGTGTTGGCGGCCTCCGCCGCCAGGGCGTGGTCCTCGGGCGACAACGCGCCGTCGGCGCCGGCGCCGAACACCGCGCTCAGCATTTCGGGCTTGGGGCCCTTTTCCTCGGCCACGGGCTCGGGCGCGAACTCCGCCACGACGGAGCAGGCGGACAAGGCCCAGGCGGCCAACAGGGCGGCGGGGACGCGCACGTCTTTTATCCCCCGAAACTTTTGACCAAGCTGCCGACCACCAGGTACCAGCCGTCCACCAGCACGAAAAAGATGATCTTGAACGGCATGGCGATCATGATCGGCGGCAGCATCATCATGCCCATGGACATCAGGACCGACGCCACCACCATGTCGATGACCAGGAAGGGAATAAAAATCAGGAATCCGATCTCAAACGCGCGGCGCAGCTCGCTGATGATGAAGGCGGGGATCAGGACGCGCAGCGGCAAGGCCTCGTTCTCGACGCTTTCCGGAAGCTTGGCGATGCCCGCGAACAGGTCCAGGTCCTGGGTGCGCACGTGCTTCAGCATGAATTCTCTGAAGGGGACGACGGCGCGTTCGAAGGCCTCGAACTCGTCGATTTCCTCTTCGATCAGGGGCTTGATCCCCATGTCCCAGGACTTCTCGAAGGTGGGCATCATGATGAACATGGTCATGAACAGCGCCAAGCTCACCAGCACCTGGGTCGGCGGGGTCTGCTGGGTGCCCATGGCCGTGCGCAGGAAGCCGAGCACGATGACGATCCGGGTGAACGAGGTCACCATGATCAACAGCGCGGGCGCCAGACTGAGGACCGTGAACAGAAGAACGAACTGGATCACTCGTCCGGTCGCCGTGCCGCCGGACGTTCCCAGGTCCAGGTTGATGGACTGGGCCGCCGCCGGGTCCGCCGCGAGCAGCGCCAGGGCCGCGATCGCCAGGGCCAGGATCGCGCGGGTCATGGCGACACCTCCCGGTCCAGGGACTTTTCGACCTCGGCGGCGAAATCTTCGGGCGGGGATGAAATGTTGGTTTCCACGACCAGTTCCGATTGGGCTCCCAGCAACAACAGGTGTTCCGTCCCGTCCCGGCGCACCAGCACGAGCTTGCGCCTGGGGTCCAGCGGCATGACCTCGACCAGCGACAGTCTGCGGCCCGCGCGGCTGCGCGCCGCCGTTCCGACGCCCCAGCCCGCCCTCTTGAGAACGGCCGCGCCAAGCCCGATCAGGGACAGGACGAAAATCAGCGCCAGCGCCGACTGGGCGAGTTCACCGAGATCCATTGATAGCCTATCCCCCCCCGGGCGCAAGCCCTATAACTCGTCCTTTGCCTTGGCGTAGGCCCTCGCGGCGGTCTGTCGATCCGTGGTCGGCTCCTCCCCCAGCAACAGGGAGTTCTGATCGGCCAACTCGCCCTCCAGACGATCCAGGTCCTCGACCAGCTCCTTCAACGCAATGGCGGCGGCCATGCGGTATTCGCCGGGCGCCGCCCGGGCGGACTCGCAAAGCGCCTTCACCTTGCCGTCCAGGGCGGACAGGTCCACGAACCGGTTTTCGGTCATCATGCGCCGGGCCATGGCGATGATCGAGGTGACCTTTTCCAGTTCGGACGCGATTTCCGGGCTCAGGGCCGCCGACGTGCCTGTCATGGCGCAGCCTCCGTTTCGGTTTGGTCCGGATTCTCCAGGAACGAGGGCCAGTTGCCGTTGGCGCGGTACAGGTAGATCAGGATCTCAGCCACGGCGGCGAAGGCCTCCAGGGGAATTTCGCTGTCCACGTCGATGGCGCTCAGAAGCTCGGCCAGGTCCGCGTCCTCGCGCACCTTGATGCCCTGGGCGAAGGCGATTTCCAAGATTTGATCCGCCACCGCCCCGCGCCCGCCGGCGATGACCTTGGGCGCGGCGTCGGTCTCGGGATCGTAGCTCAGCGCCACGGCCACCGACGGCGTCTTGGGCTCCTCGCCCTTGCTTCCTTTCCCGACGTTGGACAATTCGGACCGTCCAACAATAATTACACACGTTTGCGCGGATTCTATTCTGCGACCGCGCGGTTAACAAAATCTTAAGATTTTCGATGGGCGGAGGCGCTCAGCGGCGATTCCGGCGGCGCTTGGCGAACGTATCCATGACCGACAGACCGATCACCACCATCAATACCATCAGCGGCGTGGCGTGCACGAAGGTCAGGGCCGTGACCAAGGCGAGGAAAAAGGCGACGGATACCAGCACCGGCACCAAATAGGCCAAGAGGGTCCCCATGAATAACCTCCCCGGAGTAACGCGTCTTCCGGTCAGGGCGCCCACATCCAACTGATGATCCACGGGGCCTCGCCGGAGGTGAGAATATAGGCCACAACCCATGCGAGGGCCAGCTTTATCACGAAACCCCGCCGGGTCTCGTCATGGTGCTCCAACGCGGCGAGGGATCGCTCCAGGTGGTCGAGGGCGCGGGTGAGCTCCTCTTCATGGCCCCTTGGATCCGGATGGGCGGGGCCGTGCCATCCGCCGCCCTCCATCATGTGAATCCGGCCGTGGTTCCTGCGCCAGAAGGGGTCCAGGTACCACAGGCGGTGCAGGCGCTTGGCCGTCGCCTTCCGGATTCTCTCCAATCCCCGGATCATGCGATCAGCCCGCCGATGGCGACGACGCCGAACGCCAGCACCCAGGCGATGGCGAACGAGAACGCCAGCGAGAACCCGGCCCAGCCCCAGCTTCCGGCTTCCCGCTTGATCACCGCGAGCGTCGACATGCAGGGCGAATAGAGCAGGATGAACACCATCAGCGCGAACGCGGTCAGCGGCGTCATCGCCTGGGAGATCGCGTTGCGCAGGCTCGCCGAGCCCTCGCCTCCATGACCCTCGTCCTGGGCGTAGAGCACCGCGTAGCTCGCGACCACCACCTCCTTGGCGAAGAAGCCGGTGATGATGGCCACCGTGTCCCTCCAGTCGAATCCTTGGGCGGCGAAGACCGGCGCGACGGCCTGGCCCACCTGGCCCAGGTAGCTCTTTTCAACCTGCTCGCGGCCCATCTCGCGCTTCAGGTCGGTGATGGCCTGGTCGCGGGCCTCGCTTTCCGGCTGGGCCTCGAGCTGGGCGATCTCCGCCTCGAAGGGTTTGGAGAAGTCCACCTTGGTCGGGAACGCCTGCAGAAACCAGATCACCACCGATCCCACCAGGATCACGCCGCCGACCATGCGGATGAAGTCCCAGGCGCGCTCCCACATGTGGAAAAGCACCGTGTGGATGGTGGGCAGGCGATAGGGCGGAAGCTCCATCACGAAGGCTTCGGTCCCGCCCCGGATCACGAACCGCGACAGCAGCACCGCCGCGCCCATGGCCACGCCGATGCTGGTGAGATAGATGGCGAACAGCACCGTTCCAGCCATGTCGGCGAAGAACGCGCCCGAGAACAGCAGAAACGCGGGCAGGCGCTGGGAGCACGAAATGAACGGGTTGATCAGGATGGCGATCAGCCGGGACCGTTCGCTTTCGATGGTCCGCGTCGCCATGACGGCGGGCACGTTGCAGCCGAAGCCCATCACCAGCGGAATGAACGCCTTGCCGTGCAGGCCGAACGAATGCATGGCGCGATCGACCAGGAACGCGGTTCTGGCGAGATATCCCGTCTCGCTGAACAACGCGATGAAGAAGAACAGAATCACGATATAGGGCAGGAACACGATGATCGCGCCCATGCCCGCGATCACGCCGTCGACCAGAAGGCTGCGGAGCATGCCTTCGGACATGGCGTTCGCGACGAAATCGGAAAAGACCCCGACCCCGGAATCGATCCAGCCCGCCGGCAGGTTGCCGAGCGTGAACGTGGTCTCGAACATCAGCCACATGGCGGCGAGGAAAATGGGCAGGCCGAAGGTGCGGTGCAGAATGAAATCATCGATGCGTCGGGACAGGCCGAGCCGGAAGGCCGGGTCCTCCTCGACCTCGCGCGCCTCGGCCAAAAGGCCGTTGATGAAGCCGTATCGCGCGTCCGCGAACATGATCTCGGCTTCCTCGTCGTGGGTGTGGGCGAGGTCGTAGCGCTCGCGGCGCACCAGCTCGACCAGATGGGTGTGCTCGCCCTCGCGGCGCAGGATCTCGTCGTCGCCCTCCAGAAGCTTGATGGCGAGCCAGCGGCTTTGGATTTGCTCCAGCGCGCCGGGATGGAGGTCGGCGACCAGTTTCCGCGCCCGCTCGATCGACTCTTCCAGATGGGCGTCATAGGGGATGTGCAGCTGGTGCTCGTCCTCGTCGGGCTTGTGCGCCGACTCGGCCACCGCGACCACGGCGTCCAGCACCGCGTCCACGCCTTCGCCGCGGGTGGCGACGGTCTCGACCACGGGGCCGCCCAGCATGGAGGCGAGCGCTTCGCTCTTGATCCTGTGGCCCTTGCGCCGGGCCTCGTCCACCATGTTGAGCGCGTAAAGCCTGGGACGGCCCATCTCGATCAGTTGGGTGGTCAGGAACAGGCTGCGCTCCAACGCGCCCGCGTCGAGAACGTTGAGAACGATGTCGGGGCGTTCGTCCTGGATGAAGTCGCGGCCGATGCGCTCCTCGGGCGACTGGGACGTCATGGAGTAGATCCCCGGCAGGTCCACCATGCGCAGGGTCCAGCCCTTGTGCTCGATGGTCCTGTCGTTCTGCTCGACGGTGACGCGCGGATAGTTGCCGACCGAATCCTTGGCGCCGGTCAGCTTGTTGTAGAGCGTGGTCTTGCCGCAATTGGGGTTGCCGACCAGCGCGACGGTGATTGTGCCGCTCATATTCTTTCTCATCCTCCCGGAACGCCCTTTATTAACCGCCGAAAGCGGCCGTCACTCCCCGCCAAAACGCGGCGAACACCCATGGGGTCTCGCCGAGGGTGAGGCTATAAGCCACCACCCAGGCCAAAACAAGCTTCAGGAACAGACCGCGTCGGTTTTGGTCGTGGCGCTCGAGCGCCAAAAGCACGCGCTCCACCTGGACCAGGATGGCGGTGCTTTCCTCTTCGTGGGACTTGGGTTCGGTGGCCTGTTTCTTGACCTCGAACTCGCGGATCGCCTGTTCTTTCTGCGCGCGGAAAGGGTCCAAGGCCGACCAACGGATCCGTGACGGATCGCGCACCATCCTCAAGCCCTCCGCTACCGTTTGCGACTAGCCACAGTCCTTGGGCCTGGCGGGGCCGCCGGCGGCCCCGCACGATCCCGAGGCGTCGCCGCAGTTGCACCCGCCCTGGCCGCTGAATTTCTTGCGGGCCTTCACCGTCATATAGACGACGCAGGCGGCGAGAACAACGCCCAGGATGAGATAGTCCAAAATCCCTTCCGCTCCACTCACGCCACGATCCCCCCGATAGTTACGATGCCGAAAGCCAGGACCCAGGCCACGGTCAGCGAGAACGCCACCGAGAACCCGGCCCAGCGCCAGCCCCCGGCCTCGCGGCGAATCACCGCGATGGTGGCCAGGCACGGCGCGTAGAGCAACGCGAACACCATGAAGGCGAAGGCGACCAGCGGCGTCATGGTTCCGGCCAGGACGTTTCTAAGCGAGGCGGACTCCGCGTCCCCCTCCTCGTCCTGGGCGTAGAGCACCGCGTAGCTCGCCACGACCACCTCCTTGGCGACGAAGCCGGTCAGGATGGCGACCGTGTCCTTCCAGGTGAAGCCCAAGGGCTCGAACACCGGGGCGACGGTCAGGGCGACCTTGCCGAGGTAGCTCTTCTCCAGGGCCTCCTGGCGCTGCTGGCGCGACAGCATGGTGATCTGGGTGTCGCGCTCGTCGGTCTTGACCTGCTGCTCCAGGGTCGCGATCTGCTTGTCGTAGTCCGTCGAATAGACCACGTCCTTGGGGAACTCCTGCAGGAACCAGATCACGATGGAGCCCACCAGGATCACGCCAGCGACCTTCTTCAGGAACTCGGACGCCTTCTCCCACATGTGGAAGATCACCGCCTTGAACGTGGGCACGCGATAGGGCGGCAGCTCCATTACGAAGGGCTCCTCCGCGCCGCGCACGATGAATCGGCCCAGGAACACCGCCGCCCCGAAGGCCACCACGATGCTGAGCACGTACATGGAGAACACCACGGTCCCCGCCCATTCGGCGAAGAACGCGCCGCCGAACAGGATGAACACCGGAAGGCGCGCCGTGCAGGCCATGAAGGGGCTCACCAGAACCGCGATCAGGCGGCCCCGGTCGCTTTCGATGGTGCGGGTCGCCATGACGGCGGGCACGTTGCAGCCGAAGCCCATCACCAACGGAATGAACGCCTTGCCGTGCAGGCCGAACGAATGCATGACGCGGTCCAACAGAAACGCCGAGCGGGTCAAATAGCCGCTCTCGCTCAGCACCGCGAGGAACAGGAATAGAATGACGATGTTGGGCAGGAAGATGATGGTCCCGCCGACGCCCGCGATGATCCCGTCCACCATCAGGTCGTGGACCATGCCCGCGGGGAGCACGCCGCTCGCCCACTCGCCGAAAGCGCCGACGCCCGCGTCGATCAGGTCCATGGGGTAGGTCCCGAGTGTGAACGTGCCCTCGAACATCAGCCACATCAGGAACAGGAATACCGGCAATCCCAGGGTGCGGTGAAGCAGGAACGAATCCAGCTTCTTGGTCAGGCTCATCCGCTGGGCCGGATCGATGGTGTGTGCGCGGATTTCCGACAGCATGCCGTGGATGAAGCCGTAGCGCGCGTCGGCGAACATGATCTCCGCCTCGTCGGAGTGGGCGTAGGCGAGGTCGAAGCGCTCGCGCCGGATCATCTCCATCAGAAGCTCGTGCTCGCCCTCGCGGCGCAGGATCTCGTCGTCGCCCTCCAAAAGCTTGATGGCGAGCCAACGGCTCTGGACGTCCTCGAACTCGCCAGGGTGCAGCTCGGACACCTTGAGCATCACTCGGTCGATGGCTTCCTCGAGATGGGCGTCATAGGGAATGCGGAGCGGCCGGTCCTCGAAACCCTGCTCGGCGACCGAGACCAGGGTGTCCAGGAGTTCGTCCAGCCCCTCGCCCTTGGTGGACACGGTCTCGACCACCGGGCCGTCCAGCATCTTGGACATGGCGGCGGCGTCGATGGACTGGCCCTTGGCCCGCATCTCGTCGGCCATGTTGAGCGCGTAGACGCGTGGGCGGCCCATCTCGATCAGCTGGGTGGAGAGGAACAGGCTGCGATCCAGGTTGCCCGCGTCCAGGATGTTGAGCACGATGTCGGGCTTTTCGTCCTGGATGAAGTCGCGGCCGATACGCTCCTCCGGCGACTGGGACGTCATGGAGTAGATGCCGGGAAGGTCCACCAGACGGAGCGTCCAGCCCTTGTGCTCGATGGTCCGCTCGCTTTTCGAGACCGTCACGCGGGGATAGTTGCCGACAGAATCGCGGCCCCCAGTCAGCTTGTTGGAAAGGGTGGTCTTGCCCGAGTTCGGGTTGCCGACCAAAGCGACCGTCACCGTTTTGTCGGTGCGATTCATAGTGATTCTCTCCCCATTCATGAAAAAAGCGCTTGGCGGCCCTTCCCGTCGCCAAACGCTCTCTCGTTATCCGCTGTTTCCGGCGACGGCTTGCGGCCCCCCGCATCCGTCGCAGTCCGCGCAATCGGACGGCTTGACCAGTTTGTAAGCTGTCCAAGCCAATAGCCCGATCCCGACCACGGCGGCCAGCGGCAAGGCGACGCTTGTCGCCAATACGGCTGGCTTCGCGACCGCGCCGCCCAAGGCGCCGGCCCCGCCAATCGCGGTTGCGTTCATGGTCCGTGGTCCGTGTGTATTTAGTCGTCCAGGTGAAGAACGACGCGGCTCGCCTCGGCGTTCCGCATGCTGAGGCTGTAGTCCATCACCGTATAAGCCCGGGGATCGCCCATGGGCGCGGTGTGGTCCAGGGAAACCTTGATGCCGTTGACGACGCCCATGGCCGCCAAGCGGCGCTTCAGGGAGGAGTCGGCCTCGATCCTCTTGATGGTCCCGCGCTGTCCGGGCGCGAGATCGGCCAACGTCATGAGCTGCGGTTCTTTGTCCTTCGGAGTCGGCATCGCCTGTTTTCCCTTGTTTCTAGTGTGTTATTATCTTTTGCTTACATGCGGACCCGTTAATATGCAAACGGTTCGCACGATCATAATTAATCTCAGAATGCCCGCATCTGTCAAATAAAAACGACGGCTTTTTGTGAAATTTTACAGAAATCGCGCCTGGCGTTCAGACACGGAAAACCACGGGAAGAACAGTCTCCCCGTGGTTTCAATAAAGACGTTTGTCGAACCGGTTCAGACCCGGTCGGACAGGGTGTTGATGACCGGAAGCTTCCAGGCGCGGTTCATCGCCACGGACACCAGCCCCATCACGGTCAACAGGCTGATGGCGGTCAGGGAGATGTTGAACGCCGCCTTGCCGACGCCGGGGATGTAGAGCGCGAACACGGCGACGATCATCCAGGCCCACAGCACCAAACCCTGCTTGGCGTGGAAATGAACGAACTCGTCGTCCTTGTTCACGAACAAGGGCACGAAGCAGAGGAAGCCGAGATAGCTGAGAGCGGCGAGCGCCCGAGCCTGGAGTCCCCCTTTGGTGTTCAGCGGTGTCGCAATCATAACAGTCAGTCTCCCATTAAAATAAATCGCCGTCGAGTTCTTCGCCGTCTGCCTAGACGTCGATGGCTTCTTGCATTTCCAGTTCTTCGTCGGTCAGGTCCGAACCGTGGGACCGCTTGCGGAAGTATCCGTAGGCCGCCGCGGCGCCGCCGACCGCGACCGCGCCGATCGCCACCGGCCCCCATGCGCCGAGACCGAGGCCGAGGCCCAGCCCGACGCTCTTCGCCGCCGTCGCCGCGCCGCCGCCGGCCGCGCCCTTGGCGACGGCCGCGCCCGCCGCCCCGGCCTTCGCCGTCGCGGGAGCCGCCATCGCGGCGTTGAATCCAAGTTTTCCGGCGATGCCGGACAGGAAGCCGCCGCCGCCCGCGCCCGCAGCCGAACTCGCCGCGCCAGCGCCGGCCGCTCCGGCGCTTGCCGCGCCAGCGCCCGCGACGGGCTTGGTCATGGCCGCGTTCAGGCCCAGTTTGGCGAACAGTCCGCCGCCCTTGGCCGCGCACGCGCCGTTTCCGGCCGCCGCCGCGCCCTTGCCGAGCCCCGCGCCCACTCCGGCGCCCGCGCCCTTGCCGACCGCCAATCCGTTGACGACCCCGGCGCCCTTACCGGCGGCCGCGCCCTTCGCGGCGCCCGCGCCCATGGTCTTGGCGCCCATGCCCTTGGCGGCGAGCGCCCGGGCGGCCTCGCCTTCGATTTCCGGCAGCGCCGCGGCCTTCATCGCCGCGCCCGCCTTACCGCCGACGGCCGCCTTGCCGCCCGCGGCCTTCCCCGCCATCGCGGCCTTGCCGCCGGCCGCCTTCGCGCCCATGCCCTTGGCGCCGGCCATGCCTTCGATTTCAACGCCGGGAGGCAACAAGGTGGGATCGAACTGCCCGCCGAAGCCCGGCGCGCCCGCCGCGGCCGCGCCCTTGCCGGCGGCCGCGCCCTTGGCGCCGCCCATGGCGTTCACGGCGGCCATGCCTTCGACTTCCCCCCCCATGGCGTTGGCGGCCATGGCGCCCGCGGCCGGGCAGGCTGGCGTTACTGGTGCAGGCATTCCTTCACCCCTTCAATGACGTTGTTCAAAGCGTCGCGCCCTTGGCGCATGTCGCGATGATTACCATCTCCCCCGTAATCATCCGGCGCATCTTAGTCCAGGACGGCATCCCTTTCAAAAAAAAAAAAAACGATTTTGAATAAATTAGCGGCTTTAAATGAGAGTGCCTCTCAACAACGCCAAGACAATGCGATCACGTATCAAATTCATGCCAATATCGCCCCGAAAACGGGCACGCGCCAAAAACTTTACTGTCACCGTCCCACGTCGGCGGGAACGATTACTACATTGACTTCGCCGATGTGGGCGATGGTTGTTCTTATGGCGTGCTCGATTCTGCGCGAGATCGCGTGGGATTCCCGCGTCGGCATGGCCCCCTCGATCACCACGGACATGTCGATTTCCAGGCGCTCGCCCAGTTTTCGGCCGCGCAGGTGGGCGATGTCGATCACGCCCTCGGTCCGGTCGGCGATGCGCCGGATCCGGTTCAGCACGTCCTCGGGAACCGAGACGTCCATCAGGCCGGTGACGCTGTCGATGATGATCTGAGCGCCGATCTTGATCACCATCAAGGAAACAAGCACCGCCGCCAAATGGTCGGCGACCGGCCAGCCCAGGTTGGACAGGAGCACGCCCGCGACCACGGCCAGCGACGACAGCGCGTCCACCCGATTGTCCCAGGCGGCGGCGCGGATGGCCGGGCTGTTGTTGTGTTCGGCGACGCAACCGAGGTAGCGGTGCATCAGCTCGCTGGCGCCGGCGGCGAGCAGCGCGCCCGCGAGCGCCCAGATCTCCGGCGCCTCCACCAGGCCCTCGTTGATGTGGCGGATGTTCTCGTAAAGGAACACCGAGGACCCGATCAGCAGGCTGGCGCCGATGAAGGCCGACGACAGGAACTGCACCTTGCCGTATCCGTAGGGAAATTTCTCGGTCGGAGCCCAGGATGAGATCTTGACGCTGACCAATGTAATGCTCTTGGTCAGGAAGTCGGCGAGGGAGTGCAGGCCGTGGGCGTGCAGCGCCATGCTGCCGGTCATGAAACCCAGCACGCTCTTGAACACGGCCTCGGCCAAGCTGACGTAGATGTCCATCCACGCAGCCTGGGTTCGGCATTCCCTGCAAATTTCAGGCGTCATATTGGGCGAGGAGCCCCCCGTTCGCTTTTAAGCCGGTTGCACGATTACCCTTTTTTCCTTCAATTGCAAGGACGCGTGGGGAATCGGGGCGGATTCCGGATGGGGGAAACAGCACCGCGCCGGGAAATGGCGAGGGCAAGTCGCGGCAAATAAAAAAGCCCGGCCGCGCCCCTCGTGACTGCAACTCATTTGCAACTTCGTCGCGCTTGATTTCATTGTATAATTGACCTTGACCGTATTGCTTCGGCGTGTAAGGCTATCGCCGAGATTCCTGGGGGGACTTCCTAGAGGCTGGCATGGGTGATATCGAAGTCGTCATCGGCAAGACCTTGGGCGCGACCAAGGCCGCCGTGGCCGGTTCCGCGAAGACCGGGGTTCTGCACGCCGCCGCCGGCGCCCTCGGCGCTCCCCTCGGCGTTCTGGCCGTCGTGGCCGTGGCCGCCGCCGGGTCGGTGATCCTGATGGACATCTCGTGCACCGCCGCCGCCAAGGCGCTGACCAAGAACAAGAACGGCGGCTGACGCCTTTTCCTTGATCCTCCGAACGTGTTGCCTCCCCGCCCCGCTGCGGGTACTTTTCCGTTCATGACGGACCCCCTGAAACCCGCCCCCCACGCGTGTCGCGCCGACGCCAGCCGGGGGCGCCTGCATCCCGAGCCCGAAAGCGCGACGCGGAACTGCTTTCAGCGCGACCGCGACCGCATCATCCATTCCGAGGCCTTCCGCCGCCTACAGTACAAGACCCAGGTGTTCGTCAACCACGAGGGCGACTTCTTCCGCACCCGGCTGACCCATTCCTTGGAGGTGGCGCAGATCGCGCGTTCGGTCTGCCGCTTTCTCGGCCTGAACGACGATCTGGCGGAAGCCTTGGCGCTCGCCCACGACCTGGGCCACCCGCCGTTCGGCCACGCGGGCGAGGACGCGCTGCAGGAAATGATGGCGCCCCACGGCGGCTTCGACCACAACGCCCAGTCGCTCCGCGTGGTGACCGCGCTGGAAAAACGCTACGCCCAGTTCGACGGCCTGAACCTGACCTGGGAGACGCTGGAGGGCGTGATCAAGCACAACGGCCCCCTGGTGGGCGCGGACAGGAACGACCCGCTGCCCCGCGGCATCGCCGAGTACGACGCCCGCCACGATCTGGAGCTGGACACCTACGCCTCGGCCGAGGCGCAGATCGCGGCGCTGTCCGACGACATCGCCTACAACAACCACGACATCGACGACGGGCTTCGCGCCGGACTGTTCAGCGTCGGCGACCTGATGGACGTGCCCTTGGCGGGACCCGTGTTCCGCGCCGTGTTGGACGAGCACCCCGGCATCGACGAATCCCGCCTGATCCACGAGGCCGTGCGCCGCATGATCGGCCACATGGTCAACGACCTGATCGACGAGACCCGACGGCGCATCGCCGACGCCAAGCCCGAAACCGCCGCCGACGTCCGCATGCTGGGCCGTCCCGTCGCCGGGTTCTCCGACGAGATGAAAGAGCACGACAAGGGGCTCAAGGATTTTCTTTTCAAGAACATGTACCGGCATTACAAGCTCAACCGCATGACGTCCAAGGGGCGGCGCGTGGTCAAGGACCTGTTCCGGCTTCTGGCCGACGAGCCGGGATGCCTGCCCACCGACTGGCGCGAGCGGGCGGGGAAGCCCGGAAGCGAGCAGGCGGCGCGGCTGGTCTGCGATTTCATCGCGGGCATGACCGACCGCTTCGCGCAGGACGAGCACCGCCAGCTTTTCGATCTTCAGGCGAGGACCCAATGAACCTGTTCCAGCACTTCCGGGATCACGTGGCGCGGATCGTCGAGGACGCCCTCGGCCCCGAGATCGATACGTCGCGCATTTCCGTGGACCCGCCCCGCGACCCGTCCCACGGCGACATCGCCACCAACGCCGCCATGGTGCTGGCCAAGGCCGCCAAGTCCAAGCCTCGCGATCTGGCGGAAAAGATCGCGGCGGGGCTCGAGGCGCTGGACGACGTCGCGTCCTGCGACATCGCGGGCCCGGGCTTCATCAATATCCGGCTCGGCGAATCCTTCTGGGCCGAGCGGCTGGCCGAAATCGTCCGCGCCGGTCCCGCCTACGGCGACTCCGCCATGGGCGCTGGCGGAAAGGTGAACGTGGAGTACGTCTCCGCCAATCCCACCGGCCCCATGCACGTGGGCCACGGGCGCGGCGCGGTGGTGGGCGACGCGCTGGCGGGGCTTTTGGCCAAGGCTGGCTTCGACGTTGCGCGGGAATACTACGTCAACGACGCGGGCGCGCAGGTGGAGACCCTGGCGCGCTCCCTCCACATGCGCTACCGCCAGGCGCTGGGCGAGGACATCGGCGAAATCCCCGAAGGCCTCTATCCCGGCGAATACCTGATCGACGCCGGGCGCGCGCTGGCCGAGCGCGACGGCGAACAATGGCGGGACGCGGAAGAGGGCGCGTGGATGGAGCCGCTCCGCGATTTCGCCGTCGCCGCCATGATGGACCTGATCCGCGACGACCTGGCCGCGCTCGGCATCCAATTCGACCTGTTCACGTCCGAGCGCGAACTGGTCCGGGCGGGCGCGGTGGACCAGGCGCTCGCGGACCTGGAGGCGCGGGGACTGATCTACACCGGCGTCTTGGAGCCCCCCAAGGGCAAGAAGCCCGACGACTGGGAGCCCCGGCCCCAGACCCTGTTCAAGGCGTCCGAATACGGCGACGACGTGGACCGGCCGGTCCAAAAGTCCGACGGGTCCTGGACCTACTTCGCCACCGACATGGCCTACCACCGCGACAAGCACGCGCGGGGCTTCGCGACCCTGATCGACGTCTGGGGCGCGGACCACGGGGGCTATGTCAAGCGCATGGCCGCCGCCGTCCGGGCGCTGACCGGCGAGAAGGACGCGCTCGACGTCAAGCTGTGCCAGATGGTGAACCTGATGGACGGGGGCGAGCCGGTGAAGATGTCCAAGCGCGCCGGAACCTTCGTCACGTTGCGCGAGGTCATCGACCGGGTGGGCAAGGACGTGGTGCGCTTCATCATGCTGACCCGCAAGAACGACCAGCACCTGGACTTCGATCTGGCCAAAGTCACCGAGGAGTCGCGCGAAAACCCGGTTTTCTACGTCCAGTACGCCCACGCCCGGGCGTGTTCGGTGCAGCGTCACGCCGCCGAAGTCTTCAGCGAATCCGAGCTTGACGACGAATCCCTCGCCAATGCGGAACTCCACCGCTTGACCGATACGTCCGAGCTTGGTTTGATCAAGGTCCTGGCCAATTGGCCGCGCACGGTGGAAACCGCCGCCCTGGCGCACGAACCGCACCGGGTGGCCTATTACCTCGGCGACGTGGCGGCCGCGTTCCATGGGTTGTGGAACAAGGGCAAGGACGACGCCAGCCTCCGGTTCATCAACGAGGACGACCGTCCGATGACCCTGGCGAGGCTGGCTCTGGTGCGGGGGATGGCGTCCGTGATCGCTTCGGGATTGGCGGTGATGGGCGTCAGGCCGGTCGAGGAGTTGCGGTGATGGCCAGGCGGCGCAAGCCCGTTGTCGAAGAAGAAGAATACGAAGACGACGAATACGAGGACGAAGAGTACGACGACGAGGAGTACGAGGACGAGGAGTTCGAGGACGACCTTCGCGAACTCGGCCATATCGAGCTCGAGGACCTTGAGCCCGTCGTCTCCCACGACTTCGTCAGCAGAAAAGCCCCGAAGAAGAAAGGGGGCGGCGGGAAGTGGTTCCTGTTGCTGTTCTTGCTCGTCGCCACCGTGGGCGGCCTCGGCGCCGCGTGGATCTACATGGGCGGGCAACCGCCCCCGCCGAAGAAGCGCGCGCTCCCCCTGATCGAGGCGGAGCTGCGCCCGGCCAAGGTCCGCCCCGCGCCCGGGGAGCGCCACCTGATCGCGCCCGAGGAAAGCGTCGGCGAGGAGCCCTTGCCCCCGGAACCAGCCCAACCCGCGCCGGAGCCCGAGCCCGAACAACAGGCCAAGCCCAAGGCGACCCCCGGCCCCATCGGCCCCAAGCCGCCGGGCCGCGCCATGCCGCCCGCGAACAAGACCAACACGCAGCCCCCCCCGCCGCCGGTCCCCGTGGCCAAGGTGGAGCAGGAAGGCCCGCTGCCCTTGCTTCCCCGCGAGACCGAGGAGCTCGTGGACGAAAAACTCGAGGAGGAGTTGAGGGCCGCGGCCCAGCCCGCGCCCGAGGCCCCAGCCGCGCCCGAGCCGGAAAAGAAGGCGGATGAGCCCAAGCCGGAACCGGAAAAGAAGGCCGAAGAGCCCAAGCCCGAGCCGGAAAAGAAGGCCGAGGAACCCAAGGCCGAGCTGAAAAAGCCCGAGCCCGCGAAAAAGGCCGAGAAACCGGTCGAGACCGCCAAGGCCGCGTCGCCGCCCGCGCCGAAACCGAAGAAGAAAACCATGGGCGGCCGCTACAAGGTCCAGCTTCTCGCCACCCGGTCCAAGGCCAGCGCGGGAAAGGCCTGGAAGAACTTCAAGAAGATCCACGGCGACCTTCTGGGCGGGCTGTCGTCCGACGTTCGGCGCGCGGACCTGGGGGCGCGGGGCGTGTTCTACCGCCTGCGCGCCGGGCCGATTCAAAGCGCCGCGGCCGCCAAGGCGCTCTGCGCCAAGTTGAAACGGCGCGGCATGGGCTGTCTGGTCGTCGGACCCGGAAGGTAGCGGGCGTGGCGAAACGGCCCCTGGCGTTGATTGCTGGATGCGCGGGACCTCGGCTCCTGGCCGAGGAGCGCGCGTTCCTGCGCGACGCCGACCCCCTCGGTTTCATCCTGTTCGCCCGCAACTGCGAGGACCCGGACCAGGTGACGGCTCTGGTCGCCGAATTTCGCGACGCGGTCGGACGCGCGAACGCGCCCGTGCTGATCGACCAGGAAGGCGGCCGGGTCGCGCGGCTGAAACCACCCCATTGGCGCGCCGCGCCCCCGCCCATCCGCTTCGCCGAACTTCACGACGTGTCTCCGGACGCCGGGATCGAGGCCGCGCGCCTGAACGCGCGGCTGATCGCCCACGAGCTGGCGGCGCTTGGAATCTCCGTGGACTGCCTGCCCGTCCTCGACATCCCGCAAAGGGACGCGGACCCCATCATCGGCGACCGCGCCGCCGGATCGACGCCGGACCAGTCCGCGATCCTCGGCCGCGCCGCGTGCGAGGGCCTGCTCGCGGGCGGGGTCTGCCCGGTGATCAAGCACATCCCCGGCCACGGCCGAGCAACCGAGGACAGCCACAAGGCGCTGCCGAGGGTTGATGCGTCAATCGAGGACCTGCGGGCCGTCGACTTCCCGCCCTTCGCCGCGCTCGCCGACGCGCCCTGGGGCATGACGGCGCACGTGGTCTACAAGGCCATCGACCCCGACCGGCCCGCGACCACGTCGGACGCGGTGGTGAACGGCGTGATCCGGGACCATATCGGTTTCGACGGGTTGCTGCTGACGGACGATCTGTCCATGCGCGCGCTGACGGGCCCGTTCGAGGAGCGGGCGTCCAAGTCGTTGGAGGCCGGATGCGACGTGGTCCTGCACTGCAACGGCGACATGGGGGAGATGGTCGCCTCGGCCAAGGGCGCGGCCCCGATGACGGACAAGGCCTGGGACCGGTTCGAGCGCGGCGAGGCCATGCGCGCGAACGTCGAGCCCCTCGACGTCGGGGCGGCCCTTGCGCGCCTGGACGCGCTGATGGAGACGGCATGATCGACGGCGACATCGTTCTCAGGTTCCTGGCGTTCTGGTCCGTTCCCATCCTGATGGCCATCACCTTGCACGAGGCCGCCCACGGCTGGGCGGCGTGGAAGCTGGGCGACGACACCGCCTTTCGGCTGAAGCGGGTCACCTTCAACCCCATCCGGCATATCGACCCCGTGGGCACGATCCTTCTTCCCGCCATGCTGGTCGCGTTCACCGGCGGCAAGATGGTGTTCGGGTTCGCCAAGCCGGTGCCGGTGAATTTCATGCGCTTGCGCCGCCCGCGCCGGGACATGATCCTGGTCGCCGCCGCGGGCCCCGGCACCAACGTGCTTCTGGCCGTGGCGTCGGCGATCGCGATCCTGGCCATGCCGCTGTTATCGCCGGGCTTCGGGGAATTGGTGGAGACCAACCTCAGGAACTCCATCTTCCTCAACTGCATCCTCGCGGTGTTCAACATGCTGCCGATCCCGCCGCTGGACGGCGGCCGGGTGGCGGTGGGCCTGTTGCCGCGCCGTTTGGCCTTGCCGTTGGCGCGGCTGGAGAAGGCGGGCTTTTTCATCATCATCGGCCTGTTCTTCCTTCTGCCGTGGCTGGCGGGCAAGCTCGGGGTGACGGTGACCTTGTCCTATTGGCTGATCCTGTTGCCGGCGCTGCATCTGAACGACCTGATCCTGTTCGGGCTGGGGCTTCCGATCGCGCCGCCGTGGGGGGCGTTCTGATGGCGGACGACTTCGAGGACGTGCTGGAACGCCGGGTCGAAAACGACGGCCCCGGCTTCGTCGTCGATATCGACGGGTTCGAGGGGCCCATCGACGTCCTGCTGACGCTGGCGCGCGAGCAGAAGGTGGATTTGATCCACGTCTCGATCCTGCAGCTCGCCGACCAGTACCTGGCCTTCGTCGCCGAGGCCCGGCGTTACAACCTGGAGCTCGCCGCCGACTATCTGGTCATGGCGGCCTGGCTGGCCTACCTGAAGTCCCGCCTGCTGCTGCCCGACCTCAGCGCGGGAGACGAGCCGACGGGCGAGGAGCTCGCCGCCGCCCTGCAGTTCCAGCTGCAACGGCTCGAAGCCATGCAGGACGCCGGCGCCAAACTAATGGACCGGCCCAGGCTCGGGCGCGATTTCCATCATCGGGGCGAGGGCGACGAGCACGAAGCCCAGCCCCGGTCGGTCTGGCAGGTGAGCCTCTACGACCTGTTGAAGGCCTACGCCGACCATAGAAAGAAGCTCGACGGCCACCGCCCGCTTCAGATCGAGCCCTTCAACCTGTACGCGGTCGAGGACGCGCTGCTGCGCCTGCGACGCCTGGTGGGCCATGTTCCCGATTGGGTCGATCTTTGGCGGTTCCTGCCCGAGGACCTGCAAAAGGGGCTTCCGTTCCGCTCGGCGGTCGCGTCCACCTTCGCCGCCAGCCTGGAGATGGTCCGCGAGGGCGAGATCAGCCTGCGCCAGGACGGCGCCTACGGCCCCATCAGCATCCGCCCGGGGGAGCGGAGCGGTCAATGAGCAAGACCGACCACAAGCGGCTGTTGGAAGCCGTCCTGTTCTCGGCCAAGGAACCGGTCCCGGAACGCGCGCTGGCCCAGGCCCTGCCCGACGGCGCCGACCTGAAGGCCCTGCTGTCCGGGCTGCGAAAGGACTACGCCAAGCGAGGGGTCAACCTGGTCAAGTCGGGCAAGTCCTGGGCGTTCCGCACCGCGCCGGACCTCGGGACCCGGCTGCATGTGGAGAGCGAGGTGTCGCGCCGCCTGTCCCGCGCCGCCATCGAGACGCTGGCCATCATCGCCTACCACCAACCGGTCACCCGGGGCGAGATCGAGGAGATCCGGGGCGTCGGCCTTTCCAAGGGCACGCTGGACGTCCTGTTCGAGGCCGGGTGGATCAAGCCGCGCGGGCGCCGCAAGACCCCGGGGCGGCCCTTGATGTGGGGGACCACCGACGGGTTCCTCGACCATTTCGGGCTGGAGACGCTCCGCGACCTGCCGGGGTTGAGCGAGCTCAAGGCCGCGGGCCTGCTCGACGCCCGTCCGGCCATCGATGTCTACCGCGTCCAGGCCGACGAATCGGAGGCCGAAGACGTCCAGCCCGCGCTGGAGCTGCCCGACCCCGAGGCGGACACGCCCGAGCCGCTTGACCCGGACGCCTGACGATTTGGCGCAAGCCTTGATTTTCTATCGCTTTTCGTACCATTCTGGTAGCGACGCGAACCGAAAGGCATTGCCTGCTGTCAGAGGGCGCGAAGGGAGCTATATTAGCCGAGCCGTTCGCCAACCGCTTGAACCGGCCTGAAGCAAGGGTGTCACCGGGGATTGAACGTAGACCATGACAATCCATCCAATAGGGGGAATTGGGTGGTGAAAAGACTGGACGCACATGTCTGAGAAGGCCGAAACGACCCAGCAACAGGTATTCCCATCGGCGGATATGCTGCTTGGCGCCTTGCGGCAATTCGCCAGCACCAAGAAGCTCGGCCTCACCCATCTGTTTCTGGTCTCCCTGCCCCCGTTCTCGCCCGAAGACGTGTCCAAGGACATGTGGGTCGATTACCGCAAATTCATGAGCGTGTTCGCCGACCGGCAGAAGGGACGCCTGTTCCAGCTCGCCCACACCGACACCGCCGTGATGCTGAACGTCACCGAGTATTCCGAGGTCGGCACCATCGCCGACCTGCGCCTCGGCCTGTTGAAGCTGATCCGGGAGCATTTCCCCGAAAGCTTCGCCACCAGCGACCCGTCTCGCCTCATCCGGCTCATCGACCTGCGCACCAAGCTCAACAGCGCCATCCTGCTGGTCAACCGCTACGTCGAGGCCAAGGACGCTCCTGCCGAAAAGAAGGACGAGGCGCCGGGCCTTCGGAAGCTCAAGGAAAGCGACATCCTGAAGGTGGAGGGCTACCACGCCACCTTCGGCGGGCAGACCTTCGCCGACCGGTTCATCGAATGGCAGCCGATCGCGCACTACGCCAGCGGAAAGTGGTCTCCGATCTTTTACGAGCACTACGTCGGCATGGGGCGATTGTGCAAGGGGCCGTTGGAGGGCGTGGACCTTCGCGGCGGCGGCAACCTGTTCAACCAGCTCACCTTGCTGTTGGACCGCATTTTCCTCGACGCCTTCAAGCACATCGCGAGCCCCAGGCGCCGCAGCTCCATCAACATCAACGTGGACACCATGTTCACCCGCGCGTTCGAGCGCTTTCTCGAAGGCGGCAACGGCGCCGACATGAAGAACTTCGTGTTCGAGCTGCGCCAAGGCGACGTGCTGAACAATTTCGAAAAGTTCGAGATCGGCGCCCGCCTGATCACGGAAAAGGGCGCCACCATCGCCATCGACGCGATCATGCCCGAAAGCCTGGGCGTCGTGAACATCCAGATGCTCAGCAGCCGCTTGGCGAAAATCTTCTGGAATCCGGAAGCGGAAAAAATCCTTCCCAAGAAAAAAGCCTACATCAAGCACATGCAGGACAAGGGCGTCACCTTCGTGCTGTCGCGGGTCGACGACCAGCAGGCGGTCGAGATCGGGCTCGACGTGGGCATCAACCTGTTCCAGGGGTTCCACGTGGACAAGCAGGAAGGCCTGGAGTTCAAGCGCTGATTCCGGCTTGACAATTTTGTAAGATTTCTTTCCTATATCCGCCATGGATAACAAACCCGTCGCGCCGTTCCGCGCGCTGGACGCGCTTCATCTCCGCTGGGACGGGCCGCCCCCCGCCGCCGCGCGCAAGGCCGCGCTATCCGGCGGGCCCCGCTCGCGGGGCGCGGCCCTGTTCCATCAGCGCATGGCCCTGGACGCGGTCCGGGCGTGCGCGCGCCTTCGCGCGAGACTGAAGCCCGAAGACGCGATCCAAAGCGCGCGCCTTCGCGCCCGCCAACGCGACTTGGCCGCGAGCCGGACGCTTTCAATCAATGCAGGTTGGGATTAGCCGGCGGAGACCGCGTCCCC
This sequence comes from uncultured Hyphomicrobiales bacterium, assembly GCA_964344345.1. GTDB lineage: Bacteria > Pseudomonadota > Alphaproteobacteria > Rhodospirillales > CAYFNC01 > CAYFNC01. Next base: position 3,796 of record CAYFNC010000016.1, on the reverse strand, counting down.
GTCGATCAGGTGGGCGCCGGCGGCCTGGGCGATCGACAGCACCTCCTCGGTTCCGATCCCGTGGACGTGGGCCTTCAGGTTGGCGCCCTCGGCCATCTGGACCAGGGCGGCCAAGCGGTCGCCGACCTCTTCCCCGGTCCAGGGTTTGTTTTCAAGATCGATGGCGACGCCCGCGTAGTTGCAGGTGCAGTACACCTTGACGTCCGGGACGTCCAACGGCACCCGGGCCGTGTAGGCCTTGCAGAACGGGAACATGACCACCGCCAGTTCGTCCAGGAAATCCATGGTCGCCTGGTCGGAAGCGTTGGTGACCTCGAACACGATGTCGCCGACCGCGTCCTTGCCGTTCTCCTGGCAGACGCTGGTGAAGATGTTGGCCATGGTTTCGTTGGCGAGCCCTTGGCCGTTGATCGGCGCGATCAGTCCCGCGCCCCCGCCCGCGAGTTCGCGCGCCTTCTGGAACGCGGCGTCCAGGGTGAGCCGCATGTTGGTGATGGCGGGCGCGGCGTCCAGGCTCTGGTCCTCTTTGCTCCCGCTCGCCAGGAACGCCTCGTCGGAAAGAGCGGCGCCGTCGGCGCCGGGCCCGCTGGGACGGCAGTAATAGGCCATCGTTTCCCCGGTCATGGCGTCGATGACCGGAATGAAGTCGCATTTGAAATCGGCGTCAGAGACGGAGGGCATGTTCTTTTACTCCTCCTCCCGCAAAAGCCCCTTGATTATGGGGGAATGGGTGATTCCGCGCAAGACCGGGCTAATCGTCCGGATTGGCCAGCGCCTCGATGACGCGGCAGGTGGCGGCCTTGCCGCCCCGGCACGACTCGATCATGCGGACCAGTTCGCCGCGAAGGGATTCCAGGTGGCGGATACGCTTCTCCACCTCGTCCAGTTGCGCCCTGGCGATTTCGTCGGCGCCGCAGCAGGGAAGGTCGGGATTGTCGGCCATTCCAAGAAGATCGCGAATGGCGTCGAGCGAAAACCCGAACTCGCGCCCGAGCCGGATGAACTTCAACCGCTCCAGGTGCGCCTCGCCGTAAACGCGCCGATTCCCCGACGTCCTCGGCGGCTCCGGCATCAGGCCGATTGTCTCGTAATAGCGGATCGTCTGCGCCTTGCAGCCCGCCTCCCGGGCCAGCCCGCCAATGGAGTAGTCCCGCATCATTTTTTCCTTGAACCTAAAGCGGCTTTAACTTGTAAGCATATCACGACGCGTTCCGGACCCAAAAGGACCCAAGGACATGCTGATCCTGGAAAACACCCTGCATCTGTTCCTGGAAGCCGCGCCGTGGCTGTTGTTCGGCCTAGTCGCAGCAGGGTTGGTCAAGGCCTGGGTTCCCGAGGAGAAGCTCAAGTCCTGGCTCGGCGGTCGGGGCGCGGGGCCCGCCGTCCGGGCGGCTCTCGTGGGCGCGCCGCTGCCCTTGTGCTCGTGCGGTGTTCTGCCCGCCGCCATGGGGCTCCGCCGCGCGGGCGCGTCCAGGGAGGCCACCGTGTCCTTCATGATCGCGACGCCTGAAACCGGGGTGGACTCGGTTTCCATCTCCTACGCGTTGCTCGGCCCCTTCATGGCCGTGGCGAGACCCGTGGCGGCGGTCGCGGGCGCGATCGCCACAGGCTTGATGGTGGCGCTGCTGCCGCGCGAGGAAACCGTCGCCGAAGTCCGTTCCGAACCGGCGCCGAGCGCGTGCGCGTCGGGATGCTGCGGCTCCTCCTCCCCCGTCGTGATCCAGGAACCGTCCAAGCCATCCATTCTTGAACGAACCATCGGCGGGTTGCGTTACGCGATGACGGACATCCTGGGCGACGTGGCCATTTGGCTCGGCGTGGGCCTTCTGCTGGCGGGCGTCATGGCCACCTTCATCCCGCCCCAGGCCCTGGCCGAATGGGGCAGCGGGCTTCCCGCCATGCTGGCCATGCTGGCGGTGGGCGTGCCCATGTACATCTGCGCCACGGCGTCGACGCCGCTGGCCGCCGGGCTTCTGGCCGCCGGGGTTTCGCCCGGGACCGTGATGGTGTTCCTGCTCGCCGGGCCCGCCACCAACATCGCCACCATCGCCGTGACCCGGAAAGAGCTGGGCGGGGCGGCGGCGGCCATCTACCTCGTCGGCATCTGCGCAAGCGCCTTGGCCGCGGGCTTCGCCGTGGACGCCATCGTCGCCGTGATGGGGCTCGACATCGCGGGCGCGGCGGCGAACGTCGGCCACGCCATGCCCCGATGGGTCGAAATCGGCTCGGCGGCGCCCTTGGTCGCGTTCGCGCTCTGGCCCTTGGCCCGGCGCGCGTTCACCGCCCTCGGCGCGCCGAGGGAGCAGGCCTCCTAATACCGCCTAATATCCCTGAAACGACATGCGGGCGTGCCAAGTCGGCGCGTCTGCATTATATTTTCCCTGAAAGATGCATTTGACGGAAAGCGGGGTTATCCTGGCGGCGGCCCCGATGGATTGCAGTCGTTCCATGAGCACCGGAATCTCGATCGCCCAACAACGCTACCTCCTCGTCGACAACGCCCAACGCGTCGGCTTGGTGCACCAGCTCCGCACCATTTTGCGGAGTTGGAACTGCGACGACCTCATCGAGGTCAACAACGCCCGCGAGGCTGTGCAGGTCTTGATGGAAGTCTCCATGGACGTGGTGATCTGCGACATCGACAGCGAGCCCGTGGACGGGATCAAGTTGGTGCGCCTGATCCGCGACAAGATGCCGGACTGCCCCAACAAGGACGTGATCTTCGTCCTTCTGACCGACCACGGCCACCTGGCCCGCGTGCCCGAGGCGCGCGAGGCCGGGGCCAAGGGCTTCGTGCTCAAGCCGGTGGAGGGCTCCCAGCTCAAGACCGTGCTGAAAAAGGTGCTCGACGAACGCTGGAAGGAGATGCACGCCGACTTCGAGAACGCCGACATCCCCCGTCCCGCCTTCCTGGGCGCGGGCCGCGAGGACGGCGTCCCGGAAATCGGCGACGACGGGCTCGACCTGAACGCCTTCGACAGGCCCAAGAAGCAAGCCGAGGCCGAGGAGGAGGAGGCCGAGAAGCCGGACGAAGAGGAAAAGAAAGAGGAAAAGGCGGACAAGAAGACCAAACCGGAGACGGACAAGAAAGCTCCGCCGAAAAAGAAGATCAGCGCCAACGTCGGCTCGGTGAAGCCCAGGTCCGGGCGCAAGGAGGACGGCGCCCCGGACGCCGCGCCATCGGTGACGCGCGCCGCCGCCCTGATGGTCGGCGGGGAAAAGGGGCCGCCCCAGGCCCCGGCCGCCGCCGCGTGGAATCTGGAGGAAATGGGGCCGCCCGCCCCGGGCGCGCCCATGGCGCCGCCCCGCCCCATGCAGGTGGGCCAACAGGATTGGGGCGGCGCGCCACAGGCGCCGCCGGCGGAATCCTTCGTTCCCCAGCCGGTCCACCAGCCCCAGTCGCCGGCGGACCTGGCCGCCGCCGCCCAGGCCGAGGCCAGCGCGGCCGAGGCGCTGCAGCGCGCCGCGGCCACCATGCAGAACATCAGCTCCCAGTTCCCGTCGTTCGACCAGGGCGCGCCCACGCCCCAGGCGGCCCCGCCGCCGCAACAACCGATCCACCCGCAAGCGCCGCCGCCTCCACCGCCGCCACCGATGGATCAAGCCGCTTACGCGCCTCCTCCGCCTCCGCCGCCCCCTCCGCCGATGGCGGACCCTTTCCCGGCGCAAGCCGCGCCGCCGCCGCCGATGCCGGAAGCCGCCCCTCCGCCCGCCGCCGCGACCGCGCCGCCGCCCAGCCCGGAGCCCGTCGTTCCCCAACCCGCGCCGCCGCCGGCCCCAGAGCCGATCGCCGCCC